>NZ_BDCE01000026.1 GCF_001613345.1 Nocardia uniformis NBRC 13702 | reverse complement strand
GAGTGGATCCGCTGTTTACAACGGCGTCACGTAGGCCCCCGAGATGCCGCCGTCGACCAGGAACTGCGAGGCGGTGATGAAGGAGGCGTCGTCGCTGGCGAGAAACGCTACGGCGGCGGCGATTTCCTCCGGTTCGGCGAATCGCCCGGTCGGGATATGGACGAGTCGGCGGGCGGCGCGTTCGGGGTCCTTGGCGAAGAGTTCTCGCAGCAGTGGGGTGTTCACCGGGCCGGGGCACAGGGCATTGACGCGAATGCCCTGGCGGGCGAACTGCACTCCCAGTTCCCGGCTCATGGAGAGTACGCCGCCCTTGGAGGCGGTGTAGGAGATCTGGGAGGTGGCCGCGCCCATGACGGCGACGAAGGACGCGGTATTGATCACCGAGCCCTTGCCGCGCACGAGCATATGCTCGATGGCGTACTTGCTGCACAGATAGACCGAGGTCAGGTTGACCTCCTGCACCCGACGCCAGGCGTCCAATCCCGTGGTGAGGATCGAATCATCGTCGGGCGGTGAGATTCCCGCGTTATTGAAGGCGATATCCAGCCCGCCGTAGGTATCGACGGCCGTCTGGAACATGGCCCGAACCTGGTCCTCGTCGGTGACATCGACCTTCACGTACAGGCCACCGACTTCCGTCGCCGCCGCCTCCCCCGAGGTGGCATCGATATCCGCGACAACGACTTTCGCCCCTTCGGCCGCGAAACGGCGGACGGTGGCGAGGCCGATACCACTGCCGCCGCCGGTGACGACCGCGACTCGATCCTGTAAGCGCTGCAACGCATCTCCTCTATTGGTCGGTAGCGATGAAGACGTTCTTGGTTTCGGTGAAGGCGCGGGCGGCATCGGGTCCGAGTTCGCGTCCGAGTCCGGACTGCTTGAAACCGCCGAACGGGGTCCAATACCGCACGGAGGAGTGCGAATTCACCGACAGATTCCCGGCCTCGACGGCCCGGGTGACCCGCAGTGCCCGGCCCACATCCGAGGTCCAGATGGAGCCGGACAGGCCGTACTCGGAGTCATTGGCGATCCGGATGGCATCGGCCTCGTCCGTGAACGGGAGGACCGCCACCACCGGACCGAATACCTCCTCGGTCAGCACCCGGTCGGTCGGCCCGGCGGGTAGGACCACCGTTGGCGGGAACCAGAATCCGGGACCCTCGGGCCGGGTCCCGGTGAACGCCACCTTGGTCGACGGCTCCAGGAATCCGGCGACCCGCTCGCGGTGCGCCGCCGAGATGAGCGGACCCATCTCGGTGGCCTCGTCGGCGGGATCGCCGACCCGCACCCCCCGCACCGCCGGTTCCAGCAGTTCCAGGAATCGATCGAAGACACTGCGCTGCACCAGAATCCGGGACCGTGCGCAGCAGTCCTGCCCGGCATTGTCGAAGACCGCGTACGGGGCGGTGGCGGCGGCCTTGTCCAGATCGGCGTCGGCGAAGACGATATTCGCGCTCTTGCCGCCCAATTCGAGCGTCACGCGCTTCACCTGCTCGGCGCAGCCCGCCATGATCTGCTTGCCCACCTCGGTGGAACCGGTGAACACCACCTTGCGCACGGCGGGATGGGTGACGAAACGCTGGCCGACCACCGAGCCTCTGCCCGAGACGACCTGAAAAACGTGCTCCGGCAGGCCCGCGGCCAGTGCGAGCTCACCGAGCCGCAGCGCGGTCAGCGGCGTGAGTTCGGCGGGTTTGAGCACCACGGTATTCCCGGCCGCGAGCGCGGGGCCGAAACCCCAGGCCGCGATGGGCATGGGAAAGTTCCACGGCACGATAATGCCCACCACACCCAGGGGTTCGTGGAAGGTGATGTCGATACCACCGGCGACCGGAATCTGACTGCCCAGCAGACGTTCCGGCAGACCCGCGCTGTAATGCAGGACATCGCGCACATTGCCCGCCTCCCAGCGGGCATTGCCGATGGTGTGGCCCGCATTGGCCACCTCCAACCGGGCCAGATTCTCCAGGTCGGCATCGACGGCTTCGGCGAACCGGCGCAGCAGGCGTGCCCGGTCGCCCGGTGCCATATCGCGCCAGCCCGGTGCGGCGCGGTGGGCGCGCTCGATGGCGGCGTCGGTCGCGGCCACATCCGCCGATTCGAAGGTGGCGACCACCTTTTCGGTCGCGGGGTTGATCACCTGTGAGGTTGTCACCGAACGCGCTCCCTTCCGTATACCGCTGCTTCCGACACCAGTGCCCGCATGAGCCGATGCTCGGTGGCATCGGCCTCCGGATGCCATTGGACACCCACCAGGAATGGACCGCCACGTGACTCCACCGCTTCGATGGTGCCGTCCGGGGCGTGGGCGGTCGCGAGCAGATCGGGTGCGAGCACATCGATCCCCTGGTGGTGGTGGCACTGCGCCCGCACCTCGGGCCCGACGATGGCGGCCACCCGGCTGCGCGGGGTGGTCACGACCCGGGTGGTCCCGAAGACTCCGGGGGTGCGGGCGTGATCGGTGTGTCCGAGCACATCCGGAAGATGTTGCAGCAGTGTGCCGCCCAGTGCGACATTCACCAATTGCAGGCCGCGACAGATCGCGAGTACCGGCATGGCGCTGGCGCGGGCCAGCCCGAACAGCGTGAACTCGAATTCGTCCCGGTCCACTCGAATACCGCGGGTGGCCGGATGGGGCA
This sequence comes from Nocardia uniformis NBRC 13702, assembly GCF_001613345.1. Classification (GTDB taxonomy): domain Bacteria; phylum Actinomycetota; class Actinomycetes; order Mycobacteriales; family Mycobacteriaceae; genus Nocardia; species Nocardia uniformis. Next base: position 387 of record NZ_BDCE01000026.1, on the reverse strand, counting down.
CCGCGTTGTAGCGGGCGGGATCGAGATCGGCGCCACCGGTGAGCACCACCCCGTCCAACCGATCCACCAGTTCTCGCCGCGCGATTCCCACCGGTGGTAGCAGCACCGGTATGCCCCCGGCGCGTTCGACCAGGTCGACATAGCCACGCGGCAGTACCGCGCTCTCCTGGTCCCACGGACCGTAGCGGGTGCGCTCGGAGTAGGTGGACAGGCCGATTACCGGAGGCAATGCTGGCCCTCCCGCCATCGGAAGGTTGTTCGAACACCCGTCATACCGGTGGTTCGTACGCCCGTCGTACCGGTGGTTCGTACCCCCGTCATGCCAGCGGTTCGTACTCCCGCGATGTCGGCGGGTCGAAACTCCGTCATCCCGGCGTGCTTTTGGCC
>NZ_BDCE01000025.1 GCF_001613345.1 Nocardia uniformis NBRC 13702 | reverse complement strand
CCGAGCGGGTCCGGGTGGTGATGGCGGAGCGCGTCGGTATGGTGAAGGCGGAACATGCCGGTATGGCGAAGGCGGACGGGGGACATGGCGACCTCGGTGCCAACGAATGGCTCAGAGTCGTTCGAAGCCACGGACCCGCTCCCAATCGGTGACGGCGGCGTCGTAGGCGTCGAGTTCGACCTGCGCCGCGTTCCGGTAGTGCGCCACCACTTCCTCGCCGAAGGCCGCGCGGGCGATCTTGCTGTCGCCGAACAGTTGTGCGGCGTCGCGCAGAGTGCGGGGCACCCGCGGCCGCTGGGAGCGGTAGGCATTGCCGTGGAACTCCGGCTCCAGTGGTAGGCGGTGCTCGATACCGTGCAATCCGGCGGCAATGGTCGCGGCCACTGCCAGGTAGGGGTTCACGTCGCCACCCGGGACCCGGTTCTCGAACCGCAGCGCCGGTCCGTGCCCGACCACGCGCATGGCGCAGGTCCGATTGTCCCGACCCCAGGCCACCGCGGTAGGCGCGAAGCTGCCCGCCTGGAACCGTTTGTAGGAGTTGATATTCGGTGCGAGCAGGTAGGTGAACTCGCGCAGGCAGTCCAACTGCCCGGCCAGGAAGTGCCGCATGAGCGCCGACTCGCCACCGGCGCCGTCGCCGACGAAGACCGGCTCATCCGCCGCATTGCGCAGGCTGAGGTGGATATGGCACGAATTGCCCTCACGCTCATTGTATTTCGCCATAAAGGTAATGCTGCGCCCCTCCTGGGCGGCGATCTCCTTGGCGCCGGTCTTGTAGATGCTGTGGTTATCGCAGGTCACGAGGGCTTCGTCGTAGCGGAAGGCGATTTCGTGCTGTCCCGGATTGCATTCGCCCTTGGCCGACTCGACATACATTCCCGCGCCGGACATCTCATTGCGAATGCGGCGCAGCAGCGGCTCGATGCGGGCCGTGCCGAGCATGGAGTAGTCGACGTTGTACTGGTTGGCGGGTGTGAGGTCGCGGTAGCCGCCGCGCAGCGCCGCCTCGTAGCTGTCGTCGAAGACCAGGAATTCGAGTTCGGTGCCGACGTAGGCGCGGAATCCGTGCTCCGCCAACCGATCCAGCTGGGTGCGCAATACCTGTCGTGGTGAGGGCGCGACCGGTTGTCCGCTCGGCTCTACCTGTTCCACATCGCAGAGCACCATCGCGGTACCCGGCAACCACGGCACCAGCCGCAGGGTGGTGAGGTCGGGGCGCAGCACGAAATCGCCGTATCCGGTATCCCAGGACGACATGGTGTAGCCGTCGACCGTGGTCATATCGACATCCACGGCGAGCAGGTAGTTGCAGGCCTCGGTGGCGTGCTCGAGTACCTCTTCCACGAAGTACCGTGCCGAACAGCGTTTTCCCTGCAACCGCCCCTGCATATCGGTCATGGCGACCAATACCGTATCGAGCATTCCGGTCTCGACCCGCTGGATCAGATCCGCGGCGCTCAACATCCCGGTTCGCATAAGACCCCTCTCGGCGGCAACGTGCCCACGCTAAGCGAACGAGGGGGCCGTCCGGGTGGAATCGGCGACGCCACACCGGAAGTAGCCGGGGGACGGTCAGTCGGCGCTGTCGCCGATCGGCACCATGGAGTACACCCACCAATCGCGCCGGGGCAGTTCGCAGCGCAGGAGTTGCACGTACATGGTTGTCCAGTCGCCGCCCTCGGCCGGGCGGATGCGTACCGGTCTGCGAGGGATATCGGCGGGTGGGATATCGGTCGACCACAGGCGTTGCCAGTCGGGTGACCGGGCGCAGAGCCGGGTGATCTCCTCGATGCGGTGGGGCGCGGTGACACCCGGGGCCATATGCCGGAAGGCATGTACCTGTAGATGCGCCTCCCGTTCCCAATCATCGATCACCACGCGGGCGACCGGGTTCAGCAGCATCCAGGCGATGACATTGGTGCCGGGTTCCAGGCCGGGGAACGCGCGGCGGTAGGCGGCATTGGCGGCGATGACATCCAGTCCGGGCAGGGTCTGATAGCAGGCCGGATGCGGCAGGCTGTTCAGGAAATCCAGTTCGGCCTGGTTCGGTGCGTCATCGCAGTCGATGGTGGGGGTCAACTCCGGTTGCAGCACGGTGGCCGCGTATTCGCGGTAGACCGCGGGCACTTCCAGGGCGTCGAAGAGCGCGCCGAGGGTGGTGGAGGTCGGCGGGCGGGTGCCCTGCTCGAGTTTCTGGATCAGCCCTTCGGAGACGCCCGCCTTGCGGGCCAGCTCGGCCCGGCTCAGACCCGATGCCTCGCGTCGCCCCCGCAGATAGCCAGTTATGGCCTCGTGCGCCTCGACCACCCGCCGTACCTCCCGAACCGAATGCGCGTGCCAGCGCCGTGTACGCGATAAACATACCGTTTGGCATGCAACCGTTTCCGCCAACCTGGTGGCGGCAGCAGGGGAAACGTGCAACTGGGACAAATTGGGACAGGTCCACGGCTTGACCCCCGGTATACCCACTCGCAATGCTTCCAGGGCCGTTCGACGCCGAACGGTCACTCCGGATGCCAGGGAGGGGACGGCACGGACGCGGGTCATATCGGTCGATAGTGAGATCCGCGCCACGTGCCGCTGGGGCGTCCGCCGCGGTGAGTCGGCTCGTCACCGATCCGCCGGGGAAACATGATCGCCGTGGTCGGTGCGCAGAAAAGATGCGCGCACCGACTGCGGCGTGGGTGCGAAAAGTTTCCAGGTGGAATGTCGGTTCGGCGAAGATGCTTCGGATCCTGCCCATACCTATGCCACTGATGGCCGCCCGCCCGGTAACGTTGAGGAAACAAGCTGGTCTTGGATGTCCGGCGGTATGAGATGTGGTGCGCAGTGTGGGGTTTCGAGGTGCTGCCGAAGCAGTCGATCGGTGAGTCGGTACTGGCTGAATTGCTGGAACGCGCAAGTACGGACGGCGTGGCGCCGAGAGTGGGCGTCGTCGTCGAACGCGAGGGCGCGGTGCTGCTCCTGGAGCGAGCCGAACATGTCGCGGGCCGCCGCCGTCCGCTGAGCCTGCCCGGCACCATAGTTCGTACCGGTGAGTCGCTGGCCAGCGCCGTGGCGCGGGCGGTGGCCGAGGAAACCGGGCTGACGGTTGTCGATATTCGCCGCCACCTCGGTAGCTTCGACTACCTGTCCAGCGCTGGAAAGCCGGTTCGCCGCGAACATTTCGCGGTCGAGGTTGCCGGCGTCGAGCCGATTCGGCTCACCAATTACGCCCGCTACCGGTGGGTTCCCCTCGATGGTGACCTGCCCGTCACCTCATCGGTCCGCGGGATTCTCGAGGCGTATCAGGGTTGAGTCCCCGACTGTCGCTCGCCACCGGGCGCCGCCCCGGTCACCTCATCGGTGCAGTAGCGGGCGATGAACCGGCGCAGGATCTCGCCCGGAACGGGCACCGACTCCCGATGGCCGAGCTCGATCAGGTAATCGGCTTCGGCCGGGTCGAAATAACCCGCGTGTCGGTAGATTTCGATGCGCAATGCCAAGCCGTCGCCATCCAGTTCGGGGTGGAACTGGGTGGCGTACACGTGGTCGCCGACCCGGATCATCTGCACCGGACAGCCGGATGAGCTGCCCAGCAGTACCGCGCCCGGCGGGACCTGTTGACAGGCTTCCTTATGGCCGACGAAGGCCCGAAACGATTGGGGGAGGCCGCGCAGCAGCGGATCCTCCCGTGCCGCATCGGTCAATTCGATGGTCCGCGCACCGGCGGTCTCGCCGTAGCGCTCCTCACTGACCGTCGCGCCGAGGGCATCGGCCAGCATGCTCAACCCATAGCAGGCGCCCAGGTACGGGAAGTCGCGCCGTGCGATCTCGGCGACCAGCTTCTTCAGCTTGGGCTCGAATTTCCGCTGGTAGTCGTACTTCTGATCCTCCGGCTTGCTGACATTGCTCGGCCCGCCACCCACAATGACCGCCGAATAGCCGTCGAGTTCGATATCGGGAAACTCTTGATCCATCTGAATTCGCACCATCCGGTCCGCGTCGAGCTCGGCGGCGCGCAGGATGGCGTGGTATTCGTCGTCCGCGGCCGATCGCTCGGGTCGCAGCTGCAGGAGCAGACAAGGTTTGGGCATTCTCAGATTGTGGAAGATCACCGGCCTCCCGTTCGTGAACTCGGCCGAACCGGCCCGGTTTGTCGCTACTCGGAATTTCCGGTCGGCGGACCCGGTTAACTCGGAAAACACTGCGACAGAAGGGGCGAGATGAGCGCATTCAACGACAGCGTGATCGAGGAATTCCGCGCCAATGGTGGCAGGGTGGGCGGTCCCTTCGAGGGGCGGACGAATATGGTGCTGATCACCACGACCGGGGCCAAGTCCGGGCGCAAGATCACAAACCCCCTGGTATTCGTCCCCGACGGCGACCGTATCGGGATCATCGCGTCCAATGGCGGCGACGACAAGCATCCGGCCTGGTATCACAACCTCCGGGCGAACCCGGAGCTCACCGTCGAGGTCGGCACCGAAACCTACACGGCCAAAGCGGAATTCCTCACCGCCCCGGAGAGCGACGAGCTCTACGCCCGCATGGTCGAGATCTTGCCGCACTTCGCCGACTACCAGGCCAAGACAACCCGTCGGATCCCCGTCATCGCGGTGTATCGCCAACCGGCCTGACCGCATCGCCGCCCGTGGCGCGCGGACCGCGGGGCTTCACCGCGCACCGCCACTGGATGCCGACCAGCCGTCGCGCGTCGGCGCTGTCACGATGCCGAGAGTTCGCGCGACTGATCTCCGATACCGCCGCGCTCGCGGTCAAGCCTGCGGGTGATTCCAGGTAACTTGAACTCGGTGCAGGCAAGAGAGCTCGCGATCGAACGTGTGGAAGCTGTTCAGGCGCAACCCGATCGGCGGCTGCGGGTGGCGGCGGAGTGTTATCCGGCGCGGCTCGCGGCTTACGGGCGTGCCGAGTTGACCTTTCTGCGTTGGGAACTCAATCGTGGCGTGCTGGATCCGCGCAGCGGCAGTCGCTGGTGGCGCGCGATCAATGATCGGCTGCTCACCGATAAGATCGAGGCGCGGCTGGTGCGTGCCGACGGTGGTCGGGCCTCGACGCCATCGGCGCGGTCCTGGGGTGAATTCCTGGACGCGCCAACGCCACTGAGCTGGTATCGGGCGCACAACCACAGTGTGGTGTCGGGTTACCTGGACAGCGAGGGCCTCGTCGACGCCGAACTCGCTGTCGAAAGATTCATGATCAATGTGACGCTGGCGCGGGTGCTGTTCACCCATGCGCTGATCGAACGGCCCGGCCTCGCGCTGGGCCGGTTCGCGCGGCTCGGGCCGCGCATCGCCGACCCGCGCAGTCACTCGGTCTCGCTATTTCTCGACCTGCGCGACGTCTTCCCGCCGCGATATCCCTTGCACGGCCTATCGATACAGCAGGTGCTCGAGAATGAAGGCCGGTTGGCGCGGGCCATTGACGACGGGCTGCTACTGCCGAAGGTCGACCGGCTCTACGCCTTCGCCGCGGCGAGCTTCGCCGAACCGCGCCTCACCTCGCTCGTCAGCAATGGCAGATTCTGTTACGGGCGGCCGGATGTCGATCGCGCGGTCCGAGAGGTCACCGCATTGGCCCGCCTGTTTCGAGTCGCCACTCGAACTCGGCGCGGGTAACCGGGCCGGTTGGGAGGCGCACACATGCCTCCCAACCCGATCGCCCTAGTTGCGGAACTTGTCCTTTACCTTGTCCACGACATCACCGACGGCGTCCTTGACGTCTTCGACGGCATCCTCGAGACCCGCCGTGGCCTGATCGGCCTTGCCCTCGGCGCGCAGGTCCTCGTCACCGGTAGCCCCGCCGACGGCCTCCTTGGCCTTGCCGCCCAGGTCCTCGGCCTTATTTCCGATCTTGTCACTCAGAGACATCGCAACCTCCGTATCGAGTGTTCGTGCCCGATACCGGACACATGGACTACGACACTCGTTTGCCAGGAAGTTCACGGGGCAAACTATGAGACAACGGTCACAGATAATCCGACGTGACATATTCCGTCCGCCCGTGTCGATGGAGAGAACGGTGAGGAGTCCCGGTGAACACGACGGATGAGGTACTCACGGCAGAACTCGACGACGCCACCCTGGTCAGTCGGGCACGTGATGGGGATGTGCGCTCCTATGAACAGCTAGTTCTTCGCTATCAAGGGGCGATGTTCCGCTTGGCGGCACGGATGCTGGCCGATCGCGCGGAAGCCGAGGACGTGGTGCAGGACGTATTCCTGACCGCGTGGCGGCGAATGGGCCAATTGCACGATGATGCGGCCTTCGCCGGGTGGCTGTATCGAACAACCACGAATCGTTGTCTGAACGTGCTGCGCCGCCGCCGACCCATGGCGGAGATCGATCCCGAGACCACCGAATCCCCGCACGTGGAAACCCGACCGGATCACGCGGTACAGGTCAACAGTCAACTGGAGGCACTGACCGCGGCCCTGCAGCAGTTGACCCCCGAGCAGCGCGCCTGCTGGCTGCTGCGCGAGGTACACGGCCGCTCCTATGAAGAGATCGGCGAGATCGTCGGCGCGAACGTCACCGCGGTACGCGGGCGGATAGCGCGGGCACGAGCCCAATTGGCAGAGGTGATGAAGCCGTGGCGATGATGAATGTGACTGATGTGGACGAGGACTACCTGCTGCCCTGCGGACGTGGCATGGATCAGGTGTGGCGACGGCTGGACGCGGTACAGGCGGGCAACCCCGATGCGCACGAGGCGCGCTGCGGGGATTGCCGGGCGGCCCGCGAAAGCCTGCTCGCCCTGCGCGAAGCCACCCGTGAACTGGTCGACGAACCCGATCCACCACCGCCGGATCTGTTCGGGCGCATTATGTCCGCCGTCCGCGCCGAGGTGCGGCGCGGCCAGACCCTGATGCTGCCGACCGAGCATCCGGGCACGGTCGAGGTGAGTGAGCAGGCGATCGCGGTGGTACTGCGCTATGCCGCCGATACCGTCCCCGGCGTGCGCGCCCGCCATTGCCGGATGCGCGTTGTCGGTACCGGACCGGACGGTCAGAACATCGTCCAGATCAGCATGTCCATCGCGGTGCGTATGCGCGCGGGCAGTGTCGAAGGACTGGTACCGCTGGTGCGGCAGCGAGTGGCGACCGCGATATCGGCGCGGACCGGACTGCTGCTCGGCCGCCTCGACGTGACGGTCGTGGATGTCTATCAGGAGAAGGACCGATGACGGCCGCCGACACCGAGCCCGCCGACGCCGGGGGCGAATTCGTTGTCTCGGACGCGGTCGTCGCCAGCGTGGCCGCTCGAGCCGCCGCGGCCGTACCCGGTGTGGTGCGGCTGGAGCCGGGCCTGCGCGGGTTGGTCGTCGGTTTGGCTCGCTCGGGCAAACAGTTGTTCGGCGGACAGGAATCCGCGTCGGCGGATGGTGTGCGTGTCGCACGGGCCGCCGCGGGCGGGCTCACCGTGCAGGTGGATCTGACGCTCGGATCCGGATGCCGTGCCGCGACCGTCGGGGCGCAGGTGCAGCAGGCCGTGCTGCGGAGTGTCCGCGAACAAACCGGAGTCACCGTGGACGAGGTCTCGGTGACCATTCTCGATATCGAACCGGGAGCACTGTGATCGAGGTGGGGGAATTGCTCGAGAAGATCGTCGGCGAGATCGAGGCCGTGGACGGGTTGCGGGCCGCCGCGCCGTTCGGCCTCGACTCCGTCACCTGGCTGCCGCGGGGCGGAAAGTCCTACGCGGTCGACATAGGTAAGGAGGTTATCGAAATCCGAGTGGTGGCAAGCAGATTGCCATTGCGGCCATTGCTGCAGCGGCTCACCGCCGCGGTCTCACCGCTGCTGGCCGGTACCGAATGGGCCGGGGCGCGGGTACGCGTGGTGGTCGCGGAACTGGATGCCGCCGCCTTTGGCGACACAACAGTTACCTAGATCACGGTGCCGGTGCGTGCGGTTTGCCCGCGCGCTGTGTCGAATCGGTACGGAAGTGTTGATCCACTGCACGACAACGACATCAGGAGGAAATCATGACCGGAACCACTGCCGAGAAGTCGACCGGTAAGACCCCCGTCAGCGAGCAGGATTCCAATATCCGCAAAGGTTCGGCTAATGAGAGCGCGCTGGTGACCGACCAGGGCAGCACCGCCATCGCCGACCTGGTGGTGCAGAAGGTCGCCGGACTCGCCGCCCGTGAGGTACGCGGAGTGCACGCCCTCGGTGGCGGCGCCGCGCGGGCCTTCGGCGCCATCCGCGATCGCATTCCGGGCGCGTCCGCCAGCGTGGGGCAGGGTGTTTCGGTCGAGGTGGGGGAGAAGCAGGCCGCGGTCGATCTGGAGCTCGTCGTCGAATACGGCGTGGCCATCCCGGATCTGGCGCGCGCGGTGCGCCGCAATGTCATCACCGCCATCGAGCAGATGACCGGGCTGCAGGTCGTCGAGGTGAATATCAATGTCAATGACGTCTATATCGCCGAGGACGACGACGAAGAGAACGAAGCCGCCGCCACCAATCGCGTTCAGTAACCCATCCGTCCCCCATTCGAGGAGTCGAAGATGAACGCCACAACGATCTGTCTGGCCGTCGGCCTCTCGCTCGGATTCGCCGCGGCCTTCGGTGGATTCGGAGCTTTCGCCATCGTGCTGGTGTTCGCCGGACTCGGCCTGCTGGTCGGCCGCTGGCTCGACGGCGCGATCGATCTGTCCGGTGTGGTCCGGTCGGTACAGGATCGGAGCCGACGGTGACGGCGGCGGTCGCGCTCGAACTGCCCGGTACGACCACCATCAGCGAGCGTGCCGTCGCGCGGATCGCCGAACGCGCCGCCGTCGAGGTGGACGGTGTCGGGTCCCGGGTGAGCGTGGACGCCGATGTGACCTCCGACGCCGCGGCCCTGCGGATGCGGCTGCCGATTCGGTACCCGCTGCCGGTGGGCCGGGTCGCGGCGGACTGCCGGACACATGTGGTCGCACGTGTCGGGGAACTCGCGGGTCTGATGGTTACCGGCGTCGATATCGTGGTTTCCGCGATGGTGGTCGAAACCGCTCCGGCCGCAGCCGAATCCAGCGGTCGGAGGGTGCTGTGATCCGCCGGCCGCGTCGGGTGGCGACCGCCGCGCTGCTCGCGCTGGCGCTATTGGCGCTCTGCGTCGCGGTGGTGGTCGCACTCGTACAGCGGCTCTCGGGCACAACCGAATTCGTGTCCTACGACAGCATCGCGACGCGTCTGCACGACACCGAATGGGGTGATCCGGTGGTCTTCGTCGTGGGGTTGATCGTGGCGCTCGTCGGCCTGTCGCTACTCGTGCTGGCCGCGGTCCCCGGGCGGGCGGTGGTGCTGCCGTTGCGACCCGTGGACGGCGATGTCGCCGGAATCGAGCGGCGCAGTCTGCGGGCGGCACTGCGCCGCTCGGCGGCCACCGTGCACGGCATCGACGCGGCGCGAGTCCGGCTGCGCGGCAAGGCGGTTCGGGTCGCGGCGGCCTCCGACCGGGTCGACGTGCGTGACCTGCCCGACACCGTGCACGCGGCGATAACCGACACGCTCGAACGCATCGGCCCCCGGACCGTGCCGCGGGTGCGTACCCGGCTGCGGTCCGCGAAGGTGGGAGGTTCCCGATGACCGCCGTCAACCGTCCGGCGCGACTCAACCGCACCCTTATCGCGCTGATCGGATTGCTATTGCTCGTCGCGGGTGGCTATGCGATAGCCGCGCAACGAGGTTGGCTCGGCTGGGTCGACCGATCCGCCGCACTCACCCCGGGTACGGCCGCACCCGCGACCTGGGTGTTCTACGCGATCGTCGTCGGCGCGATCACTGTGGGTCTGCTGTGCCTGCGCTGGCTCGCCGCTCAGCTGTTCCGGATGCCGAGCACGGAGAAATGGCAACTGGCGGATGAGAAGTCGGTCGGCGCGACGGTGCTGTCGTCGGCCACCGCCGCCGCCGCGGTCGTGGCCGATATCGAATCATTCGATAGTGTGGATTCCGCATCGGGGTGGCTGTCCGGCCCCGGCCGGGCACCGGAGCTGCACCTGATCGTCACCGCGCGACCGGAGGCCGACCTGACCGAGTTGCGTCGCCGCATACTCGGCGAGGCCGTACCTCGGCTGCGCCAGGCGCTGGAGGTCGGCGTGATCCCGGTGACCATGGAACTGCGGCTGACCGACGATCGTAAATCCGCCCGGGTGCGTTGACCCCACCCGGCCGCAGCGGGCTGTCAACGTTGTAGGTCTACAGCGAGGAGTAGGGTGGACCTCTCCGATGGAAGAGGTTTGCCGCTATGGGTGAATCGCCGAACAGGCGCACCAGATCCGAGGCCGACAAGGCCGGTTCCGCAGGCGAGGGCCGGGGTGAGGGGCCGGTGACGCGCGCGGCGGTCTTGGCGGCCGCGCTGGAGATCGTCGATCGAGACGGGGTCGAGGGGCTGTCCATGCGACGCCTGGCCGAGGCGGTGCGCCGGGATCCGATGGTGATCTACCGGCATGTACCGAATAAGGCCGCGGTCCTCGACGGGGTGGCCGAGGTGGTGTTCGCCGAGCTCTCCGTCGATGCCACCGACCCGGACTGGATGGCCCAATTGCGCCTGGTGGCAAATGATTTCCGGCGGCTGGCGCTGGCGCATCCACGGGTGGTGCCACTGCTGGTGACCCGGCCGCTGGGGACGCCGCTGGGACTGCGTCCGCTGGCGGTATTGCGACCGCTCGAGGACATGCTGACGCTGCTGACCCGCGCCGGATTCTCCGGTCCGGACGCGCTGCACATCTATCGGGCGCTGTTCGGATTCCTGTACGGGCATGTGTTCAACGAATTGCAGGAGATGGTGGAGAATCCGGACGAGACCGATGATCTGCTGCGGCTCGGGCTGTATCGACTACCGATCGGGGAGTTCCCGCTCCTGCGCGGGCTCGCACCGGCGCTGGCGGAGTACGACGGCGGGGCCGAGTTGGAACGCGGTCTCGAGATTCTGCTCAACGGTCTCGACGCGACGTTGCCGCGCGGTGACTCGAATCCGGTGTCTACAGCGTAACTCTACGTCGTAGACGAACGACGCTTCCGCGCCTACGCTGGAAGGTGACCCGTTCGCGTCGGTCGAAGGACGGCAGGCCCCGGGATTTCAGGGGATGAGAAGTATGGCAATCACCCAGGTCGCTGCTTACGCACATCTGAGCCCGGCGGATATCGAAGCGCTCGGGCGTGAACTCGACGAGATCCGCCGCGATATCGAACAGCGCCGCGGTGCGAGCGACGCGCGGTACATCCGTCGCACCATCGCATTCCAGCGCGTCCTCGACGCCGCCTCCCGCCTGACGATCGCGTGCAGCCGCGGCAAGCTCGGCTGGGTGCTCGGCACCCTCGGTTTGGCGACCGCGAAGAGTATCGAGAACATGGAGATCGGCCACAATGTCGGCCATGGCCAGTGGGATTGGATGAACGATCCCGAAATCCATTCCGGCACTTGGGAATGGGATATGGCTGGGGTGTCGTCGCAGTGGCGCTTCTCGCACAACTACCGCCATCACGTGTATACGAACGTGCTCGGTATGGACGACGATATCGGTTTCGGGGTGATGCGGGTGACCCGCGATCAGGAGTGGCGACCGCGCTTCTTCTATCAGCCCCTGCAAAACCTGCTGCTGGCAACAACTTTCGAGTGGGGGATCGCGCTGCACGGTCTGTACGCCGCCCAGGAGCGGGTGGCGACCGACGCCGAGAAGGGCGCGCAGACCAGGGCCCTGGTCCGCAAAATCGCCCGCCAGGCCGGTAAGGACTACCTGCTGGTCCCCGCGCTGAGCGGTCGCCGCTGGTACCGCACCCTCGCGGCGAATCTCACCGCCAATACGCTCCGCAATATCTGGGCCTACCTGGTGATCTTCTGCGGTCACTTCCCCGACGGCGCGGAGAAGTTCACGCCGGCGGTGGTGGGCGAGGAGACCCGGGCGGAGTGGTACCTGCGGCAGATGCTCGGCTCGGCGAACTTCGACGCGGGACGCCTACTGGCCTTCATGAGCGGCAATCTGTGTCACCAGATCGAACACCATCTGTTCCCCGATCTGCCCAGCAACCGCTACGCTGAGATCGCCATACGCGTACGAGCCCTGTGCGATAAATACGATCTCCCGTACACCACCGGACCGCTGCCCCGGCAGTACCTGCTCACCCTTCGCACCATCCACAAATTGGCGCTCCCGGACAGCTTCCTGACCGCCACCTCCGACGACGCGCCCGAGACCGCATCCGAACGAAAATTCAACGGCCGCACTATATTCGCTACCACCAGCTCCGGCCGCCGTGGTTTGCGCACCGCACTGCGGACAATGGCGGCGATGTCATAAGCGAGGTGCCATGACCTTCGTCCTCGGACTCGTCACCCTGCTGGCCGCGGTTCTCCTCGCCGCCGCCGGTGTCCTCCTCGACGCGCACTTCCTGCTCGGTATCCCGGTCGGCGCACTGGCCACGGTCGGCCTCGGCCTGCTCGCGCATTTCATTCTGGCCCTCGCCCGCCCCACCCCGAGCACATCACCGGCGGAACCTCCCGGTCGCAGCTACCAGAGCTGGCGCGACCGATTCGAGAGCCGAACCCCCCGCCGTAAGTCACCACCGACCCCCAATACGCTGCCGCCCCCGGATATGCCCGCACGTCCGCGCAGAGCTGTGCCTCCGATGGCTGTGCCTCCGGACGGAGCTGTGCTCCCGGACATGGCTGCGCCTCCGGCCGGAGCTGCGCCCGCGGACAGAGCTGCGCCCCCGGACGCGCCTGCGCCCCCGGGTATGCCCGCGCCCTCGGACGCGCCCGCGCCCCGAGAAGACTGATCAGGCTGGTCTCTCACCACGCTCTCAGCTATTCGGTGGCATTGTCGATAGGTGCCCATCACACCGCTGCTGCATGCTCAGGATCGGACCGAAGTATCCGGCGAACACACCAGCCGTCGCACGATCGTCAACGGTGTGACCACCATGGTGCTGCTGGCCGTGCTGTTCTGTGCGCTCACCGCCCTGGTGGCGCGGTCCAGCGCGCCGCCCGCGGTGGACGCCGATGCGAGCCGGTGGATTATCGACCACCGCAATGGCGGACTCACCGTGGTGGCCAAGACGCTCGCCGTACTCGGGGGTACCGCGTCGATGACGGTGCTCACCGCGATCGCCTGTGTGTGGTCGGCGTGGCGGCGGCAGTGGGATGCGGCGGTGCTGGTGGCCATGACCGGGCTGGGGGCCCTGGTGCTGGTGCTGGTCGGCAAACATCTCGTCGCGCGGGATCGGCCGCCGATGGCGGGGCGGTTGTCGGACGAGACCTCCTATGCCTACCCCTCCGGGCATACGGCCGGTTCGTTCGTCGTCATCGGCATTGTAATGATCGTGGCGCTGCCGTATCTGCGCGGTATCGTGCGCCGGGTGCTGCCGATCGCGGCGGCCGTGCTGGTGGCGGCCGTCGGGCTGTCGCGGATCTATCTCGGAGCGCACTGGCCCACCGATATTCTCGCCGGGTGGCTACTCGGCGCGCTCTGGCTCATGGTGTGCCTCACCACTTTCGAGTATGTGAGTGCGGTCGTCGCGCGACGCGGTAGTTGATCCTCGGCCGAATACGAAGTCTCGGTCGAATACCGGGAATGCGGGGCAGACCGACCGGTGCGGTGTAAGCGTCGCGCCATGTCGGCCAGACACGATCTTGCTACACCGGCCGAGCTGGGGGTGGACGACGAGCAACGCCCCGCGCGGATACTGTCCGGGTGGGGCGAACGATTCGTCGCGGTAGGCGCCTTCGCGGTCGCGATCCTGGTGCCGTGGCAGGTATTTCGGCCATTGCCGCAGGGCAGCCAGTACTACCTGGTGGTCTTCCTGGCAGCTACGCTGCCGCTCATCTACCTGAGCTACCGGTCCGGATGGCGTCGCCTCGACGGAGGTACGGGACTGCTCGATCGCGATAATGGTCCCGCGCCGTCTCTTCACCACCTCCCGCGATGAGGTCCGCTTCCTCGATCTCGTCGATCTGCTCGACGAGATGCGTGCGGTGAGCCCGGTATACGAGGAAGGCGTCATTCCCGCCGCCACCTACGGCCTGACCGCCGATGTCAAAACCATCGTTGTTCCAAATGTCCTGTTGGTCCGTGATGATCTCGACGCCAACCTGGCCTACGTGCTGACCAAGGCGCCCTTCGAGCGCAAACCGCAACTGGTACAGCCCAATCCGGCTGCCGAGGGTATCGAGGAGGCGAACGGGGCGAAGTCCTCGCCGGTGGAGTCGAACCGTGGCGCGGAGTACGCGCTGAAATAACCGGTCCGGCTGATCGTCATTCCGCCCAGGTGGACGCTCGCAGTTTGCGACGATTCAAGGGTGTCGGATGAGCTGATGCGGCTGCGGTCGATCTCCAGTACCGCCCTGCTGATCGATTTCGCGGCGGGGCGGGGGCTCACTGTGTCGTCCGTGCTGGACGGTACGGGGATCGAGGCGGCGGATCTACGCAATCAGGGCGCGGAGGCTACGCTCGGACAGGAACTCGCCGTCATGCGCAATATCGTCGCGCGGATCGGTGACGAACCCGGACTCGGTCTGCTCGCGGGACTGCTCTGCCATCCGCCCCGGATGGGGGTGCTCGGCTTCGCCATGATGAGTTCGCCGAATCTGCGCAGTGTGCTGGAAATCGGTCTGCGCTATATCGATCTCTCCTTCACCATGGCCGATCTGGCACTGCGCCAGCGCGGTCAGGAGGTCCTGATTATCCGCGAGGATCGGGTGCTGCCGCCCGACCTGAGGCAGTTCGCCGCCGAACGCGACCTCGCCGCCATCGGCACCATCCAGCAGGACTTGGTGCCCGCCCGCCTGCCCGCCGTACATGTGGAATTGCCGTTCGATTCCCATCCCATCTATGAAACGGTCGCCACCCTGCTCGGTGCGGAGACAATTGAATTCGGGGCCCCGCGCGCCGTCATCCACCTGCCCGCCGCCGCGCTGGAATTGCCACTGCCCCAGGCGGATCCGGCGACCACCCGCTATTACGAACAGCAGTGCGCCGATCTGATCCAGCGCCGTAGGAACCGCGCCGGTCTCAGCGGACGAGTGCGGCAGCTCCTGATTCACCGTGGCGGTTTGGCCGACCAGACCAGGATCGCGGCCGATCTCGATATCAGCGTGCGTACCCTGCGGCGGCGGCTCGCGGACGAGGGCACCACCTTTCGCGAACTCAGTAGCGAGACGGTCGGACTGCTCGCCGAGGAGCTGCTCGTCGCCGGACTGACCGTCGAGAATGTCGCCGACCGCCTCGGCTACTCCAGCGTCTCCGCCTTTACGACCGCTTTTCGATCATGGAAGGGCGAATCACCCGGACGCTTCGGGCGGGTGCACCGCGGCCACCCGACAGTGTCGGCGTAGTCAGTACCGCCAGACCCGTGGCGAGTACCGCCAGCCCGCACCAGGACGCGGCCGACAGCCGCTCGTCGAGGATCAGTACGCCCAGCAGCGCGGCGACCGCCGGTTCGGTCAGGGTGAGGGTGGTGGCGACCTGAACGGCGGTGTGCCGCAAGCCGTAACCGAACAGGCGGTAGGCGGTGAAGGTGGTGCACAGCGCCAGGTACAACGCCACTGTAGCGCCGCGCGGGGTGAGCAACCAGGATGGACTCGCGGCGAGCACGACCGGCAGCACCAGCAGGGCCGCACCACCGAACATCGCCCCCATGACCGCCCCGGAGGGCCGCCCGCGGGTGATGAGCCGCCCGCCGATGAGCGAGTACACCGCATAGGACAGTCCGCCGCAGGCGGCGAGCGCGACACCGAGCGGGTCGACCCCGGTCGATTCCGAACCCAGTACCAGGACAGCGCAACCCGTCACCGCGGCGATTGTCGCGACCGTCCACCGCGTGTTCGGCCGTGCGACCCCGATGGCCCAGGCCGCGAGACCGGCGAATACCGGCGCGCTGCCCAGAGTGATCACCGTCGCCACGGCGACGCCGGTCCGCGCGATCGCCGGATAGAAGGTGATCGGATACCCGGCCACGGCCACCGCACCCGCGGCGAGTAACCACCATTCGCTTCGGGTGCGGGCGGGAATGCCACGCGAGGTGACCAATAGCAGCAGACCACCGAGGGCCAGACCCGCCGAGCCGGTGGCGGCGGCGTGGACACCCGAGGGTGCTTGGGAAGCAACGGTTCCCGTGGTTCCCCATAGCACCGAGGCGATGAGGATGGCGGCCTTGCCGCCCAGCTGTCGTTGTTTCGGTTCGAGCACAGCACGGCGCGAGGCCGCGCGAAGAACAGGATTCGGCACAGTCGTGAACTTCCGTCGGATTCCGATGGGGGAGTGGATTCACAACGGGCGCACGACAATATCGCCGAGAGTCGGCGAGAAGGGGAAAGCCGTCAGGTGCGCCCGGTCAGGCGACGGGCGGCGGTGTGACAGCGTGCCAGTAGATGTTCACGCGTCGATGCTACTCATGCCTTCGATCGCACGACTGGCCCGTCCACTCCCGCGGCACCGATATCCGCGACCGCATGTGGGCGCTGTTCAACGTCAACTCACTCCCGTAGCGCGAATCAATTACTCGCTGACTGGGCCCGCCGGGCGACGGCGGCTCAGTCAGCGATTCCGGGTGCCGCCGCGGCCACCGCATCGGCGATTACCGGTATCTCCGAATGACGTCGCCTGACGACGCCCGTCATCCCAGCCAAAGCATGCCGGAATGACGAGAGGGTGGACCGATCACTCGTGAGGGCTCAGTACCCGCGCCGAGTGTGCGAGGTCAGTGCAGCCAGATCGCGCGCTGGGCCGCGAACGGATCCGCTTGTACGTGTGGGGAATCGGACCACATCATGGTGTCGCGCCGGTCGAGGGTGTAGCGCGGCCAGGTGGGGCCCGGGTCCAGGTCGGTGATGAAGGCGACCCAGGTCCGGTGGAGGGCGTCGGCGAGGGATTGGGGTGGGTTCTCGCCCGCGACGGTGGTGACGCCCTGGGCCTGCAGCAGGTCGAAGGCGAAGGGGATATCGAGGCAGTGGGAGGAGAGGCCGGTGAATTCGGGAGCCGTCGATGCCCAGGAGAATTCGTAGAACCAGGTGGGGATGCCACGGGATGCGCGGGCTTCGGCGACCCGGTAGGAGGGGCCGCGCAGCAGTAGATCCGACTGGGCCTGGCCGATGAGCTGGGCCGGGGTGTCGCCGGGGTAGGCGGTGCGGAAGGCGTCCACATCGGCGGGGGCGAGGCCCATGGCGGCGAAGGCGGGTGTCAGGGTGGCATCGGTGGCGGGCTGATCGCGGGTCATGGCATTGAATTCATCGCGGGTGAAGCCGAGCATGAGTGGAATATCCATGGCCGCACCGGATTTCAGCAGCTCCGTGCTGGACTGCGGAATGAGGGTGCCGTCGGCGAAGGGGGCCAGCGCCAGCACGGGGGTGGATTCGGTGCTGGTGCCCGGAGCTCCCAGCTGGTCTTGCAGGGCGAGGATTCGGTCGTCGCTGAGGTCGCGCAGCGCGGCTACGGTCGCGGGCGTTCCGGTGCGTTCGGTGAACAACTGGGATACGGCGATCCCTTCCGCGCGCTCATTGGGCTGCGATACCGCGCCGGAAGCCGAAATGCCCGCGCGGAACAAACCTTTCGCCGACGGAGCGGCCATGAGTGCCCATACCGCGCCGCCGCCCGCCGACTGGCCCGCGACGGTGACCCGGTCCGGATCGCCGCCGAATCGGTCGATATTGTCGCGTACCCACCGCAGTGCGGCGATCCAATCCAGTACCGCGCGATTATCGGGCGCACCTTCCACGTGCAGGAAGCCCTGGACGCCGAGCCGGTAGCCGACCGACACCACGACCACCCCGTCGCGATTGAAGGACGCGCCGTCGTACCAGGGGCTGGCCGCACTGCCCGCGACGAAGCCGCCACCGTGAATCCACACCAGCACCGGCAGTTTCGCGGTCGGGTCGGGGGTGAAGACATTCAGATTCAGGATGCCGTCGCCCGGAATGCTGGGTTCGGGGATCGCCGTCACCTCGCCGAGCTGTTTGCGCTGTGCGGTGGGGCCGTAGGCGGTGCAGTCGCGCGTTTCCCGCCATGGTGTGGGCGGTGCGGGTGCGGCGAAGCGCAGTTCACCGACGGGCGGCTGGGCGTAGGGGATATCGAGGAAGGCGGTGCCGGTGGTGCGTCGCACACCTCGAACCGGACCGTAGGTGGTGGTGACCGTATCGGCCGCCTGGGAGGCGGTTCGTGCGGGCGCGCACGCGGTGGCGAGGGCCAGCGCACCCGCTCCGATCAGGAGGGTCCGGCGGCTGAGCGGTGCTGCGGGCATGGGCGACCTCTAAATACGTCAATGGTTGAAATAAATCGTTGCCAGCCTAGTCTCTGATATGTGGACCACGCATCCCAGGGCAGCCCCAGCGACTCCGCAGCCGTGCGCCGACGCAACCTCGGCCTTGTCTTGGGCCATATCGCCGACCACGGACCGTGCGCACGCTCGGAGGTCGCCACGGCCACCGGGCTGGCACACGGATCGGTGACCACACTGGTCGGCGATCTCCAGGAGCGCGGACTGGTGCGCGAGGACGACGCACTGCGCGGTGGCGGTCGCGGGCGGCCGGGACGACCCCTTCGATTGGTACCGGAACGCGCGCTGGCGGTCGCCGTGCAGATCAGTGCGGAGGAGCTGCGGGTGGTGGTCGCCGACCTCTCCGGTGTCATTGTGTGGCGGAACGCGACCTCGCATCGCTGCGCCCCTGGGACGCCGGAGCGGATGGCCGACGCGGTCGCCGCGGCTGTGCGCCGCGCGGCCGGTGCGATTACCGCGTCGCCGCTACCTTCCGACGGCGCTGTGGGCGCTGCCGAGTCTCGCGTAGACGGCCCGGCTACCGAGATCGACAGCGTGGTGTCGGCGCTGCCCCCGACATCCCCGCATGCTGTCGACCGGGAGTCACGGTCGCGGGCTGTGGATTCCGGCCACAAACACGCCGGAATGACGAGGGTGGTCAGACACGGCCGCGAACCGAATATCGGCAACAGTCCCGAGGGGGCTGGGTTGCGCATGGACCGCGCGTCGGGCGCGTCGTTGCCACCCGCGGACTGCTCGATCGGAGCGATCGCCGATCCGGTGCTGGTGCGCGTGGTTATCGCCATGGCCGGTCCGGTGCGCGACGATCCCGCCCAAACTGTCGTTGTAGCACCGGATTTCGGCTGGCTGCACCCGGTGCGGCTCGGGGAGCTGGTCGCTGATCGGCTCTCCGGCATCCCATGCCCCGTCGATGTGATCAATGACGGCAACGCCGCCGCGCTGGCGGAATTTCACGCCCGACCCCGGCGGCGGCGCGGGCTGGTGTTGATCGAGGCGGGGACCGGGATCGGTGGCGGGGTGGTCCTGGATGGGCGAATTCATGTCGGCAGCCAGGGGATTGCCGGGGAGCCGGGTCATATGCCGGTCGCGGTCGACGGGCCACTCTGCGTATGTGGCGCACATGGTTGCCTGGTCTGCTACGCCGGACCCGAGGCGGTGCTCACCGCCGCCGGACTCGGCGAGGTGCTGCGCGGTGCCGGGCTCGCCGCCGCGTCGGATCGGCTCGTTGCCGCCTTGGGCGAGGACGATGAACGTGCCCGTGCGGCTGTCGATCTCGCCGCACGGGCGCTCGGCGTCGCCGTACTGTCCATTACCGCCCTGCTCGATGTCGATGAGATCGTGCTGGGCGGCACACTGGCGCAATGGTTTCCCTGGCTCGCGCCGACCATCGAAGGGCAACTGGCCGGTCGGCGGTCATTGGCCCCGGCGATGGAACTGAATATTGTCGCGGCGCGACTGGGGGAGGACGCCATACTGCTCGGCGCGATCGAATCCGCCCGTCGCACCGTACTGTCCGATCCGGCGTCGGTTCCGGTACTGCCGGATCGGTCGATGATCTGATGTGTCGCTATCGATTCCGGTGCGCCACCAGCTGAGCCAGCGCCAGCAGGTCACCTGATGCCGCGTCGGGCGGTAGCGCGTCGACCGCAGAACGCAGGGCCGTGGCCGCTCGCGCGATGGTGCGTTGCCGTCCACCCGCCGCCTCGACCAACTCCGCCGCCCGTGCCGCGCGCGACGCCGTCATCGGGTGGCGCGCTTGATACATCCGCGCCAGTTCCCGTCCGGCGGAGGTATCCGAGGCCAGCGCGCAGACCACCGGATAGGACTGCTTGCGGTGCAACAGATCGCTGTGTGCGGGCTTACCGGTAATAGCGGGGTCGCCCCAGATATCCATGGCGTCGTCGACGAGCTGGAAGACCACGCCCAGTTCGCGGCCGAAGGTGTGCATGCCCGAGACCACACGATGGTCGGCTCCGGCGCACAGAGCCCCCAGGGCACAGGAACATCCGAGTAGCGCACCGGTCTTACCCGCAGCCATCGCCAAGTATTCGTCCACACTCACCGATCGGCGGGTTTCGAACGCACAGTCCTCGTACTGACCCTGACACAGGGCCACCGTGGTGCGCGCCAGCCGAATCACCGCCTCGGCCGTGACCGGTTCGGGTACACCGTCCGACAGCACACCGAGCGCCAGAGCCTGCAGCGCGTCTCCGAGGAGGGTGGCATTGGTTTCACCCCAGACCCGCCAGACGGTCGGGCGGCCGTGCCGGGTGTCGTCGGAATCCATCACATCGTCGTGTACGAGGGAGAAATTGTGTAGCAGCTCCACGGCCGCGGCGGCGTGCACGGCGTCCGCGACCTCGCCGCCACAGGCCGCCGCGGCGGCCAGGGTCAGCGCCGGTCTCAGTGCCTTCCCCTGTACGCCCGGAGCATCCGCTCCGGTGGTATCGCACCAACCGAAGTGGTAGCCCGCCATCCGATCCAAGGGTTCCGCCAGCGACGCGATGGCCGCGCGCAAGACCGGTTCGATGGCGTACCGGGCGTCGGCGAGCTGTCTGCGCGCCGTGCGCTCACCGGTGGCCGGATCGAAGCCGGTCTGTCCCCGGTGCCCGGCATCGCCGGTGTGTGGGCGCTCCAGCTCGGTGACCAGAGCCCGGGCCGGCAGCGGTCGACGCGTGTTCTGGAGGTGTTGTCCCACAAAATGTTTGATCGGATTCGAGGCGCGCATGATTGGTCCCACTCGCTCGGACACGGCCTCCCCTGGCGCAACCGGCGGCAGCTGGGAGGCCATGCGTAGAAGATGCTAATCGTCCCATCACTAGCCCGAATCGCGGGTACGAGGCGGGATTTCAGTTCGGCAACGGCCGTGATGGTCGGTAATCGGTTCGATATCTGGTCAAGTGAGCGGTAACCCGTGTTCGAGCGCTTCGCGAGGCGCGCTGGTGTACCGCGCCGCCTGATAGTGATAGTCGAGATTGGCGCGCACGTACACGGTGTAACTGCGCGCGGTGGCCAGTGTGTCGGCCCGGTCACGTCCGGTGATCTGGGCGACGTCGAGTTCCGCCGGTAACCGGTCGATGGCGGTGTTCATGCGGTGAATCAACCCGGTGAGCATGGAATTCACCAGATCGCGGGCCTCGGAACGCGAATGCCCGTAGTGGTGTTCGGCGAGCAGTACCGAGTTGTAGAGGTAGCTCGAGGCCTCATCGGAGTCGACGGACAGAATGTCATTGAGCAGACCCATATGTTCGACGGCGGCCTCGCGCAGCAGGCGCATGGCGGGCAGCTGCCGGGCGGCGGGGGAGAGGTCCACACCCTCGGCGCGCTCGCTGATATCGAGAAAGACGAACAGTGCCACCGAATCTCGGCGGTGGGCCCGATAGGTATCCATATCGGGTAGGTGATCGGTCAGTCGCCCGATGGTTTCGGTGTAGTAGGTCCACAGCCAGCCGCGGATCTCGGCGCGCACCGCTTCGCGCCAATCCGCCGACCGGCCCTCGCACAGCCGCCGCCACAGATCCGCGAAGGCGACCGCCAGCACGCCCGACGGCCGCCCGCCGTCGTAGACCGCGTTCAGGGCCGCGATGGTGTGCAAACATCGTTGCGGATCCGGGATTTCGATATCGAACTGGTCGTCCACAATGAAGGCCCAGGCGGTGTATTCGCTGAGCAGGGCCAGCTCCTCCGCATCGGCCCACGGGCACCACAGCGCATACATTCGCGCTGGTCGGGTCCGTTCCATTCGCCGTCGAGTCAACTCCGACGGGACCAGATCGTAGTGTTCGAGCCAGGTCCACATGGCCTGTTCGGCCTCGGCCTCGGCAGGGTTGCTGCCCATTGGCTCGTAGGGCATGAAGAACTCGGGTGCATCCATCGAAACCGCCTACTCCCCAACAGTTTACCCGCCGATAGCGACAATACCGACTTTTCTGGCGGGTCCGAAAGGGGTGCGACAGAACGCGGCACAAAAGGTCAGGCCGTCAGGAAGGTCCCCGCATGCAGGGTGGTGCCGAATCCCGCGGCGAATTCGCCGTATTCGTACACCACGTGACCGCCGACGAGAGTGGCGGCGACGGCGGCGTCATTGCGGTTGACCATGCGCGATACACCGGTGCCGGGCAGCTCCGCCTCCGCGTACGCCGCACTGCCGCCGTCGAATCCGTCGGGATCGATGACGGCGATATCGGCCCGGGAGCCGACCGTGAGGCGCCCGGCATCGAGTCCGTACCAGTCGGCGAGTTCGGCGGTGACCCGGTGCACCGCCCGTTCGAGCGGCATGAAACCACGCTGGTGGACGCGCTCCAGCATGCGCAGGTTGGCATTGTAGAAGGCCATATTGCGCAGGTGCGCACCGGAATCGGCGAAACCGATCTGCACCATCGGCGAGGTCTGGAGCCAATCGAGGACATCATCGCGGTCATTGGCGATGGTGGTGCGCCAGCGCAGCTTGTCGCCGTGTTCGACGGTCAGGTCCAGGAGCGCGTCACCGGGGGTGATACCGCGTGCGGTGGCCACCTCGGCGAAGGACTTGCCGATGACCCCCGGATCCGGACAGGCCATGATCTCCGCATCGCCGAGATCGCGATGCCATACCCGCGGGCCGTAGCGTTTGGTGAGGTCCTTGCGGAATTGGCGGCGGTACTCCTCGTCGCGCAGCAGTTCATTGCGGGCGAGTACCTCGCGAATATTCAATGCGGCCGAGCCCGAACCGAGTTCCTCGAAGATCACCAGATCGACGCCATCGGCATAGAGCTCGAACGGCACCGGCAGATGCTGCCACCGCAGATTCGCGCCACCCAGACGGTTGGCGACCCACGCCGCGCCCACCGCCGCCCGCGCCACGGTGCGATCGGCCTTGATATCGGCCGCCGAGAGCAGCGAGGTCTTCAAGGGTCGTCGGCCGAACATACGCCCGACGCTCTGCCCGAAGTACCGCATCATCTCCACCCGCGAGGTGAGGTTGGGTGTGCTCTGATGCACCCGGCCCCGTTGGCGCAGTACCGAATTCAGTCGCCGGTACTCCTTCCATGAGGCGTAGGTGGAGGGCAGCTGCCGGGTCGGGTACCGCTTGCCCTCCAGCTTGGAGAAGGAACTGCGAATGGTGGACAGACCCACGAATCCGGCATCGAGGGCGGTCTCCAGCATGGCCGCCATCCGTTCGAGCTCGGGCGCGGTCGGGTAGTCCTTCGCGTCCACCGCGCGCCCCAGCCCCATGACCGCGACGCGAATATCGGAATGACCGATGAACGCCGCGACATTCACGCCGAGCGGGCGCGACCGGATGGCCTCGACATAGGATTTGGGGTCCGACCAGGTCCCGTGCTCCTTGACGGCCTCATTGACCACGGCCCACGGCAGCGCTTCGACCCGCGCGAACATATCGGCGCAATCCTCGGCCTCGGCGAAGACCGTCGACAGCGAGCAGTTACCGAATACCACGGAAGTCACGCCGTGCCGCGCGGATTCACCCAGCCCCGGACTGGTCAATACCTCGGCGTCGTAGTGCGTATGCACATCGATCATGCCGGGGATAACCCACTTCCCGGTGGCGTCGATGGTGCGCCGCCCGTCCGGCAGCCCGGCTTCGACCGCGACCACCGTGCCGTCGCGTACGCCCACATCGGCGACCATCCGCGGTCCGCCGGTGCCGTCGAATACCGAACCGCCCCGAATCACCATGTCGAAGTCGGTCATGGCAGCACTCCCATTCGCACAGATATTTCGATCCCCGTGAGTATCGAGGCCGGTGGGCCGTGAAGTCCAGGGCGCCAGCACGGTTCGTTCGATCGACTACGGATCGCGGGGCAGGCCGAGGATCCGTTCGGCGATGACATTGAGCTGGATTTCGGTGGTGCCGCCATAGACGGTGCTGGGGCGGGCCGAGATGGTTTTCTCGATCCAGGTGTGCGACTGCGGGGTGGCTTCCTCGTAGCCGCCCGCGGGACCCAGTTCGGCGTGGCAGAGGTCGGCGATCTGTTGGCCGATACGCATATTCAGGTACTTGGCGATATTGCCGATCGCGCCCACCTCCGCGCCGTGCAGCTGTTTCAGGACGGTACGGCCGTTGAGGAGTAGCAGCGTCTGATTGTCGGCGACGATCTCGCCTACCCGGTCGAGGGGAACATCGTCGATATCGCGGGTGGCGATGAAGCCGAGCAGATCGTCGACATTCGCGTTGAGGGGCGTACCTTTTCCCAGGGCGACGCGTTCGTGGGAGAGGGTGCCGCGGGCTACCTGCCACCCGCTGTCGACCGCGCCGATCACGCCGGAGTCGGGAATGAAGACATCGTCGAGGAAGATCTCCGCGAACATCGCGCCGCCGCTGGCCTCGCGCAGAGCCCTGGCGTCGATGCCCGGGCTGCTCATATCCACCACGAAGTAGGTAATGCCCTGGTGTTTGGGCACATTCGGGTTGGTGCGGGCCAGGAGAACACCCCAGTCGGCGATGAAACCCAGTGAGGTCCAGATTTTTTGGCCGTTGACGCGCCAGCCGCCCGCCACCTTGACGGCTTCGGTGCGCAGGGCCGCGAGATCGGAGCCCGCGCCGGGTTCGCTGAACATCTGGCACCAGATGATCTCGCCGCGCAGCGTGGGGGCCACCAGGTCGATGCGCTGCTGTTCGGTGCCGTGTTCGGCAATGGAGGGCAGTAGCCAGGTGGCCAGGCCGAGCTGCGGCACGGTGATGCGCGCGCGGGCGATCTCCTCGGCGATGACCACCTGTTCGACCGGATCGGCCCGGCGGCCCGACGGTGGCGCGAGGAAGGGCATGACCCAGCCGTCGTCGCCGAGGCGGCGCAGTTGTTCGCGCTCGTCGAGGGCGGCGATCTCGGTGAGTGCGGAACGCACCTGCCGACGGTAGGTTTCGGCGTCGGCGGGGAGTTCGTAGCCGACGGCGCGGCGCTGGCCCGCGAGAGCGAGTCGGGCCACCTCGGCGGCGCAGTCGCGGCTGCGGCCGAGTAGTCCGCGCAGCGTCACGGCACGGCGATAGTAGAGGTGGGCGTCGTGCTCCCAGGTGTAGCCGATACCACCTAGTACTTGCATGGCGTCGCGAGCGGCCGCTACCGCGGCGTCGGGCGCGATCGAACGGGCCACGGCGGCGGCGTAATTCGCGGTGTCGTCGTCGGCGTCGAGGGCGCGGGCGGCATCCCAGACCGCGGCGCGGGCCTGTTCGAGCGCGATAACGGCCTGGGCGCAGCGGTGCTTCACACCCTGGAACTGCCCGATGGGACGGCCGAATTGCACTCGGACCCCGGCGTATTCGGTGGCCGTCGCGACACACCAGGAGGCGACGCCGACGGCCTCCGCGCCCAGTACGACCGCCGCGAGAGCCGCCACGCGGTCATCGGCG
Source organism: Nocardia uniformis NBRC 13702 (assembly GCF_001613345.1). GTDB lineage: Bacteria > Actinomycetota > Actinomycetes > Mycobacteriales > Mycobacteriaceae > Nocardia > Nocardia uniformis. The sequence continues at coordinate 31,778 of NZ_BDCE01000025.1, read as the reverse complement.
ATATGTTCGAGGACGTGCGCGGGCGGTACGACCAGGGTGTCGGCGGTGCACAGGGCGGTGGAGCGGGTGACATCGATACTCGTCGCGATGCGCACGTGCAGCCGATCGGTCGGGACGGCGGCCCACAGGTGTCCCGCGTCGGTGTCGACCCGGGCCAGGAGCACCCGGGCCGCCTGTCCGCCGACCGCCGCGACCCGTCCCGAGATCGTCAGTGCGCCATCGGAATCGATGGTGCCCGTGAAGGCCTCGGTCAGTGCCACCGTGCCCGGCTCCGAGCCATCCACCAATCCGGGCAGGTATTCGGCGGCGGCCTTACCGCCGTCGGCGGCCAGTACGGCGGCCGCCAGCACGGTGGGAGTGAAGACGCCCGCACCGAGGTGGCGGCCCATGACCTCCAGGACCACAGCGCATTCCAGCAGTCCGGCACCGGAACCGCCGTGGATCTCGCCGACGTGCAGTCCGAGCAGCCCCTGCGCCGCCAGATCGGACCAGCAATCCGGAAGGCCCTCGCCCGCGCCGGATTCGGTGCGCGCCACCGCGGTACGGGCGCTCTCCGGCGGCAGGTGGCGTCGGGCGAACCGGGCCACCGAATCCGCGAGATCGAGATGGTCCTGGGAAATGCCCAGTCCGAGTTGATAGTCCATGTGGTGGCTCCGCTCACTCGACGATCGCGGCGAGCTTGTCCAGCGATGCGGCCAGCTCCTGGCGGGCGGCCTTCTCGACGGCCGCGCCGATCGCGCCGACCATCATCTGGCTGACGAAATCGACATCCGATGACATGCGGGTGGTGCCGCCCAGATCGGCGACGGACATGGTGAGCGTGACCTTGGCCCCCGCCATACCGATGCCCGACAGGGCGATTCGACGCAGCGGTTCGAACTCCTCGATGGTGAGCGTCACGCTGTTGGCCATACCCATGACCGTCAATACGGCGATCAGTTTCGCACCCGGTTCGGGAACGGCCGGTGGTTCGCCCTTCCACCCGGTGAACATGGTGTTCCACTCGCTCCATCGCCGCAGGTCACCGGCCACCTCCCAGACCTTGTCGATGGGGGCTTCGATGTCTTTCTCGACGTGCGTGGAAGCCATGGCGGGCAACTCCTTCGGGGCCGGGTGCGCCGTGCCTACGACGCTAGGAAGCGGATTCGGCCTTGCCAGTGACGGAACTACTCGACTTACTTGACCGAAACGCGCACAGCGGCCGCGCCGGCACAAACAATGAGGAATGCCCGATTCCGACTACACCATCCCGATTCAGCGGGTGCAGTCGTTCGTCGCCCTGGCGCTGCGGCGGGGCTGGGATATCGAACCCATGATGCGCGCGGCCGGGATCTCCCCGATGCTGTTCGCGCAGGGCCGCTCCAGGGTCACCATGCGGCAGGCGAGTGCGCTGGTCCGGCAGCTATGGGCGATTACCGATGACGAGCTCATGGGCCTGGGGCGAACGGCGGTGCCGCGCGGGACCTCTCGGCTGGTGGGTTCGGCGGTTCTGGCCACGGCCCATGATGTGGGCAGCGCGTTGGAACGCTACGTCGAATTCAACCGGGCCATCCCCGGGACCCCCGAGGTGTACATGACACACTCGGCCGAGGAAACCGTCCTCGCCGTCGATCTGAGTCGCGTCGACCGCCCGATCTCCCTGCTGGTCGACGCCATGCTGGCCACCGGCCATCGACTGCTGGAATGGGCGACGGGTCGTCGCATCGCACTGCGTCGCGTCGAGGTGCCCTACCCGAAACCCGACGATGTCGACGACTACAACCTGATCTTCGCGGCCCCGGTGTTCTTCGACGCGCCCCGAGCCGCCATGGTCCTCGACAACGCCATCCTGACCACACCGCTGATTCGCGATGAAACCGAACTGGGGCAGTTCATCGCCCGCGCCCCCGCCGACCTCCTCATTCGCCACGAGGGCGGCGTCACCGTCACCGACCAGGTGCGCCGCATGCTCATTCGCGATATCGGCCGCGAATGGTCGACCACCGAACAACTCGCCACCCGGCTGGCCATGAGCCCGCAAACGCTGCGCCGCAAACTCCGCGCGGAGGGCACCAGCATCCGCGAGATCCGGGACCGCATTCTTCGTGACGCCGCCATAGACAGCCTCAGCCGGGGCGCGGAAACCATTGCCGCACTATCGCAGCGGCTCGGTTTCTCCGAACCCAGTGCCTTCACCAGAGCGTTCCGGCGCTGGACCGGCAGCGCCCCGCGCTCGTATCAGCCACGCGGGCAGCGGGGCCGGGTCAGCCGAGGGTCTGCACCATATCGATGAGTTTGTGCTGTCGCCGCAGCAGGATTCGGCGTGGCGGGCCGTTCAGGCGGCGGATGGCGGTGCGGGCGCGACGGCGGGTGCGGTGGGTGAGCAGGGTGGCGAGTTCCTCGGGCGGGGCTATACCCTGGGCCGCAATGGATTCGGCGGCCCGGCGGAACCAGCGGTGTTCGGTGCGGACCACCCAGCCGTAGACGGTGGCGAAGATCGCGATGTAGAGGACCATCTTGCCGAGCAGGAGGACGGTGCCGTTGATGTCGTCCGGACTCGGTGCGTCCCAGACGAAATGCAGCGTCGCGCCCAGGAGGTAGAAGGCGGCGAAGAAGAGGAAGCGGCGCGGCGGGGACCAGTCTCGCCGGGCCAGGGCGACGACAATGCCGATGCCCGCCAGCGCGGTGAACATCCAGTGCGAGGTGATGCCGACGACGAAGCGGAGCAGGCCGACGGTCAGGATGTCGCGGGCGCTGTCCTGGGCAGAGCTCAGGCCGGCGTTGGCCGAGTAGGTGATGTCCTCGACGACCTGAAAGCCGAGACCGGTGCAGCCGCCCAGCAGCAAGCCGTGGATGGGGCGATTCAGCAGGGGACGGGCGAGCCAGGCGACGGTGAAGACGCCCAGGCCCTTGATGCCCTCTTCGACAATGGCGGCGGAGATCGGGGCCTGCCACCCGATCGCGAAGGCATCACCGGCCAGGTTCTGAATGGCTTCCATATTGTGGTCATTGGCCCAGAGCGCGACGGCGGGGCCGACCATGCCGCCCCACAGCAAACCCATGATCAGCGGGACCCGAATGCGGCGATGGGCGCGCAGCGGGTCCAGGCGCACGATGAGCCAGCCGAAGACGAGCAGGGTGGCCAGGGTGAACGGCATACCCAGCAGCACATCGCGCAGCGTCAGCGAGAGAGTGGGCGCGAGCTGTAGCAGCAGCGCGAACGCGCCGATCGGCAGCATGGCGAGGTAGACCCAGAACAGCGCCGAGGCCGGTCGGAGCGCGATCACGACCGCACCTCCAGGGCCGCCAGGATCGGGGCGAGATCATCCAGACGCGCGTTCGCACCGCCGAGCGCGAGGGTGACCACGAGATTGTCCTTACCGACAATGGCGCACACGCCGGCGCGTTCGACGGCGCGGCAGGTCGGTCCCTGGAAACCATGCCGGGTATTGACCACCCCGCCATCGAATTCCGCCTCGAAGGCTTGCACCCCGAGGACTTTCAGCCGCCAGTCGGCCGCCTCCGGGAAGTCGGTGACACCATTGACCACGCTGACGATGAGGATCGTATTCTCCGGACTCCGCAATACCGCGGTCGAGGAATCACCCGTCGCCCGCTGTTCCCACCCGCCGACCGCGCCGAAGGTGATCGCATCCGGTTCCTCACCGGGAGCTGCCAATTCGATTCGCGTCCCCGGTTCGACAAGCGTCTCGCGGACCCCGGCCTTACCCGCGAGCAGCGCCGGAACACCGACCAGCGCCGCCACCGCGGCCAGTACCAGCCCCGCCTGCTGCCAATCGTGACCGGTACGCGGCGGGGCGGTCATAGGGGGAGGCTCCTCTGGTCGGCGGCTACCGCCGATTGTCTGCCGCACCACCACGGTCAGGTGCCATCGACACGCCAGCAACACCCGGTGCCGGGTTCGCTGGGGCGCGGTCACCTACTAGGCCCCTGGTCAGCGGTCCTGGGCGTAATGGCCCCGGAATGACGGGGAGGTCGACGCGCCGGAATGCCGGGGGGGGAGGAGGCACCAAGGCGACCTATCTGGGCGTGGCATCAGCTGTAGGCGGGTCAGGCGCTGAGCAGTTCCAGCATGCCCGCGACGGCGGCGGGCCAGGTGAATTGCTCGGCGCGGGTGCGGGCCGCGCGGCGGCGTTGGACCGGTGGGCGGGCCAGGACGTCGGTGACCGCGGTCGCGAAGGCGAAGGGTGAATCGGCGGCGACGGCGCCGCAGTCCCCGGTGACGATATCGGCGAGCGCCGATGACCGGCTGGCCACCACGGGTGTGCCCGCGGCGAGCGCCTCCAAGGCCGCGAGCCCGAATGTTTCGTGCGGCCCAGGGGCGAGCGAGACGTCGGCGGTGGCCAGCAGAGTCGCCAATTGGGTTCTGTCGGTGATGAATCCGGTGAAATGCACCGCGGAGCGACCATCCGACAGAGCCGGAATGCCGCGGGCGCGCCGCTCCAGGGTGTCGCGGCGCGGTCCGTCCCCGGCGACGATCAGCCGGGCGTCGACCCCCGCGCGTCGCAGGGCGTCGACCGCCTCGATACTGCGATCCACCCGCTTCTCCATCGACAGCCGCCCGCAGTGCACCAGCAGGGGCAGATGGTCGGCGGCCAGGTCGGTGCGCAATCGATGGTCGTGGCGACGCGGACTGAACAGGTCGAGATCCACCCCGAGCGGCACCAACGCCACATTGGGGGCGTCGATGCGCTGGAACTCCGCTCGCGCGAAGGCCGTTGTGCAGACCACGATGTCGTAGTCGCGCGCGGTCCGGCGATTGGCCATATCGGCGGCCCGCCGCGCCGCCGGACCCGGCAGCACCTGACCCAGCAGCCGATCCAAACGCTCGTGCGAGATCATCACACTCGCGACATCGCGCTGCCGCGCCCAGCGCCCGAAGCCCCGCAGCGTCAACCGATCCGATACCTCCAGCACCTCCGGTCGAAGCCCCGCCAGCACATCCGCCACCCGCCGCGGATCGGCGGCGCGATATCCACCGGTCCACGGAATCGCTGGAGCGGGCACGGTAATGCGCACCACCCCCGACGGCAGTACCTCCTCGGCCCGGCGCGCCCCCGGCACGATCAACACCACCTCGTGCCCCGCCGCCACATAGCCATCCCCCAAATGGTGCAGTGCGGTGCGCAGCCCACCGGAGCGCGGACCGTAGAAGTTCGCCAGCTGAACGATGCGCACGTCGCCGATCGTCGCGTGCCCCGGATTACCGTCGGCACCCCCGCCGCCAATTCCACGTGAACACCAGCGAAATTACCGGGACGCGATATCGGTGGCGGCCAAGGTCGGCATTGGTGAGCGGTGGCAACAGCGGATAGGGCACGATAAGTGGTGTGAGGCGCGAGGTTTCCGCCCGTATCGATATCGCGGTGCACGCGGATACCGCGCTGGTATTTCAGATCGCCGCCGCCCGGCAGCCCGGAATCGACCTCGATGAATCGTTGCGGTTCGAACTCGACGGGCGCGGCATATTGGCGCGGGAGCTCAGCGCCCGGCACGGTGGGCGCATACACGTATTGAACTGTCCCGCAGGCAAACTCCGGGCCGGATATCGCGCGACAGTGACGGGGGCCGCGGAGCCGGAACCGATATCGGACTACGATCTCGCGCTGTACCTGCGGCCGAGTCGGTACGCCGAATCCGACCGGCTGCTCGCGTACGCGGCGGCCGAATTCGGTCTGGGGATCGGGGATTCGACTACAGCGAACCGGGTTTCGGCCTGGGTCGGGCGGCGGATTCGCTATGTGACCGGCAGTAGCGGACCCAGCGACGGCGCGGTGGAGACGCTGCTGTCGGGTGCCGGAGTATGCCGGGACTTCTCACATCTGGTGGTGGCGCTGCTGCGAGCGGTCGGGGTGCCCGCGCGGGTGGCGGCGGTGTACGCGCCGGGCTGTGTGCCGATGGATTTCCATTCCGTGGCAGAGGCTTATATCGACGGTGCGTGGCGGGTCTTCGACCCCACCGGCCTCGCCCCGCGTCCCAGCCTGGTCCGCATAGCTACCGGCCGCGACGCCACCGATATCGCCTTCCTGGACAATCACGGCGGCGATATCACCCTGCGCGGCCTCCGGGTGACCGCCCTGGTCGACGGTGCGCTGCCGCGCGACGACCGCACCGGGCTGGTGAGCATCGGCTGAATCGCGGCTCAGCGTGAAGCGCGGTTCATGCCTCAGGTTTTCGGCCGCTCAGCACCAGGTTGATCTCGGTCCGGCGGTCGACCACCGCCTGGGCGATATCGGCGAGGCGCTGATTGTTGTCCCGAGCGTAGCTGCGTAGCCGACCGAAGGCGGCGCCCATATCGAGACCGGCGTACTCGGCGAGCATGCCTTTGGCCTGCTCGATAATCACCCGGCTGTTGAGCGCCATGCTCAGTTGTTCGTTCACGGTGAGCGAATCAGCCAGCACCCGGGCGTGCAGAATCCCACTGGTGGCGATATCGGCCAGGGCCTGCGCGATCTGCAGATCCGCGGCGCTGAGGCTACGCGGACCGGTGCTGAACAGATTGAGCGCGCCGATGCGTTCGGACCGCAAACGCATCGGAAGCGCGCTGACACCCCGGAAGCCCTTGCGATGGGCACGGTCGGCGAAGGCCGGCCAGCGTCCGGTGTCGACCTCGAGATCGGCGATCAGGACCTGCTCACCGGTGCGATACGCCTGTAGGCAGGGGCCGGACTCCGATTGGAGCTGCAGCAACTCCAGCAGCCGGGTCTCTTCGGAGGTGGACGCGAGCAGCTGTAGGGTCCCGTAGCCGTCGGCCAGCAGTAGGCCCGCCTCGTCGGCCCCCAGCAGTTCCACACTGGTATCGACCAGTTCCTGGGTCAGTTCGACCGGGTCGTAGTCGGCGACCAGGGTGTCGACCAGACGCACCAGCGCGGTGCTCAAGGCGCCCTCTCGACTTGTCATTTCAACACGCACCCTTCTCCTGGTAATCCTATGACCTCCGCGACCGGTGATGGCTTGGATCGAAACACTCGAAACACTCGATCCACCGTCAGGTCCCCCCGACGGGATCGGGCTCCGCCCCGGGCTTCGATTCGCGGTCGCCGTTCGGCTCGGGTGGGAACCGCAGTCGTCGTGCCACCACCTCGGCGGCGATATCGGCAAGTGCGTGACCGGAGGCGAACGCATGCCCCACCAGCCGCGAATACGCGACTGCCGCGGTGCAATCCAATTGCACCGCAATCATTCCGGTCGCCTGATGAATCTCTCGCGACGACACCGGCTGCTCCCACCACGGTCCCAGCGCGACGCCGTCCACCGCCACTCCATCGACGGCTGTCACGCCATCGATAGGCGGCACACCGCCGACCAGCACGTCGTCGTCCAACCCTGCCGTTCGGCCCGGTGGCATGAGCGCGGTCGACAGCAGCGTGGTGATCACATCGGCGATATTCATGGCGTCGACATAGCCGGTGACGTCCAGCGGGGTTTCGCTCGAACCGAACAGGTCCAGGAATCCGACGCGAATCGCGCCCAGCCGCAAGGGAAATGAACTGATCGAATCCACTCGGTCGACGCGACTCCACTGTGCCAATAGCGGCCACCGCCCCGCGGTCAGAGCCTCCGTGAAGCGCCGCACCCGCACCGGCATACCGCTGCCGTGCGCGTCGGGTCCCGGTCCCTCGCCGGAGGCGGCCTGTGCGTCGGCGAACCACGCGGCTGTCGCACCCGCGGCCCCCAGCACCTCCCACCGCCCATCCGGCATGGCCACGGTGAGGGCCGCGTCGGTGACCGGCAGCGTTCGGACACAGGCCGCGCACAGCCGGTCGCCGCGCACCGGACGGGCCGGATCGACCGCGAACCGGGGGTCGTCGCCGGATTCACCCAGGGCGGCCAGGAATCGGGTGGTCGAGGAATTCGGGGTGCTCACTCGAGTGCCCCGGGCGGTCGCGCAAGGTCGGCCATCGTGCGCTCCTGTCCGTGTGCTCGGTCAGCCGCACACCGTCGACCCTACGCTCACACCACTTCCATGCATGACGCCGACGCGGCCTGCGTGGCGGGTGCGCGGCTGCCCGCGTCGTCGGACCGGCACCGCGCGGGATCGAATCCGCGCAGTCCGCTGGGAGCGGGCACCCATTCGCCCAGTACCCACCCACCCCTGTCCTGCCATACCCGATTCACCCACGTCAATCGTGGAACGGTGATCAGATGGCCGGAACTCGGATCCTGTTCGAGCGTGCTCGGTGTGGCGACCAGATAGCACAAGCCCACGGCCTGACTATGCGCCGGAAGGTGGTTGCACACTTGCTCGGCGGCCATATCCAGGTCTGCCGCGACCGCGAGTCCCGCGGGTAGTAGTCCGACCATATTGGAATCGACGACGACCGCGATCACGGTCCAGTGCAGGAATGTGTCTTCAGCTTCGAACTCATCGAAGGCGTGGGCTTCGGTGCGCATCAAATGCCCCCTATCGGGTTCGTAGATTCGACGAACCGCCGGGGTCTCGAGCGGGTTTCGGAAATTATATACCGGCGACTAGCTGTTTCGTGGGAAAGCGCTGTAGCGGAACAATACTCATGATCACCTCGGTATCAGTTCCGGAACCTGGTCCACCGGTAGCGGCTGCCCGGTCGCCCAGCGCATCCGCTGGGTCGCGAGCTCGGGCGCGGTATCCGCGGGGATGACGAGCAGGGCCAGCCGGACGCCGTGCACGCCGTATAGGTGCATGATTCCGCAGTCGATACATTCGCCGGATTTCCAGTCGAACACCACGCGTGCGAGTCGGCCGAGTCGAGGCTTGAGGACGGTGATCAGATCGTGCAGTTCGCCGCTCGGGTAGGCCGTGCGCGGCCACCACGCGCCGTCGATGGCACCGCTGGAGGCGTCGAGCGTGCGTAATAGCAAGCGGGGCAATCGGATTGTTGTCATTGTTCGGTCGCCGGGTGCTCGACCGGTGCGGTGAATCCGGGGGGAGAGCGACGCGTCATCGAGGACGCTCCTGTCTGTGGCCGAATCGGCCGTATTGCCGCGAAGACGACGTTGCCATGGGCGGTCGACGTGCGATGAGCCTCCGCTGTCGGGCCAGCGTACACGGCCAATCGGCAACTATTCAGAGGGAAATTCGGCCAGGGGCGGACTTTTGGCCTCGCGGAACGCCGTGCGATAACTTTATCCGGAAAAGGGTCTGGTGTCGTCTATGTCCGGGTGCCGCCGCGGCTGGATGGGGGATGGGCGGATGGAAGCGAAAGACGTACGGCGACTATTGATCGCGCTGGCGGTCGTATTGCTGGTGGTGATCGCGGCGGTGACCGTGCTGGTCGGTCGTGTCGTGGGGAGCGGTGCGGCAGTGGCGGGTACCGCGTTACCCGCATCGCCCGGATTGGTGCCCGCCGTGGCGCCGAGCACCAGCGCCGCGGCGACAACCGTCGAGACCGAACCGGATCCGCTCACACTGCTGGTGCCGGGGGACTGTGTCGCGCTGTCGCCGGATCCGACGGAATCGCCCGAGCCCGCCGAGTGTACCTCCTTCGAGGCGAACTACAGGGTGCTGCAAACGGGTCCGGAGGCGTGCACGGGACCGCTCTTCAAGGTGGAGACCAGTCGTAGGGACCGGTCCGGAAAATACCTCTACCATCTGTGCCTGGCCTTCGATTGGCGGGCCGAAATGTGCTACGACACCGCCGATATGGATGAGCCGACCAAGGTCGACTGTTCGACGCCCGGACAACACGTCGTCATGGTGACCGCGGTATTGCTCGATACCCTCGACGGATCGCAATGCCCCACCGATCACAATGGCGCGGTGGCCGTTACCTGGGAAAAACGACAGATGACGGTTTGTTTCCGCGGTACCGACGATCCAGGACCGTAATCCGTCGAACCGGCCGCCCGCCGATGTGGGGATGCTCGGGATCCGCTGTCGGATAACGGATTGAAATTCCTACGATCCGCACGGACCGCTGCCGCGAATACCGCACATGTCGAAGGAATTGATCGTGCCCATCGTGGTGCCGATCCTGTTCGCGATTATCGCGGTGGTGGTATTCCTCGCCGGCGACCGTTTGCGTCCTGACGCGTGGCGGCAAGACGACGACGAGGCCGCGCACGGTCTGGTCCTCGATCTGGTCAATATGTTCTTCGCGGCCGTGGTCGCCTTCGTGGTTGTCATTGCCTGGCAGCAGTACGACAATGCGCACGCGCACACCGTCGACGAATCGAAGGCACTCATCGAAGTGTATTCGGCGGCGGGCGATCTGTCGGATGCCGAGCGACTGACAGTGCAGAACCTGGTCCGCGATTACACCGATGAGGTGGTCTCGAAGGAATGGTCGTTCATGGACGACCACGAGCGACTCAGCGAGGAAGCGCAGGAAAAGCTCGACGACCTCGGTGCCGCGCTGGTGGCGGTGCAGTCGGCCGATCCGAAGGTCATCGACGCGCGTGCCAGTGCGCTCACCGCACTCGGCACCGTGGAGGAGGCCAGATTCGACCGCGCCTTGGACGCGGCGTATCACCTGCCCCCATTTCTCTATATAGCTCTGTGGTTGGCCACCGCCATGCTGATGTGCGGCACGGTGCTGTCCGGGGTGGTGGTCACCCGGCGCAGCCTGATCATGACCGCGCTCTTCGGGCTGGTGATCGGTGGCGTGATTATCGCGGTCTACCAGTTGGATCGGCCGTTCTCGGGTGGAAATGTGGTGTCCAGGGATGCTTTCGAGCTGGCGCTGGCGCGCTTCGAATCCAACAGCTAGCGAATACGGACGAGGGCATCGGCAGATGGCATACGGCAGTGGGGCGTCCGGAAGGCACCGGACCGCACGGAGACTCGGCGCGCTGACGGTGGTGCCGTTCGCGGTGGCGCTACTCGCCGGGCGACCGGCCGTGGCGCTCGCCGATCCGGCGCTGCCGGAGTGGCCGCCCTTCGATGTGCTCAGTGGCAGCGCGGGCAGTGTCCCCGACGCTGGAAGTGCTTCCACCGGAAGCGCATTGGAGCTCGGCCCTGCCGCAGCATCGGGATTGGGCCTGGGCTCCAGCGGTGGCGTGACCGGTTCGGCGTCTCGTGGCATCGCCGACCTCGGCCTGGTCGATACCGGCAGTGCCGAGCTCGGTCTCGGACCCGCCGCGCCCGAGCCGGTGGCCGGGACCGCTGGTGAGCTGCTGGGCTTCCAACCCGGCAGTGTGCTCACCGCCTGCACCGGCAGCGCCGTCATCGGCAGTGCCGCATTGATGTTGGGGTCGGCGACCGGCAGTGCCCTGGTGGGATTGGGTTCCAGCGGTTCGGGATTGATCGGGGCCGGTTCCGGATTGCTGGTGCCCGGACTGCTCATCGGACCGGGTTCGGTCGGCAGTGGTGCGGGCAGTGCGGTGGTGGGCAGTGCCGCTCTCGGCAGTGCCGCTCTCGGCAGTGCGCTGCTCACCTGCCTGCTCCTGCTGCCGGTTCCCGAACAGCCCTACGGCATCCCCCTGGAACTCGGTCCATCGCCCCTGGTGCCCGCCGCGGCGCCGATCGCCCCGCGGCAACCGCCCGCCCCGCCCGAACCACCGCCCCCGCCGCCCGTGGTCGCCGCGCCGGAACTCGGACTGCCCGAACGACTTCCGCCGACACCGACGGAGAAATGGTCCGTCCTGCACATGATGACGGTCATGATCATCACCATTATCGCGGCGGCGCGGGTGAAGACCGCGCGATTCCTGCGCGGCTGAGAACCACGGAGATACGGCGCAAGGTCGGCACCTCGAGCGTGCTACTGCGACCTTCGCATTCCGGCTTCCCGGCCCCAGCTGGCTACCCGGCGGACCAGGGGTTCGAGGCGTTCGTGGTAGATATTGCGGAATTGCTCAGGGGCCGAAGCGCGTTCGCCGTCCACCTGGTCCACGGACAGGGCGATGACCGCGAGCTCGGCAAGGAAATCCTCACGCTGGCGAGGGAGTTTCGATACATCCTCCGGCTCCAGACGGGGGTCCATCCGCAGCTCGTCGTGCTTGCGCCGGATCTCGGTATCGGTGGCATCGATGCGTTCGCGCAGCCAGTGGCGCAGTACCGTCGGCGTCTGCTGCATGATGACGATTTCCCGAATAGACGGAATCTGGAGTACCTCCTGGCGCAGGTCCGCCAGTTTCTCGTTGACGCGCGGCCAGGCCACGAAGTCGCCCGCGTCGTAGGCGGTGCGGCCCTGGATCTCCAGTTCGTCGAGGCGCAACCGGTAGGGCGGCGCGCCGGCCGGATCGGTGCGCTGAATCAACAGGATGACATCGCCGATTTCGTTCACATGCCGCTCGAATTCGGTGAGCGGTGGTTCCAGGTAGTCGTCGGGGCCACGGCTGCTGAGTAGGCCCTGCAGGATGGTTTCGGCCTCCAGTAGCAGGTGGTGGGCCTTGGCCTGATCCTGGGTGCGTGCGACGAGGGCATCGAGTTGGGTGAGGCGGTGCTCGATTTCGGGTGCGGCCTTACTGGCTTCGGTGTGGTGGACCTCGCGGCGAATCTGCGACCATCCGGCGCGCACCGCGGTTGCCCGCGCGCGGATCTGCTCCCACGCGGCCACCTCGCGCACCGGAATCTCGATCACGGCCGTCGCGGAGCGATCCAGGTGCGGGATGCGGACCGAGGCGTGAATGGTCCAGCCCGCGGCGAATTCCAGGGTGAGTTCGACGGTCGCACCCGGATCCATCCGGTCGGGGAGATCGCGAATCCGGACGGTGCCGATGGGAATCCAACCCTCGTACAGCCGTACCGCGAGAGTACTACCGCGAGTGGCGGTTTCCAGGCGCTGATACACGCGGTGCGGAATCTTGGTGCCCGCCTTGGCGACTCGGCACAGCTGCCGGTCCAGCAGTTCCACCGAGAAGTCGTGGGCGAGGATATCCCCGGCCAGATCGGGCACGGCGGGGCCGGATCGGGCACGGATACCCAGGCGTTCGGCGGCGATCTCCGCCGCGTCGGCGAAAACGCGAATGGTGAATTCGCCGGTGCCGAGCGGCACTTCGATGAAGAGGAAGGTGCCGTCGTCGGTAATCGGTTCGCGCAGCCGGGTGCCATCGCTCGACTCGACCTCCACGACAATGTCGCCCTCGGTGCGATCGGGCAGTACCCGCCCGGCGATATCGACGAATTCGCCGTCCGGGAGCAGGTTCTCCAGTTCCAGCACCTTGCCACGGGTGGCGAGATTCGCGGCCTTCAATGCCGCGCCGACCGCCACCACCAGTTCCGGATGGAACAGGCGCGGAGTCAGACCGAACCTCTCGCGCAGCAGGTCGGTGACGAGGGGGATGCGGGAGGAGCCGCCGACCAGGACGATTTCGTCGAGTTCCGCGGCCGTGACCCGGGCCTTGTCCAGCGCCTCGGCGCAATGGTCGATGGTGCCCCGGATATGTTCGGCGATCATGGCGTCGAATTCCGGGCGCGACAGCGGCAGATTGATACTCATGGGCATCCCGGTCCGGTCCTCGAGATCGTCGCTGATGATCTCGGTCTCGGTATCGCGGGAGAGTTCGTGTTTGGCGGACTCGGCCAGCGCCAGCAGTCGGGCGACGCGTTCGGCGTCGGCGGGATCACCGGGTTGGAAGCGCAGGTCGTAGACGGGCAGCTGCGTGACGACCCAGTCCACGATGGCCTGGTCGAAGTCGTAGCCGCCGAGGTAGCGGTCGCCGTCGAAGGAGCGGCTGTGGAAACCCTCCCGCGGATCCCACGACACCACGGAGGTATCGAAGGTGCCGCCGCCGAGGTCGTAGATGAGGAAGCGGCGGCCGGGGGCGTCCGGATCGGTGGTCTGACCGTTCTCGTACATATGCGCCAGCGCGGCCGCCACCGGCTCCATAAGGGTTTCGGCGACCTCCAAACCGGCTTCCGCGCCCGCCTGGGTGGTTTGGGTCTTGGCGCTGGTCTCGAAGTAGGCGGGGACCGTGATGACGGCGCGGTCGATGGGCGCGCCGAGGGTCTGCTCGGCATTGGCCTTGAGGTGGCGCAGCAGCAGCACCGAGGCCTGTAGCGGAGTGAGGGTGGCATGTCCCGCCGTCACGGGCTGATCGGTGCCCATATTGCGTTTGAAGAACATGGCGGGCGGTGAACCGGGCTGGCGCGCTTTGCGTTTGGCGCGCGCGCCGACCAGCGGGGTGCCGTCCGGGGTGATCCATACCGCCGAAGGTGTGGTGAGGGACAGGTCCGGATTGGCGACAATGAGCGCGCTGCCGAACTCGCGCAGCCGCCGCTGCTTTATCAGCTCGTCACGGTGCGGGATATCGGCATCGGCGGGTACGGCCACACAGCAGTTCGTGGTGCCGAGATCGATACCGGCGACGATGCTCATACTGTCTCCTTCAGGCATGATCGGGGGCTCCGCGTGGTTCCGCGAGCTGCCCGCTTCGAGCCATGACCGCTCATGCCGTGGGCTCCTCGGCGCTCGGCGCGGGAGCGATGGGATCGGGCACCAGCGCCGGGAGCGCACCGAGCTCGAGCCAGTCGGTATTCGGCTGCGGCGCGGCGTCGCTCGGGGATGCGGTGGCGCTCGCGGCGGCCAGCGCGCGGCTCAGTTCCAGCAGTTCGGTCAGGGCGGCGAGGTCGACACCCTCCGGTTCCGGCCGGTGGGTGAGTAGTTCGGCGGCCAGCCGGGTGCTCGCGGTGGTCAGCTGCTCCTCAGCGGCATTGATCTGCGCGACGCTCAATGGCGTACCGAACAGGGGGAATCGGCTGGCGTCGTAGGAGATTCGCTTGCGGCGCGCCGAAATGCGGGTGCGCGCCGCCGCGCGATCGGCGGTGGGGTCGAGGTCGAGCACCTGAAAGGCCGTCTCGTAGTACGGGTTTCGCCCGGTCCATGCCCAGGGGTTCACGCTGCCGCTCCGATTCTCATTACAGGAAGCCCACGAATTGGCCCGATGCGGCACGCTGTAGCCGTCCGGCGTCCACCAGCAGCTGGCGGGCCTGATCGTACGGCGCGAGGTCGGGCAGGCCCAGGGTGATGGCGCTGTGGAAATGGGTTGCCGCCGTGCGGAATCCCGACCGATCGGCGAAGGGGTTCTGCCGGTACTCGGTATGGGTCGACATCAATTGGCAGGCGCCCAGCCAGAATTCGTACCGCCCCAGTTTGGCGGCGAAGGCGGCATGGTCGGGATGGTCGTAGGTGGGTCGGCCCCGGGCGGCGAGTAGGCGGTCGGTCACCCGCAGTGTCGCCCGGATCGGTTCCACCACCTCCGCGATACGTTCCAGTACGGGGCGGGCGCTCGACCAGCTGTCCCCGCTCTGACGCGTGCCCTCGATATGCTCGATACCCACATCCAGCATCAGCTCGGCCAGCGGGATATTGTCACCGTCGATGGCCGTCCAGGCCCGCGCCTCGTCCATGGCGCGGTCGAGTTCGCTTTCGCGAATGAGACGGCGGATCTGCGCACCCGCCTCCCGGGATATCCTGGTCCGCGCGTGGTCGACATATTCGGCGGCGAACGGGGCCGCGCGAATGAGATCGAGATGTGCTCGCGCCCTGGCTGATTGGTCCCGGTGCAGCTCCAGCACCCGGGTGATGTGCGGTTCGAGGAGTCGCGTCGGCAGTTCGGCGCGGGCCTCGTCCACCGCGCCGGAGATGTCATCGGCGGTGGCGTCGGGCATGACCGCGGTCAGGTGCGTACGCAGCTGCTCCCAGAAGATCGGCTCACCGTGCAGCCGCGCCCAGTAGCCGAGCGCGGCCCGCCAGTGTTCGAAAGCGCCGTCGTCGCCGTTGATTTCGAGCCGATAGGCCAGGGCGTGTGTACTGATCGCGAGATGGTGCAGGCCGCGAGCGGTGCCACCGGTCTCCGCGTCGAGCTCCCGCCACAGCCGCAGCGCCCGGGGTGTGGTCGGATGAGTCTGCCCGTCAACGCTCAGCGCGGCGAAGGCGAGGCGGTCGAAGGGGCGATCGAGCCCAGCCGGGGCATCGGGCCCGGCCGCGCCGCCCGAGCTCTGCGGGGGAGTGGCCTCCGCACCGCGCTCGGGGATGCGGCCGGGAGCGGCGGTGTCGTCGCGCGTGGCGTCGGATTCGGCGTCCGCCCCCTCGAGCCCGGCGGTGAGCTCCGAGATCCGGGCGGCACTCTCGCGCAGGCGGGCAGCCTCATCGTCTGTGGCCGAATTCAGCAGATTATTGGCCTCGTCGAGCAGGGTGCGCGTCTGGTCCGGTCGCGAGAGCAGCGCTGCCCGAGCGGCTTTCGCCAGCACCAGGCCGGCCGCCGCATTACGCAGTGCGTCGAGTTCGCCACCGGATTCCCCCGGCGCGGCCGCGATCAGCTCGGGCAACAGCGCTGGAGCACCGCGCGATGCCGCGGTCAGCACCGTCGCGGGAGCGACGAGTGAGCGTGTCGGCCAGTCCCGGCCGTGCCGGGCCAGCAGGGCCCGCGCCGCGTCCGCGATCGCCTGATCGTCGCCATCGAGCGCACCGAGGACGAGGCGGGCATTGATCGCCGAATCGTCCCCGCCCACCGCGGCATCCTCGAGTGTGCGACGGGCCGATTCCTGGTCGCCCTGACGCAGCAGATCGAGCGCGCTCAACAAGGTCACCGTCGACTGGAAGTGCTGGTCGGCACCGCGATCGGCATCGCGCAGGTGGTTGCCCACCGAAGCGCCCCGCAGCACCGCCGCCGCGGCCAGCACCAGGTGCCGATACCCGCTCGGCGTCCCCGGCCCCTTCAGCCTGTCCTCGCTGGTCGCACCACCCAGCAGCCGGTGGTAGGCCCCGATGTCGTGCAGCCGCGCCAACCGGTCCTCGATTCCCGTGCCGCCGAAGCGATCCGCGACCTCGTACCGGTGCGCCGCGACCGACTCCTCCCCGCGCTCCGCCGCCAGATCACCCAGCAGACAGAACCAATCCGCGCGATTGGCCGGGCCGAGCGCGTACAGCAGCTGCCATACCGGCGAACTCGCGGTACCGAACTCGTACTTCTCGAATTGCTCATCCACCATCCGAATGAGCTGTGCGCGCAGCAGCGTACGGAATTCCGGCGACACCTCGGCATCCTCGGCGCGCACCGCCGTGCTCATCCACCCGGCGAGTCCGCCTGCCTGCGTGAGCAATCCGATCGCTGGGCCCCAGGTCGCGGCAAAGGTATCGGCATCCGGTCGGCGCATCCAGCGCCCGAAAACACTGCGCGACACACTTTCGTCGATATCGCCTCGCCACGACACATCCGCCAGTACACGCAACGCGTCGTCCGGAAACTCGACGGCCGCGGCCGCGAGTCTCGCCTGCAACCCACTCGAGTTGCGGCTCAGCTCGAAATCCTCGATCTTGCCGAGGAATTCACGAATGGTGTCCAGTACCGCCCGAGCCCGCTCCCGGGCGTCGGCCACTGCGTCGGTGCGCTCCAGCGCGCCCCGGAATCCCTGCTCCACCTGCTGCGCCTCCCACACTCGCGGCGCCGATCGAATCTCCGGTACCGCATTCTCCCGGTCGTCGCCCCCCGACCGTCGCCAAATCACCCTGCGACTCCTGCTCAGCGGCCTGGAACAGCGCGTACCCGCCAATCGGGGGATCGCCGCTTCGAATCCCCCGGCGCAACCGTACCGCGCGGGGCACCGATAGGAAGCCCGAAAATTCCGGGTCCAATCCCGTCGCGTCGAGAATGGTGGGAGCGAAACCCGTCATTCCGGCATGCGTTCGGCCGGGATCCACCTTTGTTCAGTAGTGGATCCCGGCCAAAAGCATGCCGGGATGACGGGGGGTGGCAGGCGACATCGGGTGGAGAATCTCAGTCGGCGGCCGATCCGGGCAGCCTGAATCCGACCACCGCACCGCCATCGGGATGGTTATCTGCGTGGACCTGCCCACCGTGCGCCGCGACAATGTCGTGCACGATGGCGAGGCCGAGCCCGGATCCGGGGGTGGCGCGGGTGCGGTCGGCGCGATAGAAGCGGTCGAAGACGGCGGCGCGGTCGGTGTCGGCAATGCCTGGACCGTGGTCACGCACGGTCAATTCCGTGTGCTGGACCGTGATTTCGATCGGACCGTCCGCACTGAACTTGATGGCATTGTCGACGAGATTGTCGAGACAGCGGGCCAGCGCGCGTGGGCGGGCGGGCACGATCGCCGCATTGTCGATGGTGACCCCGATGGTGCGCCCGGAGCGGCGGCGGAAGCGCTGAGCGGTATCGCGCGCCAGATCGGCGAGATCGAGGGGGACCGGTGCTTCGGTGGCGTACTGGTCGGTGGCGAGATCGACCAGCTCCCCGACCAATTCGTCGAGGGCCTTGGCCTCCTGGACCAGCGTCGCCAGCACCTTGGTCTCGTCCCCGGGAGCCAACCGCCCCTGGGCGCGTTGCAGCAATTCCGCGCTCCCGAGCACCGAGGTGAGCGGGGTGCGCAGTTCGTGACCGGCGTCCTCGGCCAGCCGCTGCTGCTGGGCGCGCGAAAAACGCAGGGCCGCAAGCATGGTGTTGAAACTGCGGGTGAGCTCGCCCACCTCGCCGCGGTGCGAGTCCGGCAGTGCGGTCGACAGGTCCTCGGTGGTGGCTATCCGGTCGGTGGCGTGGACCAGGCGGCGAATGGGGCGCAGCACGCGGCCGATGGCGAGCCAGCAGATCAGCGCCGCCGCAACGAGCGCGGCGGCGGTAATCCACACGGTGCGCAGGAGGAATTCGCGGTCGATGCGTTCGGCCTCCGCGTAATTCTGGCTCACCATGACCGCACCGCCGCCCGGGCGGCCCTTGGTGAGAATGCCGTAGCCGACGCCGTCGATCTCTAGTTCGGTCACCCGCACGCCGGATCCGGCGCGGGCGACGGCGCGGTCGGCCTCGGTGACCGGCAGGGGTTCGCGGCCCGGCTCCAGGGCGCGGACGGTGCCGTCGGCCAGCAGCAGCTGTTCGGTCATATCGGAGCGCGGAGGTAGCGGGGCATCGGCCGCCAGCACGGCGAGCACCGTATCCGCGCGATCGGCCAGGCCCCGGTCGAGCTGGTCGGCGACCACCGGCACCACGGTGCGATACGACGTCACGACGGTGACCAGGATGGCGACGGCCGCCGCGGTGACGGCGACGAGAGTGACTCTGATGCGCAGCATTACGCGGACTTGATGGTGTAGCCGACATTGCGGACGGTGTGAATGAGCCGCGGCTCGCCGCCCTCCTCGGATTTGCGGCGCAGATAGCCGATATAGACATCCAGCGAGCGAGATTCGGTATCGAAGTCGAAGCCCCAGATGTGCTCGTAGATCCGGCTTCTGGTGAGCACAATGCGTTCATTGCGCATGAGCAGTTCCAGGACGTCGAATTCGGTTCTGGTCAGATCGAGTTCGCGGGCGCCGCGTCGCACCTCGCGGGTCGCCGGATCCAGGGTCAGATCCCCGACGGCCAGGAGCGTGTGCTCCTCGGTATCGGGCGCGCTGCGCCGCAGTAGCGCGCGCAGCCGGGCGAGGAGTTCCTCGGTCGCGAACGGCTTGGACAGGAAGTCGTCGGCCCCCGCATCGAGTCCGGCGACCCGATCGCCGACCTGGTGCCGCGCGGTGAGCACCAGGATCGGCAATCGGTCGCCACGTCGCCGCAGCAGTCGACACAGCGACAATCCGTCCAGTTCCGGCATCACCACATCCACCACCGCCATATCCGGGCGATCCCGTTCGAGCAGCTCCAGGGCATCGAGCCCATTCGCGGCCAGCAGCACTCGATAGCCCTCGAAACGCAGCAGCTGATCGAGGGTGCTGCGCACATTCGGATCGTCCTCGACGACGAGTACGGCGGCGGTGGTGGTCACGGCATCATTGTTGCCCTGCGGTGATGCGGTCATCTCAGGGGTCGTCTCAGTTCGTGACCGGGGTCACCGCGATCGGCGGAACCGACGCGACGCAGTCGGTGGCACCCGGATCGCCGGTGCGCAGGAATCGGGTAATGATTCCGGCGACACAGCCGGTCGGCTCCATATCCGGGACATGACCGGTATTGGGGACCGAGACGAAGGTGGCGTGCGGGAATCGCGCGGCGGCGAGCAGACCATTGGCGTCCGGGGTAATGGCGTCGAGATCGCCGGAGAGCACCAGTACCGGCACATCGGGCAGGGCGGTGGTCACCTGGTGCGGACGGACCAGATCGTGGCCGGGCCAGCGGATACAGGCGTCACCGCCGTCGCGCTGCGCGCCCGAGAATCCGGCCGCGCTGAAAGCGCCGACGTCACCGGCCCGATCGAGAGCCGCGCGGTACTGCTGTTCGCGTTGCGGCACAGTGGCATCGGTCGACCACAGTGTCGGATAGTCATTGCAGGCCACCGTCAGGTACAGATCGATGTTCTCGTAGGGTTCGGGTGCGCCCGCCGCCGTGGCCCACTCCCGCAGCGGAATGTCATTGCCGCGCACCGCCGCACGCAGCACCGCGGGCAGAGTGCCCAGCAGTGTCTCGCTCGCCGGGTCGGCTCCGACACCGCTGGTCCCGGTCTCGAACAGCAGATTGCCGAACTTGTCCTCGGTGAGCGTCATCGGATGCGGGCCGTCGATGGCCAGCGGCGCGGTGCGCAGCCGGGCATTGACGGTTCGCAGATCCGAGACGGCGGCCTCACCGTCACAAGCCCCACTGCGTTCGCAGATCCGCCGCAGCGCATCCGACAGCGCCTCGGCATTGGGCCGCTGCATCGAATCCATATCCGGCGGATACGCCCCGGACAAGACGATCGACTGCACGGTTTCCGGATGGCGCTGCGCGTAGATGGGCATCAGGTAGGTGCCGTAGGAGATTCCGTACAGCACCAACTTCGGAATCTCGAGGCGCTCGCGCACCGCGTTGAAGTCGTCGGCGGTGGCCGCCGAGGTGTACCCCGTCACCTTCTCGCCGAGCTGCTCCCCGCACCGAGCCACCATGGCCCGCTGTGCTTCCCGCGTCCCCAACTGGTAGTCGCGTTCGGACGCGCCACAATCCAGCGCATCCGATACACCCGTCCCGCGCGGATCGATGAGCAGCAGATCGTGGTCGTCGAGAATTCCGGTACTCAACATGTGCACCGCCTCCGCGGCATGGGAGATGAGCGGCACACCCGGCCCACCCGGATTGGGTGCGATGACACCGGCCGCGGGCTCCGACACCCGCGCCCGTTTCACCCACGCGTACCCGACATCGACCACACCCAGCTCCGGCTTGCCCGCCACCAGCGGCCGGGCCACCGTCCCGCATTCCACCTGATGCCCGGCCACGGTCGGACACCAGGCGGGCGCGGCAGCGGTGCGCTCCTGCACACAGGCAGGCACACTCACCGCCACCGCGGCGGCCGTCAGCACACCCATCGCCGCCCGCACACTCCAACGCATTTCGACCCTCTTTCGCCACAGCGCCTCTCGTCCCGAGGCAACGAAATCGATCCTGGGTCGCGCACGTCAGAGCCCGGCGAAAGGAACGGCAAAGGTATGTAAGAAACGTGCGGGGCCCGAAACGCCGAAGAGCCCCCTGCCGGAGCAGGGGGCTCTGTCGACGGGGTGCTCCTACAGGGAGACGGGGTACACCGGCTCCTGGATCTCCGGCTTGATGCGGTGCTCCACGAAAATGCCGTGCCAGATCATGAACACCAGCAGGGTCCACAGGCGGCGGCTGTGGTCGGAGGTACCCGCGCGGTGGGCCTCGAGCATCGCCTTGATCGCCGCCTTGTCGAGCAGGTGATCGGTCTGCGAATCCGCGATCTGCTGGTGCGCCCAGTCGAAGAGTTCCGGGCCGCGCAGCCAATGGCGCAGCGGGACCGGGAAACCGAGCTTGGCGCGGTGCAGGACGTGCGGCGGCACAATGCCGTCCAGGGCCTGGCGCAGCGCGTACTTGGTGGTGTCCTTGGTGATCTTCTGCTCGACGGGGATCTTCTCCGCGACCTTGAACACCTCGGGGTCGAGGAACGGGACGCGCAGCTCCAGGGAATTGGCCATGGTCATCTTGTCGGCCTTGACCAGGATATCGCCGCGCAGCCAGGTGAACAGGTCCAGATGCTGCATGCGCGCCACCGGATCCCAATCCGCGCCCTGCATGGCCCAGATGGGGTCGGTGACATCGCGATGGGTCCACTGCGGACGGAAATCGCGCAGTACCGACCGCAATTGGGCGTCGTTGAAGCTGCGGGCATTGCCGTAGTAGCGGTCTTCCATGGTCAACGAGCCGCGATGCAGCAGGCTCTTGCCGCGGGTGCCGTCCGGAATCCGCTCGGAGAGCTTGCCCGCGAGTCGGCGAACCGGCTTCGGGAGGTATTCGAAGGGCTTGAGCGACAGCGGTTCCCGATAGATGGTGTAGCCACCGAAGAGCTCGTCGGCACCCTCGCCGGAAAGCACCACCTTGACGTGCTTGCGGGCCTCCTTGGCCACGAAGTACAGCGGCACCAGCGCCGGGTCGGCCACGGGCTCGTCGAGGTACCAGACGATTTCGGGGATGGCGTTGGCGAAATCCTCGGGCGTCACCGTGCGGATGTAATGCTTCGCGCCGATCGCCGCGGCGGTCTCGGCGGCCACATCGGCCTCGGAGTAACCCTTGCGCTCGAATGCCGAGGTGAAGGTGAGCAGATTCGGGTTGTGCCGAATGGCCAGGGCCGCGATGGCGGTGGAGTCGATACCGCCGGAGAGGAAGGAGCCGACGGTGACATCCGCGCGCATATGCTTGGCCACGGAATCTTCCAGGGCCTCGGCGATTTCGCGGTACCGGTATTCGGCGGTATTGGGCCGCTGCGCCGCCGGACGCGGGCGGGTGGTCGGCGTGTACGCCGTCACCTCATCCGACTTCGAGAACGGCACCACCTGGAACCGCGGATCGAAATACCGGGTGATGCGCGGGGCCTGACCCGGCTCCACCCAGGCGAAGCAGCCGGATTCCAGCCGACGGATGTCTTTGTGCAGCGTCTCCGGCTCGGGCACATACTGCAGCACCGTGTAGTGCTCCAACGCCCGCGGATCCAGTGCGTCGGTCAGACCCAGCTGGGGGAGCAGCTCGAGGATGCTCTTCTTCTCCGAGCTGAACGCCGTCCCGCCCGATCCGGTCGCCAGGTACAGCGGCTTGATACCGAACGGATCGCGGGCCACGAAGAGCTTGCGCGTTTCGGTGTCCCAGATGGCGAAGGCGAACATGCCGCGCAACCGGTTCGCGGCCGCCGCGCCCCAGTAGTGGAAGGCCGCCGCGATGGTCTCGGTATCGCCCTCGGTCGTGAACATGGGCTCGGAGCCGAACTCGGTGCCGTGCTCGGCCTGCAATTCCGCACGCAACTCGAGATAGTTGTAGATCTCGCCATTGAAGGTCATGGCGTAGCGCTGCCGGTTCTCCGGCGGCCCCCAGCGCAGCGGCTGATGCGAATGTTCGATATCGATGATCGACAGGCGGTTGAAGCCGAAGATCATGTGCTCGTCGTGCCAGGTGCCGCGCTCATCGGGCCCGCGGTGGCGCTGACAGATGAGCGCCTCGTGCAGTTGCGCCGCGA
Organism: Nocardia uniformis NBRC 13702; assembly: GCF_001613345.1. Taxonomy (GTDB): domain Bacteria; phylum Actinomycetota; class Actinomycetes; order Mycobacteriales; family Mycobacteriaceae; genus Nocardia; species Nocardia uniformis. Next base: position 8,475 of record NZ_BDCE01000025.1, on the reverse strand, counting down.
GCGCCTCCTGGGCCTTCCCCTCCGAGCCGTCGGAAGTGTCAACAGTCAGAAATCCGAGCAGTCCACACACTGCGACGAAAACCTCGCTTCGGGAGTCGGGGGGTACCGCACCCCGGGACCGAGGTGGGATAGCGAAACTCAGTGTCCGAGTATGCCGCACGCGCCGCGCCCACGCCGCGAGAGGCTGTAAACACTGGTCGCCGGGTCGCACGCCGATCGCAACGTTCCTGTCGGAGTGTCGAATGCGACCCCGTCACAATGCGACCACCGGTTTGGTCTACGCTGCGTAGTACTCGGGAACTCCCGGGGTTCGCCGTGCGTTGCGCGATTCCCGTGGGAGCTCCCAAACGTGCTGAATATGTGTCGTCCGGCGGAAGGGTGTCCGGGCGACGCCGTGTCGAATAGACGACCAGGAAGGCGTTGAGCGTGGCGCACAAGACGAGCGAAGCGATAGGGGCACGACCCGCCCAGGGTCGGCAGGGCCGCATCCTTCGACGGGCCGGGCTGGCGGTGTCCTTGGGGATGACCGCGATGCTCGTCTCCGGCTGCTCGATCGATAACCCGTGGCTCCGGTTCGGCTGGCCCTCGGGTGTCACGCCGCAGGCCACCAAGATGCGTGAGCTGTGGACTTGGTCCGTTGTCGCCGCATTGGCGATGGGCGTGCTGGTGTGGGGTCTGACCTTCTGGACCATCATCTTCCACCGGAAGAAGAAGGACTCCCCGGAGTTCCCGCGCCAGACCGGCTACAACGTGCCGCTGGAGCTGACCTACACGGCGATCCCGTTCGTGATCATCGCGGTGCTGTTCTACTTCACCGTGGTGGTGCAGAACTACGTGCACGAGAAGGTCGACAATCCCGATGTCGTCGTCGACGTGACCGCTTTCCAGTGGAACTGGAAGTTCGGTTACCAGAAGATCGACTTCAAGGACGGCGGTCTGCAGTGGGACGGCGTCGATCAAGAGCGCCAGGGGATGAACGCCTCCATTCAGAAGGAGTGCCTCGAGCGTAAGAACGAAGAGGGCCACGCGCAGCCGTGCCCGAACAACGGCCTGCCGTCCAATGACATCTCCTACCTGAACTACGACAAGGTGGAGACCGTCGGCACCTCGGAAGAGATTCCGGTGCTGGTGTTGCCGACCGGCAAGGTCATCGAGTTCCAGCTGGCCGCGGCCGACGTGATCCACGCCTTCTGGGTGCCGGAGTTCCTGTTCAAGCGGGACGTTATGCCGAACCCGAAGGCGAACAACTCCGATAACGTCTTCCAGATCTCCGAGATCGAGAAGGAAGGCGCGTTCGTCGGCCGCTGCGCGGAAATGTGCGGCACCTTCCACTCGATGATGAACTTCGAGGTCCGGGCGGTGACGCCGGAGAACTTCGAGAAGTATCTGAAGGCACGCGAGGCGGGTAAGACCAACGCCGAGGCGCTGGCCGATATCGGCGAGTCGCCGGTCGCAGTGACCACCAAGCCCTTCAACACCGATCGGTCGGCCCGTGGTGAGGGCCTCACCGAAGCCGCCAAGTGAGGACTGAACTGACATGAAGGTCGAAGCTCGCATCTTCGAACTGATCACGATCTTCTTCGTGCTCGTGGGCATCACGTACGGGTACTTCACGGCCCAGTCGCGCACCGGCATCGAGTGGGCGGGCACCACCGCCATCGTGCTGTCGGCGGGTCTGTCGCTGATCGTGGGCACCTACTTCCGGTTCGTGGCCCGCCGCCTGGATCTGCGTCCCGAGGACTTCGAGGACGCCGAGATCGCCGATGGTGCGGGCGACCTGGGCTTCTTCTCGCCCGGTTCGTTCTGGCCCATTACCCTCGCCGCGGCGGGTTCGGTCACCGCCCTCGGGTTCGCGTTCTTCCAGCTGTGGCTGATCGCGGTCGGTGTGGTGGCGATCCTCATCGCCTCCGCTGGTCTGGTCTTCGAGTACCACCTCGGCCCCGAGAAGCACTGAGTCGGGCAAAGGGCTCATAACGCTCTGAACTGCACCGTAAGCGCCCCATCCGGTCTCCGGATGGGGCGCTTTGCGTTACCGTCAGCTGTCATTCGAACGATCAACGAGGAAAGGGCGGGATGAAGCTTCGTAATTCCACGCTGGCGCTGCCAGCCCTTGGTGCGCTGTTCATCGGTATCGCGACGACCGGTATGAGTCTCGGTACGGCGCAAGCGGGTTCGATTACCGGCTCCTGCGAGGGTGGGCATGTGCAGTTCATGTCGTCCACCCCCATCTCATTGGAGCCCACGGAGGTGGAGGCGCGCCTCGACGGTGATCTGCACACCTGCCAGGGCACCCCGACCAAGGAGGTCGGCTGGTCGACCGATTTCGTCGGCGAGGCGAGCTGCCTGGGCGTCAAGGGTGATATGGACGCGCAGTTCCACTGGGGCGGAGGCGAGACGAGCCGGGTCACCGGTCCGTTCACGCTGAACGGGTACGCGGCTCCGGCGACGAATACGCTGAACATCGTGGAGGGGCCGGGTAAGGGGGGCACGGTGGTCATCACCACCGGACCGATCGAGAAGGCCGGTGGCACCGTGACGACCTGCGTCGACGGGCCGCTGAAGAATGTCGGAATGCCGGTCACGGGTGCGCAATTCACGTGAGCCGGTAGGGCGCTGATCTCGATATGAAAGGCGGGGTGCTCCGGGAGCACCCCGCCTTCCCCTCATCCGGTGCTATCGAAGGCGCTACATGCCGAAGGCGTGCATCAACCGGCTGGTGGAACGGGGCGCGACACCCGCGAGCCCGCGCAGGGTGCGGGAGAAACGGGGTTCCACCCGGTTGGGGCGGGTGCGAATGGCGTTGTCGATCCAGCGGGCGGCTTCGGCCGGGACGGAGATCGGATGCTCGGCGTCGAAGGTGTCGGCGTCGGAGCCCACGCGGAAGGCCGGATACTGCACCGAGGTGACACTGATACCGCGTTCGGACAGTTCGGCGTCGGCGCATTCGCCGAAGGTGGTCCACGCGGCCTGTGAGCTGGCATAGGACGCGAAATTCGGGGCGGCACCGGTGGCGAGGCTCCACGGGCCCACATTGACCACATGGCCGGAGCCGCCCGCGAGCATGGCGGGAATCAGGCCGAGGGTGAGGCGCAGCGGGCCGAAATAGTTGGTGGCCATCATGCGCTGATAGTCGCGAAACTTGTCCAGCGACTGGAGAACCGGGCGCCGCAGTGGTCGGCCCGCATTATTGACCAGGACATCGACCCGGTCGAATTCGGTGGTCACCCATTCGACGAGTTGATCCACGTCGCCGAGGGCGGCGATATCGCAGCGGTGCCAGCGGGCGAGGCCCCCGGCCTGGACGATGGAGTTGCAGTCGGAGACCAGCAGGTCCCCGCGGCGCGCCACCAGCAGGACTTCGGCCCCCTGCAGGGCTAGTAGTCGGGCGGTGGCACGGCCGATATCGGAGCAGGCGTCGGTGATGACGATCCGTTTACCTGCAATGGTCTCGGTGGTGGAGGTGACGGCGCGGCGGCGCTCATGGCGGAATTCGTTCATGGGTCAGGCAACCTTCATCTGGTCAACGAGCTGAACCATGCACCGACACCCCGCCGACAGTGTCGATACCGGTCGCACCCCTCAGGTCTGCTACCTGATAGCTGGGGGTGCGGCGGAACACATTCTAATCGGTGGGGTCATAACGCCGGGCGCGTTCGGCGACGCAGATCTCGTCGATTCCGGAAACAATGTCCCGCAACATTTCCGAGGGCAGTGCGGCCGGGCGCAGGCGGCAGGTGAAGGTGATGAACCCGTGGTCCTCGCCGTCGAGTTCGCGCAGGTAGGGGGAGCGCACGCCATAGGTCATAGCGGAGATGACGGTGAATGCGCCGGTGCGTTCGCGGTGGCCGTTGAAGAGGTCGTGCAGGCCGTGGAAGACCCGCGTATAGGTCGACATCGGGGCGAAAACCGATATGCGATAGGCCGGTCCGCGCTCCGAGGAGCTGATGACGGTATCGGCCAGGAACTCGGCATCGCGCAGCGTCAGCACCTTCGGAGCGAACATGAGCGCACCCGCGGCGGCGTAGCGCACGGGCATACCGGCGCGGCCGCCCGCCGAAGAGGCGATGGCGCCCAGGGATTTTCGGGCCCGCGCACCGACCTCACGGCGGGCTCGCAGCGAGCCGGTGGGGGTGGTGGGGTGCAGGCTCGACCACTGGCCGAATCGCATGGTGCCCAATTTGACCTGGCCGGTGCCGACCGGCCGCGACACCCGCAGCGGCGCGGTATCCACCCAGCGGCCGACCTGGAGCACGGCATCGCCCGGACGCTGAATCTCATGCACCGACTGCTCGACAAAGGTGTCGAAGTCGAGGAACCGATGGGCGTCGGTGGTGAGCCAGGTGCGATCCTTGTCGACCTCCCGCACCTGGAGGGTGAGCGCGGTGATAATGCCGGTACGCCCGCCACCACCGACTATGCGGCGGAACCGCTCGACATTGTGGGTGCGCCCGCAGGTGCCGAAACGTCCGTCCTGGTCGACGTATTCGAGTTCGACGACATTGTCGCTGAACATGCCGAACCGGTGCGAGGCCGAACTCAGCCCGCCCACCGCCGCGAATCCGCCCGCGGTGATTTCGCGGTGGTCGCCGACAATCGGCAGCCCGAGCCCGTGCGCGCCGAGGGTGCGGTCGATATCCGACAGCCGCGCCCCCGCCTGCACCCGCACGGTTCGGGCATCGGCGTCGACAACCTGGACGCGGTTCATTTGTCGCATGGACAGCACCGCGCCCTGCTCCGGCAGCGCCAAATCGTCTTCCGGCAGCTCGCCACCCCGGATGATCAGCGGTTTTGTCGTGGCGCGCGAATCCCGAACCGTGCGAACCACATCCGCGGTATCGCGAGGCAGGAATTCTTCTCCGAGGGTGGTGAGGGTCGTGCTCATGGCGCTACAGCTAACCACAGATCCGCCGGATTGTGTCCCCCTGTCGCGGTGGCCGATCAGCGGGCGGGAGAAAGCCGTTGCGTGAACAGGATTTTCCCGCTCGCATCGCAGAGGTTGACGGTGAGCTCACGGGAGCGCCCGTCGATGGTGACCTCGCCGAAATGCTGGAACTCGCCGTCGAGCGGGGAGGTGTTCTGCGTGGGCGGCGCGTGCACGAATACCGCCTCCGGTCCGAAGGTTCCATCCAGCTCGTTCGGGCCGAACGCCCCGGCGTTGAGGGGGCCCGAGACGAACTCCCAGAACTCGTCGAAATCGGTGAAGGCGGCGCGGGCGGGTGAATAGTGGTGGGCGGCCGTGTAATGCACATCGGCTGTCAACCACACGACGCCGGACACCTTGTCGGCCTTGATGGATGAGAGCACCGTGGCAATCTCGATCTCCCGGCCCGACGGCGCGCCCGGATCCGAGTTGGCCACACCCTCGTAGGCGGTGCGATCCTTCTGCTCGCCGTCCTTGACGATCAGACCCAGCGGCAGATCGTTCGCGACGATCTTCCAGGTGGCCTTGGAGTCACGCAGACCTTCGGTGAGCCACCGGGTTTGGGCCGCGCCGAGGATGCGGCCGTCGGCCCGGGTGTTCTCGTCGTTGGTGTCCTTGTAGGTGCGCATATCGAGAACGAAGACATCGAGCAGTGGTCCGTAGGAGATCTTGCGGTAGAGGCGGCCGTCCACGGCTTCGGCGGGATCCACCGGCATCCACTCGTGGAACGCCTGCCAGGACCGGGTGGCGAGGATATCCATATTGCGCTCGGTGTACCCCTTGGATTCCGGCACCAGACTGCCCGGGGACCAATTGTTGACCGTCTCGTGGTCATCCCACTGCACCAGCTGCGCTACCGAGGAATTGAAGCGGAGATAGTTCTCGTCGGTCAGGTTGTAGGCGTAGTTGCCCCGGAATTGGTCGAGGGTCTGCGCGACAGCGGATTTCGCCTCGGAGATGGTATTGCGCCAGACGCGGCCGTCGGGAAGCGTGACCGACTCCCGCAGCGGGTTGTCGGCGTAGATGGAGTCGCCCGAATGCAGGAACAGATGCGGATCGCGAGCGGCCATGGCGGAGAAGATCTTCATACCGCCGAGATCGGGGTTGCTGCCGTAGCCCTGGCCCACCACGTCGCCGGACCAGAGCAGCTTGATATCGGCCGCGGACGTGGGGGCGGTTCGGAAGATTCCGGTGAAGGGTTCCGAGGTCGCGCCGTTATCGCCTTCGAGGGTGACGCGATAGTGGACCTGCTGGCCGGGTGGCAGACCGACTACACGGAGGCGGCCGGTGCCGTCGGTATCCGGGGTGAGTAGGGGGCCTTCGAATCGCTTTGGGTCGTTGAAGGATTCGGTGGCCGCGGTTTCGACTATGAGTTTGGCCGGGATGTCCGAGCGAGCCCAGATCAGCGCGCCGTCCGTGCGGGGGTCGCCCACAGCCGCGCCGTGGGTAAGTTTCGGGCGGTCTGTCAGGAGAGCCGGGGTGTTGCTCGAGGAGCAGGCGGCGAGGGTGGGGGTGGCGACGAGTCCTAGGGCGGTGGTGCGTAGGAGCGTGCGTCGGGTGAAGCCGAGGTTCGGGGCCATGGGGGGACCTTCCCGGAGTTGTCCCAACGGATTGTGAACTGCGGCTGAAGAGAGTTGAAAGAATATTGCGTGGTTGCGTCGGGGCCGTCCGTATCAGGACAGAATTCGAGACGAATACATTCAGGAAACGGACAAATCGAATCTGAAGATATGCAGGTCAGATGCGTTATCGCCTTATGCTGCAATGGAATTCGCGATAAAATGGAGTTATGACTCGAGGTGAGGGAACGCGGGAGCGGGATGCGGTCGACGACTTTGTCGCGGCGGTTGATCGGCTACTGGAATACTCCTTTACCCGATCGTCGGATTCACGGTTTATCGAGCAATTGCGCGCGATCGAAACCGGGATGCGGAAACTTGCTGTCGTACAACATCGCGAGGTCGTGGAAACCGCCAACCGGTCGCTGTGGGAGGCGGTCGGAGTCAAGACCACCCACCGATTCCTGCGGGAGACATTGAACCTGTCCAAGGCCGACGCCTCGGCCCGACTGCGCGCGGCACGGCAGCTCGGGCGGTTGCTGTCCGCGACCGGCGTCGAGTTGCCGCCGAGGCTGCCGCGCACCGCTGATGCGCAGACGACCGGCGAGATCTCCGCCGACCATGCCCGCGTCATCATGAACGTGATGGATCGCGTCCCCGCCGACACCCCTGACGACCGGCGTGAAGCCGCCGAGGACCAGCTCGTCGAAGCCGCGCGCACGTGCACGCCCGATGGGGTCCGGCAGGTCGGACATATGGTTCTGGGCTATCTCGACCCCGATGGCACCCTGACCAATGACGCCGACCGGCACCGCCGCCGCACCCTGACCGTGAGCAAGCAGGGCGTGGACGGCATGTCCGAGGCCACGCTGACCCTCGACCCGGCCGGGCGCGCCCTCCTCGATGTCGTTCTCGCCAAGTGGGGTCGGCCCGGCATGTGCAATCCCGACGACCCGCAGAGCCCTGCCATCGCGGCCGAGTCCTTCGACAAGAAGCTCATGGAGGCCGCCGCGTCACGCGATCGCCGTGATGCCGGGCAGCGGAACTACGACGCGTTGATGGCTTTTCTGCGTGCGGGTGGTCCGGAGAAGCTCGGTGAGCACCGCGGCCTGCCGGTGACGGTCATTCTGACCATGACCTTGGCGGAGGTGGAGCAGGCGGCCGGAGTCGCGACCACCGCATCCGGTGGCACGATGTCGGTCACCGAGGCATTGCGGTTGGCCGAGGGCGCGCATCCGCTGCTGATGATCTTCGACCACCGGGGGAAACCCCTCCACCTGGGTGATGGGGAGCGCCTCGCGACCAAGTGGCAGCGGTTGGGGCGCATTGCGTTCGACCGCGGCTGTACCCGGCCCGGGTGTGACGCTCCGCCGACAATGTGCCAGATGCATCATGTGCTCGGGTGGGCGCAGAACGGCCCGACCGATATCGACAATCTCACCCTGGTGTGCGATCACTGTCACGGGCTGATCACCGGGACGGCCAGTGGGTGGGAGACCGAGATACTCGGCGATGATTCCCCTCTTCCCGGGCGCACGGGGTGGCGGGCTCCGGCTCACGTCGACCCGGCTGGATTGCTGCGCACGAATGCGTTGCATCACACGGGTGAACTTCTTGGTCAGGCGCAGGCGCGTATTCAGTTGCGTAATGCGCGTGCGGCGCGTCAGCTGCGCGGGCGGCGGAGTCAGACCGTCTGATCGGCGTGGTTGTGGTGGACATTGCGGGTGGGTGTGTCTGTTCTCGGGGCCTACGTAGCCAGGTTGGGAGCGGAGCCTGCGGTTCCAGCTGGGTGCCGGAGGAAGATGAACCGATAGTGTGGTCGACTCGTCTGCCGTCCCCGACCTGAGTCCCCCACTCAGGCGCGGATTCTCACGTTCCTGAGCATTGACCGATCGTTGTCCCGTCCCGAGAACAAGACATAAGAGATAAAGAAAGTCTCTTTCGCTTCTTCGTTCTTGGTCTCGAGAATCGGACAACGGTCCGCTGCCAGGCTGG
>NZ_BDCE01000024.1 GCF_001613345.1 Nocardia uniformis NBRC 13702 | reverse complement strand
TTTTGCTCGACTCGGCCGAACCCAGCTGGAACCGCAAGCGTCGCTCCCAACCTGGCTACGTAGGCCCCGAGAACAGCACTCAGTGCCCCAGCCGGGCACGGCACCCAACGCAACAATCGATCACGTCACCACCCCGCCCCCAAAACAGCACGCCTACCCCCTCCTCCCGAGAAAACCTGACTCCCAGCCTCTTCAGACACCCGACCGAGCGACCGAAAGTACCGCACGCTTTCGCAACCGACTCTCCGCCACCGAGGCAAGCCGTATGACGCGTAGACCTCCAACCAGCCGCTCAGCCTGCGTCAATAGCGATAAGTGCCGCCTGCGCCGCGACGCAGAGTTCGGTATCGCGTTCCGCCGCAATCAATTCCGTCTGTGATTGCGGGGCTCGATGCGGCGGCAACGGCCCGAATCGGCGATCGGTCGAAAGGACAGCTTCGAGCAAGGGCATCGCCGCGCGCATCGGCGAGCCGATCTCGCTGATCAGGCGCACAGCGGCGCGGCATTCGGCATCCGCGTATCCGGACGTCAACGGTTCCAACGCATTCAGCAGCACCGGGACGGCAGGTTCGGCGTCGCCGGTTATCCGCCACCAGGCGCGAGCCGCATGTACCTGCTCCCACCGTCCGGGCGAATCGAGGCGGGCGCGGACATCGTCGGCCAATAGGCAAGCGAGGGAACCGAATTCGGCTAGTCGATCGAAATCGACCGCGATACCCGCCTCGATCGCGTCGCCGAAAACCGAGAGCGCGACCCCGGATTCGCCCGTGATGCGCCACAGCGCCCACGCGGCTGTCTGGGTGCCGTGCCACTCGTGTGGGCTGTCGGGCGGCAAGCCGGTGTCGTGCCGCGGCGGGCGCTCGGTACCCCGGGCATAGCGTTCGATGAGCTCGGCGGCAGGGGCCGCGTCCGGGCCGATACTGCCGAGCGCCTCGCAGGCCCAGCGCGCATCACCATTGCGCAAGTAGGGCAGCAGTTCCGGAAGTGCCGGCGCGGCGGTCGGACCCCACGCGGCGAGCGTCCGCAGCAGCGGGTGCAGCGCACTGTTGTAGGACTCGGTGGCCAGCGAAGCCCGGATGGCGGGCAACAGCTCCTCGGCGTAGTCGACGAGCGGTGACAGCACGTGTTCGATATCGAACGGATCCGGCAGCGGTTTGATCCGCCCGCTCGTCAACCACTGTCGCACCGAATCCACCGCGGTGGGATGGCGCAGGCGGGCCAGGGCGAGGGTGAGCGATCCGAACGGGCTCTCGTGATCGAGTGCCTCGACCAGCGTGGGGATCACCGGCGTGAAGTCAGGTGCGGGTGCGGTTCCCGTGATGGCCGCCAGCACGCCCGCCGCATCGTCGCTGTGATAGTCGGGATCGGCTACGCACAGGGCCAGTTCGGCCAGCAGTTCCGGCTGCTCCGTCCGCCACTGCATCACGATCTCGGAGGTGAGCGCCACCCCGATCGCGCGCAGTTCGGGCACCGTCGATCCGAACGAGATCTTCGCCAGCCCTGCGGTATCCGCCACCGGCATCACCATGGCGGTGCGCGGCAGATTCGGGTCGGTGCGTGCCGTCCCGAGTAGTCGGAGCAGCCGGGAACTCAACATCACTCCGGTCTGCTGCGTCATGGGCTGCACGTTACCGTTTTGTGATAAATCCTGCGAGCCCGAGTTGTCGGAATCGAGGCAGGCAAATGTCATTCGCCCCGCGTATCGTCCGCGAAATGAGCTTTGTGGGGAGGGCCTTCGGATCATCGCGGGAACGGTTCGGTCGACATGTGCTCGAGCTGGTACGGGGCTATGACGGGATCGAGTCGGCCGCATTCGACTCGGGCGGTTATGTGATCGACTATCGGGTCAGCAGCGGGGGGACGGGCAGAATCGGGCTCGGCATTCTCTTCCGGCGATTCGACGGGCAGACCGGGCCCGAATTGGCCAGTGCCGTCGCGGATCTGGTCGAGCCGACACTCGTGGATTACTCTCCGGGCAGTTGGGGCCAGGTGGCCGCGCGACTGCGACCGGTCCTGCGGCAGGCGGGTCGCGAGGATATGCGGTTCGCGGCTATCGATGTGAGCCAGACAACGCTGTCCCGTCCCACGCTGCCGTATCTGGCCGAGATGGTGGTGGTGGATATGGCGACCACCCTGCGGTTCGTCACCACGCAGGACCTCGACTTCTGGGGCGTGGACGCCGATCACGTCTACACCATCGCGCGCGGGAATCTGACCGTGCCGGCGATGAATACCCTGGAGATGTTCGAACCGTCCAGTGGAATTCGGGTCATGGAGTTCGAGGACGACAGCGGGGATTCCTATATCGGCTCGCTACCCCTGCTACCCGGATGGCTCGGCGGCGTCGCCACTCGAACCGGTTCGCGCCCACTGGTTTTCCTCCCGGGACATACCGGAATGTTCGTGGTGCTCGGCGCGTCCGAGGACATGCTGGTGCCGCTGCTGACTTTCGCCGAGGAGCACTACGACAAGGCGCTGCGCCCGCTGTCCCCGGTGCCGTACACGGTCGACGCACGCGGTGAACTCGCACCACTTCAGGTACCGCGGGACCATCTCGCCTGGCGGTGGATTCGGCACGCCGAGGCCCGGCTCGCCGCCAGTTCCTATGCCACGCAGACCGCGCACCTGCGATCCGACGAGCACCGAGCGGAAGCCGTCGCCGAACTGGTCCACCTGCGAGCTCCGGACGGCATCGAACACACCATGACCTCATGGACCGACTACGCCCCCACCCTGCTGCCACGAGCACACTACATCTGCTTCGTGAGCGATGACCACGACGCCTTCCGCGTCGAATGGGATGTGGTGGCCACCCTCGTAAACCTCACTCCCGCACCGGGATACGACCCACCCCGCTACCGGGTCGAGTCGCATCCCCCGGCGGAGATCATGGCGCGGCTGCGGGCACTGGCGTCCTGAATCCGTTCCTGCGCGACTATTCGTTGACCAGGCGCAGGCTCGGGGTGTGGGCTCGGCGGCGGTCGATGAACCAGACTGTGACGGTTTGGTCGGGGGTGGGGTTCATGGTTTCGAATTCCACTTCGACATTGCCGCGAATCGGGTGGTGTACCTGCAGGATGCCGGATCGGTAGGGGCCGACCCGGTGTGCGTGCCAGCGGCGGGCGAATTCCGGAAACTGTTGTAGCGCATGGATGAGTTCTTGTAGCTGCTCGTCGTCGGACCAGTGGGATTGGGCGGCGCGCAGGGAGGAGATGAACATATCCGCTACGTCCGGCCAATTGCGGATGTGCTGCGGTGCCTCCGGGTGTGCGAACAGGTAATTCACCAGATTGGAATCGGCGACTTCGTCGAAAAGGCCCAGGGGCGTTGCGAAATCGCGCCAGGAGGCGTTCGAGCCGAGGATATTGGATCGGCGGCCGAGTACGAAGGCGGGAGTGGGTTGCAGGGCGTCGATCACGGCCTGGACGGTTTCGGTCAACTGCTCGTGCGCCTGGCCCGTGCCGGGGCACGCGGCCGGTTCCATGCCGAGGGCGATCTTGGCGAAGTGGTGGCGTTCGGAATCGTTGAGTCGCAGGGCATCGGCGAGTGCGTTGAGGACGCCGGTGGAGGGGTTGCTGTCGCGGCCCTGTTCCAGGCGGGCCAGATAGTCGACGCTCACCCCTGCCAGCGCTGCGACTTCCTCCCGGCGCAGGCCCGGGGTGCGGCGACGGCGGCCGGGTGGCAGCCCCACCTCCTCGGGCTGCAACTGCGCTCGGCGCGCGATCAGGAATTCGGCGAATTCGGACTGGGCCACTCGACCATGATGCCCTGTCCCGGCCCTGGTATCCCCGCCCTGACAGTACCAGGATCGGGGCGGTGTGGTTAACGGACCGTGGTCCGCTTAGTCTTCTCGGTATGACGACTTCGACACAGGCCAATCTCACCGCCGGTTCGTGGGCGCTGGATACCGCTCACTCTTCGGTCAACTTCAACCTGCGCCACCTGGGCATTTCCAAGGTTCGTGGCCGCTTCAACCGGTTCGAGACCGAGTTCGTCGTCGATGAGACCGGTGCGGCCACCATCGGCGCGACCGTCCACCTCGATTCCTTCGATACCGGTAATGCCGATCGTGACGCGCACGTCCTGGCAGCCGACCTCCTCGATGTGGCGAACCGGCCGACCCTGACCTTCAATGCGCTCGAGCCCATCCGGATCGACGAGGACTTCGAGGTCACCGGTGAGGTCACCCTCGGCGGTGTCACCCGGCCCGTCACCCTCGACGTCGAATGGGGAGGCATCCAGGTCTTCGCGCAGACCGGTGACAACCACATCGGCTTCACCGCCACCGGCACCATCAAGCGCACCGACTTCGGTGTCGCCACCGCGATTCCCGCCGCCATGATCAGCGACAAGATCGCCATCGAACTCGACATCCAACTGGTCGAGCCCAAGGGGTAATCCGCTTCCACCCGCATGCTGTGCCCGCCGTGTACCCCAGTTGGTGCGCGGCGCTGTTCAGCGGTGCGTGCGTTCGTGGAAGAGCAGTAGCGTGTAGGCGGCCACGGTGTCCCCGTCGATGATCGTGCCGGACCGGATCATGGCTTCGAACTCGGCACGTGTGAACCCATCCGCACGCATGTCCTGCTCCTCGATTTCCCGCTCATGCGCACCCGCGGTCAATCCGGTCGCCAGAAAGAATCGCCCCCGTTGACTGCATGTGGCCGGAGCCGGGGCGAGTTCACCGATGCATGTCATGGTCGCCGCCCGAAACCCGGTCTCCTCCCGCAGTTCTCGATGCGCGATCGCCAGCGGCTCGCCCACCTCGCCGGGCGGTAGCGATCCCCCCGGAAACTCCCAACTCCGTTGCCCGAGTGGATATCTGAACTGCTCGACCAAATGGAACCGCTCGCCATCCCACGGGATGACCGCCACATAGTCCGCCTTGTCGACAACGCCATAGATTCCGGTGCTGCCATCTGCCCGGCGCACGGAGTCCTCCCGGACCGTCAGCCAGGCGTTCGAATAGACCTCGCGGGAATCGATCGTCTCCATGAGCCGATCCTGCACCGTTCAGACGGTGCGTGCCATGAGGATGTCGTCCACGGCGCGACCCTCGATAATGAACTCTCCCCGCAGGGTGCCTTCGACGGTGAAGCCCAGGCTCTCGTAGAGGCGGCGGGCATCGGTATTGGTGGACAGGACCCGCAGGGTCAGCCGGGTGGCGCCCTGGCGGCGGGCTTCGGTGCCGGCCGCGCGCAGCAGGGCGCTCCCGATCCCCTGATGGCGTACGGATTCATCCACGACAAGGCCTTGGATCTGGCGGACGTGCGCCGCACTGGGAATCGGAATCGGTTGCACCAGGCGGAGATAGCCGACCGGCTGACCATTCGGCACCGGGACCAGGTAGTGCTCGGGCTGGTTTCCGTCCCCGAAGAACGGCGCGCTCTCCACCGGCCGCGGAGTGATCTCGGTTAGTGGCGACCAGGCCCGATAGTTGAGTCCGGCAAGGGCCCGATCATCCTCGGCCGAAGCCTTACGAATAGCCACATCCACCATGTCGACCAGTCTGCCCGACCCACCGCCCATGCCCCGGTATCCAGGGGCTGCCACGAATCGCCGCAATGCGGTTGGCTGATACTCGACTGCCCTGCCCGGCAGTTCGGAACCGGTCTGAGTGTGCACTTTTCGGCGCTGACATGCGGTAAAGCGCCGACGGTTGGGGAAAGCGCACACTCAGCCCGGATGCCCCGCGATCTCGACGGATTCCCGTCCGCATCCCGGCAGTAGTGCGAGATCACCTCGCTCAGCGCGCCCACCTCGACCACCGGCCGTTGACAATCTCTACACCACTGTCGTCCAAGTGATTGCGAACCTGTCGCACCGCAAGTGGATTCGCCGGATCAAATGGTTCGGGTGACGGCTGCTGCGGCGGCGATGGTGTCGGCGGCGAGGGATTCGAGTTGGGCGGCGGTGAGGTTGGTGTCGGGGCAGGCGACCAGGGAGGCGGTGACCCGGGTGGCGGTGAAGAGGGGGGCGGAGACGGAGACCACCGCGTTGTGGTCGGTGAGTTCGTCGGGGAGGTAGTCGATGGTGATGAGGTCGGTGATCATGGCATTGAGGCGGTTGCGGAGGGGGTCCGTGACGGGGGAGTGGCGTAGGGCGGTCAGGGCTTCGAGCATGGGGGCGGAGTCGTCGGCCAGGCGCTCCACGGCGTAGCCGCGGGTGCGGATGGCGTCCAGGACCGCGGTCAGGCGGGGGCGGTGGGTGGGATCGGCGGCGGCTATCCAGGCATCGCGGTCGGGCTCGGGGGCCCAGGCGATGAATTCGCGGCAGACCGGTGGGGCGAGGGACAGGCGGCGGCCCTGGCGGATCCAAGGGACCGAGGGGGTGCCGACTACCTCGGTGATGAGGATGGTGTCCGCTTCGCGTTCGGCCAGGAAGACCGGGATGCCGTGCTGCACGGCGAGTTTGCGCATCGGTTCCAGGGCCATACGGCGCAGCGGGAAGGCGGATTCGGCGCGGCGGGCGACCGTGATCAGTGCCAAACCCAGGCTGTAGTTGCCGTTTTCGTCGCGCAGGGTCCAGTCGTCGGCGGTGAGCTGGGTCAGTACCGCGTGGGCGGTCGCCCGGGACATGCCGGTGGCGCGAACTATCGCCGCCAGGGACAGGTGGTCGCCAGGGCGGCGGGAGAGCAGCTCGATGACCTGGACGACACGGTGGGTCGGCGGGGAGGCCGCGGTCTCGGCTGCGCGCGGTTCGGCGGGTGCGATCTCAGGCAATGCGTCCCCTGCTGGTCGATGAGGTGGCGTTGACCGTACGCGCGATCGTGCGCACGGCGTACGAATCCGCCGATGGGTATTGACCGGTATGCGATGACCCGCCTATCGTCGGTGTCACATTATCGAACAATAGCGTCGAATATTCGACATCGCAACTCGGGTTCGAGTTTCGGCGCGGCGAGTGAGTTGAGT
Source organism: Nocardia uniformis NBRC 13702 (assembly GCF_001613345.1). Classification (GTDB taxonomy): domain Bacteria; phylum Actinomycetota; class Actinomycetes; order Mycobacteriales; family Mycobacteriaceae; genus Nocardia; species Nocardia uniformis. The sequence continues at coordinate 44,342 of NZ_BDCE01000024.1, read as the reverse complement.
GATGCCCACGGGATATGAGCTGTCGCATCTGACAGCGCTCGAGGCCGAATCGGTGCACATCATCCGAGAGGTCGCGGCCACCTTCGAGCGGCCGGTACTGCTGTTCTCGGGTGGTAAGGATTCGGCCGTCATGTTGGAACTGGCGCGGCGGGCGTTCTGGCCCGCGCCGCTGCCGTTCGCACTGCTGCATATCGATACCGGGCACAACTTCGATGAGGTGATCGACTTCCGCGATCGGACCGCCGAGCGGCTCGGCGCGCGCCTGTTGGTGGCGAAGGTGCAGGACGATATCGATGCGGGGCGGCTGGTCGAACGGCCGGGGGAGACACGAAACCGGTTGCAGACCACCACGTTGCTGCGCGCCATTGCCGACAACCGCTTCGACGCGGTCTTCGGCGGGGCACGCCGCGATGAGGAGAAGGCACGGGCCAAGGAGCGGGTATTCAGCTTCCGCGACGAGTTCGGGGCCTGGGAGCCACGCGCGCAGCGGCCCGAAGTGTGGAATCTGTACAACGGGCGGCACCGCAGGGGTGAGCACATTCGAGTGTTCCCACTGTCGAATTGGACCGAACTCGATATCTGGGAGTACATCGACCAGGCCGCCGTGGAGCTGCCGTCGCTGTACTACGCACACCGCCGCAAGGTGGTGCCGCGCGACGGAATGCTGTTGGCCGACAACCGATTCCTCACCTACGGTCCCGGCGAACAGCCCTATGAGACCACCGTGCGCTTCCGCACCGTCGGCGACGCCACCTGCACGGGCTGTATCGAATCCAGCGCCGCCACCCCGGCGCAGGTCATTGCCGAAACCGCCGTCACCCGGCTCACCGAACGCGGTGCGACCCGCGCCGACGACCGAATCTCCGACTCCGGCATGGAGGATCGCAAGCGAGAGGGCTACTTCTGATGAGCGGCAACACCGGAGCCCGGCCCGCACGCCGCAATCTGCTGCGACTGGCCACCGCGGGCAGCGTCGACGACGGCAAGTCCACCCTCATCGGGCGACTGCTCTACGACTCCAAATCCTTGTTCACCGACCAACTGTCGGCCATCGAGAAGTTCAGCACCGCCCGCGGCGATATCGCCCCCGACCTGTCGCTGATCACCGACGGGCTGCGCGCCGAGCGGGAACAGGGCATCACCATCGATGTCGCCTACCGCTACTTCACCACGCCGCGCAGGAAATTCATTATCGCGGATACGCCGGGGCATGTGCAGTACACCCGCAATATGGTCACCGGCGCGTCCACCGCCGACCTGGCGCTACTGCTGGTCGATGCCCGCAAGGGCGTCTCCGAGCAGACCCGCAGGCACGCTTTCCTCTCCTCGCTGCTCGGCGTCGGCCACCTGGTTCTGTGCGTGAACAAGATGGACCTGGTCGACTGGTCGCGAGATCGCTTCGACGAGATCCGCGACGAATTCGCCGATTTCGCCACCAAACTCGATGTGCGCGACCTCAGCTTCCTGCCGGTATCGGCGCTGCACGGCGACAATGTGGTGGAACCGTCGCAGCACACGCCGTGGTTTCCGGGCCCGCCGCTACTGGCCCACCTCGAGGACGTCCATATCGCGTCGGACCGCAATCTCATCGACGCTCGACTGCCGGTGCAGTACGTCATCCGCCCGCACCGAGCCCGCCCGATCGATCAGGGTCCGGAGGCGGCAACCCGCGCAACCACGGAGGGTCCCCGAGCGGGCGGCATGGAAACAGCGCAGCGCAGCTATGCGGGCACCATCGCGGGCGGTGTCTTCAAACCCGGCGACGAGATCGTGGTGTTGCCTTCGGGGCGCAGCACCAAGGTCACCCATATCTGGGGACCGGGTGGCAGCAAGATCGAGGAGGCCGTCGCCGGTATGGCCGTCTCGGTCACCCTCGACGATGAAATCGATATCGGCCGTGGCGATATGCTCGCCCGCCCCGGCAACCAGCCACACCAGGACCGTGAACTCGACGCCATGGTGTGCTGGTTCTCCGACACCACCGCGCTGCGCCCCGGCGACCGCTACTCGCTGCACACCGCCACCCAGTCCTCCCCGGTGCAGGTGAGCGTCCTCGACTACCGGCTGGATGTGAACACCCTGCACCGCGTGGCCGACGCGGAGGAGCTGACGCTCAACGATATCGGCCGCCTCACCCTGCGCAGCCGACAGGCGATCACGTTCGACCCGTATCGCGACAACCGCTCCACGGGCAGTTTCATCCTCATCGACGAGCACACCAACCAGACCGTGGCCGCCGGCATGATTACCGGCCGCACTCCGGTGAAACCCGCCGCGCAGCGCGCCGACGTGGTCTGGCACAGTTCGGCCGTCGAACGCGGGCAGCGCCTCTCACAGGGCGCGACCATCTGGCTGACCGGCCTCTCCGGTTCCGGAAAATCCACCATCGCGGTCGAATTGGAGCGCCAGCTCATTGCCGCCGGACGCCCCGCCTACCTACTGGACGGCGATAACCTGCGCCACGGCATCAATGGCGATCTGGGCTTCGGCGATGACGAACGCCGCGAGAACATCCGCCGCGTCGCCGAAATCGCCGCCCTCATGGCCGATTCCGGCACCATCGCCATTGTCTCGCTCATCAGCCCCTTCGCCGCCGAACGCGAGAACGCCCGGAATATCCACGCCGCCAAGAGCCTGCCATTCAACGAGGTCTTCGTCGACACCCCGCTGCACACCTGCGAAACCCGCGACCCCAAGGGCCTCTACGCCCGCGCCCGAGCGGGCGAGATACGCCAGTTCACCGGCATCGACTCGCCGTACGAGCGCCCCGAGCACGCAGACCTCGTGGTCACCCCCACGGACGGCACCCCCACTGATATCGCCGAACACATCCGCCGAGCACTAGGAATCGCTGACGCCCGATGACTGAAACATTCAAAGGCACTCGTGACAACGGCTACGAACAAGCCGCGCTCCCGCTGACCGAACCCTTCCTGGCGGCCGTCGCCGAGGCCGAAAAGCTCATTGCCTCCGCACCATTCGTGCGCACCGACGCCGACTTGGCCGAGGGCTACGACTACCTGGCGGCCAGTATTTCCGCCTGCCTGCGCCTGTCGGGCGCACACGGCACCTCGCACCCGTACTTCGTCACCTCCACCGGCCCGTACGCGAAAATGGGCCTGGACAATCCCGATACGCTCTACTACCACGCGAATATCGAGCCGACCGCCGAATACCTGGTGACCGGGGTGCGCGGCAGTACCGTCGATTTGAGCTTCCAGGTACTGCGTGGCGACTACACCGCCTCCAATGTCCCCGGTGGCGACGACGCCTTCGACGACCGCCGTATCACGATCGCCGCGGACGGCAGCTATCAGCTGAGGTTCGGTCCGGCGAAGGAGAATCCGGGACCGGACTACTTCGTTCTCGGCGAGGGCGCGTCCATGCTGGCGGTGCGTGAGGTGTACGGCGACTGGACCGAGGAGACCAAGGGCCGCATTCGTATCGAGCGCGTCGACACCATCGGCACCGCGCCCGTCGAACCCGATGCGGCGCAATTGCGTAAGCGCTACCGCGCCGCCGGAAAGATGCTGCTCACCCGCATCCACACCTGGTTCAACTTTCCCAAGTGGTTCTACCTGGACCTGCCGGTCAATACCCTCACCGAGCCCCGGCTCACCCCGGGCGGCCTGAGCACCCAGTACTCCTCGGTCGGCCACTATGACCTCGCCGACGATCAGGCGCTCATTATCACCGTCCCGGTGTCGCAGGCCCCGTACCTGGGCTTCCAGCTCGGCAGCATGTGGTACATCTCGCTCGACTACGTGAACCACCAGACCAGCCTCAATCACGCTCAGGCTCAGGCGGATCCGGACGGCTTCATCCGCCTGGTGGTATCGGCGAAGAATCCCGGTATCGCCAATTGGATCGAAACCACCGGCCGCGGTCACGGCATTCTCCAGTTCCGCTGGCAGCGCGTGGATCAACCCATTACCCCCGACCAGGGGCCGACCGCGGAACTGGTGCCGTTCGACAAGGTCGGCGAACGCCTGCCGCACTTCGAACACAATCGCATCGATGAGGCGGGCTGGCGCGAGCGAATCGCCATGCGGCAGCGCGCCTTCGCCGACCGCATGCTCGGCTGATCCCACTCCCGTTGGCTGATCGACACTCCTAGGACGAGGAATCAACTCATGAACAACCCCATGCTGGCCGACAAGGTAGTCGTCGTCAGTGGCGTAGGCCCCGGCCTCGGCCGTTCCATCTGTACCGAATCCGCCGCCGCCGGCGCGAAGGTCGTGCTGGCCGCGCGTACCGAATCCCGGCTCAAAGAGGTGGCCGCCGAAATCGAGGCGGCGGGTGGCGAAACGCTGTGCGTGCCCACCGATATCACCGATGACGACGCCGTACAGGCGCTGGTGGCGCACACCCTGGACACCTTCGGCCGCGTCGATGTCCTGGTGAACAATGCCTTCTCGGTGCCGTCCATGAAGTCGCTGGCGCGCACCGATTTCCAGCAGATCAGCGACAGTCTCGATCTCACGGTGCTCGGCAACCTACGCATGACCCAGGCATTCACCGAGGCCCTCGCCGAGACCAAGGGCGCGGTCGTCATGATCAACTCCGCCGTCCTGCGCCATTCCGAACCCCGGTACGGCAGCTATAAGGTTGCCAAATCGGCGCTGCTCGCCATGTCCCAGACCCTGGCCACCGAACTCGGTCCCAAGGGTATTCGCGTCAATACCGTTGCCCCCGGCTACATCTGGAACGATCAGCTGAAGTGGTACTTCGGTGAGATCGCCAAGAAGTACGGCATCACCACCGAACAGGTCTACGAGCAGACCGCTGCCAAATCCGACCTGAAGCGGCTGCCCGAACCCGATGAGATCGCCCGCGCCGTGGTGTTTCTGGCCTCGCCCTGGGCCAATGCCATTACCGGCCAGACCCTCGACGTCAACTGCGGCGAATACCACGTCTGACAAGAATCAAGGAGTCAACACGATGAGCGGACGCACCGGCGTGGGCACGGTCGAAGACCTCCACGCTTCCGCCACCAAGGTCTGCGGCCTCACCGATTTCGGTACCGACGACTACACCGAGGCCCTCGGCGTTCTGCTGGAGTCCTATCAGCGCGACGCCGACCTCACCGAACTCGGCAGCAAGATGAGCCGGTACTTCCTGCGCGGGGCACTCGTGGCGCGCGCCCTGAGCGAAGCCTCCTGGCAGGCCAACCCGGCCTATGTCGAAACCCCCGTCACCCGACCGATTTTCGTCACCGGCCTGCCGCGCACCGGCACCACCGCACTGCACCGACTGCTGGCCGCCGACCCGCGGCATCAGGCCCTGGAAATGTGGCTGGCGGAATTCCCGCAGCCCCGCCCGCCGCGCGACACCTGGGCCGCCAACCCCGTCTACCAGCAGATCGACGCCGGATTCGCCCAGCACCGCGTCGAGAATCCGGAATTCATGGGCGTGCACTACATGAGTGCCGCCGATGTGGAGGAATGCTGGCAGTTGCTACGGCAGACGGTGAAATCCATTTCCTATGAGAGCCTCGCCTACCTGCCCACTTACTCGCAGTGGTTGCGCACCCAGGATTGGACCAATGCCTATGTGCGGCACCGCGACAACCTGCGACTCATCGGCCTCGGCGACAGTCGCCACTGGGTAATGAAGAACCCCAGCCACCTGTTCGCCCTGGACGCGCTCATGCGGGTGTACCCGGACGCGCTCATCATTCAGACCCACCGCGATCCGGTGACGATTATCGGCTCGTCGTGCAGTCTGTCCGAACAGGCCGCCCGCGGCTGGTCCAATTCCTTCTCCGGAGCCAGGATCGGCGAAACCCAGTTGGAGCTGTGGTCGCGGGGGCTGCGGAATTTCAACGAGTCGCGGGCGAAGTACAGCGCCGATCAGTTCGTCGACATCCAGTTCGAGGATCTGCGGGCGAATCCGATGGGCACCATCGAGACCATCTACAAATCCTTCGGAATCGAACTCACCGACGCCGCCCGGACCGCCATGCTCGCCCTGGACGAGGAGAGCAAATCCGGCGACCGCAAACCGGCCCATCGGTACTCGCTGGCCGATTACGGATTGACTGAAGACCAGGTCAAGGCCCACTTCTCCATGTAGTGACATTCCCGCCCCGTCATTCCGGCATGCTTGTGGCCGGAATCCACACCCGAATGGCGCCGCACAGTGTGGATCCCGGCCACAAGCGCGCCGGGATGACGGGGCGGTTCGGTCGCGAAACGTGCGATAGTTCCGGCCACCTGCTCAGCGGCGGGGTAGAGCGTCGTACCGCAGGCCGAGGCCGTCGATGAAGGCGGTGAGCGCCAATTCGAAACTCTCGGCATCGATTTCGTCGGCCTTGGCGCGGAGTAGGTGCGCCTGGTCCAGGTGCGGGTAGCGGTCGCGGTATACCTGCACGTCGTCGACGAACCCCCGGGAAAACGATCCGACGGTGGAGCCCATCACCAAATACCTGGTGGCAGCGCCGATCATGGTCGCCTCGCGGGGTGGCCAGCCCGCACCTACCAGCCCGCCGTGTACCGCGTCCGCGGCGCGCAGGTTCTCTTCGCGCTTGCCGGGGCCGGACGCCAGGTAGGGCACGAAGTTCGGATGCGCCACCAGGGCGTCGCGGTATGAGCGCGCCCACTCGATGAGTCCCTGACGCCAGTCGCCGCATTCGATGACGGCGGTGTCGACGCGTCCCATAATCCCGCGTGCGATGTCGTCGAGGAGGTCGTCCTTGGTGGGGAAGTGCCCGTACAGGGACGCCGCCTGAACGCCCAATTCGGCGGCGAGTTTTCGCATGGACAGCTCGCCCAGGCCGTCGCGGTCGATCAGGGTCAGCGCGGCTACGCGAATGCGTTCCCGGCTGAGCAATGGCACCTTCGGCCGGACCATCAGCTCACCTCCCTCGTCTGGAAGCCGAAGGTATCACCCGGCTCTTGAAGAACCGAACGTCGTTAGGATACCGTCGGCGACGCAAACCTAACACTGTTCGGTTAGGAGTGGAGATGGACTTCGAACTCGGCGAGTCGCACCGTGAGCTGCGGGCGGTCGCCAGGGCATGGGTGGATAAAGAGGTCGTACCCCATGCCACCGCCTGGGATCGCGCCGAAGCGGTCGATCCGGCCATTGCCGGAAAACTCGGCGATATGGGATTCCTTGGCATCGAGATTCCCGAGGAGTACGGCGGATCGGGTGGCGACGCGCTGGCCTACTGCCTGCTGCTAGAAGAGCTCGGCCGCGGGGACAGTGCCGTGCGCGGCATTGTGTCGGTATCGCTGGGACTGGTCGCCAAATCGATCAAGACCTACGGCGGCGAGGAACAACAGCGTGCCTGGCTGCCGCGACTGTGTGCCGGGCAGTCGATCGGCTGCTTCGGTCTTACCGAACCGGGAACCGGCTCCGATGCCGGAAATCTGAGTGCCAGGGCGGTGCGCGACGGTGCCGACTGGCTGCTGTCGGGTACCAAGATCTTCATTACCAATGGGACGACGGCCGATATCGCGATTATCTTCGCGCGCACCGGTGGGTCCGGGCCAAAGGGTGTCACCGCCTTCCTGGTGCCCACCGATGCGCCCGGATTCTCCCGCGCCGAGATCACCGGCAAATTGGGACTGCGCGGTCAGGCCACGGCGGAACTGGTCCTGGACCAGGTGCGGATACCCGATTCCGCCCGCCTCGGCGACGAGGGTGAAGGCTTCCGAATCGCCATGGGCGCGTTGGACAAAGGCCGTATGGGTGTCGCCGCCGGATGTGTGGGCGTCGCGCGGGCCTGCCTCGAAGCCTCGGTGAAATACGCGCGGGAGCGCGAGCAGTTCGGCAAGCCCATCGCCTCGTTCCAGCTGGTGCAGGAATTGCTCGCCGATATTGCCGTCGAGGTCGAGGCCGCGCGGCTATTGACCTGGCGAGTAGCCGATCTCGTCGATCGCGGCCAACCGTTCGGCACCGAGGCGTCGGTGGCAAAACTCTTCGCCAGCGAGGCGGCGGTCAAGGCCGCCAATAACGCCATCCAGGTCTTCGGCGGCTACGGCTATATCGACGAGTATCCGGTGTCGAAGTACCTGCGCGACGCGCGGGTACTGACGTTCTACGAGGGCACCAGCCAGATTCAGAAGCTGCTCATCGGCCGTGCCCTCACCGGCGTGAACGCCATTGCCTGAGTCTCGACCATCTGAGTCTCGACTATCCGAATTCCACTGCCAGACAAGGAGAATGCTATGACCGTCGCCTTCGTGACCGGCGCGGCGCGCGGTATCGGCGCTGCCACCGCCCTCAGGCTCGCCGCTGACGGTGCTGCCATTGCCGTAGCCGATATCGATGAGAATGCCTGCGCGGCAACGGTGGACGCCATTGTCGGCCTAGGGAGCAAGGCCGTCGCCATCGGCTGCGATGTGACCGACGAAGCCCAGGTCGATGCCGCCGTCGATCGTGCTGCCGCCGAACTCGGTTCGCTCGACATCCTGGTCAACAATGCCGGGGTCCTGCGTGACAACCTGCTGTTCAAGATGTCCGTGGACGACTGGGATACCGTGATGGGAGTGCATCTGCGCGGTGCGTTCCTGTGCAGCCGTGCCGCGCAACGCCATATGGTGCCGCAGCGCTCCGGCAAAATCGTCAATACCTCCAGCGTGTCCGCGCTCGGCAATCGCGGCCAGGCCAACTACGCCGCCGCGAAGGCGGGCATCCAGGGCCTGACCCGCACTCTCGCAATGGAACTCGGACCCTTCGGCATCAATGTCAATGCCGTCGCCCCCGGTTTCATCGCCACCGAGATGACCGCCGCCACCGCCGCCCGCATGGGGGTCAGTGCCGAGGACCTGCAGGCCAAAACCGCCGAGATCACCCCGCTGCGCCGCGTCGGCCGCCCCGAGGATATCGCCAATGTGGTCTCCTTTCTCGCCTCCGACAATGCCGCCTTCGTGACCGGCCAAACGATCTACGTCGACGGTGGCCGTCGTCTCTAGGTGCCGGACAGGCGTGGACTCGGGGCACAATGATCACCGCCCGAGGATACGGAACTGTAAGGAGCGCAACCCATGACCGACTTCGCGGACTTCGAGGCCCTGCGCGCCGCGGTGGGCACCGAGATCGGCGTGAGCGACTGGCTCACCGTGGACCAGCGGCGAATCGACACGTTCGCCGATGCCACGGGTGATCACCAGTGGATTCACGTCGACGCGGAGCGCGCGGCCGAGGGGCCCTACGGCACCACCATCGCGCACGGGTTCCTCACACTCTCGCTCCTGGTGCCGCTCAGCCAGCAGGTGATGACCGTGAGCTGTGCGAGCGCCGCGATCAACTACGGGCTCAACAAGGTTCGGTTCATTACCCCGGTACCGGCCGGTGGACGGTTGCGCGCCCGGATCACCCTCGAGGCGGTGCGCGATATCCCGGGCGGCGTGCAGGCCGAACGCACCGTCACTCTCGAACTGGAGGGTGCGGGGCGGCCGGCCTGCGTGGCCGAATCCATTGCCCGCTATTTGGTTTGACGCCTACGCACCCGGACCGAACGGCTCCGCCGACAGCGGGGTGTCATCCGGGGTCATGGTGGCGACCACCGAGATACCGGCCGCCTGGAAATTGCTCAGCGCGCGTCCGATGTGGTCGGCGGAGGTAATCAGGATGGCGGCGTGCGCGTTGATGGCCGCCATTAGTCTGGCCGAGAACGCGGCGTTCTGCACCGTCGAATTCGCCTGTGTCTCAGCGTAAATGCGATGCGCCGCGATCCCGCGCGCGATCAGCCAGTCCGCCATGGCCGCCGCCTCGGAGACCCCGTTCTGTGGATTGCCGCCGGTGACGATGACCGGGGCGGCGGGGGAGAGCAGGGCCGACACATACCCGGCATGGAGCCGGTTGATCAGTTCCGGGCGCATCTCACCATCGGGCAGCAGGCCGTAACCGAGCACCACGATGGCGGTATTCGGGCTGAACAGCGCCGGCAGCTCCAGTCCCGGCAATTGCAGCGTGGTGACCGAATCGATGGCCGCGAGTACATCTCTCGTGAGCTCGGGAGCCGGATGGGGGGAGACGGCGGGAGCCGGGTCGGCGAATGCGGGGGTCGCGGCCACGGCTATGGCGGTGACGGCCGCCCCGGTGACCATGAGACGTGCCGCGACGCGGGCGGCGCGGCGAAGAGCGGGAACGGTGGGAATCAGATGCTCGAGCATTGCGGCAACCCCTTAGTCACGGAATGTGACGACACGGCGGTTCACATTTTCGATTCAATGATCACCCGAGAACTGCCATCGGGTACGCGATTGGCGGAAATCAGGACTCGATGGCGGAATCGGACAACTACCGAGGTTGAAGGTGCTGTCGGCGTAGCCGAAGTGGTCGGCGATATCGTAACCACACTGTCAGTAGGCAGCTCGATCTATCGACCGCCCAGGGGGTTTTCCGCGCCAGCGGCGGTAGGCGTGGGTGAAGGCGGCGGCATCGGCGTAGCCCAGGTGGCGGGCCACCGTTTCGACCGTGAGGCCCTCGGCGAGCAGTTCGACGGCCAGGGTTTCCCGGACCTCGTTGACAATGGCGCGAAAGGTGGTGTGCTCGTCGGCCAGTCGCCGGTGCAGGGTGCGTTCGGAGATATCGAGGGCCCGCGCGGCGGCTGCCATGGAAGGCATATGCGCCGGGGCGCGCACCAGGAGATGTCGGACCCGCGCCGCCATACCGGTGAAGCGGGAGCGTTGGTCGAGAAGTTCCTCGCACTGTTGCAGAACCAGGGCCGTCGTGAACGGGTCGGGGCGGGCATGGCCTGATCGAGAATTTCGTGCGGAATGGTGAAAGCGTCGCGGGGAGCGTGGAATTCGATGTCCAGGGTCAGACCGAACGGGGCGACCAAGGCGCGCGCGGCCGCCGCCCACTTCGCCACATCCGCCATCTCGGAATCGCCGGGGCGAAAACCCCGGAACTGCAAGGGAATCGGCCGATCCATTCCCGCGATCAGCTCCATCACAGTGGAGGACAGCAGGAGCGACGCAACGCGGTATCCAGCGACCATATCGCGGGCCAGCAGGAAGGGGCGCACATCGGCCGGCACATCGCCGTCGTGCACCTCCACCACGATGCCCGCACTCGTCTCGGTATAGGTGACCTCGAAGTACACGGATAGCAGCACTGCGAACCTGGACAGCACTTCGATGGCATCGCGCAGGGTGGCACTCGACAGCAGGGCGTAACCCAGCAGTCCGGTGCTGGTGAGCGAGTACCGCAGTCCGGTCTCGACGCCGAGGTCACGCGGATCGCCGCCCTGGGCCAGGAGATTGCGAATAACCCGCAACTCCTGCTCGGGTAGCACCACCGCCAGCGGATCATCGAGCTCGCCGGCGCGCAGGCCGGTGCCATCCAGGCAGACCTCATCGGGAATGTCGTGGTCGCGTGCGGTATCGAGGAGATACCGCGTCGACGCCGCTGGCCGCGGTACCTCCCACCGCGGTGGGCGAGCCGAATTCGCCATATGGCGGAAAGTAGCAAGTACCGGGCCGATTGGCGGCTTACTCGGCGAAAAACCGCTCGATAACGTCGAAGACAGGACTTCGATGAGAGTGGACGAGATGAATCAGCAGCTGATTCCCATAGATGCGGAGCGGGCCGAACGTATCGGCAATGCGCGGCGGAGGTTCCCCGACCATGTGGTCGACCGTGTCGTCGCCGGACTGTTCCGTACCGATACGGATATCGATGCCGCCGTAGCGGATTTCACCACACTGGGCCGCGGAGCGGGGTGGCGGCTGCTCGGCGAGGCGCTACGCACCCGGAATCCGGACCTGCCAGGTGCTCCGGACTCATTGCGGAAACTATTGACGCCCTCGCTGAATCCGCCGGACTGGTTCGACGCGGAGCAGGTGCGCTGGGGTGCGCAGCTATGGTGGCGATTCGCGCCCGCCGTCATCATCGGCGTGGGCGGCACCCTACTCAGCGCCTACGCCTACGGCGATCTCAACAAGCCGCAGGCCATGAACTCGCGGTCGGAGAAGATGGCCGCGAAGCGTTACGAGGAGACCTCACGCTGGGTGCTGGCCGCCACCGAACCCGGAGCGCTGGTACCCGGAGGGGCGGGCTTCGACGCCACCATCCGAATCCGATTCGTCCATGCCATGGTCCGCCGTCACCTGCGCACGTGCGGTCGGTGGAATCCGACCTGGGGCGAACCCATCCACACCACAGGTATGGCGGCGACCATTCACGGCTTCCTGCTGCTGCCGCTAACGATGCACGATCTGCTCGATATGCGACTGGGGGAGAAGGAAACCGAGGCGGTACGGCAGCTCTGGTACTGGATCGGCTACCTCATGGGCGTTCCCGAGGAACTGCTCCCGCACTCCATCTCCGACGCCACCGATATCGCCTACGCGACCGATATGATCTTCGCGCCGCCGGACGAGGACACCGAGGTGCTCACCAAGGCCCTGCTGACCGGCGGACTGCGCCCGGAACGCGTACTGCCGCAAGCGCTGTGGGGTATCAGCGCACCCGTACTGCGCCCCGTGCTGTCCCGGATCGTATGGGGCGGGTCGGCGGGAATCGTGGGCGACTTCTTCGATCCCGACGGCATCCCACCACGCAATCATCCGGCCGTCTTCACGCTCCGACGGATCGCGGTGGTCCGAGAACGGCTGCGCCGCCGGGGATCACTCGGCAGTGACCAGCACATCGCATTGCGTCAACGCCGCATGCTGGAAGGGCCACTGAACGCCATGAAGGCGGAATCCGCCCCGGTGGACCCACGCCATGTCGTCACCCCACGAGCGCCGCGATGACCCCAGCCATCGAGGTTGTGCCGGGGCATGCCGGGGTGACGGGGTGGTACCGGCATTGACGGGCGACGGGGCTGTGCCGCATCGACAAAGGGGAAGGCCCCGAGTCGATATCGACTCGGGGCCTTCCCGTACTTCTCAGCGACTGAAGCGAACTCAGTGCTCGCTGTGCTTGCCATTGCTGGAGGTGTCCTGGTGGCTTTCCAGGGCGGCCAGCATGGTGTGCTCTTCCTCGTGCGCGATGGCGGCGTTCTGCTCCACCTCGGCGGGGGTATCGGGGAAGAGGAAGGAACCCGAGCCCGGCTTACCCGCCGAACCCAGCTTCACCATCTTCTTCGGCACCGGTGCGCCCTGGTACTCCAGCGGAATCGGGTGACCGTGCGAGTCCACCGGGCCCAGCGGCTGGTGGATCTCGATGTACTCACCATGCGGCAGGCGCTTGATGACACCGGTCTCCACACCGTGCTCCAGCACCGCGCGATCGCTGCGCTGCAGACCGATACAGAAGCGGTAGGTCACGAAGTACGCCAGCGGCGGGCCCAGCAGCAGGCCGATACGACCCATCCAGGTCGTCGCGTTCAGCGAGATGTCGAACTGCAGCGCGATGATGTCGTTCACGCAGGACAGGGTCAACACCACGTAGAACGTGATGGCCATGGCGCCGATCGCGGTACGAACCGGCACATCGCGCGGACGCTGCAGCAGGTTGTGGCGAGCGGTATCGCCGGTGAGACGCTTCTCGATCCACGGGTAGGCGATCAGCACGGTGAACACCAAGCCCATGACCAGCGCGACCCAGAACACCGCCGGAACCGTGTAGGGGCCCAGGTAGAGCTCCCACGCCGGCATCAGGCGCGCCATACCGTCGGTCCACATCATGTAGAAGTCCGGCTGCGAACCCGCGGAGACCTGAGACGGGTTGTAGGGACCCAGGTTCCAGATCGGGTTGATCTGCAGGACGCCACCCATGATGGCGATGATGCCGAGGGTGAAGGCGAAGAACGCGCCCTGATCGGCGGCGAACACCGGCACGATGCGCGCACCGACGACGTTGGTTTCCTTACGGCCGGGGCCGGGGAACTGGGTGTGCTTCTGGTACCAGACAATCGCCACGTGCGCCGCGATGAGCGCCAGCATGATGCCCGGCAACAGCAGGACGTGCGCGATATAGAGGCGCGGAATGATAATCGTGCCCGGGAAGTCACCGCCGAATATCAGCCAGTGCATCCAGGTACCGGCCACCGGAATACCCATGGTGATACCACCGAACGCCGCCCGCAGACCGGTACCCGACAGCAGGTCGTCGGGCAGCGAGTAACCGAAGAAGCCCTCGAACATGGCCAGGATGAGCAGCAGCGAGCCGATCACCCAGTTCGCCTCACGCGGCTTGCGGAACGCGCCGGTGAAGAAGATGCGGAACAGGTGAATGATGATCGACGCCGCGAACAGCAGCGCCGCCCAGTGGTGCACCTGGCGGACGAACAGACCACCGCGCACCTCGAAGGAGATGTTCAGCGCCGTCTCGTACGCCTTCGACATCGTCACACCGCGCAGCGGCTGGTAGGAGCCGTTGTAGACGGTCTCCGCCATGGACGGATCGAAGTACAGCGTCAGGTACACACCCGACAGCAGCAGAATAATGAAGCAGTACAGCGCGATCTCACCGAGCAGGAACGACCAGTGCGTCGGGAAGACCTTATTGATGGACCGCTTCAGGAACGCGGCGGCGTGATACCGCTCGTCGATCTCGTTGGCCTGTGCGGCCGCTTTGCTAGGACTCATGAACGACGCTCCCAGAAGGCCGGTCCGAGGGGCTCGATGAAGTCGTGTGCGGCGACCAGGTAGCCCTCGGAGTTGACGGTGATCGGCAGCTGCGGCAGCGCGCGGGCGGCGGGACCGAAGATCGGCTTACCCCATTCGGTCGCCAGGAACTGCGACTGGTGGCAGGGGCAGAGGATCCGGTTGGTCTGCTGCTCGAACAGCGACGTCGGGCAGCCCAGGTGGGTGCAGATCTTCGAGTAGGCGAAGTAGTCGCCGTAGTTGAAGCTCTCCTGGCCCTTGCGCTTGATCGCCTTCTCGGCGTCCTCGGTGCGCAGGCGAATCAGCATGACGGAGTTACGGATACCGCGCAGCGACTGGAAGGTCGCGTGGTGATCACCACGCCACTCTTCCTTCCACGGGAAGACGGTCTCCATGGAGCCCGCGTCCATATCCTCCGGACGTACCAGCACGATGTCGTCCGGGCGACCGGTGTCACGGCGCAGGTAGATGGTCTGGCCCTCGTAATCCGGGGTCCAACCCGACACCCACAGCGGCGACTTGTCGCCCTTGGCCCACGGGTTCTTCACCATGCCGCCGACGAAGACGAACAGCGCGCCGACGCCCAGCAGACCCGCGCCCAGACCAGCGGTCCGGGTGATCATCTTGCGGCGGGCCAGCGTGGAGGTGTCCAGCGCGTCCTGCAGCTCGGCGACCAGGGTGCGGCGGTTGGTCTCCGAGGACATGCCGTCGTGGCGGTCCTGGATGGAGATCTCGGCCGGAATGAACTTCTTGCGGATCAGCACCACCGCGACGCCGATGGCCAGCACCGAGATACCCAGGGTCAGACCGACCAGCGGGGTATACAGGTTGAAAACCGCATTGCCCTCTTCATTGCGGGACTTGTAGGTCCACGGCCAGAAGAGGAACACACCGATCAGCGCGAGCGCGGACAGCGCGGAGATCCCGAACCACAGCGCCACCTGACGCTCGGCTCGCTTCTCGGCGCGGGTGCCCGGCACCGGCCAACGCGGCGCGCGGTAGGCGACATCGACACCGTCGAGCTTGGTGCCGAGCTCGACCAGCTCATCACGCGACATCGCGTCGAGCTGTTCCTCGGTGAGGTTCTCCTCAGCGGGGGTGCCCGCCATGCCTTTGTGCTCCTGTTCACTCATGACTGTGTCCAATTGATCATGTGCGCGGGCCCTCCGTGGTTACGCTGCGCTGCCGTCTCCGGGCCTGACGCGCTCATGATCGCGATCCGATCCACATGGCCGAACCGACCAGTGCGACGATGCCGATGATCCACGCGGCGACCATCTCGGTGGCGGGACCGAAACCGCCCAGACCGTAACCACCGAAGGAGGTGGTCTCGGTGGCATCCTTGACGTAGGCGACGATGTCGCGCTTCTCCTCCGGCGTCAGCTGCCGGTCGGAGAACTTCGGCATATTCTGCGGGCCGGTCAGCATGGCCGTGTAGATCTGCTGCTCACTGGCAGGTTCCAGCGGCGGCGCGTACTTACCGGACGACAGCGCACCACCCTTACCGGTGAAGTTGTGGCAGGACGCGCAGTTCATGCGGAACAGCTCGCCGCCACGGCCCAGATCCCCACCCTCGATGAGGGATTCCTGCGCGATCTCGCCATTGGCGTCGCGCACCACGGTGGGGCCGCCACCCTTCGAAGCGATGTACGCGCCCATGGCATCGGTCTGCCGGGCATCGAACTTCGCGGGCTTGCGCTCGATCTGCGCCTCATTGCGGGCAGCGGGCATACGACCGGAGGACACCTGGAAGTACACCGCGGCCTCGCCGACGCCGATGAGGCTCGGGCCGCGATCCTGTACACCCTGCAGGTTGACGCCGTGGCAGGTGACACAGGAGGTGTCGTAGAGCTGCTTACCCTCGCGCAGGAGCGCGGACTGGTCCTCTTGCGCGGTCGCGACCTGCGCGTCCGGGGTCAGCGCCGACGCCGCGAATCCGGCCCCGACGAGGCCCATCAGAAGTACCAGAGCACCCGCGAAGCGCCGCTTGTTACGTCGCTGCTTACGGATCTTGGTGGCCTCGCCGATCCCGGGGCCGCTGGGATCTGGCGCTGACGGGGGAGATGAACTCATCTGTGTCCCTTTGGAGTAGACGGAACCGACTGTGCGAAAGCTGATTGCGGCTGTCCGATTAGCGGACGAAGTAGATAACGGCGAACAAGCCGATCCAGACGATGTCGACGAAGTGCCAGTAATAGGACACGACGATCGCGGCGGTCGCCTGCGCCGGAGTGAACTTGCTGAGCGTCGTACGCACCAGCAGGAATACGAAGGCGATCAAACCGCCGATGACGTGCAGACCGTGGAAGCCGGTGGTGATGTAGAACACCGAGCCGTACACGCTGCTGGAGATCGAGGTGCCCTCCTGCACGAGGCTGTAGTACTCGTAGCCCTGGCCGAGCACGAAGAACGTGCCCATGATCAGGGTGATGGTGTACCAGCGCCGCAGCCCGAAAACATCACCCTTCTCCGCCGCGAAAACACCCATCTGGCAGGTAAAGGAGGATGCGACCAGCACCGCGGTCACGGGCACAGCGAGGCTCATGTTCAGGTGGGTCGGCGCCATCGGCCACCCCAGATCGGGGTTCGCCTGCGCGCGAGCAACGAAGTACATGGCGAACAAGCCAGCGAAGAACATCAGCTCGCTCGACAGCCAGATGATGGTACCGACGCTCACCATGTTGGGCCGGTTCAGCGAATGCACACGCTGGGTAATGGCCGATCCTGGGGTCCCTACTGCGGTCGTCACGCCGGTAAGTATGACTCTTCGTAGTACGACAGGTGTAGCCGGGTACGAAAGTTGGAGATTCGTGTCGGAAACCCCAGCGCGAGAGGGCCTCTCGTCGGTCGCTCGGCGTGTCTCCCGAGCAGGGCTTTTGCGCCCTGGAGGCGGCCGGGGACGGGTACAGGAGCCAAGGTAGAGCACGCGCCTGAGAAATCGGCAAGAGCGAATACGGTGGGAAATCGAAGGTCCGGTGGGAAAGAAAGAGGACAAGATGGCGTCGAACTCGTGGTGGCGGCGACTGTTCCGGCGCGACGGCGCACCGGCGCTGGATCCCATGCGCGCGGACCTGGTGGAGGTGGCGTCGAGTTTCGATGACACCGAAGCGTGTTCGAGGGCGCTGGGGCGGGCGACCGAATGGGTGGCGGAGCAGCCGGTGGTGCTCCGGCATGTACTGCGCCTGCCCGCCGCGCAGGTGGAGGCGGTGCGGGCGATTGTCGCGCAGGAGGGGTACACGGTGCAGGCAGTCGGGGACGGCGAACCGCTCGACCTGATTGTGCAGCGGGTACAAATCCTGGACGCGCTGCACTGCGCACAGGAAAGATCCCGGATGGCCGGGCTCGCGCAGCGGCACGAAGGGGATGCGCTGGGCTGGCGCGCCCTGCAACCGCCGCACTGACCCCCTCGTCGTGCCGGGGACTGAACTGACCCGTTTGTCGTCCCGGGTCGCTGACCCGTTCGTCATCCCGGCCAACAACGCGCCGGAATGACGGGGACGGCCCCGTGGGGCGAAAAACGTTCGCGCAGCCCACTAGGCTGCTGTCAAGCACTGGTGTGCCCGAACCATCGTGGGAGAGAAGAGCATGAGCGCGCGCAGTTGGAGGGACATCCTCGCCACCCTCACCGAGGGACGTGACCTTTCCACCGATGAGGCCGCGTGGGCGATGAACGAGATCTTCACCGATAACGCCACCTCCGCGCAGATCGCGGCATTCGGCGTGGCGATGAAGATGAAGGGGCCGTCGCTGTCCGAGCTCACCGGCCTCGCCTCGGGCATGCTGGGCCACGCGCGCCGCGTCGACCTCGATTTCGGGGCCGTCGATATCGTCGGCACCGGCGGGGATCGCTCCGGCAGCGTCAATATTTCCACCATGTCCTCGATCGTGGTGGCGGCCAGCGGAGTTCCGGTGGTCAAGCACGGTAACCGGGCCGCCTCCTCCAAATCCGGCGGCGCGGATGTACTCGAGGCCCTGGGGGTGAAGATCGCGCTCGGACCCGACGCGGTGGGCCGCTGTGTCCGCGAGGTCGGCATCGGCTTCTGCTTCGCGCCCATGTTCCATCCCGCGCTGCGCTTCGCCGGGCCCGCGCGCAGTGAGATCGGTATCCCGACCGTCTTCAATGTGCTCGGGCCGCTCACCAATCCGGCCCAGCCGCGCGCCGGACTCATCGGCTGCGCCTTCGCCGACCTGCTGCCGACCTACTCGGGCGTTTTCACCGAGCGCGGTGCGTCGGCGCTGGTGGTTCGCGGCAATGACGGGCTCGACGAGATCACTACGACCGACACCACCGATGTCTGGGTGGTCGCGGGCGGTAACCGCCGCGAGAGCACCATCGACCCGCTCGAACTCGGCATTCCCCGGGTCAGCGCCGACGCTCTGAAGGGCGGCGACGCCGCCACCAACGCCGCTATCGCCCGCAATATGTTCGCGGGCGAACCCGGTCCGGTCCGCGACGCGGTACTGCTGAACTCCGCCGCCGCCATTGTCGCCTTCGAACTCGACGGTATCGATATCGACCTGCACGAGCGGTTGGGTCTCGCGCTGAAGCGCGTCGCCACCGCCGTCGACTCCGGCGCGGCGGCCGCACTGCTGGACCGCTGGGCCGCGCTCACCAACGAACTCGGTTCGGACTGAACGACTTCCGCCCGACGGGTTCTTCGTGAGCCCGGCGAGGGCACCTCGTCATCCCGGCGCGTTATTTGGCCGGGATCCACACCCGTGGCACCCGAGCTGCCTGCGGTGGATTCCGGCCACAAGTACGCCGGCATGACGGGGAGCTGTGGCAAATGACGGGGCCATGTGGCGGGTGTGTTGCTACCAGGGGCCCGACCGGTCGCCACGCTACAGTTTTCGGTGGTTGGTCAGGCGGTTCTCCCTGATGGAGCGGTGCGGGGCGATTCGCGGTGCGCTCGAGCGAGGAGATCGGCATGCGACGACAAGCGCTGGCCAGGCCCGGACTGTTCGCCGCGGTGGTCATCGTCGCGGCCCCGATGGCGCTCGCCGCCCTCACCACCCTGGGTTGCCGCGTGCGTGACCGAGGGCAAGCGGCAGGTTAGCGGCGTACCCGGAGCCCGCGCGGGGTGCGGTCCGGGAGGCGGTTATTCCTCCCCGATCGAGAACCCGGCCTCCACGTCGGCGCGCGCATACGACTTGAAGGCGATATGGGTATCGGTGCGAATGACCCCCGGCGTCTTATTGACCCGCCCGGTCACCACATCCGCGATCTGCTCATGATCGCGCACCCGCACGATCGCGATCAGATCCACATCACCCGCGCACGAATACACCTCGGCCACACCATCGATATCGGCCAGCGCCTGCGCGGTCTCGGGAATGCGGGCGGCCTCGGCATGGATCAGCACGATCGCGGTAATCATGACGCCACTCTATTTGATCAGCCGGTCCCGACGCTGCGCCTGTGCGCGAACGACGGGTGCGACCCCGATCCCGCCCGACCCGCTGCGCCCGGGGTGGGGGCTTGCCGCGGATGGGCTCGCGCGGCGCTCCGGTCGCGGCGAGGCCTGCGCCACACCGTCGCGGTACTTGCCGGAGAGGATCTCTCCGGCTCTCCGGCCGTCCGGCTCCAGTCGCCCCGTCGTCGGCCCTCCAGCCACGGACGCCCCGTCGCCAAGGCCCATGACGATCTACGCAGCGGTGGCCTCATCGGCTCCGCGCGAATCGGCGGGGCCGAGTCACTCGTGTGTGCCGAGGCCGGCTGTCGGAAGGCAGATTCGTGTCTGCCGAGGGCAATTGCCGAATCCGGGATGTGCAGAGCACTCTCGCAACCACGTCGGAGCCCAGTTCGCGTCGGTACGATCAGGTTATGCGGGGGTTCGGTCTATTCGTTGTCTCGGCATGCGCGCTCGCGGTATCGGCGTGTGGGACCACTGCGGATTCGCGGCCCTCCGCCGATGTGCCGTCGGGGCCGGTGCGAGTCGCCGAGCTCGGCACGTTCGTCGGCGAGTGCGGATATGTGTCCGACGACGAAATACATTCGGTGACCGGCCTTTCCGATCCGACCATGGTCTTCCGTAACTCGGTGACCTGCCGATGGTTCTATACCGGGATCGAGACGGATGTGACGTTCGCGTCGTACCGGGGCAGTCCGATCGACCGCGAGCGAGCCTGGGAGGTGCTCTGGGGGCGGGAACTCGAATCCGTTGAGATAGCGGGACATTCCGGCTTCCTGTCCTACAGTCCCGATGGTGACGCCCATGAGGTATGCGTCCTTGCAGTGGGGCTGGGCGACGACTTCTTCGAGTGGGCCTATCGCGGAATCGGCACGCAGCGCGCATCCTGCGCCATGATCCAGCGGTTCGCCGAACTGACCGTGCAGCGGCTGGGGTGACGAATCGTCGCCGCCCCAGTCGAGACTGATCAGCTCGCGGCGTTCTCTCGATCGCTGTACGCGGCGGCTTCGGCGCGTTCCAGCCAGGGCAGCCAGGCGCCAGCGCCGTGGCGGGGTTCGTGGTAGCCGTCGGAGGTGCGGACGATGCGGGTGCCGGGTTGTTCGAGCCAGCGGACGAGGAGGGCCGCCTCTTCTGGGAGTGCGCCTCGCAGTGGGGGATACGTGCTCTCGTCGTCGGCCGCTCCTGGCTCGGTCGGCTGGGCAGGGACGGTGAGGCGGGCGGGGATAACTGTTTCGGCGGATGCGACGAGGTGCTCGACCACGGGCATCGGGGCTACGCCGCGGGCGGTGGTGCCCGCAGCGGCGAGGCGGGCGTGGCGGATGATTACGAACTCCCAGCCACCGGCGCCGTCGGGGCGGGCGGCAATCAATTCGGGGATGCGGGCGAGCGCGGCGAGGCGCTGGGTGCGGCGGAGGGCGCGCAGGACCGCGATCGTGCGATCACGGAGGCGCGCGGCTGACTCGAAAGTCTCTGCGGTGGAATAGGTTTCGATTCTCTCCCGAATGACGTGCAGGGGCTCGTCGCAGTGTCCGGACAAGAGTGCGCGGACCGCCTCGGGGGCTCGTTCGTATTCCTTTATATAAAGGGGTGCGTTTTGGGTGCTCGCGGGGCAACCACCGACCACCGCCGGTGGGCAATCGTGTCGGCCGTCACGCGGGATGCGCGTGGTGCAGGTGCGCAGGCCGGTGTACTCGGCGATGGTCATCCCCACTTCCGTCGCATCGGCGCGGGATGTGAAGGGGCCCAGGGTGTATCGAGTGGGGGTTCGTGTGACCGCGAAACGGGGGAACGGCTCCTCGGTGAGCGTGAGCCACCAGGCGCGCTGAGGGAACTTCGAGCGCCGGTTGTACGGCGGTGCGTGCGCCATCAGCAGCCGCAGTTCCCGCACACCCGCCTCGAGACCGTGCGCGCACACCACGTGATCGACTCGCGTTGCCAGTTGCACCATTTCGCGCATGCGCGGCCGGGTCTCCGAGCTGGTGAAGTAGCCACGCACGCGGCGGCGCAGATTCACCGCCGTCCCTATATAGAGGACTTCGTCCGACGGACCGCGGAACAGATAGACGCCCGGCAGCGCCGGAAAATCCACCGCCAGCACGCGTTTGGCGCGGTGCCTGCGCGTCATCTCCGGCAGATAGTCGGCCAGCTCGGTGAGGCTGTGCACGCCGAGGTTGCCGACCCGGCCGATGAGCGCGTGCAGGACATCCACGGTGGCGCGGGCGTCATCGAGCGCGCGGTGCGTCGGCTGTGTCTGCGCGCCCAGCAATTGCGCCAGCACCGACAGCTTCACCGAGGGCGCCTCGTCGCGGCCCAGAATGCGCCGCGCCAACTGCACGGTGCACAGCACCTGTGCCGCGGGCCAGGTGATCTCCAGGCGCGTCGCGGCGGCCCGCAGGAATCCCATATCGAATCGCGCGTTGTGTGCGACCAGTACCGCGCCCGAGGCGAATTCCAGGAAACCGGGCAGTACCGAGTCGATCCGGGGCGCGTCGTACACCATGGCGGTGGTGATGCCGGTGATCTGCACGATCTGCGGCGGTATCGCGCAGCCCGGGTTCACCAGGGTGGCGAATTCCCCCAGCACCTCACCGCCGCGCACCTTCACCGCGCCGATCTCGGTAATGGCGTCGCCGTCCGGGCTGGTTCCGGTGGTCTCCAGGTCCACGACCACGAAAGTTGTGTCATAGAGCGGGGTATCGAGCTCATCGAAGGCCAGCTGGTCGGGCACGGCCAGCAAGCGTAGGCCGAGGGTACGACAGGGAATGGTCTCTCAGGGTTTCGCAGCGCGCCCGGTCCGCGCCCGGATACGGCCACCTGCGGTTTTCCCGTGCGCCAGGGTGCCACTGCGGGTAAACCCTGAGATTCGCAGCGTGAAATGTCCGTTTATCTACTCGAGATTCTCGAGATGAGGGCCCCGAATTGCGAGAATATGCCTCTTTGTTACCAGGGTCACAGTAATTGTTGAACGGTATCAATTCGAGCGGGGTGACCGGATGGTTCGTCGCGCTGCCCGGCGCGTGCTGTCGAGCTGTCACCCCCCTTGCGGTCGTTGACCGCGCGGTCGGGCGTGTCCAGGTCGGGCGCTACGTGCTCGACCTGGGGAAATGCCGTATCGACCGAGGTGGTTCAGGCTCCGGATGCCTGCTTGTTACCGACTGGTAGCCGCCGTGACGCTCCCGGCGAAATGGCCGTCGTTATTGTTTCGTGATTGCTGTGACGTTTGTCGCAGCGAAATACCGGCTGTCAACAATTTGGACTACTCCGGGTACTACTCCGGGTTTACAAACCACCGTTATCTGCTCGTAATCTTCCTGAGACCTCGCGGAGTCCGACCCACCAACCTGGTGCGGCGTCGCGGGGCAGATTGGAAGTCCTCATCATGGCGAACAACGTCAAGCGACAGGTCCGGGGCATGCAGCGCGGCGCGCAGCGGGCCGTCGTGGCCAGCGCCGTGGGCGCTGCCACGCTGAGCGCGCTGCTGCTGCCCGCCACGCCTGCTCAGGCTCAGCCGGTCACCATCCCGGGTGTCGGCACCTTCGAGGTCCCGGATCAGGTTCAGCTCCCCGCGGGCATCCCCGGCGTTCCCGAATCCCTCCCGATTCAGATCCCGCCGATCCCGGGCGTCGAGGCGCCGGGCGCCCCCGCCCCGTTCGTCGCCCCGCAGAAGACCGCCGGCGACCTCGCGGTGGACGCGGCCCTGAGCAAGGTCGGTACCCCATACGTGTACGGCGCGGCCGGCCCGAACGCCTTCGACTGCTCCGGCCTGGTCCAGTGGTCCTACGCGCA
Organism: Nocardia uniformis NBRC 13702; assembly: GCF_001613345.1. Taxonomy (GTDB): domain Bacteria; phylum Actinomycetota; class Actinomycetes; order Mycobacteriales; family Mycobacteriaceae; genus Nocardia; species Nocardia uniformis. The sequence continues at coordinate 20,635 of NZ_BDCE01000024.1, read as the reverse complement.
GGCCGGTGTCAGCCTGCCGCGCACCAGCTACCAGCAGATCAATGCCGGTACCCCGGTCTCGGCCGATGCCCTGCGGCCCGGCGATGTGGTGTCGTTCTACGGCGGCGGCCACTCGGGCATCTACGTCGGCAACGGCGAGGTCGTGCACGCCTCGACTTCGGGTCAGCCGGTCAAGGTCGCGCCCATCTCCTCGATGCCCTTCGCCGGAGCCACTCGAATCTGACCTGCGAAACCTACGGTGGCCGTGATGCATTCGTGTCCTGCTGGACATACACGGCCACCGTTTCGTAACCTTATCGAGACCTTTCTTTTCGGCCCGGGGTAAGAGACAGGGAAACGCCGACGGTGGCAACGCAGCATCAGCGCACACATCGAACGAAACGACTCGTAGGTGGTGCCCTGGCGATGGGCGTCATAGTCATCGGAAGTTACGGTGTCGGACCGGCCACGGCCGATCCGGTCGCGATACCCGCCACGGCCGGTGAAGCCGTCCAGCGGCTCGTCGACCTCTCCCGGGAATCCGAGCAGCTCAACCAGGCGGCGCTCACCGCGCAGGAGGACCTCGACGCCAAGGTCACCGCCGCGCAGGCCGCCGATACCGTGGCCGCCGCCGCGGCCGAGACCCTCGACGCCGCGCGCGCCGAGATCAAGAAGTATCAGCCGGTCATCGACCGCGCCGCCACCGCCGCCTACACCGGCGGCCGCGCCAACCGGCTCACCGCGCTGCTGGCCAGTAATTCGCCGCAGCAGCTCCTCGACCAGATGTCCACGCTCGCCCTGGTCGGCAGCCGCACCAATGACCAACTCAGTGAATACAAGAAGGTGAGCGACGCGGCCACCGCCGCCGAATCCTCCGCCCGCGCCGCCGCCGACGCGGCCCGCGACGCCCGCACCCAGGCCGACGCCGTGCGAAACGACCTGGAGCAGAAGCGATCCGAACTGCAAGGCTCCATGGCACAGGTGATCGCGGCATGGGGGCAGCTGTCGGCCAGCGATAAATCCGCGCTCGCCGGATCGATGTTCCCACCCGGCTTCGACCGCGACACCCTCCTGCGCGGCCTGGTACCCGGCAGTGGCACCAGTGCCCTGGCCGCCGGTATGACCCGGGTCGGCGACCCGTACGTCTGGGGTGCCATCGGACCCGACAAATTCGACTGCTCCGGTCTGGTGCAGTGGGCGTTCAAACAGGTCGGCATGACCGTGCCGCGCACCAGTCAGCAGCAATCCAACTTCGGCACGCCCGTCGCCGAGAGTGATCTGCAGCCCGGTGATGTGGTGTTCTTCTACCCTGAGGTCTCACATGTGGGCATCTACGCGGGCAACGGCCTGATGCTGCACGCCTCCACCTTCGGGGTACCGGTCGCGGTATCGCCGATGGGATCGACACCGTTCCATTCGGCACGACGCTACTGACGACCACGACGCGACTGACGACGAGGCGGGAATGAGCGCACTGCGGCAGGTTCGAGGCTGGCTCGGTACACGTCGGCGCTTCCAGTTCGTCATTACCGTCGCCACCGTGGTGACCGCCCTGACCGCGGCCTGCTGCGCACTGATCATGCTGCCCACCTCGGCGGTGCCGAAGCTGCGGGCCGTGGCGCCCGCCGCATCCGCACCGCAGGCCGGTGTGATCGACGATCCGCAGCTGCCCGGGCTGCTGCGATCCATGGAGTCCTATGGGGAAGTGATCACCGAAACGATCGGTACCGGCACCGGTCGCGCCGGAATCGTCCTGGGGCATAACGCGTATCGCGCCGATATCGAGGTGCTGGCGGGCGAGCTCGCCGCCGCCACCGCCGCGGTCACCGCGCTGTGGGGATCGGATTGGTCGCAGCGCCCGGTGGTCGTAATCGCTTCCAGCCCCTCGGAATTCGCCAGCCTCACCCATGCCGTCGGTGACGTGCCCACCGAGGTCGCCGCCGCCACCGTGGCCGACCCGTTCCATCCCGGCGCCCGCCCGACCGGCCAGCGCGTCGTCTTCGGTCCGGAAGCCGGCCGCCGCCTCGGCCCGGACGGACTGCGTGCGGTCCTGCGCCACGAACTCACCCATATCGCCACCCGCGCCGCCACCGTCGACGGCTCACCGCAGTGGATGCTCGAGGGCTTCGCCGAATACGCGGCGCACCGTGCGGGTCACCGCCCCGCCACCGAGATCGCGCCGACCCTCACCGCCCGTGCCCGCGCCACCGATCTCCCGCGCGACCTCCCCGCCGACGACCTCTTCGCACCCACCAGCGGCGAAGCCGCCCTCGCCTACGAACAGTCGTGGTCCGCCTGCGCTTTCATTGCCGACGAATTCGGTGAACCCGCACTGGTGAACCTCTACCGCGCCCTGGCCACCGGCCCCAGGGACACCGCGGCCGTGAACACCGTTGTCCGTGACACCCTGGGCATCCCGCGCGAGGCGTTCCTGGCTCGCTGGCGTTCCTGGATCGTCGCCCGCACATCGCCCGGGGCCTGAGCATCCGCGCCGCAGGGTGCGTCGCAGGCGGATCTGGGCGGCGCGGAGTCGCGGCGGCACTCCGGGGCGACCCGCATCCGCACTCGCGCGGTCGACACGGAGTGTGTGCCGCCACCTCAGCCGGTAGGTCGGGCCAGCAGTAGGTGGAATGGGACGGCACCGTTACGCAGCGGCTTGTCTTCGACGGTGAAGCCGGAGTTCCGCAAGGCCGCCAGGACGTCCGATACCGGGCGCAGGGTGAAGCCGTGGGAGGTGAACGGCATCTTCGCCATGGCTTCGGGGTCGCCGATGCCTATGACTAGACGGCCTTTCGGCCGCAGGACCCGGGCCAGTTCGGTGCAGGCGCGGTCCAGATCGGCGACGAAGTAGATGGTATTGACGGTGATAATCGCGTCGAGACTGTCGGTGTCGAAGGGCAATTGGTCCATCGACCCCGCGAGCAGGCGCAGCCGTCCCGATCCGATCGGGCCGGTGAATCGGGAGCGGGCGCGGTTCAGCATGTCCTGGGAGATCTCGACGCCGTAGACGACGCCATCGGTCCCGGTTCGGTCCAGCAGCAATGGCAGACCGACACCGCCGCCGAAGCCGATATCGGCCACACAGTCGCCCGGTATGACCTCGGCGGCCGTGACCGCGGCGGCGATCGCGGGCCGGTTGCCGCGGTTGAGCATCCCGGCGACGAGCTTCCCGAGGGTGCCCCTCGGGTGACCGAGTTGGCTGGCCAGAGTCGACATGAGCCGTCCGACAACAGAGTTCATGCTTGCGAACCCTAGGCGGGGAGGCGGCTGCTCGCCAGGGTTGACGCCGGCCGATGGCGTCCAGCGCCGGTGCGCTGGTCCGGTCCCGCACGGCGGCAATCGAGTAAGGGTGCGGGGCGTCGGGCTCGGCCCGCACTCGGAGCAAGGTGCAGTAGGTTGGCAGCCATGGGGCGAACTCTCCTGGTTACCAATGATTTCCCGCCGCGTCCGGGCGGTATTCAGTCATACCTGCACGCGCTCGCCCTACAGCTGCCGCCGGATGAGCTGATCGTGTACGCACCGCGCTGGCGCGGTGACAGTCATCGCAGATTCGATGCTCAGCAGCCGTTCGAGGTCGTGCGCCATCCCACCACCCTGATGCTGCCGACACCGATGGTCGTGCGCCGCGCCGAGAAGCTGATTCGCGACGAACAGTGCGACAGCGTGTGGTTCGGGGCGGCCGCGCCGCTGGCGCTCATGTCGCCCGCGCTGCGGCAGGCGGGGGTCGAACGGATTCTGGCCTCGACGCACGGGCACGAGGTCGGCTGGTCCATGCTGCCCGGTGCGCGGCAGGCGCTGCGGGTGATCGGCGATCACACCGATGTCGTCACCTATGTCAGCAAGTACACGCGGCGGCGGTTCGCGGCGGCGTTCGGGGCGCAGTCCGCACTCGAATACCTGCCGCCCGCCGTAAATTCCGAGACTTTCGCACCGGATCCGGTGGCACGCGCCGAACTGCGCGCCCGCTACGGACTCGGCGATCGGCCGACAATTCTGTGCCTGTCGCGGCTGGTACCGCGCAAGGGGCAGGACGTGCTGATCCTGGCCCTCGACAAGATTCGCCAGCGCATCCCCGGCGCGGTGCTGGTCATCGCCGGCGGCGGGCCGTACGAGGAGAAGCTGAAGGGTTTCGCGCAGGCCATGGGCGTCGCCGACGATGTGGTGTTCACCGGCCGGGTGCCCGCGAACGAACTGGCCGCGCACCACACCATCGCCGATGTCTTCGCCATGCCCTGCCGCACCCGGGGCTGGGGGCTCGATGTGGAGGGTCTCGGCATCGTCTTCCTGGAGGCCTCCGCATCGGGTGTGCCCGTGGTGGCGGGTAATTCGGGGGGTGCCCCGGAAACCGTGCGCGAGGGTGAGACCGGCAAGGTGGTGGAGGGCCGCGACCCGGAAGCCGTCGCCGACGCCATTATCGATATCCTCGCCGACCGCGATGCCGCCGCCGCGATGGGCGCGGCCGGTCGTGCCTGGGTGCAACGGCAGTGGCGGTGGGATGCGATGGGTGCGCGGCTGCGCCACCTGCTGCACCCGAACCCGCTCCGGTCCCGGTCCAGCTCGGGTCTGGAGGCGGAGTGAATACCGGCTCTGAGCTAGGCTCAAGCGCGTGAGCAGTATCCAGGTTGCCGACCAGACGTTCGTCGCCGCTCCCGGAGCGGCGGTCGCCGATGTACTGGCTGACCGCGCCCGCTGGCGTCGCTGGTGGCCCGATCTCACCCTCGCGGTGCGAGAAGACCGCGCCGACAAGGGAATTCGGTGGACCGTCAGTGGGCCGGTGACCGGCACCATGGAGGTGTGGTTGGAGGAGATGCTCGACGGCGTCATCCTGCACTACTTCATGCACGCCGAGCCGCCGAGCTCGACGAACTTCTCCATGCGCGACCTGGCGGCCGCCAACCGCGCCCGTCGCGTCGCCGGAAGGAAGATGGCCTTCGAGATCAAGGCGCGCCTGGAGGCCGGACGCCCGGCCGGTGTCGCTCCCGCCGCCGTCTGAGCATTCGCGCATTCGCTCCCTCGCTGGAAAGGAACCGCTCCCCGACATGGCCGACCGGACGCAGAGGTCGATCGTCATCGACGCCCCGTCGGATCGAGTGATGGCAGTCATCGCCGACCTGGAGTCCTATCCGGAATGGGTCGCCGCGGCCCGTTCGGTGGAGGTACTCGACAAGGGGCCCGACGGCCGCGCCCACACCGCGCGCTTCCATCTCGACGCGGGCGTCGTCAAGGACGCCTACACCCTCGCCTACCGCTGGCGGCCCGACGGTAAAGCGGTCAGCTGGACCCTGGTCGCCGGCGACCTGCAGAAGGCGCAGGACGGCACCTACGAACTCATCGATCTGCCCGATGGCGGCACCCAGGTGGTGTACGAGCTCACGGTGGATCTGAACATTCCCATGATCGGCATGTTCAAACGCAAAGCCGAGAAGGTCATTACCGATACGGCATTGAAGGAACTCAAGAAACGGGTCGAAGGCTGACCGCGAGGAGGATCCCATCCTCCACCCGGGTGGAACTGTTCGTGGGCAAGGGCGGGGTGGGAAAGACGACGCTGGCCTGCGCGACCGCCGTGGCCCATGTCCGCTCCGGACAGCACGTACTCCTCGCCTCCCTCGATCAGGCCCATTCTCTCGGTGACGCACTGGGATTCCGGTTCCCGCACGATCCGGGCGCCGTGCCCGGCGTCGCGACGGTGGCACCCGGACTCGATGTCATCGAAATCGATTCGCTCGCCCTGCTGGAAGACCGGTTCCGCGAGGTGGTGCGCATGCTCTCCGGGGCCGGCCACAATCACGGCGTCGACCTCGCCTCTCTCGATCCCGCCGAACTCACCGGACTGCCCGGCGTCCAGGAAATCCTGGCGCTGCTGGAGATCTCGCAGTTCGTCGAGGACGAGGAATGGGATGTGATCGTGGTGGACTGCCCGCCCTCGGCGGACATGCTGCGCATCATTACCGCACCCGACACCCTGCTCGGATATCTGGAACGGGTGTGGCCGGCGCATGCGCGCACGCTCAGCGCCATCGGCACCGATCTACGGCGGGCCGTGCTGGCCACGACGGTGGAGCGGATTGTCGGTGCGGTCGCGGGGGTGCGCGATCTCCTCGCCGATCGGAAACGGACGGGCGCGCGCCTGGTGACCGGGCCCGAGCGGGTGGCGGTGGCGGAGTCGACGCGGGTGCGTTCGGCGGCGGCGCTGCTCGGCCTGCGGCTCGACGCCGTCCTCGTGAACAAGGTGCTGCCGCCGCTGCCGGATCCGGTTCCGGACGACGCTGCTGTGCCGGACGACCCTGCTGTGTCCGGTGGCCCTGCGGTCCCGGAAGGCTCAGCGTTGTCGGGTGGCCCTGCGGTTGTGGAAGGCTCAGCAGTGTCGGGTGGCCCTGCGGTTCTGGATGGCTTTGCTGTTCCACGTGGCCATCGCGGTCCGGGTGGCCCTGCCGTTGCGGATGGTCCCGAAGCGGTGCGTGGCTCGGTGTCGGATGATGTGGGTGCCACGTCCGTGCGCGGAGGCCCTCCGGCCCCCGGTACCGGAGACCTCCCACCTCCCGGTACCAGTGCGGCGTCGCACCCCGCGGTGCGGTGGTACTTCAACCGTCGAAGCGAACAATTGGATGTGATCGCCGAATTGCGGCGGCGGATGGCCCCGACGCCAGTGGTGGTGGTCGGGCATACCGGCCCCGAACCGGTCGGCCTGTCGTCGCTGTCGGCTTTGTCCTATGACGTCGATGCGAGTGGCGAGTGGGTCGGAACCGAACCGGTCCCTATGCTGGGCTCAGCAGCCGAAGGTGTGCCCGCTGTCACCGGTGAGCCGATGGTCGGTTTGGAATCCGGTACGGGCGTGCATTCGGTGTACACACTGCGTATGCATCTGCCCGTGGTCGATTCGTCGACCCTGCGACTGGGACGAGTGGAGGACGATTTGATCGTGGGAGCCGACGGTACCCGACGTCGCCTACGCCTGGCCCCGGTTTTGCGCCGGTGCACGGTTGATGGCGCCGAACTCGACGGCGACCATTTGATCGTCCGATTCCGACCCGACCCCCAGGTATGGCCTCAATGAGCGACCACGACACCCGCGACCACGTCGGCGACCGAATCCGGGAGGAGAACTTCGCCGATTTCGCCGATGAACTGCGACTCCTCGCCGAAGCCGTGCTGGAGCGTGTCGAACCGGTACTTCGCAAGACCGCCGCCGACGGCCGCACCGACTGGGCCAGCTGCAGCTGGTGCCCTGTCTGCGCGGCCGCCGCCCTGGTGCGCGGCGAACACCACGACGTCGTCGCCGCTATCGCCGAACACGGCACCGCCCTGGTGACGGTGCTGCGCGAGGCCCTCGCCGGGGTGCCGGTCGAACCGGTCATCCCGCCGGACCTCGATCCGGAGTCGCCGGAATATGCTGCGGCGCACCCGCATTCACGCTTCGGTGGCATGGCGAGCGAATACGATTCCGCGGCGCCCGGCGGTGCTTCGGCAGGCGGTCCCGGTGCGGCTGGCGCCGCACCCGAGGGCACCCCGTCCGCGAATCCTGGCGCGCCGGAACCGAATTCGTCGGCCAGCGGTGGCCCGGCCACCGGCGGTACGTTCTGGAGCAGCGTCGCCTCGAATCTTCGTACCCCGGGCCGGGATTCGACGCGGGGCGGGGCCGCCCCGCACGGCCAGGAGCCGCAGGTTCGCGGTGGGGAGACCGGTGCGGGCACATCAGGCACCGGTGACCCGCACGCCCGTGGCGGACAGGGGGATATTGGACCGCATAGCGGTGGGCCGAGCGCACACGGCGATGCGGAATCATCTGACGGCGGTGCGCCGACGGCTCACGGCGGCTATGCCGGGGGAGTTGGTCGAGGTCAGGAGTCCGGCCGATCCACCGGCGGTGCGAACTGGTTCGCTGCTTTCGGGAACTCGGATCGAGCGGCCCCCGGCCCGGAGCGGGGGAGTGACCCCAGCGCCGGGTCGACCGCGCAGACTGGTCCGACCGCACACAATGGCCCGATCGCACACAATGGCCCGATCGCACAGACTGGTTCGCCCGCGCAGAACGGTGCGGCCCGTCCTTCCGGCAACCCCGACGCGCGGCAGGGCAGCGGCCCGGTGTCCGGACGCGCGGGCGAGTCGGTTGGGAACCCCGGACGTGCGGGCGAGTCGGTCGGGTCCGGACGTGCGGGCGAGTCGGTCGGTAACCCCGGACGTGCGGGCGAGTCGGTCGGTAACCCCGGACGTGCGGGCGAGTCGGTCGGCAGCCCCGGACGCGTGGGCGAGTCGGTCGGGTCCGGACGTGCGGGCGAGCCGGTCGGTAACCCCGGACGCGAGGGTCAGCGGGTCGGTGACCCCGGACGTGCGGGCGGACCTGCGGGTTCGGACCGGGCGGCGGGTGCCGGATGGGGTGCGGCGGGGCGTGCGCAGGGTACCGGTCGTCAAGCGCCCGCGCGGCCCGGCTATGTTCCTATCCCCGTGACGATCAAGCCTCCTGCGACATGACCACGGGCAACGGGCAGCCGTTGACCGTCGGCGTCGATGTCGGCGGTACCAATATTCGTGCCTCCGTGGTGGACGGGGCGGGTGAAGTGCTCGACACCGTGACAGCGCCGACGCCGCAGTCGGCGCGTGCCCTCGAGGACGGGCTCGCGCGGACGGTACGGGAACTGTGTGGTCGCCATCCGATCGGTGCGGTCGGGCTGGCGGTCGCCGGATTCGTGGACGAGGACCGGGCGACGGTGCGGTTCGCGCCGCATCTGCCCTGGGAGGACGCGCCCGTCGCCAAGCGGCTCACCGACCGGCTCGGGCTGCCGGTAATTCTGGAGCACGATGCCAATTCCGCCATGTGGGCCGAATACAAATTCGGCGCGGCGGCCGGTGGGCACAATGTGGTGCTGGTGGCCATCGGTACCGGGATCGGCGCGGCGCTGCTGGTCGGCGGGCAGCTCTATCGCGGAAGTTACGGTGTCGCACCGGAGCTCGGTCACCTCCAGGTGGTACCCAATGGTCGCGCCTGCGCGTGCGGAAAGCGCGGCTGCTGGGAAAGGTATTGCAGCGGAACGGCCTTGGTCGATACCGCACTCGAGATCCTGGCCACCGACCCGCAGCGCTCCACCCTGCTGGCCCGCGAGGCGTACCGCGATCCGGGTTCGCTGACCGGCCGCCAGGTGGCGGGCGCGGCCCAGGACGGCGATCCGATCGCCCTCGACGTCATGGGTGACTTCTCCCGCTGGCTCGGCCTCGGCCTGGCCTTCGTCAGCGACCTCTTCGACCCCGACCTCATTGTCATCGCGGGTGGCGTGAGCACGTCTGCCGCCCTGTTCCTCGACGATGCCCGCGACCACTACGCCCAATCCATCACCGGTGCCAAACACCGCCGCCTGGCCCGCATCCGCACCGCCCAGCTGGGTGAAGCGGCCGGAATGATCGGCGCGGCCGAACTCGCCCGAGCCGCTCTGGTCGCCAATCCCGAGGCGGTTCCCGCTGGTCGCCGCCGCTGCTGAGACGCGGTAATCGATGGCGCACGCGGCAATCGGCGGCGCGGCAGGGTGAGGATATTGTCGGCCCGTCTGCTGGCACGGGGCATCGCCCGCCGCCGAATTGCCGAATTGCCGAATTGCCGTGGTGACCGGGTTGAACGCGCGAGACCGGGTATACCGCCCATAGGTGCGTCGGTCACGTCGGTGCGCTGGATGTCGTGGGCGGCGTCGCGCTCATGTGCGCAGTGCTTCGTCGCGTCAGCGCCCGATTCGCGGCATCGGTTGGATCGACGGGATCGGTACGACCGGGAGGCCGAACGCGCCAGCGCTGACTCGGTCCCGCGACGATGCGGCTCGCCCGAGGCGGCGATGGCGGTACCGAGTGCGCGGCGTGGCGCGTCGACCCGGAACCCGCGCCGTGGGCGGCGATTCGTCGCCTTCGCGAATCTCGGCCCGCTGCCAGCTGGTTCGGGTATGTGGTGTACGTGTGAAAAGACCCTCCGAGGTTGGTTACGTCACGGTCTCGGCGGTAGAGTCGGCTCCTAACGGTGGCGCCCGCAATGAGGCCGGTTCCGGGAAACAAATCTGGGGAAAGGAAGCAATGCTCTACTGGCTGCTGAAATATGTGTTTCCCGGCCCGTTCATGCACCTCGTAAACCGGCCTGAGGTGCAGGGTGTCGAGAACATTCCGCGCAAGGGTGCCGCCATCCTGGCGGGCAATCATCTGTCGTTCACCGACTGGTTGTTCACTCCCCTGGCAAGTACGCGCCGCATTACCTACCTGGCCAAGGCCGAATACTTCACCACCCCCGGGTTCAAGGGCGCGCTGCAGAAGTTCTTCTTCACCAGCGCCGGTCAGTACCCGATCGATCGCAGCGGTGCCGACGCCGCCGAATCCGCCCTCAATACGGCGCGCAAGCTCCTCGATGAGGGCCGTCTGGTCGGCCTGTACCCCGAAGGCACCCGCTCCCCGGACGGCCGTCTCTACAAGGGCAAGACCGGGGTCGCCCGCCTCGCCCTGGAGACCGGTATCCCGGTGATCCCGGTGGCGCTGATCGGTACCGACGAGGTCTGCCCGCCCGGACCGTTCCGCTGGCGCAAGAAGAAGGTCATCGTCAAATTCGGTGCGCCAATCGACTTCTCCCGCTACGAGGGCATGGGCGGTAACCGCTTCGTCGAACGCGCCGTCACCGACGAGATCATGTACGAACTCATGCGGATGTCCGGCCAGGAATACGTCGACGTCTACGCCGCCAGCCTCAAGAAGGGTGTCCCCACCGGCACCCGCCCGGATGCCGATCGCATCCCGCAGACCATGGCAGGCTGAGTCGCCGACCGGATATCGAATGGGCCCGAGAGACACTGTCTCTCGGGCCCGAGTCGTATTCCGGCCGGGAATTGCCACGGCGTCGGCTCGTGCTTCGTCATCCCGGCATGCTTTTGGCCGGGATCCACACCCCTGACGCACCGCATGCCGATCGGGTGGATTCCGGCCGAAAGCGCGCCGGAATGACGGGGGTGCCGTTGCCGTGCTAGGAGGCGGCCTGGCGGCGGCGGTACGCCTCGATGGCCTCGAACTTGGCGAAGTTGTGCCGGGCGTCGGCCAGTGCGTCGTGCGCGTCCGCCGGGATCGGGGGCAGCGGCGGGCGGCCGTGCTGCTCCCAGTGCTGGCGCAGTTCATTGGTGTAGCGGGGGAGTGTATTCGGCAGGTCTACCATGGACCCCCACAGCTGGCAGAGCGCGACATGGTCGTAGGCGCTCACCCAGGCCCACATTTCCGGCTCCACACCGGTGCGTGGGACGAGGAATTTGTACAGGTCATCGCGAATGCGTTCGCGGCTGCGCCACAGTGGCGACGTCGGTTGCGGGAGTTTCGGCAGCACATTGCGGCGGACGAAGGGTCCAGCCTTGCTTTTGTCGAATTCCGTTGAGACCGCATAGAATTCGCGGCCGTCCTCGCAGACCACAGCAATGGAGACGAGGTCGATGGTAATACCGTCCTCGATGAATTCGCAGTCGTAAAAGTACCGCAGGGTCGGTCTGCTCCTCGCTCGGCGGCCGGGGGCAGCGGTGCCGCCGACGCGGGGTCGGTCGCGTCCCGGTCGGGACGGTCAACCATCCACCCTATGTTCCCGCTCGGTGTGAGCTATTTCAGCCCTGGGTGTAATCCACCCACCGATCTCGGGTCCGTATTCTGAACGGGTGAACTGGACCGTCGACGTACCGATCGATCGCTTGCCGGAATTGCCTCCGTTGCCCGCCGAGCTGCGTCGGCGCCTCGACGACGCGCTGGCGCGACCGGCTTTGCAGCAGCCCTCCTGGGATCCGGAACAGGCCGCCAAGATGCGGACCGTGCTGGAGAGCGTGCCGCCCATCTGCGTGCCTGCCGAGGTGGAGGAGCTGAAGCTACGCCTGGCTGAGGTGGCGCGCGGTGAGGCGTTCCTCATGCAGGGCGGCGACTGCGCCGAAACCTTCGCCGATAACACCGAACCGCATATTCGCGGCAATATCCGCACCCTGCTGCAGATGGCCGTGGTACTCACCTACGGCGCGAGCCTGCCGGTGGTGAAGGTGGCCCGGATCGCGGGGCAGTACGCCAAGCCGCGTTCGGCCGATATCGACGCACTCGGGCTGACGTCCTATCGCGGTGACATGGTGAACTCGCTCGTCGCCGATCCCGCGCTGCGCGTGCACGATCCGTCGCGTCTGGTGCGCGCCTACGCCAACGCGTCGGCCGCCATGAACCTGGTGCGCGCCCTCACCAGCGCCGGTATGGCCGATCTGCACAAGGTGCACGACTGGAACCGCGAATTCGTCGCCGCCTCTCCCGCCGGAGCCCGCTACGAGGCCCTGGCCAGCGAAATCGACCGCGCGCTCGCCTTCATGAACGCCTGCCGCGTCAACGATCCGAACCTGTCCACCGCGCGCCTCTACGCCAGCCACGAGGCCCTCGTCCTGGACTACGAGCGGGCCATGCTGCGTCTGAGTGAGCACCCCACCACCGGTGAACCGGTGCTCTACGACCTGTCGGCGCACTTCCTCTGGATCGGTGAGCGCACCCGTGCGCTCGACGGCGCGCATATCGCCTTCGCGGAACTCCTGGCGAACCCGATCGGCCTCAAGATCGGCCCCACCACCACGCCCGAGCAGGCGGTGGAGTACGTGGAGCGCCTCGACCCCAATAACGAGCCCGGCCGCCTCACCCTGGTCGCCCGGATGGGCAATGGCAAGGTCCGTGATGTGCTGCCCTCGATTATCGAGAAGGTGCAGGCCACCGGCCACCAGGTGATCTGGCAGTGCGACCCCATGCACGGCAATACCCATGAGGCGTCCACCGGCTACAAGACCCGCCACTTCGACCGCATTGTCGACGAGGTGCAGGGCTTCTTCGAGGTGCACCACGCGCTGGGCACCCACCCGGGCGGCCTGCACATCGAACTCACCGGCGAGAACGTCACCGAATGCCTCGGTGGCGCGCAGGACATCTCCGACCTGAACCTCGAGGAACGCTACGAGACGGCGTGCGACCCGCGTCTGAACACCCAGCAGTCCCTCGAACTGGCGTTCCTGGTGGCGGAAATGCTGCGCTGAGAACGAATCTCATGAGTGTGGCCCGTGCCGATCGGCACGGGCCACACTCATATGTACTCGCTTCTATGACCGCAATCAGGGCAAGGCGACGAGCGTAATACTGCTTCCCGGTTCGACTTTCGCGCCGGGGACACTGCTCTGCGAGATAATGATCGACGAATCGTTCTGGGTGAGCTGGCGCACCGATACCGTCAGGCCGAGCGCCTCGAGTTCCCTGCGGGCATCGCTGACGGTATCGCCGAGCAGGCCGGGCACCTCCACCGAATTGGAGATAATCAGTACCACCCCGGAACCGGAATCGAGCGTGGTGCCCGCGGCCGGATCGGTACCGGCGACCTGGCCACCCTTGATCTTCGAATCGAATTCGGATCTGGTGCCGCTCACCGCGATTCCGGCGGTCTCGAGCGCGGCTCTGGCCTCTTCCTCGGTCTTGCCGCGGACATCGGGCAGCTTGACCGGTTCGGAACCCTTGCTCTTGAACACCTTGACGTTGGCGCCCATCGGGAGGACCGTGCCGGGAGCCGGATCTACCTTGGCGACAGTGCCTTTCGCCGCGGTGCTGGAGACTTCTCCCGCGTCCACCGGTGTCAATCCGGCATCCCGGATCGCCTGCTTCACCGTGTTGACGTCTTCGCCACCCTGGACGGTCGGCACCCTCGGCTTACCGTTGGAGATGAGCACCGCCACCGTGGAACCCTTGGTGACCTTCGATCCGGCGGAGGGATCGGTGCCCACCACATTGCCGACCGGAATGGTGTCGGAGGCCTTATCGCGCACCTCGGCGGTGAATCCGGCGTCCTCGATGGCGGCGATGGCGCGGTCCTTGTCCAGGCCCGCGGTGGCCGGAACCGGTTCGTAGCGTCCGACTCCCACCCACCAGCCACCGATACCGAGTAGCAGGGCGAGGGTGACCACAATGCCCAGCCAGACCAGCACCGTCCGACTGGACCGGCCGCGCTCTTCGATGAATCCCGAATGGTGTGGCGGATTTCCACGAGTGGGCGGCGGATTCGTGTGGCTGGGCGGTGCCGCGTAGTCCGGGGGGATTTCCCGGGCCGCCGTCATCACCCGCGTGTTGTGGTGCGCGGGCTGCTGGGTGTGTACGGCGGTCGGTGGCTCGGTGGGAATGCGCGTCGTCACATCGGCGGCATTGGCCGGTGCCGAGCGCTGCCGGGGTTCGGCATGGGGCGCGGGCGTCGGGCCGACACGGTAGCGGGAGCTGAGATGTTCCGCCGACTCCTTCGGCGCGGGCACCCGGTAATCGGGCAACTGCAGCGCCTTCGAAATGCGGTGGATCTCCGCGGCCATCTCCGCGCCGTCGGCGAAGCGGTGCGCGGGCTCGCGGGCGGTGGCGTGCGCGACCAGATCATCGAATTCCGGCGGGACGCCGTGAATCAGATCGCCGGGGCTGGGCACATCGTTCTCCACCCGCTGCAAGGCGATGGAGAGCGAATTGTCGCCGGTGAACGGGGTACGCCCGGTGAGCATTTCGAAGATGAGCACGCCCGCGGCGTAGACGTCGGAGCGGGCGTCGGCGGTGCCGCTGGTGACCTGCTCGGGGGAGAGGTACGCGGCGGTGCCGAGAATGACGCTGGCCGAGGTGATATTCGCGGCGGCGACCGCGCGCACCAGGCCGAAGTCGGCGATCTTCACCTCGCCGGAATCGGAGATGAGAACGTTCTCCGGCTTGATATCGCGGTGCACCAGACCGGCCGAATGCGCGACGCCGATGGCCTGCATGACCGGTTCGATGACGGCGCGGACCGCATGCGGCGGCATGGGGCCGCGTTCACGGAGGAGTTCGCGCAGGGTGCCGCCCTCCACCAATTCCATAATCAGGAATGGGTGTTCGCCGTCGACGCCCTGGTCGTATACGGCGACCAGCGCCGGGTGTTTGAGCTTGGCGACCGCGCGCGCCTCGAGTTCGAATCGGGTGAGGAATTGTGGATCGGCGGCGAACTTGGGGTCCATCACCTTGATGGCGACCGGTCTGTCCAGGCGGGTATCCACCCCCCGGAACACCATCGACATACCGCCGCGCGCGATCGGCGCATCGATGCGGTAGCGCCCTTCGAGGATCTGGCCGATCAACAGCTGCCCTTCCAGTTCGTCCTGTCCGCCCGAGTGCGGCTCACCCGATGGTAGTCGGGTCGGGGTGTGATGCAGCGCAGCCGCATCGACGGACTACCGTATTGCGGGTGAGTGCCATCCCGTACAGCAACGATGTCCTTCCCGAGTCGGTCACCCTGTTGGCTTTGCCCGACGTCGCGGACCAGCTCGGCCTGGCCGTGACCCGGGTGCACCAGATGCTGCGCGACCGCCAGATCCTCGCGGTCCGCCGCGACGGTGTCATCGGCGTCCCCAAGGAGTTCTTCGACGCCAACGGCAATATCGCCAAGCACCTGACCGGTCTCATCACTGTCATGAGCGACAGCAAATACACCGACGAGGAAATCCTCGAGTGGCTCTACCTCGAGGACGACTCCCTCCCCGGCCGCCCCATCGACGCCCTGCACGGCGACCTCGCCCGCGAGGTCATCCGCCGCGCGGCCGCCGACCCGTTCTGAATTGACCGACTCTCGGATCTCTCGTCCCCGATGCTGACGCATCGGGGACGGAGCTGAGATGTGGGAAGAGGAACGCCGCGAAGCTGGCGATGGCACCGCTCGGGGTGGCTGCGGGTACCTGTAGGTCGGGTAGCCGCCGGGCGGCGCGGGTTGTGGAAATGTCATGTCCCCCAAAAAAATCGATGTGCCCGGGGACTGTATCGGGCGTGGGCGGCTGCGAACCGAATGTGCCTGGCTCACAGGCGCTGACGCGGGCCCATCGACTTCAGTTCTGCGGCGTGCGGGTGCGGTGGAAGGGGTGGGTGGTGGCGAATTCGCGGGCGGCTACTCGTAGGCGGCGGTGGCGGGGGACTACCGCGCGGCGGGTGAAGATCTCGTAGTCGTCGCGTTCTATTTCGTCGAGGATGCTCGCGTAGAGGATTGCCGCGGTGCGGATGGCGGGGCGGACGCGGGGGGTCAGTAGGTCTATGCCGGGGGTGGCGGTGCGGTAGAGGGCGCGGTTGGCGGCTATGAGGTGGGCCAGGGCGCGGCGGATTCGGGGGTCGGTGCGGGTGGTGCGGCGACAGTGGTGCAGGAGGTCGGTGGTTACGCCGAAGGCCGCTAGTTCGTCGGCGGGGAGGTAGATGCGGCCGCGGTCGAGGTCTTCGGCTACGTCGCGGAGGAAGTTGGTGAGCTGGAAGGCTTCGCCGAGGGCGGCGGCGGCCGGTTCGGCATCGGCGCGCGGGACCACCGTGCCGAGGACGGGGAGCAGTTGTAGGCCGATGGCTGCCGCGGAGCCGCGCATGTAGTCGCGCAGGGCGGGCATATTCGGGTAGGTGGCGCGGAACCGCGGGGTGCCGGGGATATCCATGCGCATGGAGTCGAGGAAGACCCAGAAGTGTTCGGGGGCAATGGAGTATCGGTTGATAGTGTCGGCGACGGCCGATAGGACACGGTCTTCGGCGGTCTCCGATCGGATGCCGAGTGTAGCCCCGTCGGGCACGGCTTCCTCGAAAGCGTGGCCTTCCGTGACCGGGGCGCTCGCGATTGTGCCCCCTTCGTACACGGCTCTTTGGGGCATGGGTCCGTCGAGCGTGGCGCTGCTGGGGGTGGCTTCGTCTACCGTGGCGCTGTGGAGCGTGGTTCCCTCGAACGTGGCGCTGTCGGGTGCGGCTCCGTGGAGCGTGGCGCTGTGGAGCGTGGTTCCGTTGAGCGCCGCGCTATCGGGTGCGGCTCTTTCGATCGTGGTGCTGTCGAGCGCGGTGGCGGAGGTGTGCGCCAGTCGCCGACGCAGCTCGTTCTCGATGCGGTTCAGTTGCGCGGCACTGGAATTCGCGCTGTCCGCCGAGGATGGGCCGGTGTCGTCCACGATATCGTCGACGGTGCGGGCGAAGGCGTACAGCGCGTGCACGGCCGGCCTGCGCTCGGGTTCGAGCAGCCGCGTCGCCAGAAAGTAGGTGCGCCCGTGCGCGGCGGCGATGCGGCGGCAGTCCCGGTAGGCGCGGTCGAGGTCGACTGCCGAACTCATGTGGCAGGGGTCGACGGTGTAACTGTTGGTGTCGTGATATCCGGTGAGACGGCGTCCACTGCGCGCGACCGCACCTGGTCGGAGCTCAGCCGCAGCGGATCGACCATCCGCAGCGACACCGCCGCCACCACGGCCGCGAAGGTAGCCGCCGCCACATGCCACGGGTTGTACAATCCGATCGACCCATCCGGCTGGAAGACCAGCATCAACCAGGTACACAGTCCGACCAGCACCTGCAGGGTCCGGGTGGACAGCGCGAATCCGGCGGCCAGCGCGAGCGGCCACGAGTAGTACCAGGGCAGCGCCGCCGGAGACAGCAGGATGATTGCCACGAAGGCGATGGTGATGCCGAGAATGGCCTCACGCTCGCTGCGGCGGAACCGCCACCAGGTCCACACGAGCAGCACCACCAGCGCGACCTTGCACAGGTCGCGCATTACCGGCAGCACTGCCGATTCGGCCCGCAGCGGCGTCACCCAGGAGACCATGTAGGAGAAGATGGTCGGCAGCGACAGCCAGTTGATGATCTTATTGGAGCCGGAGAGCGCTGTGAGCCAGCCGATTCCGACTCCGGCCAGTGCGGAGGCCGCCGCGAACACAACCACGAATACCGACAGGCCGAGTCCGGCGATCTTGGCGAACATGAGCACCGGGTGCGGCAGTTCCTCGCCCTCGCCCTTCGCGGCCCGCCGTTCGCGTTCGTGAATCATCCAGATCCACACCAGGAAGGGCAGTGCCACGCCCGCCGTGGCCTTGATCGCCACGGCGATGGACAACACCACGAATCCGGCCACATGGTGCTTCTCCAACACCAGGGCGATGGCCGCCGCCATGAGGCCGACCATCAGCATTTCGTTGTGCACGCCACCGATGAGGTGAATGAGCACCAGCGGATTGAGTACCGCCAACCACAGTGCCGTCGTGGGCTTGCCGCCCAGATGTTTGGTCAGGTGCGGTACCGCCCACAGCATGAGCGCCAGTCCGGGCAGCATGACCAGTCGCAAAGCGATGGTGCCGGCCACCACATTGCTGCCGGTTATCGACGTGATGCCATCAGCTATCAGGAGGAAAGCCGGCCCGTACGGGGCGGTGGTGTTGGTCCAGACCGGGGAGACATTGTCCAGCAGCACACCGGGATTCACGACCGGCCCGACATCGTAGGGATTGAACCCGTCGCGCAGTAGCGCGCCCTGGGCCAGATACGAGTAGGCGTCGCGGCTGAACATGGGTACCGCGAAAATCAGTGGGAAGATCCAGATGCCGACAATGGCGCGCAATTCGTTCAGCGTGACCGTCGGTCCGGGCACGGTGCCGATGGTGACGCGACCGAGCCGCACCCACGCGGTGATCATGGCCAGTACGCCGATCCACACACACAGCGTCGACAATGCGTACCCGTGCCCGAATCGCAGCCACGA
The DNA here is from genome assembly GCF_001613345.1 of Nocardia uniformis NBRC 13702. Taxonomy (GTDB): domain Bacteria; phylum Actinomycetota; class Actinomycetes; order Mycobacteriales; family Mycobacteriaceae; genus Nocardia; species Nocardia uniformis. The sequence continues at coordinate 2,124 of NZ_BDCE01000024.1, read as the reverse complement.
CAGGTGCGCTGCCTCGAGCAGCGGGTCGTTGCGGCGCACACTGCCCGCGCCGAATCCGCCGAAGGTGATCATTACCGCGCCGAAGAATCCGAGCAGCGCCGCCTTACCCTCCGGGTTGCGCGCGAAATCCGCCGCGCGTGCCCATCGGCTGGTCTGGTGGGCCGCCCCGCGTCCTCCGGATCCGTTCGATCCGGCGGCCCCGTGGGGTTCGGATGTCGAGACAGCGCCGCCGGTCACGGCGGTGCCGGTGCCGGTGCCGGTATTCGGTGGAATGGCGGCGTCCATATCGGGGGTCGGCATGAGATTGGTCGTTCCCCCCGGAAAGGTCGGCGGATCGGGTACCGCTACGGATTCTGGACGCGGGCCAGTCTAATGCGTGTGAGACGGTGCTACCGCCTGGGTACGGGCTGTTCGGCCTCCGGCATGTCGTAGATCACCTGTGATCCGGGCCGCCGCCAGCTTTCCGGAGAGCAGCACGGTGGGTACTCCGACCCCCGGAGTGGTGCCGCAGCCTGCGAGGACGACATTGTCGCGGGTGCGAATGAGATTGCGGGTACGGAACGGTCCGGTCTGCCGGAAGAGATGGGCGGCGGAGAACGGGGTGCCCGCGAGCATGCCCTGATCCCGCCAGGTGCGCGGGGTGTCGAGGTGGTCGATTCGGAAGTGCTCGGAAATACCTTGGTAGCCACGGGCTTCCAGGGTTTCGAGCAGTTCACGCAGATACGCTGGGCCGAGGCGGTCCCAATCGAGTGGGGCCGCATCCAGATTGGGGCAGGGCGCGAGCAGGGAGAGGGGTTCGTAGCGGACAGTGTCGCCGCTGTCGGAGTTGTCGCTAGCGGACTGCTCGGTACCGCGCACCCGGTCGATGTGCAGGTTCGCATCCGTGAGCGCGGGCCGGGTGAGTAGCAGCGAGGGATCGCTCATGAGTTTGCCGTGTCCCGGCCTCGCGGCGATCTCGGTGAAGGTGCGGTCCCATTCGTGGCCGAATTCGATGGTGTGATGCGCCTGTACCGGCCATCGGCGGGCGATATCGGCGGGAACGGTGCCGTGTGCGACCACCGCGGAGGGGGAGGCCCGCAGGAATCGGCGGCGGCGCAGGCCGAATCGGTCCAGGGAGCCCAGATCGGCGGTGAGCACCACGGCGTCGCAGTCGATTCGGCGGCCGTCGACGGTGTGGACCGCGCGAGCCCGGCGACCGCCGTATTCGATGCCGCCGACCTCGGTATTCAGCTCGAGGGTGCCGCCCGCCGCGGTGAATGCCCGTGCCAGGGCAGCAGCGACGGCGCGCATACCGCCCTCCGGGTAGTACACGCCGAGGCAGGTATCCATATAGGGGATCGCCCCGTACACCGCGAGCGCCTGTGCCGGGCCCATCCCCGCGAACAGCGCCTGGAAACTGAACAGCCGAGACAGCTGCTCATCGCGAATGATGCGTCGCACCCGCGGCCCGAGCCGCCCGAAGGCGCCGATGCACACCAGTTCGGTGAGCGCGCTCCGCTTCCGCGGTATCCGCACCATATCCAGCGGCGAATCGAAATTGGTGTCCATGAAGGTGCCGAATTCGGCGTCGTACACCCGCCGCAACCACCCGCGCAGGCGCCGGTACCGCTGCCCGGCCGCCGCCCCGCGCAGCCGCGTCACCTCGGCGGTCATCTCCTCGGGATCGGAGTACACCCCGACAGTGGAGCCGTCGGCGAACCGTGCCCGATAGGCCGGAGCCATCTCGAGAATCCGCAGCCCCACCGATTCCCGAGTTTGCCCGACCGCCGCGAGCGCCTCATCCACCAGCTCCGGCAGTGTGAGAATCGTTGCCCCGGAGTCGATCTCATAATCCGGTCCGCGATAGCGTCCGACCCGCCCGCCCGGATGATCGGCCCGCTCCACCAGCGTCACCTGTCGCCCGGCACCGGTCAGATGCAGTGCGGCGGCCAACCCGGCCAGTCCCGCACCCACCACGACGACCCGATCGGTCTGCCCCGCAACAGTTTTCATACCCACCGCTCTGTCGAAGTGATCAATTTCTCAATGCCTACGCCTGTGGTTCGGGCGCGGCCCACCCGTCGTTCCGTGTCGTTCCGGCGCGGCCCACCCGTCGTTCCCTGTTGGTCAGGCGTGGCCACCCGT
>NZ_BDCE01000023.1 GCF_001613345.1 Nocardia uniformis NBRC 13702 | reverse complement strand
AAAAGCATGCCGGAATGGCGTGGGGAGCATGCCGAGATGGCGAGGGAGGTTCGTGTTCGAGCACCGTCAGTGCACTGTCCGTCAGTAGGCGCGGGCGGTGGCCGCCTGCGCCATCTTGCGCAATTGCGATTTGGCCGCATCGGTTGCGGTGCTGTCCGCCAGGGCGGTGAGTCCGCGTTCGGTGAGGTCGCTGATTCGCCGCTCCACCGCGTCCACCGCACCGAGTTCGGTAATGACGGTGCGCAATCGGGCTACCTGGTCGGCGTCGATATCGGTACCGAGGCTCGCGCGCAGCAATCGCGCCGCGGCCGGGTCGGTCTCGTCGCCGCGCCGCAGGGCTTCGGCCACCAGTACCGTGCGTTTGCCCTCGCGCAGGTCGTCGCCGGAGGGTTTGCCGGTAATGGCCGGATCGCCGAAGACGCCGAGCAGATCGTCGCGCAATTGGAAGGCGATACCGATATCGGTGCCGAATTCCCGATATGCGGCAATGAGTTCCGCATCGGCATCGGCCAGTGCGGCACCCAGGTGCAGCGGCCGTTCGATGGTGTAGGCGGCGGTTTTGTAGCGGTTGATGCGCAGTGCCGCCGCGACCGATTCGTCGCCGCCCGCCTCACCGTGGATATCGAGAAGTTGCCCACCGAGCACCTCGGTGCGCATGGCCGCCCAGACCGGCGCGAACCGCGCCTGTGCGGCGGCGTCGAGTCCGGCCTCGCGGGTCATATCGTCGGCCCAGGCCAGCGCCAGATCGCCGATGAGGATGGCGACGCTGGCGCCGTGGTGGGCGGCGTCCCCGGCCCAACCGAGCCCCCGATGCCGCTGCTCGTAGTCGACATGCACGGTGGGGAACCCGCGCCGAGTGCGCGAGGAGTCGATGATGTCGTCGTGAATGAGGGCGCAGGCCTGCACCAATTCCAGGGCCGAGCAGGCGGTGAGCACCGCGTCGGCCGCCGGATCATCGGGGTTACCGCCCGCACCGAGCCATCCGGTCCACGCGAAGGCGGGCCGAGTTCGTTTACCGCCGCGCAGCACGAAATCCTCGAGCGCCCGCGCCGCGTCCACGAAGACCGATCCGAGGGGTTCCACCAGGGGCCGACGTCCCACGAAGAAGTCGGATAGCCGCTGTTCGACGGCGGTGACCAGCGAGCCTCCACCCGGTACCGGGGTGGCCGGGGGACGGGTCGGCGTTCCGGGTCCGGCGGACACGGGGACCTCCTGGCTTGCTGTGCTCGGATGCCGCGCTGGCGGAAGTGATTCGTCGCGGCCGCGACCTCGGTTGGCCGCAGTGCATTCGCGCTCGACTTTACCCAGCGCCGAATGCCGCTGCCGCCGCCGGGACGGCACAGACTCCGCCCTTCGCAGTGAGCCGGAGGTTGGGTGTGACGTGATCGGCGAACCCCGCCCACTAGACTGGATCGGTGAGTTTCGACAACGTACGGGGATCTTCGACCCCAGGCCGGGTTTCCCGCACGCTGCAGGTCTCCGGAACTCCCTCGGTGGTGCAGCAGCTGGGACCGCGGCCCGATGGGTCGATTCCGTTTTCGGTGGAGTTCAATCCGCCGCGTGATGCTGCCGGTGAGGCGCGCCTGTGGCGGGCCGCGCGGGAGTTCGAGCGGATGCATCCGGCATTCGTCTCCATGACCTACGGGGCGGGCGGGTCGACCCGCGACCGCACGATTCGGGTGACCGGGCAGTTGGCGCGGGAGACCACGCTGCTGACGGTGGCGCATCTGACGGCGGTGGATCACAGTGTTGCCGAGCTGCGTTCGATTGTCGGCGCGTACGCCGATGCCGGTATCCGCAATCTGCTCGTTCTGCGCGGCGATCCGCCGGGCGATCCGCTGGGTGAGTGGATCAAACATCCCGAGGGCGTCGAGTACGCCGATGAGCTGGTGCGCATGGTGCGCGAGCTGGGCAACTTCCATGTGGGTGTGGCGTCGTTCCCGCAGGGGCATCCGCGTTCGCGCGACCTCGATGAGGACACCCGGTTCCTGGTGGCGAAACTGCGTGCGGGCGCGGAGTATTCGATTACGCAGATGTTCTTCGACGTCGATCACTACCTGCGCCTGCGCGATCGCGCGCTGACCGCCGATCCGGTGGACGGCGCCAAGCCGATCATTCCGGAGCTCATGCCGATCACCTCGCTGCGTACCGTGCAGCGCGCCGAGGAACTGTCCGGCCGCGCCCTGCCCGAGCGGGTGATCGAGCGGCTGCGCAAGGCCGCGGGCACCGGACCCGAGGAGAATCGCGAGGCCGTCCGCGCCGCCGGTATCGAGATCGCCACCGAGATGGCGCAGCGCCTCATTGACGAGGGTGCGCCCTGTCTGCACTTCATTACGCTCAATTTCGCCAAGGCCACCAGCGAGGTGCTGGCGAACCTCGGTTACACGGTGTCCCCGACACCGGTCCGGGCCTGACCGCGCCGGGGTAAATCCCCGAAAAGCGCTGGTCACGGGAGTAGCGTCCGACTCGACCGCGAGTTGAGGAGAGCTATGCCCAGAGTTCACGACCTCGTCCGTATTGTCGGCGTATTCGGTATCTGCGCGGCGCTCGCCGGTCCCGCATCGGCGGTTCCGGCCGACGGCGCGGCGCAACCCGGTGTCGCGCAGGGGATTTCCCCCACTGCCGCGTCGTCCGACGCTGCCGCCTCGGCCGACACTGCCGCCGCGGCGATCGCGACGGCCATGGAAACGGGGGCCGGCAGCGATTGGCTCAGCGCGTACGGCGACTCGGTCGACCGCCTGCAGGAATTGGGCGTGGAGCCGTTCCTGTACCCGACCGCGGCCCCGTTCTGCCTGAACTCGACCACTCTCGGCCTCGCGCCCGCCCTCGCCGGTGCGATCCCCGGCCCGTGGCCGCGGTTCGCCATGGATATCCCGGGCCTGGACCTGTCCGCCGTGAAGGCGGGGCAAACCATGTTCGCCTTCGTACCGTTCGGCCTCGACCCGGACAGCGCCGACACCTCCGGTATGCATGTCGCCTGGATGAATGCCGACACCGGCAAGTTCGGCCTGGTCCCGATGGGTTCGCTCGCCCAGGTCCTGCACGGGATGGTCCCGCCGCAGGTCCCGGTCGTACTCCGCCCGGTGGTGGAACAGGCGATCACCGATTTCTTCGCCTCCGCCCTGCCCCAGGGCGGCGTCCGCGCCGTTCCCGTCGATACCGGATCCGGCACGGTTCTCGCCGCCGTCTTCGGCGTGGTCCGCAACGGCACGGCCTCCTGCGTCTTCCTGCCCACCGTGGGGATTTCGGCCGTTCCCTGATCGACTCGCCGCTCAGTAGGCGACGCGGTTTCCGCACCGGCCAAGTGCTTTCCCGCCGGCGCGCGCCCCCACACTGGCGACCTGTCTTCCGCACCGCTGGACGCGCTGGACGCCGGACTCGCCGGACTCGCCGGACGCCGGACTCGCCGGACGCGCTGGACGCCGGACTCGCCGGACGCGCGTCGGCACCGCAGAGTCGAGTGCGCCGCGCAGGCCGTGGGGTCGTGGCAGTGCCGATCGCGGGGTCGACGACGTGGTGTCGGCGCACCGCGCTCCCGTCATCCCGGCATGCTTTTGGCCGGGATCCACTACGGCGGCGGTGTGGATTCCGGCCAAAAGCTCGCCGGAATGACGAAGCGGCAAGGCGATATCGCGATCTCGATCTCAGCAGGGACGCTCGCGCAGGGTTCGGCCCTTCCAGGTCAGCGCCCCGACACGGTGGCCACGGTGTGAGCGGTAGGTGAGCCGGAGGTAGGCGGCGACCGATAGCGGGTGTGCCAGGGCCGCAACGGTATCGGTGGCGGTGAGGGGGCCGTGGGTCTCGGTGGAGCGGGCCAGCAGTCGGGCGGCGACCGCGGCGGCGTAGCCGAGTAGACCGATGCGACGAAGGCGGCCCCGGCCACCGATGGCCGCCAGCGGGGGGACCCAGTAGGCGAGCGCGGCGGTCGCGGCGATGGCGGTGCTACCCACCGGGCCGCCATAGGCAGACCACAGCCAGCGGGCGTAGCCCTGGTCGAGTTCGCTTGCGCTGCGGTACATCCGGGTGCTGGCGAGGGGTCCGGCGGCGGTGAGGGTGGTGTGGTGTCCGGCGTGGCGGAGGGCGCGGGCGATGGCGAGATCCTCGGTGATCTCGGCCGCGACCGCCGTATGGCCGCCGATGGATTGGTATGCGGCGGTGTCGAAGACGAGGAATTGTCCGCACGCCACCGCCGTCGACGGGCGCAGCGTTCGGTTGGCGACCACGATCGGGAGGGTGGCGGCCCACGACCAGGCCAATAATGGCTGCACCAGGAGTTCGACGGGGGATTCGGCGCGCTGATTCGGCCACGGGCACACCAGAGCCGCTCGGCTGCGCCGTAATTCGGTGACGGCGGCGGCCAGCGCACCGGGTGCCAGTCGCACGTCGGCGTCGAGGAAGATGAGCGCCCCGGGGGCGGTCGGTTCGGTGATCTCGGCAAGCCGAGCGCAGGCGGCCGTCTTCCCGTTCCAGCCGACCGGCGGATCGGTGTCATCGCGCACCACCGTGAATTGCTCATCGTCGCCGATGGCTTCCAGGGCAGCCCGCTGGGTGCCGTCGGTGGACCCGTCGTCGAGGATGAACACCCGCAGTCGCGGAACCCCCTGCTGTACAAGCAGATCCGCGATCAGCCCGGGCAGCCGATCGGCCTCGTCACGCGCGGGAACGCAGACGGTGACCGGCTCGATCACGCCGTACCCGGTGCGCAGCTGCGGCATGGTCAGTCGATTTGCCAGTGCCACAGCCGCATTGAGCCCGGCGATCGCCGTGCCAGCCCGTACCACCTTCTCTGCCAGGGCAATCCGAGATCGCTGCCGAGAAGCCCTGCGTGCAACGCCCCTCGTCATTCCGGCATGCTTTTGGCCGGAATCCGCACCCGAACAGGCACCGCGCGGTGTGGATCCCCGCCACGAAGCGCGCCGGGACGACGGGGCGGTTCGGTCCTGGAACGTGCGGTACTTTCGGCCACCTGCTCAGTCACGCGGGCACCGCCTCGGGTGTTCCGCGGCGCGGGACTCGCCGCTGTCGACCGAATCTGCGCATGGCGGGGATATCGTCTCTCACTCGCCGGGCGGGCGAGGTCCGGTCGAAGAGCGGTGGGGGCGTATCCAGCGGGCGGCGCGCACGTATTCCGGTGCGTCCGGGTTGCGGTTCATATACGCCAGGACACCGACGACGGCGGCGACGGCGAGGGTAATGCCGCCGACAATGCCCGCCCAGCCCGCGAAGGAGCGGGTATTGGGGTCGGAGTAGCCGACCTCGGCGCGGATGGTGGAGACGTCACCGGCGGGCATTTTCCAGGTGACCACGGAGTCGCCTTCGCGGGTGCCGTTGGTGGTGCCGACACGCGCCGGGAAGGCGACGGTGAACTGCACGTCGGAACCGTGCGGCGGCAGGCTCTTGAGATCAATGCGGCCGGTCAGTTTCACCAGGTCACCGTGCCGACTGAACTGCAGGTTGAACATGCCCTGCGTCTGGTCGGACAGTGCGCCCAGCTGCTGCACCTCACCGAAGGTCAGATCCTCGAAGTACACCTGACTGCCCACGTACCCGTCCTGCGAGTACGGCTCGACCCGAATCTTGGCGGTGAGCTGCTCCGGTGCTTTGAGCTCCGGACCCTTGTCCTGATCACCCTGCGGGATGGAAGCCGCCACCAGCCGCCCGGAGACCCGGTCATTGGACGACACACCCATGGACGCCTGCACCCGCAGACATCCGGCGAGCAGCGGTACGCACAGCGCCGCGAACAACAGCACGGCCACGACCCGTACGACTCTGCGCGGTCGCCGCGAGGAGGGCACGGTCACGAGTGGCTCGTCGGTATTGGCGATGTTCGGACTCGGCTGCACGGCTCATATCGTGCCATGGCCCGAGGGCCGCAGCGTGATTCGACGGGCGGTCAGCGCCCGCACCAGCGGGATCCCCAGCACCGCGAGCCCGGCGAGGCCGTATCCGGCCGATACCGGCAGTCCCAGGAATACGGCGTGTGCCAGCGCCGACCCCAGCCAGGTCCACAGGAATACGGCCACCGGCACCACCACATCGGTGGGCTCGGCCGCGGTCCGCTCCCACACCGCCAGCAACCCGGCCATTACCAGCGCAACCGCCAACCAGCCGAGGTAATTGGTCACCGGTATGTCCGCCAACCCCGGCAGTCCCGGCCAGCGCGAACACCACGTCCACAGCCCGGCGGCCACCATCTGCGGATCCAGAAACAGATCCCATCCGACGGCCCCGAGCGCCGTCATCGAAACCCGAACCCCCACACGTGAATACAACTTCCCCGCGACCACCCACACCGGATACACCCCGCCGGTCCAGGCGAGCGCCACCACCACCGGCACCCCCGCCACCGCGGGCCCGATCCGCCCGCTGGCGTACTCGTAGCACCCGAACGGGAATCCCGTGGCCGTCCCCACGATCTCGGCCAGCAGGCCGACCCCCGAGAGGATCACCAGCAACCCGACAGCCCACCGAAATCCACGGGTCAGCGCGGCATGCGTCAAAGCCGTTCCGGCCGACAGCAAGACAACCGCGACCGTCACCCGGTCCCGCGCCGCCCCGGACGTGAGCGGATACAGAATCTGCGTGGCGACCAGCAGCACGGCGGGCACCACCGCCACCGGCCACCGCGCCGCCGAGCGGTGTGTCACCGTCGCGGTCCACTTCATCGCAGCCCCCATTCGGCGGGTCGAGGCCGCGGTATTCCGTCGCGTCGTCGTCGCGTCATCGCGACACACCGACGGCGGGCTCCATCCCCGGCGCGGCAATCGATCGTGGTGGATTGCGACCGAACTCGCCTCGGAACGGCCTGCGGGCGGGCACAGTCACCGCGCTGGTCACCGGTTACCGCCGGATTTGTCCCGAGAGCCGATCCGGCCACCGGGAACGCTGTGATGGTGTACCTGTGGTGGGCTCCGTTGCGGCAAGACGGCGTCGAGTTGCCGCGAAATCGCCGTACCGGCGGCGAATTCGTCGCGGTGAGTGCCGGATCCGAGCCGAGGTGGGCCGCCGTGCCGTTCATCGGCGCGGCAGGCGGAAACGGGGACGCCGGTCGCGGTGCACCAGCTGCGCTGCGCTGCGGCCGCTGGCTCCGGAGACGCCGCCGCCCGGGTGGGTGGAGGCTCCCGTCAGGTACAGGCCGGGTGCGCCCGGGACGCGTTGGCCCGACAATTCCGGTAGGGGCCGCCACATGAACATCTGGTCGAGGGACATCTCGACGTGCATGACATTGCCGCCGCGCAGGCCCATTTCGCGTTCCAGATCGGCGGGCGTTTGGACGAAGCGATGCACGACCGTATCGGCGAATCCCGGGGCGTGGGCCTCCACCTCGGCGATGATGCGATCGGCTTCGCGGTCGGCGTGGGCGCTCCAGTCGGTGCCATCGGCCAGGGCGTAGGGGTGCCACTGCGCCCAGAGCGAGAGTTGGTGTTCCCCGGCGGGGGCGATGGTCGGGTCGAGGGCGCTGAAACTCATGGCCAGGACCACCGGGCGCGGCGGGAGGTCGCCGGCCATCGCGGCACCGTGGGCGCGGCGCAGGTGCCGACGGTCGGTGGCGAGAAGTTGCAGCCCGTGCGCGGAGTCGGCGGTCTCGGCACCCGGATATCGGGGCAGGTCGGTGGTGGCGGCACGCACCACCATGCCGATGCCGGGGCCGACGCGAATGCGGCGGCGCCAGTCGGCCAGGGTGGTGGCGTCGAATCCGCCCTGTTCCAGTAGGTCGAGGGTGGTGAGGATATGCGAGCCCGCGATGACGGTGTCGGCGCGCAGGTTTCGGCCGCTGTCGGTGCGTACCCGCCAGCCCCGGCCGTCGCGGGCGAGGGCGGTGACCGCGTCGCCGGTGCTCACCACGCCACCGTCGGCGCGCAGTCGCGCCGCCAGCGCCTGGGTGAGCGCCCCGCTGCCGCCGACCGCGCGACCGGGCGGCACGGTATGCATGAGTGCCGCGAACCCGACCATGGGCGCGGTACCGGGTTCGGACATGGGCGGTCCGGATTGCGCGCCGAACCAGGCCAGCGCCGCTTTCAGCCGTTCACTGTCGAAAAGGCTGTCCAGCAGGGCATCTCCGGTTTGCAGGAATTCCCGCGATAGTGCCGCGCCATCGCCGCGTCCGCTCGCTCCGGCGGCATCGCGGGCGTCGAGTCCCCAGAACGACCGCAGCAGCCGACCACCGGTGGGCGCACCGGCGAAGGACCGCATCACCCGGGCGCTGCGCGCACCCCACACCCGCACGAACCGCCGGTAGGCGTCGGCGTCACGCTGCCCGCAGGCCGCGGCAATGGAGGCGCAGGTCCGGTCCACATCCCGGTGGAATACGAGCGGCGGTGCGGTGCCGCCGGGTGGCGCGGGCGCGAAACCCCAGGGATCGCAATCGATATACCGCAATCCGAACCGCTCGAGTTCGAGCTCCTCGACGATCCCGGTGTGCCGCACCATGATGTGCGCCGACGATCCGCGATCGACCTGATGCCCGGGAAACCGCTCGACGGTGGAGACTGCCCCGCCGATCACGGTATCGCGCTCGAGCACCTCCACCGCATATCCGTTACGGGCGAGATAACAGGCTGCGACCAGGGCATTGTGCCCGGAGCCGATAACGATGACGCTCATGCCGGTGCCTCGCCGCCCGCGGTTCTCGCGCCCGCGGGGTAAACCGCGCCCCCGATGCGGAGACCCTCGGTATCCACGCTTCGCGAACGCGACGTGCCCACCACCCGCACCCTCACAGCGGCAGCCGCCGCCCCAGTACCGCGAACTGGCGGGTATCGCCGGAGAACACGAAATGTCGCACTATGTCGCCGAATCCGTGCCGTCGGTACAGCCGCCAGGCCCGATTGGCCTCCTCGTCGACCTCGGGCGTGGACAGCAGCACCATGCGTTCGGATCGATTGGCGAGCAGCCGCGCGAGCAGGGTTTCCCCGATGCCGCGACCCTGCGCGGCGGGATGGACGTGCAGTTCGGTGAGTTCGAAGTAGTCCGAAAGCAGGTCCCGCGCGGCGTATTCGGGCCAACCGGTCCGCCGCATACCCGTGTACACCTGCTGGTGCCACCACTGATGCGCCGCACCGCTGTAGCCGTAGGCGATGGCGAGAATAGGGGCCTTGCGTATATCGACGTGGCCGTGGTCATCGGGTAGCAGTGCGGCGACGGCATGCCATCCGGGCCGGGTGGTGTGTTCGGTCCACATGGGGGCGCGATGGTGTTCGGTGCCCGGCGGATAGTCCATGGCCGCGACGTAAACCGAAAGGGCGTCGTGCAACCGGGCGCGCATGGTGGCCGCCGACAGGTCGACGACAACGGGCGTGGGTTTCGGGGTTACGGCGGTCATGTCGGGCAGGCGAGGCTTCCGTGAGCGCTGGGATCCGGGGAGAGAGTTCCGGAACTTGTCGGTGGCTGTCTCTATATTCAAACCTAATTGAATCCTTCGAATACCTGTTCGATCTTCGATGGTGACTCTCTCGAGTCCGATGATGAGCGAAGTGCCTGGTGGATCAGGGTATGCGAGTGGGGAGGTACCCGATGACCGGGAAAACTGAACGTCCGGGCCATCCCGGCCGAGCCGGGGAACTATTGAAGCGCGCCGATGGCCTGCTCATGCAGGCGTCGGTGGAGAAGGACCCTGCGGAGCGCTTCCGCACGGCCTATCTCGCCGCGCTGCGCGGTGCGGGCGCGGTGCTCGCCCTGACCGGAGCGGACCAGACACCGCGGGCGCGTTCACGCAACGCATGGGTGCTCATGCAGCGCGCCGCGCCCGAATTCTTCATGTGGTCGGACTACTTCGGCGCCCAGTCGGAAACGCGTGCCGCGCTGGAGGCCGGGCTGCCTCGAGAGGTCGACGATGCCCGCGCCGACGAGTTCGCTTCGCGGGTAGGAGCATTCCTGCATGATGTGGAGGATTTGCTGACCGCAGCGGCCCGTTTGCGACCCGCTACGGGATGGACTTCGGGAATGCTGGCTTGAACATCGGCCGAGTAGGTGGTTGGTTCCTGATCGAACTCGTATCATTGGTGGCAGACAGCCGCCAAGGTCGGCTATCTGTCGCTTACCCGGAGGCGACCGCCACTACCTAGTGCCGGGGGAGGTACCGTGCCACTCTCCGAGCACGAGCAGCGCATGCTCGAACAGATCGAGAGCGCTCTCTATGCTGAGGATCCCAAGTTCGCATCAACGGTTCGAGGTGGGCGACTTCGCTCAGCCTCGGGCCGTCGCAGACTTCAGTCAGCTGCTCTATTCGTCCTCGGCTTATTCCTACTCGTCGCGGGAATTGCCGCGCCGATCAAGCTTGGGGACTTCCCGATCATCAGCCTGATCGGCTTCATCGTGATGTTCTGCGCGGGAGTGCTGTTGCTGATGGGTGGCCCTCGTTCGGGCGCCCAGGGCGATAACGGCACCGACGCGCCGCCCGCCGGAGGCGGGAATCCCGGTGGAGGACGTGGGCGTCCAAAGAAGGCGGGTGGTTTTTCCGCCCGCATGGAGGATCGCTTCCGGCGTCGGTTCGAGCAGGACAACTGACGCACCGCTCGCCTCGGCGAGCCAACTGAATATCAAGCGCGACACGCCGCAGCGCCACACCGATTCAAGGGTGTGGCGCTGCGGCGTGTCCTGTGCGTGTCGGGGTTCCCCGCGGCGGAATCCACCGCCCTCCACATCTCCCCACGGGTCTCCTCCACCCCGCCCCACCGGTGTCGGAAATGGGCGCTATCTGCGGGTTTGCTGATGGTTGTCGGATGGGCCGCTCCGTGCGTCGTGCGTGTCGAGGGAACTGCGGTGAAAGTTCCCCACGATGGTGATAGCTGGTATGACCTGCGAAGTTCGCCAAGCGGGGACCGAGATCACCGCCGCTTTCGATTGAAAGTGGGGGAAAGTGGGGTAATGTGGAGCGCGCACTACAGGAGGCCGAATAGTCGAGGGGTGATCCGGTAGGAGGTGTCGGGACTTGTTTCTCGGTACCTATACCCCTCGGTTGGACGACAAGGGGCGACTGACGTTGCCTGCAAAGTTTCGGGACGAACTGGCGGGAGGGTTGATGGTCACGAAGAGTCAGGACCACAGCCTTGCCGTGTATCCCAAGGACGAGTTCACCGCGCTGGCGCGGCGAGCCGCGGCCGCATCCCGAAGCAACCCGCAGGCAAGGGCTTTCGTTCGAAATCTCGCGGCCTCGACCGATGAACAGCGTCCGGACGCACAGGGCCGGATCATGTTGTCGGCCGAGCACCGCCGCTACGCGAGCCTGTCCAAGGATTGCGTCGTGATCGGGTCGGTCGACTTCCTCGAAATATGGGATAAGGCGGCGTGGGATTCCTACCTCGCCGAGCACGAGGAGGATTACTCGCAAGCCAGAGACGAGTCGCTGGGCGGAATCTTCTAGCCCTGAGCGAGGCGAGTGCCCTGCGGCCTCTGCCCGACGCCGACCCTGACGTACTTCCCCAACGCCAGGTGCGGTGCTTCGGTCAGAGACCCCGGGGCATTGGCCACCGACGCTGAATAGTTCTTGCTGAAGTTCTTTCAGCGCAGTCCGAATCGCAAGCGACCGTGCGGCCGTGCGAACGAACGTGAGGCAGGATCCGGGAGGCTGAGTTGCACCGAAACAGCGACGCCCCCCGCCACGTTCCGGTACTTCTCCGTCGAGCAGATGAAATCCTCGGCCCCGCACTGGCTGCGGACGGTGCCGTCTACCTCGATTGCACCCTCGGACTGGGTGGTCACGCGGAACACTTCTTGCGGACCTACCCCGACATCCGTCTGGTCGGACTCGACCGCGATACCAATGCGCTGAAGCTGGCCGGTGAGCGACTGAGCCCTTTCGCGGACCGGATCACCCTGGTGCACACCAGGTATGACGGCATTGCCGACGCCCTGGAAGAGGCCGGACTCGCCGCGCGCGGATCGGTCAGTGCCATTCTCATGGATCTCGGCGTGTCCTCCATGCAGCTCGACGAGGCCGATCGTGGTTTCGCCTACTCCGTGGACGCGCCGCTCGATATGCGGATGGACTCCACCGGCGGCCTCACCGCGGCCGATGTGCTCAATACCTACGGCCACGGCGATCTGGCGCGCGTGCTGAAAAACTATGGCGACGAACGCTTCGCGGGCAAGATCGCCTCCGAGGTGCTGCGGCGCCGCCAGAAGCAGCCGTTCACCACCAGCGCCCAACTGGTGGAGTTGCTCTACGACACCATTCCCGCCGCCGCCCGCCGCACCGGCGGTCATCCGGCCAAACGCACCTTCCAGGCGCTGCGGGTGGAGGTGAACCGCGAACTGGAATCGCTCGAAGCGGCGATGCCGGCCGCCTTCGACTCCCTCGCGCCCGGTGGTCGCATTGTGGTGATGAGCTACCAGTCGCTCGAGGACAAAGTCGTCAAGGCGGAGTTCACCAAGCGGTCCGCCTCGCGGACTCCGCTCGACCTGCCCGTCGAACTGCCAGGTATGGGACCGGAATTCAAGATTTTGACCCGGGGCGCGGAGAAGGCGACCGAGCAGGAGATCGAGGAGAACCCGCGGGCCGCGCCGGTGCGCATGCGGGCGGCCGAACGTATCGCAGGGGAGGAGACGACATGACCCGGAACCGAGGAGAGCACACGGGCGGATGCGGGGGTGGGGAGGCCCTATGACGGTGCGGACGCAAGGGAAAGCGCAGAAGCGCGAAGGTCGCCCGGCCCGCCGGGTGCAGGCGGCCGCGCGGGTGAAATCCGGTGCGGCGCAACGGGCCTATACCAAGCGCCGCAATCGGGAACAGCCGCGCGGGGCCGCCTCGACCAGTCTGCCGCGCAGCGGTGAGCCGATACTGGCGGGCCGAATTCCCTTCGTCGCCACCATTATCGCGCTCCTCGGCTGCGGGCTGGCGCTCACCTTGCTGCTCACCACCCGCGCCACCGAGGACAGCTACAACCTGGGTGCCGCTCGGGTGGCCAATACACACCTGTCCGATGAACGCGCCGCGCTGCAGCGCGAGGTCGAGGCCGCGGACTCCGCGCCTGAACTCGCCGCCCGCGCCCGGGAACTCGGCATGATCCCGGCCGAGGACCCCGCCCGTCTGGTGATTGCCCCGGACGGCTCGGTAATCGTGGTCGGAACCCCCGCCCCCGCAACGGGTTCGCCCGCCCCGCCGCTGAACACCCGCCCGCCGCTCCCGGGCGCGACCCCGCCGAGGCTGGTGCAGGGCCAGGGTGAGCGTGTCGTTCCGGTGACCACCACCCCGAACGCGCCGCCCGCGAACCAGACACCCGCGGACCCGAATGTGCTGGCCGCGCCGCTGCCCACCCAGGCCGCGCCGCAGACCACGGGCGCCCCGCAGGTCCCGGCCGCTCAGCAGCCCGGTGCTCCGGAAGCGACGGCCCCGCAGGACGCGCAGCAGCCGAACCCAGCCGCCCCGCAGGATCCTGTCCCGCCGGTTCAGGCCGCGCCCCAGGACCCCGCCGCCCAGCAGCCCGCGGCTGCGCCCGCCGGACAAGATCCCGCTGCCGCTCCCGCGGCACAGGTTCAGCCCGCCGGACAAGACCCGGCCGCACCGCAACCCGCGCCGCCGGTGCAGCCCGCGGCGCAGGATCCCGCCGCTCCGGCTCCTGCCCAGCCGATCAGTGCGCAGCCGAACCCGACCCCGCGCTTCCCCGTGGCCCAACCGTTCCCGCTCGGGGCGCAGCTGCCCGGCGCACCCGTTGTGCCGCACCCGGAGACTCCCGAGCCCGCCCCGGAGGGTGTGCTGAACGGAGTTCCGCAATGACCGAAATGGCACCGTCTCGGATAAAGGCTTCGCCGTTGGGCGGACAGTCTCTTCGTCATTCCGGCGTGTCCTCGGCCGGAATCCACCGCTCTCGACTGGATAGCTGTGGATCCCGGCCAAAAGCACGCCGGGATGGCGAGGGCGTGCGTCGACGTGGCGAGGAGCCGGACATGGTGTCGTCGCTGTCACCCGCGGCCGTCCCAGGATTTCGTTCCGAACCGCGGGTTGTCGGCGCATATGGTGTCTCGCAACCGGTTCGGACAAGCATTGCCTCCGCCCCGTGCACCTCACGGGTGGCCCTGCGGTGAGCCCGGCTCCGATGCGTGGCCGTGATTCCGGCCGCGGTCGCGCCGAATCCGGTCGCGGTCGCGGCCGTTTCGGTGGTGGCAATGGTGGTGGGCGCGGGAATTCGGGTGGGCGTGCGCAGGCGGCCAATCGGTCGGGTGCGGGGCGTACCGCCGCCGCGCCGCCGCGGCCGCGGAAGGCTGCCAGACCGCGGGCCACACCCGGTATGGACGGGTCGATGCGATTCCGCTTCGGACTGGGGCGGCTCGTCATGCTGGTGGCGATCATGGTCGCCGCCATCCAATTGCTGTGGATCCAAAGTGTTTCCGCGCCGCGACTATCGGCCGAAGCGGCCAGTCAGCGCACGGTGGTACAGCCGGATCCGGCCACCCGCGGGCCGATTCTGGACCGCCACGGCAATTCCTTGGCCTTCACGATCGCCGCCAAACAGCTGCATTTCCAGCCGGTGCGGGTGCGTCAGGATCTGGCCGCCGCGCACGAGAAGAACCCGGATAAGCCGGAACCGGATCAGCGATTGCAAGCAATCGCGAAATTCATTCACGAGAAGCTCGGCAATGGCGCGCCCGAAGAGGAAATCCTGGCCAAGCTGCGCAGCGATGACCCGTTCGTCTATCTGGTGCGCAATGTCGATCCGCGCGTTGCCTCCGAAATCGCCCTGAAGTACCCCGAGGTGGGTGTCGAACGCCAGGATCTGCGTGAGTATCCGGGGGGTTCGTTGGCCGCCAATGTGATCGGTGTGACCGGTTGGGACGGCCACGGGCAGATCGGTCTGGAGACCGCACTCGATTCCACCCTCGCAGGCACCGATGGTTCGCACACCTACGACCGTGGTTCCGATGGCGCGGTCATTCCTGGCAGCTGGCGCGATAACCAGCCCGCCGTGAACGGAAACGCCGTCGAGCTCACCCTCGACCAGGACCTGCAGTACTACGTCCAGCAGCAGGTGCAGCAGGCCAAGGAACTCTCCGGAGCCCAGGGCGCCTCGGCGGTGGTCCTCGATGCCCACACCGGCCAGGTCCTGGCCATGGCCAATGACTCGACCTTCAATCCCGCACTGGGACCGAAACATTGGTCCTCCTCGGACCTGGGCAACCCGTCGGTGGCGGAGGTCTACGAACCCGGCTCGGTGAACAAGATCGTCGCCGCCGCCGCGGCCATCGAATACGGCCTCACCGATCCCGATGAGGTACTGCAGGTTCCGGGCAGCATCTACATGGGTGGCGTCACCGTCAACGACGCCTGGACCCATGGCACCGAGCCCTACACCACCACCGGAATCTTCGGAAAGTCCTCCAACGTAGGCACCCTCATGCTCGCCCAGCGCATCGGCGAGGATCGCTACTACGACATGCTGAAGAAGTTCGGCCTGGGCCAGCGCACCGGCGTCGGCCTGCCCGGCGAGAGCAGTGGCGTCGTGCCGTCGCGCGACCAGTGGTCCGGCTCCACCTTCGCGAACCTGCCCATCGGCCAGGGCCTTTCGATGACCACCCTGCAGATGGCCGCCATGTACCAGGCCATCGCCAATGACGGCATGCGCATTCCGCCGCGCATTGTGAAGGCGAAGATCGCCCCCGACGGCACCCGCACCGAAGAGGAGCAGCCCGAGGGCGTGCGGGTGGTGAGCCCGCAGACCGCGGCCACGCTGCGGCAGATGTTCCAGGCGGTGGTGCAGCGCGATCCCATGGGCGTGCAGATGGGTACCGGCGTACCCGCCGCCATCGAGGGCTATCAGGTCGCCGGTAAGACCGGTACCGCGCAGCAGATCGACCCCAGGTGCAGCTGCTACTCCACCGACAGCTACTGGATCACCTTCGCCGGAATGGCCCCTGCCGACAACCCGCGCTACGTGATCGGCCTGATGCTCGACGCACCGGTGCGCAGCTCCGACGGCTCCGGCGGTGGTTCGGTCGCGCCACTGTTCCACTCCATCGCCTCGTGGGCGCTGCAGCGTGACCGCGTACCGCCGTCACCACCGGCCAAACAGCTGATTCTGCAGGCAAATCAGAGCTGAGAAACGATGCCGATGTTCGACGAAGCGCCCGGCGCGGGCACCGACGGGTGAGCGAACGGCGCCGTGCCGATCGCACGGCGATTCCGCACAGGTAACCTGACTCGTCGATCCGAACCAGTACCCGCATCGTCTTTCTGCAGCACACCACGGACCACATCGATATGACCACCGAATCGGAGAGGAGCTTCGTGCCCGCGCAGTCGCCGCGTAGCGGAAGTTCGGCACAGCCGCGTAGCGGAAGTTCGGCACAGCCGCAGCTACTTCGCCCGGCCGCACCACCGGCGACCACCCTGCGTACGGTGGCGGAGCTCACGGGTGCGCGGTTAGCACCGAATGCCCGGTCGACCGATGACGCCGCGGATGTGCGGGTCACCGGGATCGAGCAGCGTTCCAACGCGGTGCAGCCGGGCGATCTGTTCGCCGGACTGGCCGGTGCGCAAGCACACGGCGCCCGATTCGCGAAGGATGCCATTGAGCGCGGCGCGGTCGCGGTATACACCGATGCCGCGGGTGCCGAGCTGATCGGCGCGGTCGATGTCCCGGTCCTGGTGCGCGAGAACCCGCGCGCCGTCCTCGGGGAGCTCTCGTCCGCCCTGTACGGCAACCCGTCCGAGCGGTTGCGCATCATCGGTATCACCGGCACCTCCGGTAAGACCACCACCGCGTACCTGGTGGAAACGGGTCTGGCCGCCGCCGGACTGCGTACCGCGCTGATCGGCACCATCGAGACCCGCATCGGCGGCAATCGGGTGCCGAGCGCGCTCACCACCCCCGAGGCCCCGCAGCTGCACGCCATGTTCGCGGTCATGGTGGAACAGGGTGTGCAGGCCGTGGTCATGGAGGTCTCCAGCCACGCCCTGGCCCTGGGTCGCGTCGACGGCGTCGATTTCGCGGTGGGCGCGTTCACGAATCTGTCGCAGGACCACCTGGATTTCCATGCCGACTTCGAGGACTACTTCGGCGCCAAGCGCCGCCTGTTCGATCCGGCCTCACCGGTCGCGGCGAAGATCGCGGTGGTCTGCGTCGACGACGCCTGGGGGCGGCGACTGGTCGGTGAGATCGAAAACGGCACCCAGGTGGTGACGGTCTCCACCACGGAACCGACTCCGGCCGCGACACCGTCCGGCCCGGCCGCCGCGGAGTCGGCCCGGTGGACCGCGACCGACGTCACCGCCGGACCGGGCGGCACCCAGCAGTTCACCGCCACCCGTGGCGAGGTGAAACTGCCGGTGCGCCTGCGTCTTCCGGGCAGCTACAACATTGCCAACGGCCTGCTCGCGGTCGCCGTGTGCCAGGCCGCCGGGGTCGACGCCGCCGTTGCCGCCACCGCGCTGGCCGAGGTGGATGTCCCCGGCCGCATGCAGCGCGTCGAGGGTGGCCAGGACTTCCTGGCCGTCGTGGACTACGCGCACAAGCCCGCGGCCGTCGAATCCGTAATCGCCACGCTCCGTAGTCATCTCGACGAGCAGGGTGGGGGCCGACTGGCCGTTGTGGTCGGCGCGGGCGGGGATCGCGATGCCGGTAAGCGCCCCCTCATGGGTGCGGCCGGTGCGCGCGGCGCGGATCTGCTGATCATTACCGATGACAATCCGCGTACCGAGGATCCGGCCGCTATTCGCGCCGCGGTCCGCGCGGGAGCCGAAGCCGTGGAGGGCAAGCGCGGCGAGGTGCGGGAGGTGGGGGATCGAGCGGCCGCCATCGGCGCCGCCGTCGACTGGGCGCGACCCGGTGACGCGGTGCTGGTGGCAGGCAAGGGACATGAAACAGGGCAGGAGATTTCGGGTGTGAAGTATCCGTTCGACGACCGCGAGGTGCTCGCGGCGGCCCTGTCGGAGAAGATGAAGGACCTGACGGTTTCATGATCGAAATGACACTGCGGGAAATCGCGGACGTTGTGGGCGGCACGCTGCACGACTGTCCCGACCCGGAGGTGACGGTAACCGGTGCGGTCGAATTCGATTCGCGCCGTATCGGATCCGGCGATCTGTTCCTGGCATTGCCGGGTGAGCGGACCGACGGCCACGACTTCGCTGCGAAGGCGGTGGCCGCGGGTGCGGTGGCGGTACTCGCCGCGCGGCCGGTGGGTGTGCCCGCGATCGTGGTCGAGCCCCGGTCGAGCGGACCCAGCCGCGCCATCGCGCTGGCGCACGACACCGACGGTTCCGGCGCTGCCGTACTGGAGGCCCTTGCCAAGCTGGCTCGGGCCAGTGTGAACCGGCTGGTCGCGGCGGGTGCGCTCACCGTGATCGGCGTGACCGGTTCCTCCGGCAAGACCTCCACCAAGGATCTGCTCGCCGCCGTGCTGGCTCCGCTGGGCCCGGTGGTGGCCCCGCCCGGTTCGTTCAATAACGAGATCGGCCATCCGTGGACGGCATTGCGCGCCAACGCCGAAACCCGTTTCCTGGTTCTCGAACTCTCCGCCCGGGGCCCCGGCCATATTCGCGCGCTCACCGAGATCGCCCCGCCGTCCATCGGTGTGGTGCTCAATGTCGGGGTCGCGCACCTCGGTGAATTCGGTAGCCGCGAAGTGATCGCCCAGACCAAGGGCGAACTGGTGGAAGCACTGCCGTCCACCGGGCTCGCGGTACTCAATGCCGACGATCAGCTCGTCTCGGCGATGTCGGCGCGCACCTCGGCGCGGGTGGTCCAGGTCGGCCTGTCCACCGGCGCGGATGTACGGGCCAGCAATGTGGTGATGGATGACCAGGCACGGGCGAGCTTCACCCTGCACCAGGGTGAGCGGACCGTCGAGGTCTCCCTCGCCGTGCACGGCGAGCACCAGGTGGGCAATGCCCTCGCCGCCGCCGCCGTGGCGCTCGAATGCGGTGCGAACCTCGCCACCATCGCCGCGGCGCTGTCCGGCGCGAACGCCGTCTCCGAGCGCCGCATGGATGTGCGCACCCGGCCCGACGGTGTCACCGTCATCAATGACTCCTACAACGCCAACCCGGATTCGGTGCGCGCCGCCCTCAAGGCGCTCGTCACCATGTCCAAGTCCGGCGCCGACTCGCGTCGCAGCTGGGCGGTGCTAGGCGAAATGGGCGAGCTGGGCGAGGAATCCGTTATCGAGCACGACCGCATCGGTCGGCTCGTCGTGCGTCTGGATGTCGACCGCCTCATCGTGGTCGGGCAGGGACGCCCGCTCCGCGCACTGTGGCAGGGCGCGGTGCAGGAAGGTTCTTGGGGTGAGGAGTCACTACTCGTGCCGGATATCGAATCCGCGATCGCCCTCCTCGACGATGAGGTCGAGGCGGGCGATATCGTGCTGGTGAAAGCCTCGAAGTCCGTGGGTCTGTGGACCGTGGCCGAGCATCTGCTGGAGGCCACCCGATGACCCAGATTCTCTTCGCCGCGGCCATCGCGCTGGCGGTTTCCATTCTGCTGACACCCGTACTCATCACCATGTTCGCCAAACAGGGTTTCGGACAGGAGATTCGGGTCGACGGCCCGGAAAGCCACAAGGCCAAGCGCGGCACCCCCACCATGGGTGGCGTCGCCATCCTGGCCGGTATGTGGGCTGGATATCTCGGTACCCACCTCATCGGTATGAGCTATGACCAGCCCGGGCCGTCGGCGTCCGGTCTGCTGGTCCTGGGCCTGGCGACGGCGCTCGGCGTCGTCGGCTTCCTCGATGACTTCATCAAGATCCGCAAGCAGCGCAACCTCGGCCTCACCGCCGCCGGTAAGTACATCGGGCAGCTGTCCTCGGCCGCCATCTTCGGTGTGCTGGCGCTGAAATTCCGCAATGACGCCGGGCTCACCCCGGCCAGTAGGCATCTGTCCTACGTTCGCGATATCACGACGGTATCGATGAGTGTGGCGATCTTCCTGGCCTTCGTCTGCCTGGTGGTGGTCGCCTGGTCCAATGCGGTGAACCTCACCGATGGCCTGGACGGCCTCGCCGCCGGTTCCATCGCCCTGGTGCTGGGCGCGTACATGATCATTACCTTCTGGCAGTGGCGCAATGCCTGCGTCGACTTCCCGGAGGCGGGCTGCTACAACGTGCGCGATCCGCTGGATCTCGCTCTCGTCTGTGCGGCCGGTGGTGCGGCGTGTATCGGTTTCCTGTGGTGGAACGCGGCTCCCGCGAAGATCTTCATGGGCGATACCGGTTCGCTGGCGCTGGGCGGTCTGCTCGCGGGCCTGTCCATCACCACGCACACCGAGCTGCTGATGATTGTGATCGGTGCGCTCTTCGTAGCGGAGGCGGCGTCGGTGGTATTGCAGGTGGCGGTCTTCCGGACCACTCGGAATCGGTTGTTCAAGATGGCACCGTTCCACCACCATTTCGAATTGAGCGGTTGGGCCGAGACGACAGTGATCATCCGATTCTGGATGCTCGCGGGTATGGCGTCTGCAGTCGGTCTCGGGCTGTTCTACAGCGAGTACTTGTCGGTCGGTTAGGTCTGAGGCGATGGTCGAACATTCTCCGAGGGTCCTCCGGTCACCGGGACCCATGCTCGAATTCCTGCGCGGCCGCGACGTTCTCGTCGCGGGCTGGGGGGTTTCCGGGCGCTCACTCATTGAACCGCTCCAGGACATCGGCGCGCGCCCGGTCGTCACCGACGGCGGGCAGAAGGCCCTGGCCGAAGCGGCCGAACTCGGTTTGGCGACAGCCACTTCCGACGATCTACTCGAACCCGATGCGCTCGATCGGTTCGCGCTGGTGATCACCAGCCCGGGCTGGCGTCCGGATTCGCCGGTCCTGGTCACCGCGGTGACCTCCGGCATTCCGGTCTGGGGCGATGTGGAATTCGCCTGGTGGGTGGATCAGGCGCGGATCTACGGTCCGGTCCGCAAGTGGCTGGTGATCACCGGCACCAATGGCAAGACCACCACCACCCAGATGACGCATTCCATTCTGCGCGCCGCCGGGATCGCCAGCGTCGCGTGCGGCAATATCGGCACCCCCATCCTGGACGCGCTGCGGCGCAATCCGGGACCGCAGGTGCTGGCCGTGGAACTGTCGTCGTTCCAACTGCACTGGGCACCCTCGGTGCGACCCGAAGCCGGCGTCGTGCTGAATGTGGCCGAGGACCACCTGGATTGGCACGGCGGGCTGGACGCCTACGCCGCCGCCAAGGCGCGGGCCCTGACCGGCCGGGTCGGTGTGGTCGGACTCGATGACGCCGTCGCCGCCGCACTGGCGCGAAAGTCCAAGGCGCGCCGCACCGTCGGTTTCCGCATCGGCGTACCCGCCGACGGTGAACTCGGTGTGGTGGACGGCAAACTCCTCGATCGCGCCTTCACCAAGGCCGCCATTCTGGCCGAGGTGGGCGATATCAGCCCGCAGGGTCCGGCCGGGGTGGCCGACGCGCTCGCCGCCGCCGCCCTCACCCGATCCATCGATGTGGCACCGCAATTCGTGAAGGAAGGCCTGCAGGAGCACAAGGTGGGTCCGCACCGGGCCGCCTTCGTGCGCGAACTGGTGGGCGTCGAATTCGTCGATGACTCCAAGGCCACCAATCCGCACGCCGCGCGGTCCTCGATTCTCGCCCACCCCAATGTGATCTGGGTGGCGGGCGGACAGCTCAAGGGCGCGAGCGTCGAGGATCTCGTCGAGGAGGTGCGCGAACATCTCGTCGCCGCCGTGCTGTTCGGTCAGGACGCCGCGGTGATCGCGGCCGCGCTGGCGCGACACGCCCCGGATGTCCCGGTCGTGACGCTGAATTCGGGGCACCATCATGGCATGGTCGCCACCGATCTCGCTGTGCCCGCCGCAACCGATCCGGATGCGGTGATGGTGCGCGCGGTGCGGGCCGCCGCCGAATTCGCCGGGCGCGGTGACACCGTACTGCTCGCACCGGCCGCCGCGTCCCTGGATATGTTCAGCGACTACACCCATCGCGGCCGCAGTTTCGCCGCCGCCGTGGCGGCCCTCGACGAGAAGGACATCGGGAGCCCGCAATGACGGGGCCCCGGCGCGCCGGGAATGAGATGACAACGCGGCGGGCCCGGGCCGGAAGTTGGTTCGGCGCCTGGCTGGCCCGCCCGCTCGCGTCGTTCCATCTCGTGGTCACCATCGCGGTATTGCTGACCGTGCTGGGTTTGGTCATGGTGCTGTCGGCCTCCAGCGTGGAGGCCTATGCCGGGGGCAAATCGGCGTATTCGCTGTTCATTCAGCAGGGTCTGTTCGCCTGCTTCGGCGCGGTGCTGTTCTATATCGCCCTGCGCGTCCCGCTGCGGCTGCTGCGGCAGCTGTCGTTCCCGGTGTTCGCGCTCTCGGTGGTACTGCTCGTGCTCGTGCTGATTCCCGGGATCGGCACCAAGGTGCAGGGTTCGCGGCGCTGGCTCGATATCGGCGTCGTCTCCGTACAGCCGTCGGAGATCGTGAAGATCACCCTGGTGATCTGGGGCGCCCACCTGCTGGCCTCGCGTCGCGCCGAATACGCCGACGGGCATGTGGGATACAAGGAAATCCTGATGCCGCTGGTGCCCGCCGGTCTGCTCGTCTGCTTCCTGGTGGTGCTCGAACCCAACCTGTCCACCACCATCGCGCTCGGTATCGTCCTCGCGGCGCTGCTGTGGTTCGGTGGGCTGCCGCTGCGCATGTTCGTCACCATCGCCGTCTCCGGTGCGGTGGCAGCCGCGATTCTGGCCCTGTCGGCGGGCTATCGCTCCGACCGGATGCGCGCCTTCTTCAATCCGGGCGACGATCCGCAGGGCATCGGCTATCAGGCCCGCCAGGCCCTGTATTCCCTTGCCGACGGCGGGATCTGGGGTCGCGGGCTCGGCCAGAGCCGCGCCAAGTGGAGCTATCTGCCCAATGCCCACAACGATTTCATCTTCGCGATTATCGGCGAAGAACTCGGCTTCCTCGGATGTGCGCTGGTGCTGGGGCTTTTCGCGCTGTTCGCCTATACCGGTCTGCGGATCGCCACCCGATCGGTGGACCCCTTCCTGCGGTTGGTCGCCGCCACCGCCACCACCTGGATCACCGGACAAGCCCTGATCAATATCGGCTATGTCGTCGGTTTGCTGCCGGTGACCGGTCTGCAGCTGCCGCTGGTGTCGGCGGGCGGTTCCTCGCTGGCCATCACCCTGCTCATGTTCGGCATTGTCGCCAACTGCGCCCGGCACGAACCGGAGGCGGTGGCGGCCCTGCACGCCGGACAGGACGGCCGCTTCAGCCGCATGCTGCGCCTGCCGAAACCCGAGATCTACTCGGCGGGCCGCGCCTCGGCCGCCCGGGCCCGCAGCGCCGCGAAGAAGGCGGCGGCGAAGAAGTCCAAGGCGGCGGCCAAGCCGCGGCGCGCACTGCCCCCGACCGGCCGTGGCAGCGCGGACCCGCGCCGCGCGATAGATTCGGACTCATCGCGCCGGCGATCGGCCTCCACCGAATCGTGGCGCAGCACCCGGGCCTGGGAGCCCAGCTATCCGGTGCCGAAACATTCGAGAGAACGGGGAAATTCGAGGTGACAGGGGAGCGGCCGCTCTCGGTGATCGTGGCGGGCGGCGGCACTGCGGGACATATCGAACCCGCGCTGGCCGTGGCCGACGCGCTGCGTCGCATCGACCCGACTATCCGAGTGACCGCGCTCGGCACCCAGCGCGGACTCGAAACCCGCCTGGTGCCCGAACGCGGTTATCCGCTGGAACTGATTCCGCCGGTGCCGCTGCCGCGCAAACCCACCATGGACCTGGTGAAACTGCCGGGCCGGGTGCGGGCTTCGGTGACCCGCGCCCGCGAGATCATCGATGCCGTCGAGGCGGATGTCGTCTTCGGTGTCGGCGGCTATGTGGCGCTGCCCGCGTATCTGGCGGCCGGGCGCGGTGTGCTGC
This sequence comes from Nocardia uniformis NBRC 13702, assembly GCF_001613345.1. Lineage (GTDB taxonomy): Bacteria > Actinomycetota > Actinomycetes > Mycobacteriales > Mycobacteriaceae > Nocardia > Nocardia uniformis. The sequence goes on along the minus strand of NZ_BDCE01000023.1, from coordinate 50,113 downwards.
GCCGTCGTCGGGCGGTGCCGGTGGTGGTGCACGAGGCCAATGCCATGGCGGGGATCGCCAATAAGGTCGGCGCGCGCATCGCGGCGCGGGTACTGGCGGCGGTGCCGAATTCGGGTGTCGCGGCGCGTGGTCGCGCCGACGCCGAGGTCGTCGGCATTCCGGTGCGCGGGTCCATCTCCGCGCTCGACCGGGCGGCGCTGCGTGCCCAGGCGCGTGCGGAATTCGGCCTGCCCGCCGAGGGACCGGTACTGCTGGTCTTCGGCGGCTCCCAGGGCGCGCGCACCCTCAATGAGGGCGTGTCGGGCGCGGCGCGGCAGCTCACCGCCGCCGGCATCTCGGTGCTGCACGCGCACGGTCCGAAGAACACCCTGACCCTCGACGGCATCGAGGAATCCGATGCGGTCGCGGATACGGCGAAATACCGTGCCCTGCCGTACCTCTCGCGGATGGATCTGGCCTACGCCGCCGCGGACGCGGTGGTCTGTCGCTCCGGCGCCATGACCGTCGCCGAGGTGTCGGCGGTGGGTCTGCCCGCCTTCTACGTGCCGCTGCCGCACGGCAATGGCGAACAGGAACTCAATGCTCGGCCGGTGGTCGCCGCGGGAGGTGGCAGAATCGTCGTGGACGCGGAGTTGACTCCGGAATACGTAATCGACGAGGTGATACCGCTGCTCATGGATTCCGATCGGCTGACGGCAATGGGACGCGCGGCGGCGAACGCCGGACACCGCGACGCCGCCGACGAGGTAGCGCGCATTGTGCTGGAGGTGGCGGGCCGATGACGGAGGATGTGGCGGCGGCAGCGCGGGATTCGATCGAGCAGAGCACCGATCTGCCCGATGACCTGCACCGCGTGCATATGATCGGCATCGGCGGTGCGGGTATGTCCGGCATCGCCCGCATTCTGCTCTCCCGCGGCGGACTCGTCTCCGGCTCCGACGCCAAGGAGAGCCGCGGCGTGCTGGCGCTGCGGGCGCGCGGCGCGCAGGTGCGCATCGGCCACGACGCCAGCGCCCTGGATCTGCTACCCGGTGGGCCGACGGTCGTCGTCACCACCTACGCGGCCATTCCCAAGACAAATCCGGAACTGGTGGAAGCGAATCGGCGCGGCATTCCCATCCTGATGCGGCCGACCGTGCTGGCCTCGCTCATGCGGGGCCATCGCACCCTGCTGGTATCGGGCACGCACGGTAAGACCTCCACCACCTCCATGCTCGTGGTGGCCTTGCAGCACTGCGGATTCGATCCGTCCTTCGCGGTCGGCGGCGAACTCAACGAGGCCGGCACCAATGCCCACCACGGCACCGGCGGTATCTTCGTCGCCGAGGCCGACGAGAGCGACGGTTCGCTGCTGCAGTACGCGCCCGATGTCGCGGTGGTCACCAATATCGAATCCGACCACCTCGACTACTTCGGCACCGACGAGGCCTATGTCCAGGTCTTCGACGATTTCGTCGATCGTCTCGTACCCGGCGGGAAACTCGTGGTGTGCCTGGACGATCCGGGCTCGCTCGCCCTCGCCGAACGTACCGTGGCCCGGCTCGCCGACGATCCGCGCGCGATCGAGGTGATCGGTTACGGGTCCGGCGATTTCAGTGGAACCGGACTGCCCGTCGGTGCGCAGATGCATTCGTGGGAGCCGCGCGATGTCGGTGGCGTCCTGCAGTTCCAACTGTCGGACGAGGCCGCACCGCGCACGCTGCGGCTGTCGGTACCCGGCCGCCATATGGCCCTCAACGCGCTCGGCGCACTGCTCGCCGCCAAGGCCGGTGGCGCCGATATCGGCGAAATCATCCAGGGTCTCGAAGGTTTCGGTGGTGTGCACCGGCGCTTCCAACTCACCGGCCGGGAAAACGGCGTGCGCGTTTTCGACGACTACGCCCACCATCCCACCGAGGTGCGCGCCGTACTCGGCGCCGCCGCGGAACTGGTGGCGCAGGAGGCACGCGACGGCGCCCGATCGCGTCAGGGCCGGGTGATCGTGGTCTTCCAACCGCACTTGTACAGCCGCACCGCCACTTTCGCGGCCGAGTTCGGGGCCGCCCTCGGCCTCGCCGACGAGGTCGTGGTGCTCGATGTCTACGGTGCGCGCGAGGAGCCGCTGCCGGGCGTCAATGGCGCGCTGGTGGCGCAGTCGGTCACCAAACCCGTGCACTACCAGCCGGATATGTCGCGGGTGGGCCGTCAGGTGGCGGCGCTGGCCCGGCCCGGTGATGTCGTGATCACCATGGGCGCCGGTGATGTCACCATGCTCGGCAGCCAGATCCTCGACGGGCTGCGGGCGCGGCCCTCACACGGGCGGTGAATCGGGGATGAGACGCGGGGGAGCCGATACCGAATCCGATCACCGGACCGGTGCGTCGGAGGACGCGAGCGGGGCGTACGACGAGCCGGGCAGTGAATCCGCCGCCCGTCGCGCCCGGCTGCGGCGCAATCGGGCCGACCCGTGGTGGTCGCACACCTGGCAATCGCGGCGGGTTCGGATCGGCGTGGCCGCCGGAGCCGTCGTCGCGCTGATACTGGGTTCGGTGGCCTACTTCTCGCCGATCCTGTCGGTGCGCTCGGTGCGGGTCGAGGGTCTGTCGGCGGTCACCGAACAGCAGGTCCTGGAGGCACTTCAGATGCCCGAGGGCCGCTCCATACTGCGTATCGACACCAGTGAGCTGGCGCAGCGCGTCGCGCGGCTGCCCAAGGTGAGTTCGGTCCGCGTGCAGCGGAACCTCCCCTCGTCGGTGCGGGTGACGGTGGCCGAACGCATCGCCGTACTGTTCTTCGAAGCACCCGACGGTGCGCACCTGATCGATTCCGAGAGCGTGGAATTCGCTATCGAACCGGCACCCATCGGGGTGCCGAAACTGGTGACCGAGCATCCGGGTGGCAACGACCCCGTGACCAGGGCCGCGGTCACGGTTCTCAATGCCGTTCCGGGCACCCTGCGCTTCGACGTGGGACAGATTGTGGCCCGCTCGGTTTCGGATATCGAGCTCGAGCTGCGTGATGGGCGTACCGTGCTCTGGGGAGGGCCGGGCGATTCCGAGCGCAAGGCGGCGGTGGTCGTCCCGCTACTGACGCAGCCCGGCGACGTGTTCGATATATCGACACCGAATCTCGTCACGGTAAAGTGAGCGATACCCTTTGAGCCACCGGAATTTTCGGTGGTTGCCCGAGACGTTTCCGATTGTCATCCCGACACCGGAGAGCAACCGTCCACGATACGATGCGAGGCGGGCCGTACGAGCGGGATCACATAAGATTCTCAATATCGTTTCGGCGCGCCTGCACGCGTATCGCGGTGGCTGCGAATAGCGTTCTGCAACAGTCGGATACTTGACATAATGCTGAACCTGTGGTTGAGAGTTTATAAGACCGAGACCAAATTAGGTTCCGGCGTACGTCGAGCATCCGAAGACAACAAGCTTTTTGGATCGAAGGAAGGCGAGAGTCCATGACGCCCCCGCACAACTACCTTGCAGTGATCAAGGTCGTCGGTATCGGCGGCGGCGGCGTCAACGCCGTCAATCGAATGATCGAACAGGGACTCAAGGGAGTCGAGTTCATCGCGGTCAATACCGACGCGCAGGCGCTGCTGATGAGTGATGCGGACGTCAAGCTCGACGTCGGCCGTGAACTCACCCGCGGCCTCGGCGCCGGTGCCGATCCGGAGGTCGGCCGCAAGGCCGCCGAAGACCACAAGGACGAGATCGAAGAGGTGCTCAAGGGCGCCGATATGGTCTTCGTGACCGCCGGCGAGGGTGGTGGCACCGGTACCGGTGGCGCCCCGGTCGTCGCGAGTATCGCCCGCAAGCTCGGCGCACTCACCATCGGCGTGGTGACGCGGCCGTTCTCCTTCGAGGGCAAGCGCCGCTCGAATCAGGCCGAGGCCGGGATCCAGTCGCTGCGCGAATCCTGCGACACCCTCATCGTCATCCCCAACGACCGGCTGCTGCAGCTCGGTGATGCGGCGGTGAGCCTGATGGACGCCTTCCGCTCCGCCGATGAGGTGCTACTCAATGGTGTTCAGGGCATTACCGACCTGATCACCACCCCCGGTCTGATCAACGTCGACTTCGCGGACGTCAAGTCCGTCATGTCCGGTGCGGGCAGCGCCCTCATGGGTATCGGCTCCGCGCGCGGTGAGGGTCGCTCGGTGAAGGCCGCCGAATCCGCCATCAACTCGCCACTGCTGGAAGCGTCCATGGACGGTGCGCACGGTGTGCTGCTCTCCATCGCGGGTGGTTCCGATCTCGGCCTCTTCGAGATCAACGAGGCGGCCTCGCTGGTGCAGGAAGCCGCCCACATCGAAGCCAACATCATCTTCGGTACGGTCATCGACGACTCCTTGGGAGACGAAGTTCGAGTGACTGTGATCGCCGCGGGTTTTGACGGTAGCGGCCCTGCGCGCCGCATCGAGACCGGTATCGCCCGCACCACCACCATCGGTGCGGCCAGTGCGGGTGGAATGGGCCAGACCCCGCCCGCGCGTACCCCCGAATACACCCCGCCCCGCGCTCCGGAGCCGGTTCGTTCCGAGCCGGTCCAGCAGCCGCAGGAGGCCCCCGTCTCGCGCGGCCCGGCCCCGTCCTACGGCCAGCCCCGCCCGGCCGCCGACCCGACACTCACCCACAACAACCGCTCACACATCCAGCCGCCGGACGCGGACGACGACGATGTGGACGTCCCCTCGTTCATGCGCCGCTGACCTGAACTGAATCAACACCGCCGCACCGGCCTCCGACTTACGGAGGCCGGTGCGCTGTCGTGAGGGCACCAGGACGGTGCGCCGTCGTGGCGGCACCGCGAGCTGCGGCCTGCCGCCGCCGTCCAGCGGGCAGTCGCCCGCGGGGGCCGTCACTCATCTCCGTCATTCCGGCGTGCTTTCGGCCCGAACCCACGCCCCGAGTCGACGAGCGTCCGGCCGCGCCAGGGTGGCGGAGCCCTCGTCCGCCCACCTGCTAGCGTGGCCGGTCGTTAGGTTGCCCGAAGATAACGGGAATCTTCATGGGCCCTGTGGCCGCGATCAGGAGGACTACATGACCAGCACGTTGCGACGCACCACCCGCTGCGTAATCGCGATTGCGGCGACCGGGTGCCTCGGTGCGGCTGGGATCGCGCACGCCACCGGCGGCGTACAGCTCGTCGCCGCCGAGAATCTGGTCGCCAACCCCACCTTCGCCGAGGGTGTCCGGGGCTGGGAGGCGCACCTGCACAATGCCGATGTCAATGGCGGCAATGCCGTCGTGCACGACAACGGCTATGTCGGACAGGATGTCCCGGTCACCAAGGGCTCGGAGTACACCGTCTCCATGCGCGTCGGCGCGGCCCCCGGCGGCGGTGTGCTCGCCCTGGCCCTCGATTCGGTCACCAGCGTCGCCTACCTCAGTCGCACCGTGACCGATCCCGCCCCCACCACGGTCACCCAGACCTTCACCGCCACCGGCGACACCGTGTACCTCGCCTGCCAGGCCACCTCCACCCCCGGCGGCTGGTGCGGCGACTTCAGCGTCGTCGCCACCGGCAATACCGGCGGCGGCACCGGTTCGGCGGGCAGCTCGTCGGGTTCCTCCGGTTCGGCCAGCGGTTCCTCGGGCTCGGCCGGCTGAGCCGCCGGAGCTCCGTTCGCCGCGACGGTCTGCGCACCCGCCCGCGCCGAGCGTCTCGACCTCGGCGGCGTCTCGACAGCGGAATGAGCTCGAATCCCAGTCCTTGGCGGCGTGGACATGTTCGATGCCCACGGCCGTCGTCGAGTTCCATTCCGGCGCGCGCCTGTTCGGCGGTGGGGAGCCGTTCGTCGCCCAACACACATCTCGTCATTCCGGCGTGCGTTTGGCCGGAATCCACACCCCTGGCAGTGGTGGATCCCGGCCAAAAACGTGCCGGGATGACGGAGCGTGCCGGGATGACGGAGCATGCCGCGCCCTCGACCGCTTCGGGCGGCATCGCGGCGGCGGCGGCGATCGGATGCCGCAGCCCGGATGACGGAGTGTGCCGGATGACGGAGTATGTCGGATGTCGGATCGCGCCGTCTGGCTCACTGTCGGTGCCGACTTCACCGCCTGAGCCGTTCGTCACCTGACGGATCTCGCACCAGCCTTCGGTGCCGGGTTGCCCGGTGGTGGCTACTACCCTCGGGGGTATGACTGCTGCTGGATCGGTGCTGCGTACTCGGCGAGTGACAACCACACGGGCGGGCGGGTTCTCGAAAGCCCCCTACGAATCGTTCAATCTCGGGGATCACGTGGGGGACGATCCGGAGGCCGTGCGCCGCAATCGCTTGCGTCTGGCCGAGAGCATCGGGCTGCCGCCGGAGCGGCTCATCTGGATGGAACAGATCCACGGCCGCACGGTGGAGATCGTGGATGGTCCGCGCACCGAGCCGGTTCCCACGACCGATGCGATCGTGACGACCCAGCCCGATCTGGCCCTGGTGGTACTCAGCGCCGACTGCGTGCCCATCCTGCTCTCCGATGACGAGGCCGGGGTGATCGCGGCCGTGCACGCCGGCCGGATCGGCGCGCGGATCGGGATTGTGCCGCGCGTCCTCGACGTCATGATCTCCCTCGGCGCGAAGCCGGAGCGCATCGGCGCCTTCCTCGGCCCGGCCGCCAGTGGCCGCCAGTACGAGGTGCCCGCCGCCATGCGCGCCGATGTGGAGCGGCATCTGCCGGGCAGCGCCACCACCACCGTGCGCAAAACTCCCGGCCTGGATCTGCGCGCGGGTATCCGTCGGCAGCTGGAGGCCGCGGGTGTCGGCGCCGTCGCCGTGGACCCGCGCTGCACCATCGAGGACAAAACCCTCTTCTCGCACCGCCGCGGCGCGCCGACCGGTCGAATTGCCGGTGTGATTTGGATGTCATCGGAGGGGGAGAGCGCATGACCGCCGAATCACCCACCGCGGCAAGGGGTTCCGAAACCACCGACGAGACGCACGTCACCGCGCGCACCGCCGAGCTCTCGACCAATCTCGCCAGCCTCACCGCACGCATCGACGCAGCATGCCGGGCGGTTGGGCGGGAAGTCGGCTCGGTACGATTACTTCCGGTAACGAAATTCCACCCGGCCTCGGATATCGAAATCCTCTATGGACTCGGCTGTCGTGAATTCGGCGAATCGCGCGAGCAGGAGGCCACCGCGAAAGTGGCGCAATTGGGACACCTGTCCCATGTGTGCTGGGAATTCATCGGCCGCCTGCAGCGCAATAAGGTGAAACATGTTGCACGCTGGGCAAATACGGTCAATTCGGTCGATAGCGACCGCTTGGCAGGTGCCCTTGACGCCGCCGTCGGCGCGGCGCTCGAGGCGGAGGAGCGGACCACTCCCATGCGCGTCCTACTGCAAGTCAGCCTCGACGGAGACACCACCCGCGGCGGGGTCGTCTCAGACGATCTTCCGGCCCTCGCCGATTACGTCGAATCTTCGGCATCGTTGCAGCTAGGGGGCCTGATGGCGATTCCTCCGCTGGGTGCCGACCCGGACCGCGAGTTCGCCCGACTCGCCCAACTACATACGCGTCTTTTAACGGCACATCCCCAGGCCAGCGAGCTGTCCGCGGGCATGTCAAGCGATTTGGAGGCCGCCGTTCGCCACGGATCGACATGTGTGCGTGTCGGAACCGCGTTGATGGGCGAACGACCGATAACCTCGGCCTAGCAAACAAACCTCATCAGTCACATTTGAAACATATGCTGGGTGACGGACGAGGACTGAGCAGGACTTCAACACCCCAGGCCAACCGGGGCCGAAGGAAGGTCGACCAGTATGAGCGAGCGTAGCGAGCGAGTCGATAACGCAGCCACGAGCGTGCTCGTGCTGGAACCGAGCGCTAGCGAGGTGGAAGCATGAGCACGCTGCACAAGTTCAAGGCGTACTTCGGCATGGTTCCGCTCGAGGATTACGAAGACGATTACGTCGACGACCGCGGGGTGGGCGGGCAACTCCGGGGTGCTGTCGACGAACGCGGCTCTCGCCGGCCCCGTCCGCGTGAATATGAGCGCGAATACGATCGGTACGCCGATGAGCGCTACGACGACGAGCCCGGCTACGCGCCGGAGCCCGCGTACAAGGCCCCGTACCAACCGGGGTACAGCGTGGCGCGTCGTGATGATTACGCCGATGCCTACGAAGAGGATCGGTACGAGGCACCGCGTCGTCCGACCCGGATAGATACCGCCCCGTCCAGCCGCACCCGCAGCATGGGTGGCGGTATGGGTGGCGGCGCCGCGATGGTGCGCGGCACGACCCGTGGTGCGCTGGCGGTGGATCCGGAAGCCGAGCGGCGCATGGAGGAGCTGCAGCGGATGGAGGAGCGCCGGATCGAGCCGCCGGCCCCTCGCCGGTCCGGGCTCTTCGAGGAGGGCGGCCCCATGTCCAAGATCACGACGCTGCGACCCAGCACCTACGCCGAGGCCGCGATTATCGGTGAGCGTTTTCGCGACGGCACTCCGGTGATCATGGACCTGGTTGAAATGAGCAATTCCGACGCCCGTCGGCTGGTCGACTTCGCGGCCGGTCTGGCGTTCGCGCTGCGTGGGTCGTTCGACAAGGTGGCCACCAAGGTGTTCCTGCTCTCACCGGCCGACGTCGACGTATCGGCGGAAGAGCGTCGGCGCATCGCCGAAACCGGTTTCTACAACCAAAAATAGAGCGCTCTCATAAGGGTGCGGCTATGATGCCGCACCCTTCGTCATGTGTTGGCTCGGTCAACTGCCAGCGGGTGGAAGGCCGGTCGTTCTGATCGGCGCGCACATTTTGCAGGACACCAATTTTCAGGCAGAGTGAACGGGTGGCCCTGTTCCAGGTGTTGTACCTGCTTCTGTTCCTCTTCTGGTTGCTGCTGATCAGCAGAGTGATCGTCGAGTTCATTCGCGCGTTCGCGCGGGACTGGAAGCCTACGGGCTTCGTCGTCATCATCCTGGAGGTGATCTTCACGATCACGGATCCTCCGGTGAAACTGCTGAGGCGTTTGATACCCCCAGTGAATCTTGGGGGAATTCGCCTCGATCTGTCGATTATGGTCCTGCTTTTCATCGTCTTCATCTTGATGTCTTACGCGGGCAGCCAAGGCACCGCGTAGCTGAGATGTGACAGAATGGGCCGAGAAGAAAGCTTGTCTGATCTAGTGCTAGATCTCCGTACGAAGCGTGAAGGGATCCGTCCATGCCGCTGACCCCAGCCGATGTGCACAACGTCGCGTTCAGCAAACCACCGATCGGGAAGCGCGGCTACAACGAGGATGAAGTCGACGCCTTCCTCGACCTGGTCGAGCAGGAGCTCTCACGTCTCATCGAAGAGAACGCCGATCTGCGCCAGCGGGTCGCCGAACTCGACGCGGAACTCGCTGATGCCAAGAAGAATCGCGGTCCGGTCCAGGCCGTGAAGCAGGCTCCGCCGCCGGAGCCGCCCAAACCCCAGCCTGTGCCGCAGCCGGCCCCGATGCCGGTCGCCGCACCCGTGGCCCAGAAGGACGCCCCGTCCGCGGATGCGAATCTGCAGGCCGCCAAGGTGCTTTCGCTCGCACAGGAGATGGCCGACCGCCTCACCTCCGACGCCAAGACCGAGGCCGAGCAGTTGCTGGCCAATGCCAGGGCCAACTCCGAGCGTCTGGTCAGCGACGCGCGTACCCGCTCCGAGGCCATGATCTCCGATGCCCGGCAGAAGGCCGAGGCCATGCTGTCGGACGCGCAGACCCGGTCGGATAACCAGCTGCGCCAGGCCAAGGAGAAGGCCGACACCCTGCAGGCCGATGCCGAGCGCAAGCACACCGAGATAATGGCCACCATCACCCAGCAGCGCAGCGTGCTGGAGAGCCGGATCGAGCAGCTCAAGACCTTCGAGCGGGAGTACCGCGTGCGGCTGAAGTCCTACCTGGAATCGCAGCTCGAGGAGCTGGAGAACCGCGGTTCCGCGGTGCCGGTCGACGGTGGCGAATTCGGCGAGGGCCCGTCCGGGAACGGCGCACTTCTCAAGGGTGGCAAGTAAAGCCGCCCTGACGGCGCTCCCGGGCGCTGCGCTGGGTAGAAAGACAGTGCAGCGCCACCACCGGTTCGGACGCCATCGACACAGTACGAGGGGTTACCCGTGCTCGTTGTGACGCTCGGCCTCGCGGCGGTGGGCTTCGGCCTCTTGGTTGCCGCCCTGACCACCGGTTCGGTGATCTGGGCGTGGGCCTGCATTATCGTCTGCGTACTCGGCGCGGTCCTGTTGCTGGCAAGCGCGCTGGCCATGCGCCAGGACACCGAGGATGCGCAGTCGCGGCCCGGGGGGAAGCACGCGAAGCACTAGCGACGCGTGGCGGTGATCTCGAGCGTGGGTCCCAGGAATAACCCCTGGACCGCGCTCGCTAGACTTGAAACATCAGTACGGCGTTGATCCGGCAATCACCGGGGAGTCTTCGGAAGAACGGCAGCGGGTTCGCCCGCGGCTCAGTAGAACCGAACGGGTGAGCCCGTCACAGCTCACTATGAGAGGTTCTGTCCTCCCCGATACCAGGGGGGAGTGGCCGGACAAGCGGGGTGGTACCGCGGTGCGAGCGCAAGACGCGCTCGGGTCGTCCCCGTGCCCACATGTGATGGCACGAGGAGACGGAGCCCGCGATGGCGGACGAGGCGCCTGTAAACAGCACAGCCACCCGAAACGCGTATCCCCGCGTCGAGTTGGGGCAAACCAGCACTGAGCCCAATTCACGGCCCGCCGTGGGGCTGTCGTTCCCTGACCTGGAACAACGCGTCCTGGACTACTGGGCCGCCGACGACACCTTCCGCGCCAGCATCGAGAACCGTTCCGATGCAGACGAATTCGTCTTCTATGACGGACCCCCCTTCGCCAATGGTTTGCCGCATTACGGTCATCTGCTCACCGGTTACGTCAAGGATTTGATCCCGCGCTTTCAAACGATGCGTGGGAAGAAGGTCGAACGACGATTCGGTTGGGATACTCACGGATTGCCCGCGGAAATCGAAGCGGAGAAGCAGCTCGGTATCACGGACAAATCACAGATCGATGCCATGGGCTTGGCGGAATTCAATGCCGCGTGCAAGTCTTCGGTACTTCGCTACACCGGTGAGTGGCGTAACTATGTGACCCGTCAGGCCCGTTGGGTCGACTTCGACAACGACTACAAGACCCTCGATCTCGACTTCATGGAGTCGGTCATGTGGGCCTTCAAGGCGTTGTTCGACAAGGGTCTGATCTATCAGGGCTTCCGGGTGCTGCCCTACAGCTGGTACGAGCAGACGCCGTTGTCGAATCAGGAGACCCGGCTCGACGACGCGTACAAGATGCGCCAGGACCCGGCGGTCACCGTCGATATGGTGCTCCAGGTTCCGGCCGACCATCCGCTGCGCGATCTGGATGGCGCGAATGCGCTGATCTGGACCACCACACCGTGGACACTGCCGTCGAACCTCGCCATCGCCGTACACCCGGATGTCACCTACGTACACGTCAAGGGCAAGGACGGGAAGCGGTACCTGCTTGCCGCCGAACGGGTCTCGCACTACCTGCGTGAACTCGGCGAGGAGGCCGACGGCTTCGAGGTGCTCTCCGAGCACGCGGGTGCGGCGCTGACCGATCTGCGCTACCAGCCGCCGTTCGACTTCTTCGTCGGCCATCCCAGCGCGCACCGGGTGCTGAACGCCGACTACGTGACCACCGACTCCGGTACGGGCATCGTGCATCTCGCGCCCGCCTTCGGTGAAGAGGATATGGATGTCGCCGCCGCGGCGGGCATCGAACTGGTGCAGCCCCTGGACGCGGGCGGCAAGTTCACCTCGATGGTGCCGCCGTACGAGGGCCTCATGGTCTTCGATGCCAACCCGGTCATCATCAAGGACCTCAAGGCTGCCGGAAAACTGTTGCGGCACGAAACCATCGAGCACTCCTACCCGCACAGTTGGCGCTCCGGACAGCCGCTCATCTATATGGCGGTGCCGTCCTGGTTCGTGGCCGTCACCAAGTTCCGCGATCGCATGGTGGAGCTCAACCAGCAGATCACCTGGGTGCCCGAGCACATCCGCGACGGCCAGTTCGGCAAGTGGCTCGAGGGTGCGCGCGACTGGAATATCAGCCGCAACCGCTACTGGGGTTCGCCGATCCCGGTGTGGGTCTCCGACGATCCGGCCTACCCGCGCATCGACGTGTACGGCTCCCTGGACGAGCTGGAGCGCGACTTCGGCGTGCGCCCCGACGACCTGCACCGACCCATGATCGACGACCTCGTTCGCCCGAATCCCGATGACCCGACCGGGAAGTCGATGATGCGGCGCACCCCCGAGGTCCTCGACTGCTGGTTCGAATCCGGTTCCATGCCGTTCGCGCAGGTGCACTACCCGTTCGAGAACAAGGATTGGTTCGACGGCGGCAACGGCCAGGTCGGCCACAACCCGGGCGACTTCATCGTCGAGTACAACGGCCAGACCCGCGGCTGGTTCTACACGCTGCATGTGCTGGCCACAGCACTCTTCGATCGCCCGGCGTTCAAAACGGTTGCGGCGCACGGCATCGTGCTCGGCGAAGACGGCCTCAAGATGTCCAAGTCCAAGGGCAACTACCCGGATGTCAACGAGGTCTTCGACCGCGACGGCTCCGACGCCATGCGCTGGTTCCTGATGAGTTCGCCCATCCTGCGCGGCGGCAACCTCATTGTCACCGAGCGCGGTATCCGCGAAGGTGTCAGCCATGCGCTGCGCCCGCTGTGGAACGCGTGGACCTTCCTGCAGCTCTACGCCTCGAAACCCGGTACCTGGCGCACGGATTCGCAGCATGTCCTGGACCGATACATCCTGGCCAAGCTGGCGCAGACCCGCGACATCATGACCGAGGCCCTCGAGGTCAACGATATCGCCGGTGCCTGTGAGGAATTGCGGGCCTTCGCCGACGCGCTCACCAATTGGTATGTGCGCCGGTCGCGTTCGCGCTTCTGGGAAGAGGACCGCGACGCCATCGACACCCTGCACACCGTGCTGGAGGTGACCACCCGGCTCGCCGCCCCGCTGCTGCCCCTGGTCACCGAGGTGATCTGGCGTGGCCTCACCGGTGGCCGTTCGGTGCACCTGACCGACTGGCCGACGGGTGCGGAGCTTGCGGAGCGCCCAAACAATACAGCGGCCGGTCTTCCGCATGATCCGGAACTCGTCGCCGCCATGGATGAGGTGCGCACGGTGTGCTCCACGGTGCTGAGTCTGCGCAAGGCCCAGAACCTGCGGGTGCGCCTGCCGCTGGCCGAGGTGACCGTCGCCGCCGACGACGCGGAACGCCTGCGCCCCTTCGCCGATCTCATCGCCGACGAGGTCAATGTCAAGAAGGTCGACCTGACCACCGATGTGGCCGCGCACGGCCGGTTCGAACTGGCCGTCAATGCCCGCGCCGCCGGTCCGCGGATCGGCAAAGAGGTGCAGACGGTCATCAAGGCGGTCAAGGCGGGGGAGTGGACCGAATCGGCCGATGGTGTGGTCAGCGCCGCGGGGATCACCCTGCTGCCCGAGGAGTATACCCAGCGCCTGGTCGCCGCCGAACCCGATTCCACCGCCGCCCTGCCCGGCAATGCCGGTCTGGTGGTGCTGAATTCGGTGGTCACCGAGGAACTGGAGGCCGAGGGCTGGGCGCGCGACCTCATTCGCGACCTGCAGGAAACGCGAAAGAACAAGGGACTCGACGTCTCCGACCGCATCGCTGTGGTCCTCGAGGTGCCCGCCGAACGGCTGTCGTGGGCGCAAACGCACCGCGATCTGATCGCCGGTGAAATCCTCGCCACCGCATTGACATTCGGTGCGGCGGGCGCGGACGCCAATGAGATTGTCGGTGGCGTAAGGGTTTCGGTCACCAAGGTCTGAGTAAGGCGTGACAGGCGGCCGGGGCGGCTATTCCGTCCCGGCCGTTTCGTATCCGGGCGGCAACCCCACTGCCCGCCTGGTTTGCGCATCACATTCGAGCCCGTGCGATCCATGTCACAAACCCCTTGAACGCACAGGTAGCGCCAGTCTTTCCGAGGGTGCCGCGAGTTAGCTCATGTTTGCTGAATCGGCCTCCCGGGTACGCAATATTCTTGTGTGCGCGGCCGTCTGTGCGTGCGCGACCGATATTCGCGATCAGGGAAGAGGAGCGCGCATGACGAGCCGCAACCCGAAATCCGGACAACAGACCCGTTCGGTGGCCGCAGCGGCCATGGGAAATGCGACCGAATGGTTCGACTACGGCGTCTACGCCGCCGCCGCCACCTACATCACCGCCGCGTTCTTCCCGGGCACGCTGGGCGCGCTGGGCACCATGCTCGGCTTCGCCGTCTCCTTCGTACTGCGCCCGCTCGGCGGCATGGTGTGGGGGCCACTCGGTGACCGCATCGGCCGAAAAGCCGTACTGGCCACCACAATTCTGCTCATGGCCGCCGCGACGGGCGCCATCGGCCTGCTGCCCAGCCATGCCACCGTCGGTACGCTCGCCCCCATCCTGCTCATCGGTCTGCGGGTGGTGCAGGGCTTCTCCACCGGCGGCGAATACGGCGGAGCCGCAACCTATCTCGCGGAATCCTCCAGTGATCGCCGGCGCGGCTTCCTGGGTAGCTTCCTGGAATTCGGCACCCTGGGTGGTTTCGTCGGCGGCTCGGCCGTCGTGCTGACCTGTCAGCTCGCCCTGGGCTCGGACGCCATGTACGAGTGGGGTTGGCGTATTCCATTCCTGCTGGCCGTACCGCTCGGACTGATCGGCTGGTACCTGCGCACCCGGCTGGAGGAATCCGCGGTATTCACCGAGATGCAGGCCCAGGAGCACCCGAAGACCGGTTTGCGGGTGCTGGTCACCGAATACCGGCGTGAGCTGCTCACCCTGGCCGGCCTGGTGGTCGCGCTCAATATCGTGAACTACACGCTGCTGACCTACCAGCCGACCTACCTGCAGAACACCATCGGCGTCGGCGAATCCACCACCACCGCGATGATGTTGATCGGCCAGCTGATCATGATGCTGACGCTGCCGTTCTTCGGTCGCCTCTCCGATCGGGTCGGCCGCCGCCCGATGTGGCTGGTCTCCCTGGTCGGCCTGGCCGTGCTCGCCATTCCGATGTACTGGCTGATGGGTCGCGGGACCATATGGGCCGTAGTCGGTTTCATTGTGTTGGGTCTGCTGTACCTGCCGCAGCTGTCGACGATTACCGCCACCTTCCCCGCCATCTTCCCGACCCATGTCCGCTATGCGGGTTTCGCGCTCGGCTACAACGTCTCCACCGCGATTTTCGGTGGTACCGCGCCCCTGGTGAACGAGGCGGTCATCGAGGGCACCGGCTGGACCCTGTTTCCTGCGCTGTACATGGTATTCGGCTGCGGTATCGGACTGATCGCCTGGACATTCCTGCGGGAGACCGTGGGTGCGTCGCTGCGCGGAACCGAGGTGCCCACCGCCGACGCGCTGCCGGTGGTGCCGGGACCCGCCCGCGACGTGGCCGCCAAGGCATGATCACCCGCCACCTCCTTCCAGACCGGCCAGGCGTTTCCCGTGTGATCGGCGGGCTACTCTGAGGCTTACCGAATTCCCTAGTGATCAGCGTCCGGAGGGACACGCACCCACGGACCGGACCCGGCTGCCCCGCGCAGCCCACCGGCACCAGGGCGTGCACACGATCAACACCCCCACCACGATGGGCAGAACCTATGCCAGGCCACTAGGTCTGGCATAGCTTCACTAAGCTGATCAGAGACGCTTAGGAGGTGGCCACCATGTCCCCGAGTGCAGCAGCCTATGGGCCGAAGTTCGCCGTCACCGTCAGATACGGCGGTGCGGACAGATCGGGTTCGAACGGGAATGTCTATTTACGGCTCGGCGACTCCACCGCAGGGGTGAGCACCGGTGAAGTGGCGGTGCACCTGCCGGGTGATCCCGCCGAGCTCGGTCGGGAGGAGACCGGCGAGATCGCCTTCGATACGTCGCTGGCGGAGGTGAACGCCCTCGAGGCGCGCGTGGACGCGGCGACCTCGACCTGGACCCTGGCGGCAATCGACTGGTTCCAGATCGAGGACCTCGAAACGCATGCGCTCTGGCAGAGCGAGCCGGTGGCGGAGACCGAACAGGGCTTCGCCGCCAGTGTGCGACGGGAGCGAACCGGTAGTCGAGAAACCGTACTCACCAGGGATTTTGCCCTGAATCGGCTCCCGTCGGCGCGGTATCGGATCACCATCGAGACCGGCACCGAGCCCGGTGCGGGCACCACCGCGAACGTGATGGTGCGGCTGCTCGGCCCCACCGACTGCCATCTCACATGGCTGGCGCTGAACAATCCGAACGAGAAGGTGAAAACCGGCGCGCGGTTGCGCTACGGCCCGTTCACCTATGTCGAACACGACCCGCCGACCGAGGTGGAGGTCCGACTCGACGAAATGACCGTCGACTCGGACCGCTGGCAACTCCTTCGGGTCGGCATCGAAGATATCGAGACGGGCCGCAGCTGGGTCGCCGACTGTGACAACTGGTTCGACTGGACCTCGCCACAGCAGACCTTCCCCCTGGTGGAGAACGGCGTCGGCTAGGTACTACTCGACGACCAGTTCCACCGGAATATTGCCGCGCGTGGCATTGGAGTACGGGCACACCTGATGGGCGCCCTCGACGAGTTCGCGCCCGGATTCATTGCGCAGGTGCTCGGGCAGTTCGACCCGCAGGACCACCGAGAGGCCGAAGCCGCCGCCGTCGATGGAATTGAGCCCCACCTCGGCGGTGACGGACGCCTCCTCGGCCTCGAGCTTCATGCGCTTGGCGACCACCTGCAGGGCGCCGGCGAAACACGCTGAGTAGCCGGCGGCGAAGAGCTGTTCCGGGTTGGTGCCCGCGCCGTCGCCGCCCATGGCCTTGGGTCGGGCCAGGGCGAGGTCGAGAATGCCGTCGTTGCTGTAGGAACGGCCGTCGCGGCCGATCGAGGTGGCTACTGCGGTGTACATCGGTGCCATGAGCATCTCCTAGACAGACTTGTCTGTTCACTTCCGAGGCTTAGGGTAGACAGGTCTGTCTGTTATCGTCAAGGGTATGAGTGCCGCCCGCGACAGACTGCTGGAGACCGCCGCTCGGCTGTTCTATGCCGAGGGCATCCACACCGTGGGCATCGACCGGATCATTGCCGAGGCCGAGATCGCCAAGGCGACCTTCTACCGGCACTTCAAAACCAAGGACGATCTGGTTGTCGCATATCTGACGCGCGAATACGCCCGGCAGCGCGAGCGCCTGGACGCGGCGCCCGAGGCCGGAATGGCCAGGCTCTCCGCGATTTTCGAGACACTGGGGGAGTTGAGCTGCGGTCCCGGCTTCCGTGGCTGCCCATTCCTCAACGCGGCCATCGAATTTCCCGATCCGGCGCATGCCGTGCGCACGGTGGTGGCCGAATATCGCGCCTGGTTCCTCGATCTCATGCGCGCGCAGCTGGTGGCGGCCGGACACGACGATGTCGACACCGCGGCCCACTACCTGCTGCTGGTGCGGGACGGTGTAGCCCTCAGTGGTGGGGTGGGCGATGTCGATACCGTGCGGGCCGGGGTGCGAACCGCATTGGCGCAGATCAGTTCTCGGGTAGCTCCAGGCCCCGCGCCAGCACCGGCCACGACTTCTTGAGCGCGTCCTCCCAGTAGCCCCAGGAGTGCGTGCCAGTTTGTAGCAAATCTGCGGTTACCGGGATATCGAGTTCGCCGAGCTTGGCGACCAGGCTGCGGGTGCACCAGTCGGTGGCCGCCTCGATAATGCCGCCGAACACCAACTGCTGGATGAGGCCGCCGTCGGCCGGGCCGAGACTGCGGACTTCGCCCGGGGTGTCCCGCGGACCGGGTAGGCCGGTGCCGTTGAACAGGTACAGCTCCAGTCCGCGCAGGCCGTCGGCATTGACGTACGGATCATTGGCGGCCCACATCGGATCCTCGGGCGGGCCGTACATATTCTCGGCATCGCCACCACCGGCCGCGACCACCAATTTCACGAACTGCTGGCCGATTCGGTCGCTGATGCGCGCACAGCCGCTGTAGGCGGCGACCGCCCGGTACAGGCCCGGGGCGGCGATCGGCAGCTGCAAGACCGAGGTACCGGACATGCTCATTCCGGCGATGGCGCGAATTCCATTGGTACCCAGCGCGCCATCGACAATCGGCGGCAGCTCCTCGGTGAGGAAGGTGCGCCACATATTGGTTCCGAGTACGGGATCCGGTGCGCGCCAATCGGTGTAATAGGTGAAGCCGCCGCCGATCAGCTGCACCACATTCACATCTTTATCGGCGAAGAACTGGGTGGCATCGGTATTGCGCCGCCAGGTGGCCGTATCCTGGCCGCCCCCAGCGCCATTGAGTAGGTACAGCACCGGTCGTGGCTCGGAGGTATCGGCGGGGCGCTGCACCACGACCACGACCTCGCGGCTCATGGCGGCGGACCGGACGGTGATCTTCAGTGTGCGGGCATCGACGATCTCATATGCGGAGATTTTCGAGCCGTTCTCCGAAACCGGTGTGGAGACCAGGGTTCCGGAGCCGGTGACCGGATCGGGAGGCGGTCCCGCCGTGGCCGGACCCGCGGTGACGGGCAGTGTGCAGGCGAAAGCGACGATCGGCGCGAGCAATAGCGCTCGCACCCGTGCTCGAGGAGTCAACAGGGCCCCTGTGATAGCTGGGCGGTATGGACATGCGGTAGTGGACGCGGTGGACCCCCGACGGGAACGTCGAAATGGTACTAATGCCCCGATTTTCATGGGGTGTCCAGACGTCGATTTGTGACCGGCATCTCAGGACACGCCTGTGGCTCGGTTCGACCGCTACCTGGATTTTTGAGCTACAACAGAAGAACAGTTAATGCGTGGCAAATGATCGTTGCAGTGCTGACCGAAGGGCGAGCACGTGAAACGAAAGCCGATCCACCGCATGACCCGGGCCGCCTCGGCCGCATTGACCCTGCTACTGACCGGAACCGGTTGGGCGGGTATCGCCCACGCGGATACCGGTAGCGCCGCCTCCGGATCCGCTTCCGGCAGTGCGAGCGGTTCCGCCTCCGGCTCGGCCCAACTGCCGGTAGCGAGCCCCCGTGCCATGGCGGCACTGGGATTGGCCTCGACGCAGATCGGAAAGCCCTACCTGTGGGGTGGCACCGGCCCCGACGCCTGGGACTGTTCCGGCCTGGTGCAATGGGCGTACCGCAGCGTCGGCATCGATATGCCGCGCACCACCTGGCAGCAGTCCGATGTCGGCCTCTGGGTTCCCCTGGGGGCGTTGCAGCCCGGTGACGTGATCATCCTCAATGAGGACGCCTCACATGTCGGAATCTATGCCGGAGGTGGGCAGGTGCTCAATGCGCACTCGCCCGGCGTTCCGGTGGGCCTGTCGCCCCTGTCGGAGTTCGAGATCTTCGACGTTCGCCGCTTCTACTGATTCGGTGTCCGGCACGTCTTGTTCTGCCGTTACCGCCGCAGGCTATCGCTGTGTAAATCCCTGTAGTTCAGTGGATTTCATCGGCCCTGAGAGCCCCCGAGAGTTGGGCTTCCCCTACTCGCAGAGCCCGCGCAGCAGTGGTCCGTACTCGGGGTGGTTGAGGGCGGAGGCGAACTGGGCCACCAGGTAGTCGGCCGGATTGCCGGTGTCGTACCAGCGCCCGCGAATCACCTGGCCGTACACCGGATTCGTGGCGGCGAAGATATTGATGGCATCGGTCAGGTACACCTCACCGGTGCGATGAGTGTACCAATTGTCGACCTGGCGGCGCAGTTCCGCGACAATCCCGGGTGTCACCACATACCCGCCGATGGCGGCGAAGGAGGACGGCGCGTCGGCGGGTTTGGGCTTCTCCTTGAGGCCGCTGATCCGCATGAGCCCGTTATCGAGCTCCTGCTCGACCACCGGGACGCCGTAGCGCTGGGATTCGGCCGGGTCCATGGGCATGAGCGCCAGCACCGGGGCGTCGGTCTTCTCGTAGGCGTCGATGAGCTGCTGGGCGCGCGGCACCTCGGCGACGAAGACGTCGTCGGGCCACAGCACCAGCATGGCCTCGTCGCCCAGGGTCCGGGCGGCATTGAGGACGGGTGTGCCATTGCCGTACGGGCCGTGCTGGTCCAGGTAGGTGATGTGGCCTTGGCGGCCTAGTTCGTAGACCTCCTCCACCGCATCGGCGTACGCCTGCTTGCCATCGGCGCGCAGCTGGGCCACCAGGGCGGGATTCGGGCGGAAGTGATCCTGGATCAAGGACTTTCCGGCACTGACGACAATGGTGATATCGGTGATGCCGGACGCGACCAGCTCGCGAACCGTGTGCTCGATTACCGGCTTGTCCCCGACCGGCAGCATCTCCTTGGGGATTGCCTTGGTCAGTGGCAGCAGGCGAGAGCCGATGCCTGCGGCGGGGATAACGGCCTTGCGAATCGTCATAACCCGATCATCACACATCCGCGCGTGCCTACCTGTCGGTAGGCGGGCGTAGATTTTCCGTCATGACATCCTCCGCCGATTCCGGTGCCGGGCAGATAGCGCCTGGTCAGTGGGGTGATACGGCGGCCGACGTGACGGCGGGACCGTCTTGGATGGTTGCCCAGGATGCTCGGATGATCGGCAGCGAACTCCTGGCCGACGACCAGCGCACCCACGGCATCACTGTCGACCCGGCCCCCGCCGCCACCGCCAGCCGCCGCTGGGTGCTGCACATAGATATGGACGCCTTCTTCGCCTCGGTCGAACAGCTCACCCGGCCCACCCTGCGTGGTCGCCCGGTACTGGTCGGTGGCATGGGCGGACGCGGCGTGGTCGCCGGAGCCAGCTATGAGGCTCGGGTGTACGGGGCACGTTCGGCCATGCCCATGCATATGGCCCGCCGCCTGGTCGGCGGGTCCGCGGTCGTGGTGCTACCGCGCGGAGCGGTGTACTCGGAGCTGAGCGGCCAGGTCTTCGAGGCGCTGCGCTCCCGTATTCCGGTGCTCGAGACCCTGTCCTTCGACGAGGCGTTCGGCGAACCGGCGGAACTGGCCGGGGCCACCGCCGAGCGGGTGCTCGAATTCTGTGAGGAGCTGCGGGCGCTGGTGCGCGAGCGCACCGGACTGGTGGCCTCGGTTGGTGCCGGTACCGGTAAACAGCTCGCCAAGATCGCCTCCGGATTGGCGAAACCCGATGGGGTGCGGGTGGTTTCACCTCTCGAACAGCATGCCATGCTGGCCGCGCTACCGGTCCGCAGCCTGTGGGGTATCGGTCCGGTGGCCGAAAGCCGTTTGCGCACACTGGGAATCGAGACAGTAGGCGCGTTGGCGGCGCTGCCGGAATCGGAGGCCGCCTCGCTGCTCGGCGGCAGTATCGGCGTGGCCCTGCACCGGTTGGCACGCGGTATCGACGATCGGCCGGTCGCCGAACGTGCCGAGGCCAAACAGATCAGCGCCGAAACGACCTACGAGACCGATATCGTGAATCTCGCGCAATTGCGGCCCGCCATCGAGGCCATGGCGGCCGCCGCGCACCGGCGGCTCATTACCGACGGCCGGGCCGCGCGCACGGTGGTGCTGAAACTCAAACGGACCGATATGTCCGTCGTGACCCGCTCGTCCACGCTGCCGTACGCCACCGAGGACCTGGGCACCCTGACCGCCGCCGCGCAGCGCTCGGCCATCGACCCGGCCGAATTGGGTGCGATCCGACTCGTCGGCGTGAGTTTCGCTGGGCTGTCGGAGATTCGACAGGAATCGCTGTTCCCGGAACTCGATCGCGTCGTCGAAACCGACGAAGCCGTCTCCGATGAGCCGACACTGGGGCTCGCCGCGGGTCCGGATCCGGTGGTCCCGCCCGCCACCCGCTCCTATACGACCCAAACCTGGTATCCCGGTTTGGATGTCGAGCATCGTGAATTCGGGCACGGTTGGGTGCAGGGTGCCGGCCACGGTGTGGTGACCGTGCGATTCGAGACCCGTTCCACCGGAGCGGGTCCGGCACGCACATTCGCGGCCGGAGATCCGGACCTGTCCAGCGCGGATCCCATGGGAAGTCTGCGCTGATGTCCGGTATGGCGGGAACGTGTAGAAACTCTGTGGATTCAGTCTGAAAGTGCCCTGTTCGCGGGTTCGAGAACATCTTTCGGGGCACCGCACTGTTAGCCTGACACCTCGTGCAGCGTCGCCGTCGGGTGGTCGTTGCCGCATGGACGAACGGACCTACTCGAACGTAAAGGACGAGCAGTTGAAGCTTCAGAAGACTGGACGTATCGCGGTCGCCACTGTGGCTGTCGTGGCCGCACTCGGACTGTCGGCGTGTGGCAGTGGTGACAAGACAGAAAAGCCCGCCAAGACCACCACCTCCCAGGCGGCGGCCACCACCGCCGCCCAGGACCTGCCGCCGGTTCCGACCGTGGACGATCTGAATGCCGAGCTCCAGCGGGGCTTGGATCCGAACGTGCCCAATGAGGAGAAGCTCGCGCTGATGCAGGGCGTGGAGGCCGACCCGAACCTGCCCACGGCTCTCGTCGAGGCGGTCCAGCAGAACAACGCTGTCATTACCGTCACCGGTGTGACCGATCTGGGCGACGGCACGATTACCGCCGACGCCACGGTGGCGGTCGCCGGCGGCGAGCCGCAGGTGGCCCAGGTGCCGTTCGTGGCCGAGGACGGCAAGTGGAAGGTACAGAAGGAGTGGATCTGCAACATGCTCCAGCTGGCCAACCAGACTTCTCCGGCCTGCGTCTAGTTCGACCCGACGGGTCCGGTGTTCCCTCGGAGGGGACGCCGGACCCGTTCGTTTTTCCGTCGTCGCCGCCGGGCTTTATTCCCGTTTCGACCGCCGCGATCGGCTGATTTGAAAATCGTTCGATAACATCGGCCCCCGTGACCGATGTGTTGGTGCGAGCGGACGCCGATTCCGCCGATAGAGCGGAATCGTCGACCAACGGTCGGTCGGGAGGCTGGGCACGCCCGGTCGCCCTGATCGCGGGTGTGATCGCGGTGCTCTCGGCGCTGGCGGTACCGCTGCTGCCGGTAGCCGTCGACGCGACCACACTGAACTGGCCGCAAGGGGAAACGGCGCGCAGTGTGGAAGCGCCGCTGGTGTCCTACGCGCCGGTGACCTTCGATGCCGAGATTCCCTGTGCGGCGATCGAGCAGTTGGCCCCGACCGGTGGGAATCTGGTGGCGACCGCACCGCCCGGCGCTCCCGATCTGTGGCGGTACGGATTCCAGGCGCGGGTGACCGCGGCGACCACGGCCGACGACGGGGTGGTCACGCCGGGTCGCCTCGAAGCGGTGCTGCGCGACCAGTCGCTGGTGAGCGTGCCGGTCGATCAGCTCGGCGCCGGATGCGCGTTCAGTGTGCACGCCGGAATGACCGGGGCCACCGCGACTCTCACCGGCTCCGATAGCGAGCCGGTGACCCTCTCCGGCGACTACCGACCGCAAATAGTCGGTATTTTCAGCGATCTCGCCGTGGCCGACGGCACCACCGTCACCGTGGAGGTGGACAGCCGCTTCTCCTCGCATCCGAGTCCGCTCAAGCGGGTGGCGATCTGGCTGGCTCTGGCCGCGACCGTGATCGCGCTGGTCGCCCTGTACCGCTTGGACCGCGGTGACCGCCGGCACGAGCGGCACTTCCTGCCGCGGCGGTGGTGGGCGCTCACCCCGGTCGACGGCGTGGTGATCGGCACGCTGGTGCTGTGGCATTTCATCGGTGCCACCACCTCCGATGACGGTTATCAGATGGGTATGGCCCGCACCTCCATCGGTGCGGGATATATGGCCAACTACTTCGCCTACTTCGGCGTCCCCGAGAACCCGGTCGGCACTCCGTATTACGACCTGCTCGGACAGATGTCGCTGCTGTCCACCGCCAGCCCGTGGATGCGACTGCCCGCGCTGCTCGCCGGAATCGTGTCGTGGCTGGTGATCAGCCGTGAGGTGATTCCGCGGCTGGGCGCCTGGATTCGCCGCGACCGCATCGCGGTGTGGACCGGCGCGCTCGGCTTCCTGGCCGTCTGGCTGCCCTATAACAACGGACTGCGCCCCGAGCCGATGGTGGCGCTCGGTGTGCTGCTGACCTGGTGCTCGGTGGAACGGGCCATTGCCACGCGGCGGCTGCTGCCG
The DNA here is from genome assembly GCF_001613345.1 of Nocardia uniformis NBRC 13702. Lineage (GTDB taxonomy): Bacteria > Actinomycetota > Actinomycetes > Mycobacteriales > Mycobacteriaceae > Nocardia > Nocardia uniformis. The sequence continues at coordinate 26,079 of NZ_BDCE01000023.1, read as the reverse complement.
TACGCGGTGGCCTGTGCGATCGGCGCGTTGTCGGTCACCGTCGGTCCGTCGGGCCTCATCTGTTTCGCACCGCTGCTGGCCGGAATTCGGCCGATCTGGCGGATTGTCGATGCTCGGGCACGCGTCATGGGCAAGCCGTTCATCTCCTATCCGGCCCTGCTCATGCCGATCGCCGCCGCCGGAGCCGTAGTACTGGCGGTCATGTTCGCCGACCAGACGCTCTCGGCCATGTTCGAGATGCGACGGGTGCACGAATTCGTCGGTCCCAATGTGGCGTGGCACGACGAATACATTCGCTACCAGTACCTGCTGATGCCGACCATCGACGGTTCGGTGGGCCGCCGATTCGGCATATTCATGCTGTGGATCGGTCTGGCGGTCAGCGCGTTCGTGCTGTTGCGCCGGGGCGGTCGCATTCCGTTCGTGGCGGCCGGGCCCGTGCGACGCCTGCTCGGCAGCTGCATCGGCGTCATGCTGCTGATGATGACCACGCCCACCAAGTGGACGCACCACAATGGCGTGTACGCGGGATTGGCCGGTGCGGTCGCGGTGGTCGCCGCCGTCGCGGTCGGTCCGCGCGTCCTGCGGTCCCCGCGCAACCGTGCGCTCTTCGCGGCGATCGTGGCCTTCGCGCTGGCTCTCGTCTTCTCCAGCATCAATGGCTGGTGGTATGTGTCGAACTACTCGATCTCGTGGAACGACAAACCGGTGGTGCTCGCCGGAATCGGCCTGAACAAGGTATTCCTGCTCGCGGCGCTGCTACTGCTGGCACTGGCCGGATGGTTCCATATGCGCGCACCGGAACCCGGTACGCCGCACCGTATTCCACGCCCGCTGTGGCGGCTGATCGTGCTGCCGCCACTGACCTTGGCCGCCGCGCTGCTGGTGCTGTTCCAGGTGGCATCGCTGGCCAAGGGCGCGGTCGCCCAGTATCCGGCGTTCTCGCTGGCCAAGTCGAATATCAACGCGGTGACCGGCAATCCCGGCGGCCTGGCACGAGAAGTGCTGGTGGAGACCGATCCCAATGCGGGCATGCTGAACCCCCTGAGCGGTGACGCCTTCACCACCTTCGCCGCGGACGCGAACGGCTTCGTTCCCGGCGGTGTCTCCAACAATCTGAGTTCCGACGACGAGGTCGATACCAGCGGAATCACCGAAACACTCAAGACCACGGAGTCCGGCGAGGACGAGTCCGGAACCACTACGGCCGCACTGCCGTTCGGTCTGAATCCGGCTACCACACCGGTGCTCGGCACCGATGGCACCGGTGAGCCGGTCGCGACGCTGACCACCGGCTGGTACGAGCTGCCGAATCCGGGCGACCGGTCCGGCATTATCGCCGTGACCGCGGCCGGTCGTATCCGGTCGGTCGATGCCGACGGTGTGGTCAAGCCCGGCCAGTCGGTCGAAATCGAGTACGGTACAGCCGATTCCGCCGGTGTCGTGACACCCGTCGGTCGGGTGACGCCGATCGATATCGGTCCCGCGCCCACCTGGCGCAACCTGCGCGTGCCCTTCACCGATATTCCGGTCGATGCCACGGTGATCCGACTGGTCGCCACCGACCGCAGCCAGGACCCCCGGCAGTGGGTGGCTCTGACGCCGCCGCGGATGCCGCAGACCCGCACGCTGCTCGACGAGGTCGGCTGTGAGGTGCCGGTACTGCTGGACTGGGCGGTCGGACTGCAGTTCCCGTGCCAGCGGCCGTTCGATCACCGCTCCGGCATCGCGGAGGTTCCGGAGTACCGCATTCTGCCCGATCGCGGTGGCGCGCTCATTACCAACCGCTGGCAGAACCACGACAGTGGCGGACCGCTCGGCTGGACCTCCATGCTGCTGCGTCCGGAGACCGTCGCCACCTATCTGAAGGACGACTGGGACAACGACTGGGGCGAATTGCAGCGGTTCACCCGCCGCGACGATTCCGCCGTCACCGCGAAGCCGGTCATCACCTCCGAAACCCATTCCGGGATGTGGAGTCCCGGTCCCATCAATACCGCGGGCTGGCAGCGGTAGTTCCGACCGCGTCGCGCACCCGTTTCGCCGTCGAAGCGGGTGCGCCGGGCAGCTGGTTCGAACGGATCAGCCCATTTGGGCGACGCGCTTATCCATCTCCTCCGGGCTGACATCCTCCACATGGGTGGAGACCGTCCAGTGGTGGCCGAACGGATCCTCGAAGGAAGCGGTGCGGTCGCCGTAGAACTGGGTGGCCGGGGCCTGGAGTTCCTTCGCGCCCGCGCCCAGAGCGGCGGCGTGCGCGGTATCGGCGTCCTCGACGTAGGTGTAGAGGTTGACGGGGGTGCCGCCCACCGCCCTGGGGTCGAGGAAGCCCATCGATGGTGCGGGATCGCTGAGCATGATCATCGAATCGCGGAACTGCAGTTCGGCGTGCGCGATCTTGCCGTCGGGCCCGGGCAGGCGGTAGCGCTCGGCCGCGCCGAAGACATGTTTGTAGAAGTCGATCGCGCGGGCCGCGCCGTCCACGATGAGTGCGGGAATGACGGCGGGGTAGCCCTCGGGAAACGGATTGACTGCGGACATCGGAAGACCTCCGATAGCTGTGTTGTGGGACACATCGAGACTAGGCCCGGGCACCGACAGGAAACATCGAAGCTCCCCGATGATCAGGGTCCTGTGATATGCCGCAGTTTCTGTACCTGAGCTGCCGTCAGGGCGCTGAACTGCTGCGGATCCGGCTCCCGCTGTGATGTCAAGGCCACTTGCACGACCGTCGCGCCGACCAGGGTCACGCTGACCGCCGAATAGAGCGTGAAGCCCTCGCTGCTGGTGTGGACGCGGAACGCGGTGGACGCGTCACCCGCGGTCGGCTGTTCCAATCCGCCCACCCGGAAATCCACCACGGTGTTGTCGGCATCGGTACCGGAATAGCTCGTGCATTCCCGCAGCAGTGATTGCGCCGTCGAAAATGCTTGTGCGGCAGCGCCATTCAGGTACGCGGCGGCGTCGATATCGATACTCGAGAAGTCTGGTCCGCTGAACTGGGCGGCGGCTCGGGCGGCCGCACCGGACGCCTGATCGGCAATGGGGGCCAGTACTTTCGCGCACTGCGGCGGATCGGTGCGCTCACCCGCGCCGGTGATACCGGGTTCGGGGTCATCGAGCGGTGTGAACCCCGGCGGCAGTTGGAAGGTCGCCAATAGGTCCGAACGCAGGGTCGGCGAATCGGGTACGTGGGCGGTCGGCGGCCCTGAGGGCGGCGGCACCGTCGAACCCAGCGGCGGCAGGGTGGGCCCGGTCGAATCATCGGAACCGCAACCCGATACGGCCATGGCGGTGAGTACCGCCGCGCAGGCGGCCGTCGCGGCCCGTCCGGTCATTCGCCCCACAGTACCTGCGTGCGCAGCACCTGCCGCAGCGTCACCGCACTGCGCGGATCCTGGTAGGTCTGATTGCCGCCGACCGTCACCGCACCCGAAACCGGTAGCGGCATACCGAGATCTACGGTGATCACGCCATCGCCGTGCATGAGGTAGTCGACGATATCGAGGGTGCCTGCGTCATTGGGCAGATCCCACACCTCCGATTTCGGGGTCTGGGTGACATTGATTTCAATGGTGAGCTCATCGCCCTCGCGGTGCGTCAGGGTCGCGGTGGTCACCTGATCGAGGGGCACACTGCCCGATACCTGCTGGCGCACCGTCCATACCGCGCCCACCCCGACGGGGGTCTGCGGGAAGGCGATCGACTGGTACACGGCCTGGTAGAACGCCTGCTCCAGGGCGGCGCGCGCGGTATCGGAGGTGGCCGCGTTGGGCGCCAGCCGCAGCGCGGTAATCGCGCCGTAGGCGCTCATATCGAGGCCCGCGCGGGAGCCGTCGGCGGGTAGCAGCGCCTGGGCCAGCACCGGATCATTGGAGGTGACATTGCCGAGGATCAGCTCCACGCCGTCGGCATCGGTCTCCGCGTTCAGCCCGATGGTGACGGCGGGCGGGGAGAAGTCCCGCACCGGCTGGTCATTGATCTGCTGTTCGATGTGGTGATCGGTACGCAGCGTCACCTGCTGGGTGGTGCCGACCGGGAATTCGCGACGCAGCGTGCTGCGCGGTTCGGCCCCGGGATCGACGACGGTGGTGACCACGGCCGCGATCGGCATGGTGACCTCGGCCTTATTTATCCCCGCCGGTTCCGCGCCCTCGCTCTCGACCGTGGTCTCGGACGCATCACCGCAGCCGGCGCCCAGGGTGGAGAGCGCGACCGCGAGCACCATCAGCAGCACACCGGAGCGGGCGCAGCGCAGCCCGTGACGTGGTCTGCCGGAGTGTGCGATAGCAGTCGCCGGGCAGGGGGGAGAAGACAACACCGTCACGTCGATCAGCGTACGGCGCGATCCTGAGGATCAGCTTTGTTGCGGGGCCGGGTGCGCCTACCTCTTTCTCAGGCGCGGCGGTCGACCCGGCGACCGACGAGGCCGCAATCGCCATAGGGGATGATGTCAGGCGTGAGTACCGACCGGCCGCGCGACATCGACGCAGACCAACCCGACCAGCCGCCCGGCGACAGCGCCGCCACCGGTGCCCCGGATTCCATCCCCGCCGAACCGGATTCCGCACGGTCGGAGGCCGATGCGGGGACCGATCCGGTGGAGGTCGCCGCGCCGAAGCTGACGAAGTCGGACGACGCCGGTGCCGCGACCGAAACGACCGCGACCGAAACGACCGCGACCGAAACGACCGCGACCGAAACGACCGGGGGCTCGGCGGACGCCGCCGCTGATGCGCGGCAGCATCCGCGCCGGTTGCGGACACTCCTGATTATCGCGGCCGTGCTGTTCGCGGTGGACCTGCTGGCCAAGGTGATCGCGGTGGCGAATCTGACGCCGGGGCAGCCGGTGTATCTGATCGGCGATGTCGTGCGCCTGAGCCTGGTGCGCAATCCGGGCGCGGCATTCTCCATGGCGACCGGGATGACCTGGCTGTTGACGCTGGTCGCCACCGCGGTGGTGATCGGCGTGATCCGGATCGGCCGCACCCTGCGTTCGCTGTGGTGGGCGGTCGGCCTCGGCATGGTGCTGGGCGGTGCGCTGGGCAATCTCGTCGACCGGCTGTTCCGCTCGCCCGGCCCGCTGCAGGGCCATGTGGTCGATTACATGGCGGTCGGTTGGTGGCCGGTATTCAATGTGGCCGATTCGGCCATTGTGTGCGGCGCGATCCTGCTGGTGGTGCTGACCGTATTCGGTTTCGAACCGGACGGGACCCGCGCGCACCGGGACGCCGAGGAACACAACGCCGAAGAGTCGCACGCCGACAAGAACGCTGAGGAGAAGTCCGTATGAGGGAAACCCGAAGCATGCCGGTGCCCGACGGGCTGGACGGTATGCGTGTCGACGCCGGGCTGTCGCGACTGCTCGGACTGTCGCGCACCGCGGTGGCGGCGCTGGCCGAGGACGGTTCGGTTCAGCTCGACGGTATCGCGGCCGGGAAATCCGACCGCCTGAACGCGGGTTCCTGGCTGGAGGTCGAATTCCCGGAGCCCAAGCGGGAACTCACCGTCGAGGCCACGCCCGTGGACGGTATGAAGATCCTCTATGCCGATGACGACGTCGTCGCCGTGGACAAGCCGGTCGGTGTGGCGGCGCACACCGGTGTCGGTTGGTCCGGTCCGACCGTGGTCGGCGGTCTGGCCGCCATGGGGTACCGCATCTCCACTTCTGGCGCGCACGAGCGCCAGGGCATTGTGCACCGTCTAGATGTCGGTACCTCCGGGGTCATGGTGGTCGCGCAGTCCGAGAATGCGTACTCCGTGCTCAAGCGGGCCTTCAAGGCACGCACCGTGGACAAGCGCTATCACGCTCTGGTGCAAGGGCATCCGGATCCGTCCAGCGGCACCATCGATGCACCCATCGGCCGGGCCCGCGGTAACGACTGGAAGTTCGCGGTCACCGCGGACGGCCGTCCGAGCGTCACCCACTACGACACCGTCGAGGCCTTCCAGTCCGCGAGTCTGCTGGATATCCATCTGGAAACCGGTCGTACGCACCAGATCCGCGTGCACTTCTCGGCCGTCCGCCACCCCTGCTGCGGCGACCTCACCTATGGCGCGGATCCGCGCCTGGCGGAACGCCTCGGGCTGCAACGGCAGTGGCTGCACGCCCGACAGCTCGGCTTCAACCATCCCGCCGACGGCCGGTGGATCGAGATCACCAGTGAATACCCGGCGGATCTCGAGCACGCGCTGGACGTGCTGCGAAGCACGTAGCGGGTTGAGGCCGCGATGTCGCCAGCCCCCGCCCTCGTCATCCCGGCCGAGAGCACGCCGGGATCGCGGGGACAGTGCCGATCACACGACCTCGGACTCGGTAGGCGCGCAAGGGGATATCGATGAGTGACCACACCGCGCGCGATGCGGACGTGAGCGCGAGCACGCGCGAGGGCGATGAGGGATCGGCTGAGTCCGCCGTGCCCGGGTTGACGATATCGGGTGAGTCCGCCGCCGAGGCCGGGTCGACGATATCGGACGCGCGGTCGGCCAGGGCAGGCGGCGATACCATCCGCCGCATCGGAATCGGTACGGCGGCAGTGGTTCTCGTGGCGGTTATCCTGGTGCTCGGTTGGGCGATACCACCGGTTCCCGCGGTGATCGGTACTGATCGGCTCGGGCCGTCGAGCGGCGAGGCGATAGCCGTCTATCTGGATCGGGCACGGGAATCATTGCGAGGCAATGATTCCGATCCGCATTGGGCTCTGATTTCGTTCACTGCGGGCATTGCCGCTGACCGTATCCCGGAATACGCGGATGGACTGCGGATCTCCGGGGTGGACTACCACGTGGATATATCCTCGGTGGTGACGCCGATGATCGCTGTCCCGGTCGCGGCCGGTGACGCGGCCGCGCTGCGCTCGGCGGAACTCGCCGCGGGAGTCCTGGACCAGCAGGCGTTGACCGCCGGGCCGGACAGCCGCGCGGGTCGGATCGCCGCCGTCGCCGCCGCCCGCCTGCGCGCCGACTGTGCCTGCGTGGTCGGCCTGACCGTATTCGGCACGCTCGACGAACTGCGAAACCTGGCCGCACATCCCGATATCCGCGCCGTGGAGGCACTGCCCGCGGACGCGAGCGGCGGCACCTTCGCCGTCGTGCCGCTGCTACCCCAGTGGCAGGAGTTCGCTGTCCCCGGTCCCGACGACGGTGTGGTCCCCGAGAATTGACCGTGCCCCCGTGCCCCCGAGTCATCGCGGGTGAACGGGTGGCGGGCTCCGGTCGACTCGGGTTCCGTTGGCGGTTGCCTGGCTGATCGGTCCGCGCAATCACCCTCCGTACGGGCTGTCGGACCTCTGTGCCACAGTGGTCTCGAGCTCGAGAGAAGGGTTGGGGCTATGGAATTGAGTGCACAGCAGGCAGATCGCGCGGCGGGCGTGCTGCTCGGTACGGCGGCGGGCGATGCGCTGGGTGCCGGGTACGAATTCACCCACCCGGGACCGGATGTGGCGATCTTCATGAAGGGCGGCGGAACGTTCGCGTGGGCCCCCGGTGAATGGACCGACGACACCTCGATGGCGATCGGGGTGGCCCGCGCGGCGGCCACGGCCGGGAATCTGCACGAGGACAGCGGCCTCGACGCGGTAGCGGCGGAATTCGTGGCATGGTGGGATTCTCGCCCCCGCGATATCGGCAATCAGACCAGGTCGGTGCTGGAGTGGCGCAGCCCGAATGCCCGCGAAATGCGCAAGCGCGCAGCGGATCTGGACGGCCTCAAGGCTGGTAACGGCTCGCTCATGCGCACCGCTCCGGTGGCCCTGGCCCACCTCGGCAGCGCCCAGAACTGCGCGCGGGCCGCCGCACTGGTCTCCTCGCTCACCCACTTCGACGAACAGGCCATGGAGGCGTGCACCCTGTGGTCGCTCGCCATCCGCCACGCCGTCCTGCACGGCACCTATGACGGTGTGCGCGAGGCCCTTTCGTCGGTGAACGCGAGTTACTGGGGACCGCTGCTCGATCAGGCCGAAACCGGTACTCCCGCCGACTTCGCCAAGAACGGCTGGGTGGTGCACGCCCTCCAAACCGCCTGGTGGGCCATTACGCACGACGAAACCCTGCCCGGCGCACTGGAATTGGCGGTGCGCGCCGGTGGCGACACCGATACCACCGCGGCCATCGCGGGCGGGCTGTTGGGTGCGCGCCACGGTGCCGCGGCGATCCCGGAGGACTGGCGCGCCCTCCTGCACGGCTACCCGGGCTACCGCGCCGAAGACCTGCTGGCTCTCACCCGGCGCATTACGGCTCACTGACCCACGCGGATTCCGCGCCGGGAGTCAGTCGGGCAGGCGGACGACCCCGTCGAGGTAGCGGCGGCACCGGCCCGATAGCAGTACCCGATTCTCGCTGAGGGTGCAGCGCAGGGCGCCACCGCGCGGCGACAGCTGGCGTGCGGTCAGCGTGGTGCGGCCGAGTTCGCGGCTCCAGACCGGGGTGAGTTGGGCGTGGGCGGAGCCGGTGACGGGATCTTCGGGGATGCCGACACCGGGGGCGAAGAACCGCGAGACGAAGTCGACGGATTCGCCGGCGGCGGTGAGGATGACGCCGCGGTGCAGGGAGGGGAAGGCCGCGAAATTCGGACGGGCCTCGCGCACTTCGTGTTCGGAGGTGACCATGAGCACGATATCGGTGCCGTCGAGCGCGCGGATGGGGCGGACGCCGAGGGCGTGGGCGAGTCCACGGGGAATGGCGGCGTGCACGTCGAGGTCCGCCGACGGTACGGCGGGCAGGTCCATGACCAGTTCGCCGTCCGGTGTGCGATCCACCCGCAACCACCCGCTGCGGGTGTAGAAGTGCACGCGGTCCGCGCCGGGATGCATATCCTCCAGAATCTGCGCGGCGGTGGCGAGGGTGGCGTGCCCGCACAGATCCACCTCCACGGCGGGGGTGAACCAGCGCAGGTGGAAGGCGGGCGAATTATCCGGCGCGTGTCCGGCCTCCGGCGGTAGCGCCGAAGTGTAGAAGGCGGTTTCGGCGAGGTTGTTCTCCTCGGCGAGCTGTTGCAGTAGTTCGTCCGGTAGCCACTTCAGCAGTGGCATGACGGCGGCGGGGTTACCGGAGAACGGATCGTCGACGAACGCGTCGATCTGATGCAGCAGGACCTCCATATGGCACAAGGTACCCACAATCTTCAATAACAGGCCTGCACAACGAAGTTCACGGCGAGCCAAACCATGCGACCAGTTTGGTTGTGCTCTCGCGGCCCCCTCCGCGGCGGTGTCGGCGTCGAAGGTCGGTGGCGGTCAGTGGTTTTCGCCCAAACCGGACATTCAGAGGGGTGGCGCTCCGGGTGCGCAGTACGCCTGAAACGCACCGCGGCCCCGGTGCAACCGGGGCCGCGGCGTCGCGCTACTGCTCGGGCGTCTCGCCGGGCGGGGATGGGAGCAGTTGATGCTTCTGCCCCTGCAACCGGGCGCTGAACCACCACGCGAACTCCACCAGCACAATGCCGATCCCGCCGAGCACGAATGCCGTCGTGGTGAGCGCGATATTCGACGGATCGAGTTTGAAGAACTCCCGCGTGAACGGCAGTGAGAACAGGATCAGGTATCCCGCAACGGAACCCGCGATCAACACCACCTTCCACCACACGTACGGCCGCGCCACGATCGCCAGGACCCACAGCGCGATAATGAGCAGGGTGATGAGCGCGGTGGTACCCGCCTGCACCTTCTCGATCTCGGCGGCGTCGGGGCCCTGGTAGGCCAGCAGATACGAGATGAACGTCATGACGCCGATCGCCACGCCGGACGGAATCGCCAGTCGCATAACGCGTCCCACGAATCCGGTGCGGGCACGCTCGTTATTCGGGGCCAGCGACAGCACGAATGCCGGAATGCCGATGGTGAACCAGGCCGCGATGGTGACATGGCGCGGCAGGAACGGATAGCCGATGGCCTCGTAGCCGAAGATCTGCGAACCGACACCGGCGATACCGATGAGGAAGGCCAGCATTACCGAGTACACGGTCTTGGTGAGGAACAGATTCGAGACGCGCTCGATATTGCCGATGACGCGGCGACCCTCACCCACCACATACGGCAGGGTGGCGAACTTGTTGTCCAGCAGGACGATCTGCGCCACCGCGCGGGTGGCCGGGCTACCCGCGCCCATGGCCACGCCGATATCGGCATCCTTGAGGGCGAGGACGTCATTGACACCGTCGCCGGTCATGGCCACGGTATGCCCGCGCGACTGTAGAGCCGACACCATGGCGCGCTTCTGATCCGGTCGCACCCGCCCGAAGGTGGTCTGGTGGTCGAGGACGTCCGCCAGCTCCTCCTGATCGCTGGGCAGGGTGCGCGCGTCCATGGCGCGATCGCCACCGTCGAGCCCCAGCGAGGACGCCACCGCACCTACCGAGACCGCATTGTCACCGGATATGACCTTGATATCGACATGCTGGGAGGCGAAGTACTCCAGGGTGTCGCGCGCATCGGGCCGCACCTTCTGTTCGAGCACCACCAGCGCCACCGGGGTCACCTGACCGGGTGCGTCGGCGGCGTCCACCGGCCGGTCGCTGCGTGCCAGCAGGAGCACGCGCAGGCCCTGCGAGCCGATGTCCTGTGCGGTGCCGGCGGCCTCGGTGGTCGAGTCGAGTAGTACGTCGGGTGCGCCGAGCAGCCAGTTGCCGTGCTCGCCGTAGGAGAAGCCACTCCACTTCTTGGCCGATGAGAAGGGCGCTACGCCGGTCGTCTTCCAGCCGGGGGAGTCCGGCAGCGCCTCCTTGATGGCGGCGACACTGGCATTCGGCCGCCGATCGTCGGCGGCCATGGCGGCCAGCACCCGCTTCAGCTCGTCATCGCCATTGCCATTGGTACTCGGCGCACCGCCGGCCGCGGCGATCGGGCGAACTTCGGACAGCCGCATTCCGTTCTCGGTCAGCGTGCCGGTCTTATCGGCGCACACCACATCCACGCGCGCCAGGCCCTCGATGGCGGGCAACTCCTGCACCAGGCACTGACGTCGACCGAGGCGCACCACGCCGACCGCGAAGGCGATCGAGGTCATCAGCACCAGACCCTCGGGCACCATCGGCACCAGCGCCGCCACCATGCCGTTGACCGCGGGCCGCCAGGATTCCCCGCTGGAAACCAGCTGGTTGTAGATGGACAGCAGACCGGCCGGAATCAGCAGGTAGGTGATGACCTTGAGGATGGTGTTGATGCCATTGCGCAGTTCGGAGTTGACCAGGGTGAACTTGCTGGCCTCCTCCGCGAGCTTGGCCGCGTAGGCGTCCTTGCCGACCTTGGTGGCCCGGTACGCGCCGCTACCGGAGACCACGTAGCTGCCCGACATCACGGCTGCGCCGGTGGTCTTGTCGATCGGGTCGGCCTCACCGGTCAGCAGCGATTCGTCGACCTCGAGCAGTTCGGCCTCCACGACCTCGCCGTCCACCACGATCTGGTCGCCGGGACCGAGTTCGATGATGTCGTCGAGGACGACCTCCTGCGGCGCCACCTCGCTGGCGTGGCCGTCGCGGCGCACCACCGGTTTGGCCTGCCCGACGATCGCCAGATCGTCCAGGGTCTTCTTGGCCCGGATCTCCTGAATGATGCCCACCGCGCTATTGGCGACAATGAGCAGGCCGAACATGCCGTCGATGACCGATCCGGTGGCCATCACCAGGATGAACAGCACGCCCAGAATGGCGTTGATGCGGGTGAATACATTGGCTCGCACAATGTCTCGCACCGAGCGGCTGGCCCGCTCGGGTACGTCATTGGTCAAACCGTCCCGGCGGCGCTGCTCTACCTCGGCCGAGGTGAGTCCGAGCGCGGGCGGGCTCTCGGGAGCCTGCGCGGTGATCGACATATCGGACAGCCTAGAGCGCCATGGTGAAGTCGCTGGTGCACGTGGTCCTGGAGGGGTGATCGAGGAGGGCGACGATCCGGCAATCCGGTCGAAGCGAACTAGTTGCGAGCGCTAACGTGATTGGGTGGCGGACGCAGATTCGACGGTCGGGCCGGAGCAGCGGTCGGGTACGAAGCGCTCCAGCGGAGATATGGGCATTGTGTTCGGGGTCGGCTGCTACGCACTGTGGGGATCGTTTCCGGCGTTCTTCGGGCTGCTCGCCTTCGCTAGCCCGGTGGAAATCCTGGCGGAGCGGATCCTCTGGACCCTCGTGGTGGCCCTGGTGTTGCTGCTGGTTGCCGGACGGCTGCGCGAATTGCGGGCAATCGACGGCCGGACCTGGCGACTGGCGGCCGTGGCGGCGGCGGGGCTGTCCATCAACTGGGGGACCTATGTCTACGGCGTGGTGTCCGGGCAGGTGGTGGAGGCCGCCCTCGGCTACTTCATCAATCCGCTGGTCACGGTGGCGTTCGGGGTGATCATCTTCCGGGAGCGGCTGCGGCGCGCGCAGTGGGTGGCCTTGGGACTGGGCGCGTTCGCGGTGGTGGTGCTGACCGTGGACTACGGCCGGCCGCCGTGGATCGCGCTGGTGCTGGCGTGCTCGTTCGCCACCTACGGCCTCGTCAAGAAGGTGATCCGCCTCGACGCGCTGCCGGGTCTGGCGGCCGAGGGCCTGGTCGCCGCGCCGTTCGCGTTGACGGCGGTGATCGTGCTCGGTGTGACCGGGCACGCGAGCATGGGGTCCAGCGTGTCGCATAGCGCGCTGCTCATGTCGACCGGGCCGGTGACCCTGGTGCCGCTGCTGCTGTTCGCCCTCGCCGCGTCACGCGTGCCGTTGTCCACCATGGGACTTCTGCAATATCTCACGCCCGCATTGCAGTTGGCCTGGGGCGTACTGGTGGTGCACGAGGAGATGCCGCCGTCGCGGTGGGCCGGATTCGCGCTCATCTGGGTGGCGCTGGCGATCTTCACCGTCGACGCCCTGCGGCGGTCACGGCGCCGGGCCGAATCCGTCGTCGCGTGAGGCCGATCACGCGACGCTTGAACTCCCCGAACATCTTGCGCTAACGTCCGATACGTGGCGGTGCTCCCGTTGGTCCCTTGTACCGGCCCGGGGTCGGGACCGTCACGACCACAGGAGAATTCACTCTGTCCATTCAGTTCAATCACACCATTGTCGCGTGCCAAAACCGCGAAGAGTCCGCTGCGTACTGGGCGGACATTATGGGATTGGAAGTAGGGGAAGCCGCCGGACCGTTTCTTCCGGTCCAGGTCGCCAATGGCGTCACCTTCGACTTCGCCAATCTTCCTCCCCATCTCGCGGATGAGATACCAGCGCAGCACTACGCCTTCCTGGTCTCGGAGGACGAATTCGATTCGGCCTACCGCAAGATTCAGGAGCGCGGGCAAACCTACTGGGCGGACCCGCAGATGAAGGGCGTGAACGAGATCAACCACCATGATGGTGGCCGCGGGATCTACTTCCAGGATCCCGGTGGCCATTTTCTGGAGTTGATCACCGTGCCATACGGCGGTTGGCCCGAGGGCCGGTAGTCACAGACCGGTAGTCGCACTGAACGGCCGCACATCCCCCTCATGGGTGTGCGGCCGTTCGGATCTCCTACGGCGATTTCGTTTTCAGCGCCTGCTCGACGAACTCGTTGGTGTAGGTGGCATCGAGATCGATGCTATCGCGCACCGGCTTCGCACTGCGCGAGTATTGTCCCAGAATTCGCAGAACATTCTCCGCCCCTTCATGTTTCATCAATCCATCACCATTGGACATGACAATGGAATCGTGAATGGACTTGACTCCACGTCGAATTCCGGTGCGGGGCTGTCGATCTTCTCGACGATGCTATGCGACACGGGAGGCTCCGTTCGTGCGCGCCGCATCGACCTGATCGCACAGCGTTTCCCAGATTTCCTCGAGAGATCGCGGAATTGAGGCGGACCTCCTCGACATTGCGCGCGCCGCAGGGTGACCCGGAAGTCTCCGCATACCGCGGCCGGGGCAGGTGCAGCGAACCGCCGGTAACGCGCGCCGCCGCACCGGTGCCTTCGTTCTGCCGAAATCCACCACCAGGCAGCACCGACGGCGGTACATTGTCTGAAATGTACATGTTTCAACAGTAGGGAATATTCATGCGTAGCAGCTTGCGTACCGCAGTCCTGACCCTGGCCCTCCTGGGCGCGCCCTGTGCCGCCATCGCCCCCGCCACGGCCATCCCCCTGACCCAGACCGAACCCGCCGTCGTTGCCCCCCAACCGGCAGGCCCGATCGGCATCGCCTGCATTCTCATCTACCCGGCCCCGCCCGAGTGCGCGCTGGCCTCCCTGTCGGCCGGTATCTCCTCGAAATAGTAGTCGGGCGCAGCGGCTGATCAGGCCGAGACGGCGACGCCCAGCGAGAGTGCGGCGAAGGTCTTCGGCGCCGGGTCCGCGTAGAAGCGGTCCAGCTCGTGGATCTCGAATCCGGCGTCGGCCACCAGCGCGCCGATATCCCGGTTGAGGTGGCAGCCGCCGAACAGGGTCTTCTGCACCGGGTTCAGGCGGTTCTGCCATTTCCGTACCTTGGCGTCCGGTGCCAGGCCGTGCTCCACGAAATGGAAAGTGCCGCCGGGCACCAGGACTCGGCGCACCTCCGCCAGCGCGGTCCGGACATCCGGGATGGTGCACAGCGTCCAAGTCGACAGGGCCGAGTCGAAGGAACTGTCGTCGAACGGCAGCTGCTGGCCGTCCAGCCCGGCGCGTTCCACCGGTACCGGCGAGGCCGCCACTCGCTCCGCGGCCATCCGCCAGCCGAGATCGGCGGGTTCGACGGCGCTCACCGATTTCACCTCGGCCGGATAGAACGGCACATTCCGCCCCGATCCGAAGCCGATTTCGACGACTCGACCGTGCAGACCGCCGCACACGCGCTCCCGTTGCGGATCCATCGCCTGCATGCCACAGCTCAGATCGACAATGCGCGGTAGCACCCGATCTTCGTAGATTCCCATCCCACCACTCTCCCAGTCCGCTACCGCGGCGGGAAGCGTTGCGTGAGCCAGGCCGTGATGTAGTCCAGAACAACCGGATCCATGGTGGTTTCGATACCCGCGTACTCGTCGGGTGAGCCCTTGTCCGCGGGCTGCATGAGGTGGTTCAACCCGTCGAAGACGTGGACGGTCCCATCCGGGTTATCGGACAGCAGTTCCCGCATTCGATCGGCGCTCTGGGCGGGCGGGACCTGGAGATCCTTACCGCCGTACACCGCGAGCGTCGGAACGCGCAGGGCCGAAAGGGCCGCGGCGGGATCGTAATTCAGCAGCGCGGCCATATACGGGCTGGTCATGTTCTCGATGGACGCGTCCGGTAGGCGCTGGCCCTCGGGCAGGCCGCTGTTGTGTTGCACCAGGTACTCGCGGGCGGCCGCGAGATCACCGGTGCGGACAATGTCGATCAGTCCGGTGAGGAAGTCGATCTGTTCGCTGATCTCCTCGGGTGTCGCGCCCTGCGCGGCCATAATGAGCCGATTCTGTTCGAGCAGTACATCGGCGCCCGGTACGGCGGGCCCGGCGATGAGGATCGTGAACGCGACTCCGCTCTCGGGTCGGGCGGCCACCGGCGGTGCGAGATAGCCGCCCTCGCTGTGTCCGAGCAGCCCGATCCGGGTGTCGTCGATATCGGAACGCGTACGCAGGAAGGTCAGTCCGGCTTCGACATCGCCGGTCAGGTCCGCGTAGGTGGCGTCGTCGAGTGGGCCGCCGCCGGTGCCGCCGACCCCGCGATCGTCGGTGCGCAATACCGCGTACCCGGCCCGGGTCAGCGTATCCGCCAGCAGCAGAAACGGCTTGTGCCCCATCAGGGTCTCATCGCGGTCCTGCGGCCCACTGCCGGTAATCAGGACCACCGTCGGGAACGGCCCGGACCCGCTCGGCAGCGTCAGTGTCCCGGCGATGGTGATATCGCCACTCGGAAACGACACCTCCTCGGACCGGTACGGGAACGGCGGCTTCGGTTCCTGCGGCCGTGCCGGTCCTTCCGCCGGTCCGCGGGACATATTCAGCGGCACCGTCTGCCCGAACTGCGTGAAATCCCCGCGAAGGGTGTCGCTGTCGCGGTCGTAGCGGCCCTCGAACTTCGGATCACCGGGGGTATCCGCCATCGCGAAGGTCACCCGCTCCGGATCGGTGCTCACCTCGGTCAGCGCCATGGAGGCCACATTCTGCTCCGGAATATCGATGGTGGCCTTGCCGTCATCGGTGAAGTTCACCCCCACCGCAAGTGCGTGACCAGGGAATTCGATATTCCCGTGCCAGTCGCCCCGCACCTTCGGTGGCGCGGCGTCCTCGTCACCGGAGCAGGCGCTCGCCACCAGAGCGAGGACGACGGACAGGATCAGCAGCAGCGACCGTAGTAGTGTGCGCATATCGCCAGAGTAGGCACTGGGAGATCGCATTCGCCTCGGTTACGCGCCGATCACCGGTTGGACACAGCCGATAACCTCTCGGACCGTCGCCGTAACGCTCGCGAATCGATCATTGCCGCTACGCCGCGTCACTCGTACCGTGGACGATGTGAGCAATGTCGCTTCCCTCTCGGGTTCCGTTGACCTTCCGGCCGGTGTCGGTGGGTACGCCGCCCCCGAATTGGCCCCTCTGGTACGAACTTTCGCGCGCGTCATGGGCGGTAGGGCAGGTGCCGGAGGATCTCTCGCCGTGCACCGGCACGGCGAACCGCTCGTCGATATCTGGACCGGTGACGCCGGTGCCGCCGGACCGTGGGGACACGACACCGGCAGCATTGTGTTCTCGGCCACGAAAGGTATTGCGGCGACGGTCATTCACCGTCTCGCCGATCGCGGCCTCATCGATTACGCCGCTCCGGTCGCCGAATACTGGCCCGAGTTCGGCGCCAAGGGCAAGGATCGAATCACGGTGCGGCAGCTGCTGTCCCACCGCGCCGGACTGTCCGGACTGCCACTCATCGCCCGGGGCCTCGACGATATCCTCGATCACCGGCTGATGGAGGATCGGCTGGCCGCCGCCGAACCCGATCGCCTGCTGGGCATTCCGACCTATCACGCGCTCACCTTCGGCTGGCTGTGCGCTGGGCTGGCCCGTGCCGTCACCGGGCGCGGTATGGCCGAGCTGTTCCGCACCGAGGTCTCCGAACCCCTCGGCACCGACGGCATCCACCTCGGTCGCCCGGTGCCCGGATCGACCACCCGGGTGGCCACGCTCGCCGGTAATCACCTCGAACTGGTCGGCGCCCCCTACGCCGCCATGTTCCTCGGCCGCGCCTACGGCATTCCCGGGGCGGCCGGAGCCGCGGCCCGCGCGCTGTTCCTCCCCGGACTGGAAGTCCTCCTGGACGGCGATAATCCGCCGATCCTCGATACCGAACTCGCCGCGGGCAATGGCGTCTGCACCGCCACCGGCCTCGCCACCCTCTACAGCGCCATCGCCAACGAGGGCATGAGCAACGGCCGCCGGTTCCTCTCGCCGACCACCATCCGGGCACTGCGCAAGGTCGAGAGCTACCACCTCGACCACGCCCTCTTCTATATCCCGATGCTCTGGCACATGGGCTACCACTCGCTGCCCATACCGGGCGCCCGCGCGGGCCTCGGCCATATCGGCCTGGGCGGCTCCTTCGGCTGGGCCGACCCCCGCTCCGGCCTCTCGGTCGGTTTCGTCCACAACCGACTCGCCATGAACTCCCTCGCCGCCGACCAGATGGCGTCGGCCTGGGTGCTGCCGCTGGCGGTACGCGGTGCTCGCGCCGCGCACCGCACCACTGCAACCAGCACCCGCCGCGCGGCATAGCCGGCGGCGGGCCCGCGAGTCCGGGCGGTCGCCTCTACCGCCTGATTCGCACCGGGCCGTTCCGGGACGGCGAACCCCTGCGCCTACTCCGTCCCGGAACATCGCACCCCCTGCGATCCGAACCGCAGGGGGTGCGGCATTCTCTGTGGAAATCTATGGCCGCGCGGGCACTTTCGTGAGCTCCGACACAACACGCCGGAAGCGACGCGCCGGTCATTGAGTTCGCCGACGTGGGCTTCCGATCGATCTCGGAGTGGCACTTGGTTTTCTGTCGGGGCTGGCGCTTACGATGTCTGCCGTGTCGGGATCATTCGTCCACCTCCATAACCACACCGAGTACTCGATGCTCGACGGCGCGGCGAAGATCACGCCCCTCTTCAAAGAGGCGACCCGGCTCGGCATGTCCGCGGTGGGAATGACCGACCACGGCAATATGTACGGTGCCTCCGAGTTCTACAACTCGGCGAAGAAGCAGGGCATCAAGCCGATTATCGGCATCGAGGCCTACATCGCGCCGGAGTCCCGGTTCAACAACAAGCGTGTCCTGTGGGGCGACCCGTCGCAGAAGAGCGACGATGTGTCCGGCTCCGGTGCGTACACGCATATGACCATGGTCGCGGAGAACGCGACCGGGCTGCGCAACCTGTTCAAGCTGTCGTCCCTCGCCTCGCTCGAGGGTCAGCTCGGCAAGTGGGCGCGGATGGACCTCGACATCATCGCCGAACACCACGAGGGCATTATCGCCACCACCGGCTGCCCCTCCGGCGAGGTCCAGACCCGGCTGCGCCTCGGCCACGACCGCGAAGCCCTCGAGGCGGCCGCGAAATGGCAGGAGATCTTCGGACCGGAGAACTTCTTCCTCGAGATCATGGACCATGGGTTGTCCATCGAGCGCCGGGTGCGCGAGGGGCTCATCGATCTCGGCAAGAAGCTGGGCATTCCGCCCTTGGCCACCAATGACTGCCACTACGTCCACGAGACGGATTCGGGCAACCACGAGGCGCTGCTGTGCATCCAGACCGGTAAAACCCTCTCCGACCCCACCCGCTTCAAATTCGATGGCAGCGGCTACTACCTGAAGTCGGCCGCGGAGATGCGCGCCCTCTGGGATGCGGAAGTCCCAGGGGCCTGCGACAATACGGTGCTCATCGGTGAACGGGTGCAGTCCTACGACGAGGTCTGGGCGCACCGCGACCGAATGCCCATCTTCCCGGTCCCCGAGGGCGAGACCCAGGCCAGCTGGCTGCGCCACGAGGTCATGAACGGCCTGAAGCGCCGCTTCCCCAGTGGCATTCCGCCGGAGTATATTCCGCGCGCCGAGTTCGAACTCGACGTCATTATCGAAATGGGTTTCCCGGCCTACTTCCTCGTGGTCGGCGACCTCATCAACTACGCCCGCTCGGTCGGCATCCATGTCGGCCCGGGTCGTGGTTCGGCGGCCGGTTCGCTGGTTGCCTACTCCATGGGTATCACCAATATCGACCCGATCCCACACGGGCTGCTGTTCGAGCGCTTCCTCAATCCCGAGCGCGTCTCCATGCCCGATATCGATATCGACTTCGATGATCGTCGTCGCGGTGAAATGGTCCGCTACGCCACCGAGAAATGGGGCAGCGACCGCGTCGCCCAGGTGATCACCTTCGGTACCATTAAAACCAAAGCGGCGCTGAAGGATTCGGCGCGCGTCCAATTCGGCCAGCCCGGTTTCGCCATTGCCGACCAGATCTCCAAGGCACTGCCGCCGCCGATCATGGCCAAGGATATTCCGCTGTCGGGCATTATGGATTCCGAGCACGAGCGGTACAAAGAGGCCACCGAGGTCCGGGAACTCATCAATACCAACCCGGACGTCAATAAGATCTACGAAACCGCGCGGGGCCTCGAGGGCCTGATTCGCAATGCCGGTGTGCACGCCTGCGCGGTCATCATGTCGTCGGAACCGCTCATGGACGCCATTCCGCTGTGGAAGCGGAACCAGGACGGCGCGATCATCACCGGCTGGGATTACCCGTCGTGTGAGGCCATCGGCCTGTTGAAAATGGACTTCCTGGGTCTGCGCAACCTCACCGTCATCGGTGACGCGCTGGTCAATATCAAGAACAACCGCGGTATCGAACTCGATCTCGATACATTGCCGCTGGAAGACGCCGCCACCTACGAATTGCTCGCGCGCGGTGACACTCTCGGTGTCTTCCAGCTCGACGGTGGCGCCATGCGAGATCTGCTGCGGCGCATGATTCCCACCGGCTTCGAGGATATTGTCGCCGTTCTCGCGCTGTACCGCCCCGGCCCCATGGGCATGAACGCCCACAATGACTACGCCGACCGCAAGAACGGGCGGCAAGAGGTCAAACCGATCCATCCGGAGCTCGAGGAGCCCCTGAAGGATATTCTGCGGGATACCTACGGCCTGATCGTGTATCAGGAGCAGATCATGCAGATCGCGCAGAAGGTAGCCGGGTACTCGCTCGGTCGAGCCGATATTCTGCGCCGCGCCATGGGTAAGAAGAAGGCCGAGATCCTGGAAGCCGAATTCGAGGGCTTCGAAAAGGGCATGATCGAGAACGGATTCTCCAAACCCGCCGTCAAGGCGCTGTGGGACACCATTCTTCCGTTCGCCGGTTACGCGTTCAATAAATCACACGCCGCGGGCTACGGCCTGGTCTCCTTCTGGACCGCCTACCTCAAGGCCAACTATCCGGCCGAGTACATGGCCGGTCTGCTCACCTCCGTCGGTGATGACAAGGACAAGGCCGCCGTCTACCTGGCCGACTGCCGCCGCCTCGGTATTCAGGTACTGCCGCCCGATGTCAATGAATCCGAGATCGAATTCGCCTCCGTCGGCAATGACATTCGCTTCGGTATGGGCGCGGTGCGCAATGTGGGCGCGAATGTGGTGTCCTCGATTATCGCCGCGCGCAAGGAGAAGTCGAAGTTCACCGACTTCTCCGACTACCTGAACAAGATCGACGCGGTGGCCTGCTCCAAGAAGGTCACCGAGTCTCTCATCAAGGCGGGCGCTTTCGACTCGCTCGGTCATCCGCGCAAGGGTCTGCTGGTGGTGCATTCCGATGCCATCGACGCGGTGATGTCGACCAAGAAGGCCGAGGCCATCGGCCAGTTCGACCTCTTCGGCGGTTTGGACGACGGCGATGATTCGCTGTCGAGCGTCTTCGATGTGAAGGTCCCCGACGAGGAGTGGGAGACCAAGCACAAGCTGGCTCTGGAACGCGAGATGTTGGGTCTCTACGTCTCCGGGCACCCGCTGCACGGTGTCGAACATGTACTTGCGGCACAGTCGGATACGGCGATTCCCACCATCCTCGCGGGTGATGTCAAGGACGGCCACCAGGTCACCGTGGGCGGTATCTTCGCCTCGGTGACCCGGCGGGTCAATAAGAACGGCCTGCCCTGGGCCTCAGCGCAATTGGAGGATCTCTCCGGCGGTATCGAGGTGCTCTTCTTCCCGCAGTCGTACTCGGTCTACGGTATGGATGTCACCGAGGACGCGGTGGTGCTGGTGAAGGCCCGCGTCTCCGCCCGCGACGACCGCATCTCGCTGATCGCCAATGACCTTGTGGTGCCGGACCTTTCCTCCGTCGGCGTGGACAAGCCCCTCACGGTCACCATTCCCACCCGCCTGTGCACCCCGGACAAGATCGGTGCCCTCAAGCGAGTGCTGGTCAGCCACCCCGGCACCGCCAACGTGAATATCCGCCACGTCGGCTCCCGGGAACGCACCACCGTATTGAAAGTCGCCGACAACCTACGGGTTTCGACATCGTCGGCCCTGATGGGCGACCTGAAGGCGCTCCTCGGTCCGGGCTGCCTGGCGAGCTAGCCGGTCTACCCCTGGGTCGACAGCTTGGTGTCGGCGCGTCCCCCGTCATCCCGGCCAAAAGCGCGCCGGAATGACGAAGGCGGACGGGCGAGGGGCTCGATTTCCAGAGGTCTACAACCAGGTCGGGTCGCCGAACACGGAGCCGGAATCATCCACCAGCGGTGACTTGACCAGCAGGTTTGTGTACTGCCGCAGCGTCACCGGCCCGGTGCACCCATTGACCACCACATGGAAGTCGCGGGTAATGACCATGGCGGTATCGCCGGGCACGATCTGCTTTTCCGAGAGCTTCACGTCGGCGACCTGCCCGGGCCCCATGGTGGCCGTGAAGACCGGGGCCACGTAGGACCGGAACCCGGTTTCGAGGGACGGGATTTCCGGGTACACGTTCGGGGTGATGCCGATGACGCCGTTCTGCAGGTTCACCGCGCATCCGATGTGATACCCGACGGTCATGGTGCCGGTCGCCCCGCCATCGATTCGGGCGTAGGCGACATTGCTGACCAGTGCCTCGCGCGTTGTTCCCATCATGTTCAGGGGCGCGATTCGATTGATCGCCTCATCCCTATTGCCGATCGTGAACGTGCCGACCGGTGAGGGGAACACCTTCTCGTGTGGTGCGAGGGCCTCTATCTCGGCATGTGCGCCAGGTGCGAGGGCCAGGGTGGCGGCGAGAGTGGGGGCGATGATCGTGAAAATCAACCGCATGGATTCCGACTGTAATAGTCAGCGGCTATTTCCCGGTGCGGGACACGGCGTCGAGAGCCCGGTCAGTGTGAGTGCTGGGCTTCCCGCTGCTGGGTGACAAGACCCGCGATCCAGCGCACCGCGGCCGCGGCGGCACCCGCCAGTACCGCGATCTGCGGCGACCCGGTGATCAGTATGAGCAGCACCATGATGACAAGCCCGGCCGCGAGGGCCTCGAGCTTGAACATCGGCCATGCCGTGCCCGCGATATCGATCGAGTCGCTACGGGGCGCGGTGACCTGCGTTGGGTGAACCACTGCCATGCACCCAGGGTATACGCGAGGATAAGTTCGGGCAAACGAACTTTTCTGTCGGGAACATAACAAGACACCCGAGTGTTGGCTGGGTCATGCCACTTTCCGGAGAGTACGAACCCAGTACTTCAGACTGGGCCCGCGAGCAGGCCGAGAAGTACGAGGCATCCAATGGAGCCGAAGGCAGCACCCTGCAGGGGAAGCCGATCATCCTGCTCACCACGGTGGGCGTGAAGTCCGGCAAACTCCGTAAAACCCCGCTGATGCGCGTCGAGCACAACGGCGAGTACGCGGTGGTCGCCTCCCTGGGCGGCGCTCCGAAACATCCGGTCTGGTACTGGAATATCAAGGCCGAACCGCATGTCGAGCTGCGCGACGGCGCGGTCGTGCGGGATTACACCGCCCGCGAGGTATTCGGCGAGGAGCGGGCCCTGTGGTGGCGGCGCGCCGCCGAGGTCTGGCCCGACTACGACGAGTACACGAAGAAGACCGACCGCGAGATTCCGATCTTCGTCCTCGTCCCGCAGTAGATCGCAGGTCCCCGGCGACCGGCTTCTGCCGGTCGCCGGATTCCGTCTCATCCGGCCCGGCTAGCATGGCCGGGTGTCGAACCCGCTTGATATCGCAGAGAAAGTGCCCGGTCCGCTGCCCGAATTGACGGCGGACGAGATCGATGCGGCCGCCAAGCGAATTTCCGACATTATCGAGCCGACGCCGCTGCAGTGGAATGCGCGGCTGTCGGCGGCGACGGGTGCCGATGTCTACCTCAAGCGCGAGGATCTGACCGCGGTGCGCTCATACAAGTTGCGGGGCGCCTACAACCTGATCGTGCAGCTGACAACCACCGAACGTGCCGCGGGCGTGGTCGCCGCCAGCGCCGGAAACCACGCCCAGGGTGTGGCATTCGCATGCAAGGCCATGGGTATCACGGGCCGGATCTACGTCCCGACCACCACACCGAAGCAGAAGCGCGATCGAATCCGCGCGCACGGCGGCGAATTCGTGGAACTCATTGCCGTCGGCGATACCTATGACGCGGCCGCCGCGGCCGCCGTCGATGATGTGGCGCGCACCGGCGCGACCATCGTCCCGCCGTTCGACGATCCGCGCACCGCGGCCGGTCAGGGCACCATTGCCGCCGAAGTCCTGGAGCAGTTGGGGCGCGCCCCCGATGTGATGGTGGTGCCGGTGGGTGGCGGTGGCTGCCTCGCAGGAATCGGCACCTACCTGCGTGAACGTGCCCCGCGCACCGCGATTCTGGGGGTGGAGCCAGCGGGTGCCGCCTCCATGACCGCCGCGCTGGTCGCGGGCGGTCCGGTGACGCTGCCGGAGATCGACCCCTTCGTGGATGGCGCGGCGGTACGCCGGATCGGCGCGGTGCCGTTCCAGGCGGTCTCGCGCTTCGGCGGTCGGGTGCGCACGCACGCCTCACTGCCTTTGCTGTCCAGTACCGAATCTGTCTCCGGCGCAGCGACTTTCCGCATGATGCAGATCGATGAGGGTGCCATCTGCACCACCATGCTGGAGCTGTACCAGAGTGAGGGTATTGTCGCCGAACCCGCTGGCGCGCTGTCGGTTTCGGCGTTGTCGGTCATCGATGTGGAACCCGGATCCACGGTGGTGTGCCTGCTGTCGGGCGGCAATAACGATGTGTCGCGCTACGGCGAGGTCATCGAGCGCTCGCTGGTCCATCAGGGGCTGAAACACTATTTCCTGGTGGACTTTCCGCAGGAGCCCGGTGCGCTACGACGCTTCCTGGATGAGGTGCTCGGGCCCGAGGACGACATCACCCTCTTCGAATACGTCAAGCGCAATAACCGGGAGACCGGGGCGGCGCTGGTCGGTATCGAACTCGGTTCGCCGGATGGGCTGGGGCCGCTGGTGAAGCGGATGGAGGCGTCGCCGATTCAGGGCACTCGGCTGGAGCCGGGAACGCCCGCCTACCGGTACCTCACCTGATCCGACACCACATCGCATACGGAAAGACGAAGGCCCCGAGTCGAATTCGACTCGGGGCCCGCGTGTGGGCAGGTGCGCGCTCGTCCGATGGCCGTCCGCCGCTCGACCATGGCGGAACGTTTATGAAGAAGTCGTGAACGATCGCGAATCCGGCCCCCGAGTGCTGACGGCGTATCGCAGAATGTGAACCGGCCTCGTCGCGGATCCCGCCGAAGGTTAACGGGGGAGGGTTGCCGCGCCGATGATTCGAGTAGTGCACTACGCACGAAACCGAACGGCCTGGGCGGGAGGATCGGTTTATGAAACGGCTCGTTGTGTGTTGTGACGGCACTTGGAAGGCCGAGTCCGATGCGACGGTCTCCAATATTGTGAAAATCGCGCAAACCGTGCGTATGACCGGCGCGGATAGCAGTGGAAAAATCGTGGGACAGCGGCTGTTCTACGTATCCGGCCCCGGCGCGCGCGGGTTCACCTCCGATCGCCTACTCGGTGGCGCCTTCGGAATGGGTTTGGAAGCGAATCTGTGGTCGGCGTACTGGCAGGTGGCCCTGAACTGGGCGCCGGGCGACGAGATCTATATCTTCGGTTTCAGCCGCGGCGCGTACACCGCCCGCAGCCTGGCCGGAATGATCAATCGGCTCGGCATCATCACCTATGACGCCATGATCTGCGGCCAGTACCGCGAGGCCCAGCGCATCTACCGGCAGCGCAAGAAGCATCCGGCCGATCCGGAGCCGCCGGAGTGGGCCGCCTTCCGTGCCCGCTACAGCCATCCGGTGCGCCCGAAGATCAACTTCCTGGGGGTTTTCGACACCGTCGGGGCCATGGGCATCCCCGGCATCACCGCCTGGCGGCACCGCTTCCACGATGTGCGCCTCTCCAGTACCGTGCACTGCGCCCGCCAGGCCCTCGCCATCGATGAACGCCGCCGCGCCTTCGCGCCCTGCCTCTGGGAGGTCCCGGTCGAACTGCGCGAGAAGTACCGCCGCAGCGACCGCGTGAAACAGGTCTGGTTCGAGGGGGTGCACACCGATATCGGCGGTGGCTACCCCGAATGCGGTCTTGCCGACGCCACCCTGCGCTGGATGATCGCCGAGGCGGAGGCCGAGGGGCTGGAATTCGATCACGACCGCTTGCGAACCCTGATGGGCCATTGCATTCCGACCGAACACGAGAAGCGGCACGACTCCCTCGGCCTCGGCTTCCGCCTGCTGAATTTCGTCCGGCTGCTGCGCAATCCCCGCAGCCCCCGCTTCTACTGGGACTCCTGGCGCAAACTCCTCGAGCGCACCGACCGCAGCGTCTACTTCGCCTCCACCGTCCGTCTCCGCGACGGCTATATCCCCGCCAACCTGCGCCGCTGGTTCAGCGAACGCGACGTGGCCAACGGCACCATCCCGCAGCACCTCATCGAACCGATCCCAGCCGCCTCCGCCTTCCCGGTGTCCGATGCGCCCGCCGCCTCGAACCACGGCGGCAGCGGTGCCGATGGGGGAGAGGTCATTTCGGGCCTTATCCCGGCAGGGCATGTGGCGAGCCGCGCCGAGTCGGAATCCGTCGCCTGAACGGGTGGCCGAAATCGCCGCACGTTTTCGTGACCGGACTGCGCCGTCATCCCGGC
>NZ_BDCE01000022.1 GCF_001613345.1 Nocardia uniformis NBRC 13702 | reverse complement strand
CTACCGCTCAGGGGTTCTGACGAGGGGGCCACGCTCAGGAGTTCTGACGAGGGGCGTGACGGTCGGGATGTCTGACCGGGCGCTCAGGCCCGCACCTGCTTGATGTAGCGATGGCACGGAACGGCGATGGCTCCGTCCGCATTCGACGCCGAATAGTCGAACGGGCCATCGTCGATCCATCCACTGCGTTCATAGAATCGGCGCGCGCGGGCATTTCCGGGCACCACCGCCAGCCAGGCCCGCGCGTGCCCGCCCGCCGCGACCTGTCGTTCCGCGGCGGTCAACAGCAAATCGGCTACCCCACTGCCCCGATAGTCGCGCGACACGTAGACCTGCTCGACCTCACTACCGTTCACCATGACGA
The DNA here is from genome assembly GCF_001613345.1 of Nocardia uniformis NBRC 13702. Classification (GTDB taxonomy): domain Bacteria; phylum Actinomycetota; class Actinomycetes; order Mycobacteriales; family Mycobacteriaceae; genus Nocardia; species Nocardia uniformis. The sequence goes on along the minus strand of NZ_BDCE01000022.1, from coordinate 4,896 downwards.
ATCCGGCCACGGTATCGGCCACCACCGTCACGGTGGTATCGGCGATCCGCTCCACCGCCCGCGCGCCGAATGATTCCTCGGTCCGCACCGCGACCAATTCGTCCGGCACCTTGCCCAGGTGGCCGTCCTGCCACCCGGACCACCAGATTCGTCCCACCGCCTCGGCATCGACGGCAGTGGCGGGTCGGATAGTCACATCGGTGCCCATCGGGCCACTGTAGGGCGCGACGATCCGACTCGCTACCGAACCAGCAGGGCTACCGGCAGCCGGGCGAAGAGCTTCTCGAGGCGTGCGCGGCCGGAGAAGGTGTGGCCGGTGAGGCGGTCGGTCCAGTCGCCCTGGGGGAGGTCGAGAACCGTATCGCCCCAGCCGGTTTCGGCGAGGCCGACACTGTGGCGGGTGGCGGCGACAATGACCTCGGGGATTTCGCCGGTGCGGCCGCGGGCGTAGGCGATGAAGCGCTGCGCGTGGTCGCCGGTGGCGAACAGGGGTATGTAGGTGCCGCCGACGAAGCAGTCGGGGCGTTCGCGGCGCAACCACAGCGCGTAGGCGACAATCCACATTTTGGCCGCGCCGGAGGGGTCCAGGTCCGGTGTGCCGGTGAGGGATTGCAGGAGCAGGTTGCGCTGGGTGAAGTCGACGGGGCGACGATTGTCCGGGTCGACGAGGGAGTCTTCCCAGAGTTCGCAGCCCTGGTAGAGATCGGGGATACCGGGTCCGCCGAGTTGCAGGAGTTTCTGGGCGAGGCTGTCGGACCAGGCGTGCGGGGCGAGATCGGCGACCAGTTCCGCCATTTCGACACCCACCGGTCCGTCGATGACGGTATCGATCCAGCTGTGCACGGACTGCTCGAACTCGATATCCGGTTCCTCCCAGGAGGATCGGGTACCGGCCTCACGAATCGCCTTCTCCGCGAAGACATGCAGACGCTCCCGCAATCCGAGGACGCTGGCGGCGGGGCGGCCGTCGGCGGGCCAGATGCCGAACATGTTCTGCAGCAGGAACAGAGTGGTCGCGCCGTCGGGTCCGGGTGCGATCTCATTCCACGCGGTGACGGCCTGCGCCCAGATATCGGCCACCTGTGACAGCACACCGATGCGGGCGCGCACATCCTCGCCGCGCTTGGTGTCATGGGTGGACAGCGCGGTCATGGTGGCGGGCCAGCGCACCGCGCGTTCGGCATTGGCGAGATGGAATTCGATGGGGGAGCAGCCGAAACGCACCGGGTCCGCGCCCATCTCCTGGAGCGAGACCAGCCGGGCCGCGCGGTAGAACATGGTGTCCTCCACGGCCTTCGCGGTCATCGCCCCACCCACCTGATAGAACCGGGTAGCGGCCTCCCCGCCCAGGGCGAGCGCGGTCACCAGCACCTGCAGTGGTGCGGTGAGTTCGCTATTGCGCCGCGCCACCTCGGCCAGCACCGCGCCGACCATGCCGGCCAGCGGCGCGTAGTCGGTGCGGTACACCGGCATGAACGACAGCACCTCGATGGTGGCATTGGTGAGCGCCATCGTGTCGCAGGTTTCGGCTCGCGCATCGCGTTTGATGGCCGATACGAGGCGCCGCATCTCCGGTACCAGCATGGTTTCGGCGACGGCGCGTTTGATCCGGTGTTCCTGCTCGGTGAACCAGGCGCGATCGCTGCCGTGCCCGGTGAACTGGCGCGACAGGTCGGTCAGCGCCTGTTCCCCTTCCGGATCGATCAGGACCCCGCCCAGATCGGCGAGGGTGTCGTATCCGGTGGTGCCGTCGATCGGCAGGGTGGCGTCGAGTGGTTCGCGATTGGACAGCACCTTCTCGACCAGCAATAACCGCTGTGGCCCAATGAGTTTGCGCAGCTGCGCCAAATACTTGGCGGGTCGGGCCAGTCCGTCCGGATGGTCGACGCGCACCCCGTCGATGAGGTCGTGCTCGCACCAGGCGGCCAGTTCCCGATGGGTGGCCTCGAAGGCCGCGGGCACCTCCTGCCGCACGGCCGCTAGCCCGCCGACGGTGAAGTAGCGCCGGTAACCGCACAGCCCCGACTTCCAGCTGACCAGTCGGTAGTGCTGCTTATCGTGGATGCGCAGGGCGTTCTCGCCCTCGGTGCCGGGTGCGATGGGGAAGCGCAGATCGTGCAGTGCCAGCATGGGTTCGGGCCCGGACCGGTCCACGGTGAGCGCCGCCGGATCGTTCTCCCCGGCCAGCACCGGCAGCGCGATCCGCCCGCCCGCGCCATTGCCGGTGCTCCAGTCGATATCGAAGAAGGTCGCGTACGGCGATCCGCGGCCATTGCGCAGGACATCCCACCACCACGGGTTCTGCCGCGGATCGGCCACGCCCACATGGTTGGGCACCAGATCCACGATCAACCCCATGCCGCGGCCGCGCACCTCATCGGAGAGCGCCTTGAAGCCGGCCGGGCCGCCGAGCGCCGCCGATACCGTGGTCGGATCGGTGACGTCGTACCCGTGCGTGGAGCCGTGCACGGCGGTGAGGATCGGGGACAGGTACAGATGCGAAATCCCCAGCTGCTGCAGATATTCGGCAATGGCGCGGGCATCGGCGAAGGTGAGCGCGTCGGGCCGCAGCTGCAGCCGGTAGGTGCTGCGCACGGGGATGGGCCGGGCGAGGGCGTCGGTGGTGTGTTCGGGAAGGCTGGTCATGGCGTTGTCGATCATGCAGTACGGCGGAGGACGAGCAGGCAGCGTGCGCTGACTTCGATCGTGGACATGGCGTGGTATGCGCGATCCGGTGCGGCTCCGGTGGGGGTCGAACAGTCCAGGGCCACAGTCCATTCGGAGCCGTGGTCGGAGTCGGGGAGGGTGAAGTTCAGGTCGGCGTCGTGTGCGTTGAAGCACAGTAGGAAGGAGTCGTCGGTAATGCGTTCGCCCCGCGGACCCGGTTCGGCGATGGCCGTGCCATTGAGAAACACCGCGAGCGAGCGGCCGAATCCGTTATCCCAGTCCGCGGCCGTCATCTCCTCGCCCTCGGGGGTGAACCAGGCAATATCGCCGGGATGGTCCGGTGCGGCCGACGGGCGGCCGTCGAAGAACCGCCGTCGCCGGAAGACCGGATGTCTCGTGCGCAGCGCGACCGCGCGGCGGGTGAAATCGAGCAGATCGGCATTCGTGTGCATCAGCGACCAATCCATCCAGGACAGCTCGGAATCCTGACAGTAGGTGTTGTTGTTACCGCGCTGGCTGCGACCCATCTCATCGCCGTGCAGCAGCATCGGGGTGCCCTGTGACAGCAGCAGGGTGGCGAGGAGATTACGCTGCTGCCGCGCGCGCAGGGCGCGGATGGCCGGATCGTCGGTGGGGCCTTCGGCACCACAGTTCCAGGAGCGGTTGTAGGTTTCGCCGTCGCGATTGTCCTCGCCATTGGCGGCATTGTGTTTCTCGTTGTAGGACACCAGATCCGCGAGGGTGAAGCCGTCGTGGGCGGTGACGAAGTTGATGGACGCGCCGGGGCGGCGGCCGGTGGTCTCGTACAGGTCCGAGGAACCGGTGAGCCGAGAGGCGAATTCGCCCAGGGTGGCCGGCTGGCCGCGCCAGTAGTCGCGCACGGTGTCACGGTATTTGCCGTTCCACTCGGTCCATCGGACGGGGAAGTTGCCGACCTGGTAGCCACCCTCGCCGACATCCCAGGGTTCGGCGATGAGCTTCACCTGGCTGACCACCGGATCCTGGTGCACCAGATCGAAGAAGGTGGAAAGCCGGTCCACATCGTGTAATTCGCGCGCCAGGGTGGCGGCCAGATCGAACCGGAAGCCGTCGACATGCATATCGAGAATCCAGTACCGCAGCGAATCCATAATCAGTTGCAGGGTGTGCGGGTGGCGCACATTGAGGCTGTTGCCGGTGCCGGTGTAATCCATGTAGTGCCGCGGATCATCGTCGGTGAGACGGTAGTACGCGGCATTGTCGATACCGCGGAAGCAAATGGTGGGGCCGAATTCATTCCCCTCGGCGGTGTGGTTGTAGACCACATCGAGGATGACCTCGATCCCGGCGGTGTGCAGATCCCGCACCATGGCCTTGAATTCGGTGACGGCCGCTCCCGGGGCCGGATTGGCGGCGTATTCGTGATGCGGAGCCAGATACCCGAAACTGTTGTACCCCCAGTAGTTTCGCAATCCGCGATCGAGTAGGAGGCGGTCCTGTAGGAACTGGTGCACCGGCATGAGTTCGACGGCGGTGACACCCAGGTCGCGCAGGTGTTCGATGATCGCCGGATGCGCCATACCCGCATAGGTGCCGCGTAGCTCCGGCGGCACATCGGGATGGGTAATGGTCATTCCCTTGACGTGGGCCTCGTAGATGACGGTCTCGTGGTACGGCCGCTTCGGGGCGCGATCATCGGCCCAGTCGAAGTACGGGTTGATGACCACACTCGTCATGGTGTGCCCGAGCGAATCCACGCCCGGGATGTACGGGGCCGAATCCGAGCCGAAATGTCCGTCGAAGGCCTTGCCGTAGGGGTCGAGCAGCAGCTTGCTGGGATCACAGCGCAGTCCGCGCTCCGGTTCGAACGGTCCGTGGACGCGGAATCCGTACCGCTGACCTGGTGCGACGGTCGGGATGTAGGCGTGCCACACATAGCCGTCGACCTCGTCCAGGGGAATGCGCTGCTCGCGATTGTCCGGGTCGATGAGACATAGCTCGACGCGCTCGGCGACCTCGGAGAACATCGAGAAGTTCGTTCCCACGCCGTCATAGGTCGCACCCAGCGGATAGGCGGTCCCGGGCCAGACGCCGAGTGGCGTCAGATCCGGGGGCGCTGGGGTCTGCGGCATAGGAAGACAGTATCGGCCGCGATGGGCCGGGTGATCCGGTGGGGAGTAGCGGGGTTCCAGACGCCACCCGTCATCCCGGCATGGGACGGTGCGACACGCTGTCCGTCATCCCGGCACG
>NZ_BDCE01000021.1 GCF_001613345.1 Nocardia uniformis NBRC 13702 | reverse complement strand
ACGCCGGAATGACGAAGGTGGCGGGCGGCCTCGCGCCCTCAATTCCCGTGGGCGGAGTGCGGTGCCGTGGTGTCGGGTAGCCAGCGGCGTTCGTATCCGGCCCGGCGGGCCACGCGAGCCAATCCGCCCAGTACGGCGCGTTGCAGTCGGGCCGGGATTCCGGCGAGGTAGCCGTCCTGGTAATCCCACAGCAGGGCCAGTGCGAGCGGATCGCGTGGCACGCTACTGCCTTTGGTGGTCTTTCCGGCCGCGTCCAGGGCGTGCCACAGCTCGAACATCTCCCAGTGCCGCAGCGGCGGCCGGATCTCGTGGTCGAAGGTGGTATCCGGTGTCTCGTTCCAGAACTGATGCACCACACCGGCCGGGGCGTGCGTCGAATCACCCTGCCGCACAATCACTTCCGCCCCGTCGATCCGGAACCGCAGCTGCCCGGTCCGAACGCTCCAGCCCTCCTCGAGCACCGGATGCCAGTGCGGTCCCGCCTGTAATCCGGTTTCCGGGAGCACATGACGCAGCCGCAGGTACGGCCCGCGCTCATCGGTGCCCCTGTCGACCAGTGTCACCTGATGGCCATTTCGGAAAGTGAGTGTGCGATTGCCCATTTCCCAGTTATAAAGGTAACCTTCATATTATGTCAATGCCCGACCGGCCCGTCCCGGAGACCCTGCTGAAGCTGCTCGTCCTGACCACTCGCTCCTATGAGCAGGAGCTCAACTGCGAGCTGAGCGCCGAACACCCCGACCTGCGCCCCGCCCACTACGCGGTGTTCCGCTACCTCGACCCCGCCGGTTCCCGCATCACCACCCTCGCCGAGGCCGCGGGTATGACCCAGCAGTCCATGGGCGAGTTGATCACCCACCTCGAACGCCACGGCTACGTCGAACGGCAGGTCGATCCCGCCGACCGCCGCGCCCGCCTGGTCGTCCTCACCGACTCCGGTCGCACCACCCTCGCCGCGGCCGGTGCGCGCATTGTCGAGATCGAGCGACGCCTGCACGGCACGCTCGGCGCGGAGGGCCTCGAAGAGCTGCGGACCCTGCTCGCCCGAACCCGGGAAGTCCTTGCGGCCGAGGAACTTCGCTGAATGCTCGACACGCTCCGCCATCCCGGTGCGGCGCGGGGGTGCGAAGTCGTGCGGATGGATCGCGGCCGCCGCCTCTCGCGGGTCTGCTGGTCGCTGCGGGGTTCGCCCCTGGTCGGGCATTGCTACCGGGGTCGAACGCGCGATGTCGGCGCAGCACCCGTCATCCCGGCTCGCTGCGGCAGGGATCCCCTACTGCGGGGTGTGGATTGCGGCCAGGGGTGTGGATTCCGGCCAAAGCACGCCGGAATGACGAAAGTGGCCGGGCGATATCGCGATGGCGGCTTCGGAAGTGGTCATTCGACATGCCCGGCGACTTCTGAAGGTGTCGTGCCCTGCCGACTCTTATGGGGGACCGTGCCTCGGCGCGCGGGTGGGGGATCGAGCCTTGTTGTGCGGCGATGAGGGTAGCGAACCCGTCATTCGGCGTGGGGCAACGAACCAATCATTCGGCAGGGGCGCCGAACCCATCATTCGGCGTCGGGCGCCGAACCCGTCATTCCGGCGCGCATTTGGCCGGATACACGTCGGCGGGAGGCGAGCCCCGATCAGGGTGTGAGCGCGCGCCGCCAGGTCTGCCCCACCAGGTCCTTGCCGAAGCTGTGGTGCGGATTCGATTCCATCAGTTCGAATCCCGCGCGTTCGTAGATGCGCCGGGCGGAGGTGAGGACGTCATTGGTCCACAGCACGAGTTCGCGGTATCCGGCCGCGGTGGCGAAGCGCAGGCATTCGTCCACCAGGGCGCTGCCGACGCCGAGGCCGCGGGCGCTCGGTTCGACCAGTAGGAGGCGCAGACGGGCGGTGTCGTCGTCCTCGCGCATGCAGTAGACGCAGCCGAGGGGTTCGCCGTCGCGGTCGGCGATCCAAGCCCGTTCACGTTGCGGGTCACGGGTTTTCAAGTAGTCGGCGATAATGCGGGCGACGAGCTGCTCGTAGTCGGTGTCCCAGCCGTATTCGGCGGCGTAGAGGGCGGCATTGCGGCCGATCACCCAGCCGTGATCGCCGGGGCGGGGCTCGCGGAGGGTGAACGGGAGAGCATCCGATACCGGTTCCAGAATGCGTTCGATGGTGCGCATGGCCCCGACCATCCGGCTCCGGTCGGCAGCCGGATGGGTGGCGAGCAGGGCGGCGATATCGCGACTGGACCGCTCGTCGAGTTCGGCGAACTCATCCCACCCGCGCTCGGTCAACCGCACCTCCTGTACCCGGCGATCCCGCTCGGACCGTCGGCGCTCTACCAGTCCGGCGTCTTCGAAGCGCGCCAGAATGCGGCTCAGATAGCCGGGGTCGAGTTCGAGGGACTGGCGCAGCGTGACCACCTCCAGGGGGCCGGAGTTGGCCAGTTCGAAGAGGATTCGCGCTTCGGTGAGGGAGTACCGGGTATTGACGAGCCCTTCCCGTAGTACCCCGATGAGCTGGGTGTAGCGGCGGTTGAAGGCGCGGACGGCGGCAATGTGCTCGACGTCGATGGTATGCGGGGCAATCGGGGTGCCCATATCGGCTCCAATCCTTTGACCTAGTCAAAGAATACGCGGGAAGCGGCCGGTGCGCGGGTGCAATTCGCGAGCGCACCGCCGCGTGGTTTCCGCCCCCGCCGCGGGCGTCATCGGCTACGCCACTGACAGCGCCCAGCTCCAGTGGTAACTTGAACGGCGTTCAAGCCCGCTCGGTTGCGCTGGCCGAGCGCGGAACATCGCCTCCGAAGGACGATCTGTGGCACTGACACCCGACGCGATCACCGCCCTCGATGCCGAACATGTGTGGCATCCGTACGGTGGCTTCCCGGCCACCACCGAACCGCTCGTGGTCGCCTCCGCCGCCGGCACTCGGCTCACCCTCGCGGACGGGCGCGAGTTGATCGATGGGATGAGCTCCTGGTGGGCGGCGGTGCACGGGTATCAGCACCCGGTGCTGGACGCGGCGCTGCTGGCGCAATCGCGGCGGATGAGTCACGTCATGTTCGGCGGGCTCACCCACGAACCCGCCGTGCGGCTGACGCAATTGCTCGTCGAGCACACCCCCGCCGGACTGGACAAGGTGTTCCTCTGCGACTCGGGTTCCGTCTCGGTCGAGGTCGCGGTGAAGATGTGCCTGCAGTACTGGCGCGGCCTCGGCCAGCCCGGGAAGCAGCGGCTGCTCACCTGGCGCGGCGGCTACCACGGCGACACCTTCACACCCATGAGCGTGTGTGATCCCGAGGGCGGTATGCACTCGCTGTGGACCGATGTCATGGCCCAGCAGCTCTTCGCGCCCGCGCCGCCCCGTGACTACCGGCCCGAGTACGTCGCCGAGCTCGAGCGCCTGATCGCGACCCACGCCGACGAATTGGCCGCCGTCATTGTGGAACCCGTCGTCCAGGGCGCGGGCGGTATGCGTTTCCACGACCCCCGCTACCTCACCGACCTGCGTCGGCTCTGCGACGCCCACGGCGTGCTGCTGATCTTCGACGAGATCGCCACCGGATTCGGCCGCACCGGAACACTTTTCGCCGCCGACCACGCGGGGGTTTCGCCCGACGTCATGTGCGTGGGCAAGGCGATCACCGGCGGCTACCTCACCCTCGCCGCGGCCCTGTGCACCTCGGCCATCGCCGAAACCATCAGCGCCGCCCACGGCGGATTGATGCACGGTCCCACCTTCATGGGCAACCCCCTCGCCTGCGCGGTGGCCGTCGCCTCCATCGAACTGCTGCTGTCACGAGATTGGCACGGCGAGGTGACCCGCATCGAATCCGAACTCCGCACCGGCCTGGCCCCCGTCCTCGACCTCCCCGGTGTCGTGGAGGTCCGGGTCTTCGGCGCGATCGGCGTCATCGAACTCGACCATTCCGTCGATATGCGCAAAACCACCCATGCCGCAGTCGAATCCGGCGTCTGGGTCCGCCCCTTCCGCAACCTGATCTACGCCATGCCGCCCTTCATCAGTACCTCCGAGGACATCGCCCGGATCACCACCGCCATGGTCGCCGCCGCCACCGTCGCCTAGCTCGAACGCGTAGTGGTGCCCACCTGCTCGTCATGCGGTTCTCGTCAACCGATTCTCATCATCCCGGCGTGCGCCTTCTCGTCATTCCGGCGTGCTTTGGCCGGAATCCACTTTTGGTCAGTGGTGGATCCTGGCCAAAGCACGCCGGGATGACGAGGCGGGGCTCCATCGCCGGGGGCAGGCGGCATCGTGCCGGGGGCCAGGCGGCATCGTGCCGGGGGCAGCGGCATCGCGCGGGGGAGCGGCAGGCGGCATCGCGTAGCGCACCTCGGGTAACCCCGGGTCGGTGGGCCTGTTGATCGGGGGAACCGGCGGCGGCCCTCGTTCCCGCCCGGCTGGTTCAGCGAGCCGCTCGGCGTTCTCGGGTGCGCTCGGGTTCTTCGCTGTCGGAGAGAACTTCCCAGACCCGGAACACGCAGTGGAACTCGTCGGACCAGCCGCGGGCAATGAGCATGTAGTTGTCGCCGTCCCGCAATACCGTGCGGCGGCTGACGAGTTTGGGGTGGTCCGGATTGAATTTGCTGACCAGGTCGGGGAGTTTGGCCACCGCTTGTTCGCGGGTCCCCACTACTTCGGTGAGAACCTTGGGTGCCCAGATCTTGCTGTCACCGAAGCCGGTCGTCTGCTCGACCACTATCGCCCATCGTGGCATATGCGCTCCTACCTCGGATTCCCAGGATAGCGACGTCCGGCCGCGTACAGGGGCGATCCGGCCCGGTCCGCCCCGCCCTGAACGGTGTTCAAGTATGCTGCGGAGCTGTGAGTGTCGATCCGTTGAGATGGCTGGATGAGCGGGCCGCCGAACGTGTGCGGGCCGGGTTGCGGCGTGAACTGCGCGCGCGTACGTGGCGTGGGGAGGCCATCGACCTGGCTTCCAATGACTATCTCGGGCTCACCCGGCACCCCGAGGTGGTCGACGGGGCCGTCGAGGCCGTCCGCCGGTGGGGCGCGGGATCCACCGGATCACGCCTGGTCACCGGGACGACCACCGAACACGAGCGGCTGGAAGCCGAGCTCGCCGAATTCGTCGGCGCCGAAGCGGGATTGGTCTTCGCCTCCGGCTATGCCGCCAATCTCGGCGCGGTGACCGCGCTGGCCGGACGCGGCACCCTCGTCGTCTCGGATGCGGGCAGCCACGCCTCCCTCGTCGACGCCTGCCGACTGTCGCGGGCGCGGGTGGAGGTCGCACCGCACCGCGATGTCGATGCCATCGACCAGATCCTGTTCCAGCGCACCGAGGAACGGGCACTGGTACTTACCGACTCGGTGTTCAGCGCCGACGGTGACCTCGCGCCGCTGACCGACCTGCACCGGGTGGCCCGCGCCAATGGCGCGGTGCTCATTGTCGACGAGGCGCACGGACTCGGCGTGCGCGGCGACGGCGGTCGCGGCCTGGTGCACGAGCACGGCCTAGCCGGGGAGCCGGACCTGGTGATCACCGCGACCCTGTCGAAAGCCTTTGCCGCACAGGGCGGCATCGTCCTCGCCAGCGAACGCGTCCGCGCCCACCTCATCGATTCGGCCCGCACCTTCATCTTCGACACCGGACTCGCGCCCGCCGCCGTCGGCGCCGCCCGCGCCGCCCTGCGGGTGCTGCGCCGCGATCCCGATATGGCCGCCCGCGTGCTGGCTCGCGCCGCCGATCTGGCTCGGATAGCCGGTGTACCGGAGCCGGATTCGGCCGTGGTCTCGGTGGTACTCGGTGAGGCCCAGATCGCCTACGACGCCGCTGTCGCCTGCCGCGAGCGCGGTCTGAGCGTCGGCTGCTTCCGTCCCCCCTCGGTCCCCGAGGGCACGTCACGCCTGCGGCTCACCGCCCGCGCGAATCTCACCGACGCCGAACTCGACATCATCGCAACGGTTCTCGGTGACGTGCTGGCGCACGCGCGCGGTCAGGCGGCGGTGCCCGCGTGAGCATCCTGTTCGTCACCGGCACATCGACCGATGTCGGCAAGACCATCGTGACCGCCGCTCTCGCCGCGACCGCGCGGGCGGCCGGGAAATCGGTGGCGGTGTGCAAACCGGCCCAGACCGGCGTGGCCCCGGGCGAACCCGGTGATCTGGCGACCATCGAGCGGCTCAGCGGCGTCACCCGCACTGTCGAACTGGCCCGCTATCCGGACCCGCTCGCACCCGATACCGCCGCCCGCCGCTGCGGCCGACCACTGCTGACCCTCGCCGAAACCGCTGCCGCCGTCGACGCCCTCGCCGCCGTCGACCTCACCCTGGTGGAGGGTGCGGGTGGCCTCCTGGTCCGGATGGGCGAATTCACCCTCCTGGACCTGGCACAGAAACTCGACGCCCCCGTCCTGGTCGTCGCCGCCGCGGGCCTGGGCACCCTCAATCACAGCGAACTGACCACCCGCACCCTGGCCGCCGCGGGAGTGCGCTGCGCGGGCCTGGTCATCGGCTCCTGGCCCGACCGCCCCGACCTGGCCTCGGAATGCAATCGCGCCGACCTGCCCGCTGTCACGGGCGTCGATCTGGTCGGCATGGTCCCGTCCGGCGTCGGCGCATGGTCGGCCGACCGCTTCGCCGCCGCGGCGCCGACCTGGTTCGACGCCACCTGGGCGGCCGACTACCCGCTCCGCTGATCCTGCCCCTCGGTCACCACGGTCATATCGCGGTGAGGCAGCCTCGGCCCGTCTCACCGGGCACATCCGTGGGGCCACGGCTGTCCACCACGCACTGCTGGCCCGATGCCGTCGCGCACGGGGGCATGGCAGGTAGTCGCGCGCTGGGGCATGGCAGGTAAGGGGCGCGAAGTCGATTCCCGCGTCGACGGCATCTTCCGAATCGCACTCACTGGCAAGACCGCGCATCGTGCGTGTCAGCGGCGGACAACGAGGCGCCTGATCAGAAGTTCTGAGCCAAACTCCCCGTCATTCCGGCATGCTTTTGGCCGGAATCCACACCCGAAGGGCACCGCACAGTGTGGATTCCGGCCAAAGGCGCGCCGGGATGACGAGGCGGATCGGTCAGAATACATGCGGCACGGCCGGCCGTGCACGGTGAGATGACGATCACCTACGCCCGGCGGAGGCAGTCGATGCCACCGCGTCGACGGTGATGTACGACAATCTCCCGCCGGGCGTGGCAGCGCCGGACAATGCACGCGGGTGCAGCGTCTGCCCTGGTCGGATCGGCCGCGCCCGTCTGGTCCGCCCCGCCGTCCGGAGCTAGGTGGTCAGCCGCCGTACAGCCGGTGATGGGGGATGGGTATCCGGTTCGGGATCGGCAGCCGAGACGCCCGGGAAACTGGACGGATGTGCGGGCAGACCTACAGTGGAGTGGCATGTGGGAATACCCGCGCCCGTCTCGAGCCGCCGATTACGACGACGATCGGCGGAAGGCCAGGCTGCGGGAAGTACGACTCGGGCATAACTGGCATCGGGGGCGGCAGTCGCGGCTGATACTTCTGCGGCTGAGTCTGATCCCCCTGGCCATATTGGTGATCTTCGGGCAGTACTGGACCTATGACATCGCGCCCGAGCGGGCTCGCCTGGCCCGGACCGTGCCGTCCGTCTCATCGATCGCTGGGCCGACGACCGCACAGGGCGCGGATACCGCGGTATTCGACCTGGTCGGACTCGGGGGCCTCGATGCCGCCGAAACCGCAAGAGCGCTACCGTCCTTGAGCGCGCTCGGCTCGGTATGGGCGGTGCGATACGACAACACCGGTATCGACACCAAGGTCATCGCCGACCTCATAGTCAGGGTTACCGATGCCGCGCGAGCCCCGAATGTCGTGCTGGTCGGGCACAGTATGGGTGGGGTGATCGCACTGGAGATCGCCAAGCATCTGCATCTCGACAGCAGCAAGAAAGTCCTTGCGGTACTGCTGGATTGCACCCCCATCGATCTGCACGCCGTGCGCGCGGAAAGCCGCGACCAAGGCGAAGAGTTGATGCGCTGGATGGGTTGGTTCCCGGGGGCCCGCGAAAGCCGGGTGCTGCGGTTCGTCGCCGAAACCTATGCCCGGCGCGACAAGTACGTCACCGGCCGCTACGACATGGATCTCGGTAATCTGCGCGACGCCGTGCGAGAAGTGCTGCGCGACAAGATACTCGACTCCGACGTAGCCAGTACCGGCCTCATCGCGGCCCAATTCAAAGCCATTGTCGCGGGCGGCGCGGCCGACGATCTACGCGCTCTCGCCCAGAGCGCCGACGGCAAACCGCCGCCCGCCATTGTCTTCATCCGCCCCCGAAACCCCTACGCCGACGGCGTAGTCGACGTCGAGTACAGCCACCAGGCCCTGATCGACCGCGTCGGCGGCGTCGATGGCTCCCTGCTGGTGGTGACCACCCGAACCACCGGTCACGCCAACCCCGTTCAGCGCCCCGTCGAATACAACAGGGTCATCACCCAGCAGGTGGTCCCCTTCATTCGCCTCGTCGAGCGTGAATCGAGTCCGGCCGCCAGCCGCTGACACCGGCTCGCCACTCCGGCGGAGGCGGACGGTTCGGGTCGGCGGACGGCCGCACGGATCAGCGGACGGTGTCGTCGGAGGTGGGGCGGACGGTGGAGGACGGGACCAGATTCCAGCGTTCCAGTTGGGCGCGGATCTGTTCGGCGGCATCGATATTGAGCGGCCCGCTGGTCCAGAGCGCGTAGGGGAGGTTGAGGAAGCGACCCTCGGTAACCGCGCGGAGACGGTCCATGCCGGGTTTGGCGCGCAGCAGATCGAGTTTCTGCTGGAAGGTCTGCGGCGGGTAGTCGACGAACATAATGGCGTCGGGATCGGCGGCGGCCAGCCGCTCCCAGGAGACGGCGGTCCAGGTGTCGGCCACATCCTCGAGGGCGTTGCGGGCTCCCGCGGATTCCAGAATGGCCTGGGGTGCACCGAATTTGCCGCTGGAGTAGATGGTGTCGCTGGCACTGTCGAACAGGAAGATCGTCGGGCGGCGGTCCGGTTGCGGCGCGGCGCGCAGGGCCGCGAGGCGGCGGTCGATATCGGTGGTGAGTTCGGTCGCGCGGTCGGCGCGGCCGGTAATGGCGCCGAGATTGGTGAGATCGGCGTTCAGGGCGGTCCACGGGTCGGTGACACCGCGCGTCTTCTCGCCATCGCGCTGACGGCAGCTCTCGGTGAGGGTGTAGGCGGCGATACCGTCGGCGCGCAGGGAATCGGGGGTCAGATTGGTGGACTCCGAATAGCCGTAGTTCCATCCGGCGACCATGACATCGGGGCGCTGTGCGAGCACCGTCTCCCGGGAGGGATATTCGGGCGCAACGGAGTTCAATCCGTCCACCGCCTCGCCGTAATGCCTGCGCAGGGTGTCGGCGTCGCGCTGCACGCTCGACACCGCCGCCACCTGATCCTGTGCGCCCAGCGCCAGCACCATGGAGATGAGGTTGCCGTCATTGACGAATAGGCGTTGTGCGGGGGATGGGAACCTCAGGTCCTCACCACAGTTGCCGATGGTGAGATTCCCGGTGGCCGCCTCCGGCGTTCCGCAGGCCGCCAGCGCCACCGCGAGCGCGGTTGCGCCGAGAAGTCGGGGAAGGTGTTTCACGAGTGAGCCTTTCGCTGTGAGTATCGAGGGTGCGATCCGCTCGGCATGGTTCGCACGGTGCGGTCGTTTCGCGGGACCATCGGTCACGCTCGCGACGACTGTGGTCGCGCGGTGATGAGCAGATGCGGAATCCCGGTATCCGGGTGCGGGATTCGAGTGGCGTGTACGCCGAAAACGGTGTCGAGCACCTCTGCCCGCAGTGCCACAGCCGGTGGTTCGAGAGAATGCGCCCGGCCCCGGTGCAGTACCAGCACTCGATCGCAGTACCGATCCGCCAGCGCCAGATCGTGCAGGCTCAGCACCACGGTGCGGCCCAACTCGCGAGCCAGCGCCAGTAAATCCAGCTGATGGGTGATGTCCAGGTGATTGGTCGGCTCATCCATCAGCAGCAGCGGCGTGTCCTGAACCAGCGCCCGCGCCAACAACACTCGCTGCCGCTCGCCACCGGACAGCCGATGCACCGGTCGTTCGGCGAACCCGTCGAGGTCAACGGCCCGCAGTGCCGCCTCGACAGCGTCCTGCTCCTCGACCCCACCCGCACCCCACGGCGGTAGGTAGGGCGTCCGTCCCAACGCCACCACCTCACCCGCGAGCAGATCCGCCGACGGCTGCTCGTCCTGCGCCACCAGCGCGATGGTGCGAGCTCGCTGCCGCGCCGAAATCCGATGCAGTCCAACTCCATTCACCAGCACCGAGCCGTGTACCGGCCGAATCAGCCCGGCAATCGTGCGCAATAGCGTGGTCTTGCCGCTGCCATTGGGTCCGACAATGCCCACCGTCTCACCGGCCAGCACCGTGAAACTCGCGTTCGTCAGCACCGTCCGCCGCCCCGCCGCGCAGGCGAGACCGTGTACCTCCAGCACGGCGGCCGTCGGCTCGCCCGTCGGTCGCTCCGCCCCGCGCCGGTTCACGCCGCCCCGAATCGGTAGCGGCGACGGCCCATGAGTAGCAGGAAGACCGGTGCGCCGATCAGCCCGGTGAGCACACCGACCGGGATTTCAGTGGGGCGCACCAGTACTCGGGTGGCGGCGTCAGCCAGTACCAGGAAGAGCGCGCCGCAGAGGGCGCAGGCGGGCAGTAGGGCGCGGTGGCGGGGCCCGACCAGCAGGCGGGCGGCGTGCGGGACCACCAGGCCGACGAACCCGATACCGCCGGAAACCGCGACGAGGACGCCGACCAGAACGGCGAGCAGGATGAATAGTGCGATTCGCAACTCGCGCACGGGAACTCCGAGCGAAGACGCGGTATCGGCACCCATACTCAGCGCGTCGAGCCAGCTCGCCGCCGCCACCAGGGCGAGTGCGCAGGCCCCGACCACGGTGGCGGGTAGGGCGATTCGCGTCCAGTCCGCTCCGGCGAGACTGCCCAGCAGCCAGAACAGTACCGACTGGGCCGCCGCGGGATCGGTGCTGCGGAAGATGAGGTAGCTGCTCAGCGCCGCGAACATGGAGCCGAGCACGGTACCGGTCAATACCAGTCGCAGGGGCGTCAATCCGCCCTGGGCGACCGCGATGACGAATACCGCCGCGGCGGCGGCGAGGGCTCCCGCGAGGGCGCCCACCGACAGCGCCCACAAACCGGCGGCGGCGAAGAACCCGGAGGTGATGACGGCCGCCGCGCCCACTCCGGCCCCCGACGAAACGCCCAGCAGATAGGGATCGGCGAGCGGATTGCGCACCAGCGTCTGCATGGCCGCCCCCGCCAGCGCCAGTCCGGCCCCGACCACGGCCGCGAGCAGGGTGCGCGGCACCCGCAGCTGCCACACAATGGTGTCCAGCCCGAGATCGGTGGGTGCGAGTCCGGTCACGCGGTGCCGCAAGACCGCCAGCACATCACCGGGCGGCACGATCTCCGCACCGAAGCCGGTTGCGCCGATCATGGCGCCGACCAGCAGTAGCCCGAGTACGGGCAGGACGATCGATGTCCGGGCACGGCTCATCGATGGAGCTCCTTGGGCAAATCGCGGCCTCTCGAGAGTTTGCGTGGTGGGGGAGGCCTGACTCTGCCCGGAAACCTGGGCAATACAGTGGCGCGACCGTTCCGGATTCTCACCGGATTCCCACACCCACCAACGTGACGGTGCGGAACTCTACCGCCCGGTCTGCATTGCCCAACTCTCGGGAGCGCTCAGGGGTGTTGCCCCGAAACCCCCTGGGTGCGGGACTGGGCTCTCATATCGGCTCTTCGCTGGACCGGGCGGCGGCCACTGTCCGGCCGCTCGACTGTGCCTCGGCTCGGGCTCGGTCGCGCTCGGCGCGGGGCCGGTTTCGCCGGGTTCGATCTCATGGGCAGCGGCGCTCGGGGCGATTCCGATCGTGTGCACGATGCCGTCGGCATCGAGGCTCGGGCTCGGCTCGGCGTCACGGCCGACCGTCGGCTCGGCGTCAGGGCCGCGCTGTCGGCTCGGTGGCCCGGTGGCCCGGTGGTGCCCGCTATCCGCCATCGTGCCCGGCTGTGCGCCGAGGAGGGAGCTGCTCCACCTGGGCGGGAGGCGTCCCGGCCCGAGCAGGCACATCGATGGGAGACCGCGAATCTTGTCGCCTCGGCTCCGATGGGTGACCGCGCAGACGGATACCTCGGTGTCACGGTCGGCCGGTCAACGGCGCCTGCCGCTCCGTCATCCGGGCGTGCATTTGGTCGGGATCCACCACTGATCGGCGTCACGGTCGCGCTGTCGGCTCGGTGGCTCGGTGGTTCGTTACTCGCCATCGCGGCCGGGCTATGCGGTGAGGCGGGGCTGCTCGCCGGGGGCGAGCGGCGTCCTGGCCGGAGCGCTCACACGTCGACGCGAGACGGCGAATCCGGTGGCCTCGGCGCGAGGGGTGACCGCGTAGAGCGGATATCTCAGCGGACGCGGGTTCCCAGCAGGTGCCGCACCCCGCTGATGAACAGCTGCAGGCCGAAGTCGAATCGTGCGGTGGCATCGGTGGTGTCGTAGAGCGGGGAGTTCTGTTCTTCGAGTGCACCCGCCGAATCCATTTGCATGCGGGCCTGTTCGTCCACCGTCTGCCCCAGTACGTAGTACAGCAGGGTGAAGGCCGCGAGATCGGCTTCCTCCCTGGTCATTCCGGCGCGGATGGCGGCGCTGGCCATGCGTTCACGCCCCTTGGAGGTGGTGAGCCGGGAAGCGTAGGTGGCCGAGACCAATTCGGCCCCATCGCGGTAGGCGAGCAGGCAGGAGCGCAGGCGGTGCGCCAATTCGCTGATCTGACCGGACCATTCGCCTGTGTCGACCGGATTGTCCATGGGCTCGAGGACGCGGTCGGCGACGGCGCCGAGCAGCGCCTGCTTATTGGGGAAGTGCCAGTACAGCGCTCCGGGTTGCACATTCAGCGACCCGGCGAGCCGCCTCATGGTCAGATCCGCGAGACCGTACTGGTCCAGAATGGCAATGGCCCCATCGACCACATCGGTGCGGTGAAGTTGCACTGAAAACCCGACCCTTCGTGTTCCGGCTCACTTTTCCTGCTGCTAGCCTAGCCTGAACACCGTTCAAGTTGCTCGGCCACGTCGGCCGGACGAAGGGATTCGCGCAGTGACCCAGGTAGCCGTCAGCACCGATATTCTGGCGATCGCCCGTGAGCAGGTGCTCGGGCGGGGCGTCGGTCTGACCCAGGAGCAGACCCTCGAGGCCCTGCGCCTCGGCGACGATCGACTCGAGGAACTCCTCGCACTCGCCCACGATGTGCGCATGAAATGGTGCGGACCCGAGGTCGAGGTCGAGGGCATCATCTCGCTCAAGACCGGCGGCTGCCCGGAGGACTGCCACTTCTGTTCGCAGTCCGGCCTTTTCCAGTCCCCGGTGCGCGCCGCCTGGCTCGATATTCCGAGCCTGGTCGAGGCCGCCAAGCAGACCGCCAAATCCGGTGCCACCGAATTCTGCATCGTGGCCGCCGTGCGCGGACCGGACGCACGCCTCATGGCGCAGGTCGCCGCGGGCGTCGAGGCCATTCGCAACGAGGTCGATATCCAGGTCGCCTGCTCGCTGGGCATGCTCAACCAGGAGCAGGTCGATCAACTGGCCGCCATGGGCGTGCACCGCTACAACCACAATCTCGAAACCGCCAAATCGCACTTCCCGAAGGTGGTCACCACGCACAGCTACGAGGAGCGCTGGGACACCCTGCGTATGGTGCGCGAGGCCGGTATGGAGGTGTGCTCCGGCGGCATCCTCGGTATGGGCGAATCCCTGGAACAGCGCGCCGAATTCGCCGCGCAGCTGGCCGAATTGGAGCCCGACGAGGTGCCGTTGAACTTCCTCAACCCGCGCCCGGGCACCCCCTTCGGTGACCTCGAGGTGCTGCCCGCGGCCGACGCGCTGCGCGCCGTCGCCGCCTTCCGCCTCGCCCTGCCGCGCACCATCCTGCGCTTCGCGGGCGGTCGCGAGATCACCCTCGGCGATCTCGGTGCCAAGCAGGGCATTCTCGGCGGTATCAATGCCGTCATCGTCGGCAACTACCTCACCACCCTGGGCCGCCCCGCCGAGGCCGATATCGACCTGCTCGGCGAGCTGAAGATGCCGATCAAGGCGCTCAACGACACCCTGTAGTGACATCGCATATCGATTGGGCAATCGCATACCGAGAAGTGGGCGCGAGCATGGGTAATGTCGTGGACATGGACACGGACGAGGTCGGTGGGTTCGCGGGGGGCGACACCGCCGCGGTGGCGCTGTACAACCCGTTCACCGGCAAACTGATCGAGACGGGCGTGGACAATCCCGTTCCGGCGGCCGCCGCACTGGGCCTGGAACCGCCGCGATTCTGCGAACAGTGCGGCCGTCGGATGGTCGTCCAGGTCAGTCCCGACGGCTGGTGGGCGAAATGCTCCCGGCACGGGGTCCTGGATTCGACCAGTCTGGAACACCGCTAGTGGCAACGGTATTCACCGCTGCCGAACCGTCGGGACCGCATACCGACGTGGTGCGGCGCGAAATCCGGGCGGCCGCGGTGGTACTGGCCGCCGTTGTCGTGGTGAGTGCCGTCGCGGGCGTGGTGTGGGCCTACCTCGCGCCTACCGAACGGCTGCTCGTGGTGGAACCGGACCGCGGGGCGGTGCTCTCGGGCGAGAGCGCGCACCAGTTCGACGCGGTGGCTGTCTTCGTACTCATCGGCATTGTCACCGGGCTGCTCACCGCGGCCGCCGCCTGGCGGTGGCGGCGCGTGCGTGGACCGATCCTCCTGGCCGGGTTGCTACTCGGCTCCCTGGTCGGCGCGTTCACGATGAGTTTGGTCGGCGAGGCCGCCGCCGAATTGCTGTACCCGCGGCCCCATCAACCGCCGGTGGATTCGATTGTCGAATTGGCCCCGACCATGCGTGCGTGGCCCGCGTTCATCGCACAGCCGCTCACGGCGGCCGTGGTGATGGTGGTGCTGATCGCCCTGAGCGTGGCCGATGACCTGGGCAGCGGCCAATACCGCCCCTTCGGCGGCGGTAAGCCCCGCCGCAGCATGCTCGCCCCCGGACCCTACGGTTCCGCCATCAGCTACGGCCCCTACGGCGGACCCGGCGCGAACAGCGGCACGGCGCAGGCGTTCGGTCCCGGCCCCTACGAGGGCGCGGGCCCGATCGGCCCTCCGCGCTGAATTCCGTACGACACTGAAATTTCGGACGACGACAACGCTGGCGAGTCATGCATCGCGTCGACGGCGGCCGAAGTGTCCGTACCCGCTACTCGCTCTGCGCCCAGGCTGCCACCGGCAGCGATAGGTACACCCCGAAATCCTCCAGCCCGACGGCCTCTTCGATATCGGCGTGCAGGCGGTCGACCCGTTCCTGCCGATTGTCCGCGCGGCTGGGAAAGAACTTGGACCGCACCTCGATCACGAGATCCAGCCCGCCGCGATCGAAGGGTTCGCGCGCCCGGAATCGAATCTCGATATCGCCCGGTTGCAGATCGCCGTCATAGGGCTCCTCGGGACACTCCACGGCCACCGAGACCGCGTGCGGCAAATGGTCGGCCAGTTCTCGCAGGACTGATTCGGGGATGGTGGGGGCGTAGGTCACCTCGATAAGCGGCACCGCGCCAGTGTATCCAGCGCCTGACGTGGCCGACCGAGCCGGACCGGGATCGAGATCGCCGGTCCGGCGTTGGGAAATCGGGCGGTGGGCCGCGATTCGCGCCGGTGCGTGGACGCGGCCCGAAAATCGCTGGTGCCGAACCCGCCGACCCGCATATGGTGGCGCGTCGACTCGATACACCCCAGGGGGATGGCAGTGAAAACCGCAGCACGGGACCGCTCCGTGGCCGCGCCGGAGTCTTCGGCCGCGCCCGACGAGCGCCCCGACCTCGCGGCGTGGCGGCAGCGTCACGAACTACGCCGATCCAATGCGGCGCAACCGATTCCGAGCGCACGGCGATACCGCCGCACCGGCAAGCATCGCAAGCGCGAACGGGATTGATGATCGGCCGATCGTGACACGGCGATCAGGTGACAGAGCTCGCCTTCGCTGAGTCGCGGAGTTCGGGCGGCACCTTCCTGTCGCTGAACGCGGACTAGCTGCGCACCGTCGCCTTCGGTGTGGCGCGGAGCACCAGCGCGCCACCGCGGTCGGTGTGGCACGGAGTATCGGCGGACCGCCGCGTCGGCGCTATTCGGCGACTTTGGTCCGGTCGACCCACTCGTACACCGGCAGTGCGCCTTCCGGCGTTTCCTCGGTGCGCGGGGTGGGTCTGAAATGCTCGTAGCCGCCACGGTGCGAGATCTTGATCTCCAGACCGGACGGCATGATGGGAACAATGCGGTCGGGCAGATCGCGGGGACCGCCCACCAGTAATGCCTTGGGTGCGATTGCCATACTTCGAGTATCGCCACCAGATCCGTGCGGCGGGGTCGAATCAGCCTGGCGGAATTGCGATCCCACGGTTATGGCATACCGCGCGGTCGGACCTGATGCGCCACCTGGAGTGTCGCCGCCCCCTCGTCACCCCCCGGTTACCCCCGTTACCCGCCGGAATGACAGGGAGGTTCCTGTGTCGGGTGGCTGTCGGGGTGGTTCCTGCCGGGGCGGGGTGGCTGTCGGTCGAACCCCGTGGAAGCCCGTCCTCGTTGACCGGCGAGGTCAGCTCGGTGGGCGCAGCGCGGCGAATTCGTCGGTGACGCGGATTTCGGTATCGGTGAACCGGTAGACGGCGGCCGGGCGGCCGCCCGTACGGCCGGGGGAGGCGGTCGCCCCGGTGGGGGTGATGACTTTGCGGCGGGTCAGGACGCGCTGGAGGTTGGTGGTGTCCACGTCGTATCCGAGTGCGGCGCAGTAGATTTCCCGGAGCGTGGACATGGTGAAGCGTTCCGGAGCGAGGGCGAACGCGATATTCGTGTAGGACAGCTTCGCGGCCAGGCGGGTGCGGGCGTGTTCGACGACGACACCGTGGTCGAACGACATATCCGGCAAGGCCGAGACCGGATGCCAGCGGGTGTCCGGTGGTAATCGCGGGTCGGCGGTCAGTGGCACCAATCCCAGGTAGGCCGAGGCGATACGGCGCGGTCCGGGTACACGCTGCGGATCGCTGAAGACCGAGAGCTGTTCCAGATGGGTCAGTTCGCGCACATCCACCTTCTCGGCCAACTGCCGCGCGGCCGAGGCGTCCAGGTCCTCGTCGTCGCGCAGTCGGCCGCCGGGCAGCGACCAGGTGCCCTTGGCTGGATCCAGGGCCCGCTCCCACAGCAGCACCGCCAATTCGGTGTGTTGGCCGGGTAAGCAGCGGTGGGCGATAGCGGGGCGTTGTGAACGGCCCTTCTCGGCCCGTTTCACCGGATCCGTACTCTCCGAATCGCCGCTACCTGCGGTAATAGCGCTGGGGAACCGTCGAACCTGGAACACCGCGGTGAGCGTTTCGTGGATGGTGCTACTATGGGCCACGTTTTCGATTGTAAGTCGAAAACCGGTTATATGCGAATCGGCGAGGTTGCCGGTCGCATGAGAGAAGGAGCCAGCCATGGCTGCACAAGGTGCGACGATGACGCTCGCCGAGCGCATCTCGGATGGTCCGTCGGGCTTCGGGGGAGTCGAACCCACGCCGGAATGGGCCCAGGAGATCAAGCGGCTGGCGCGCGAACGCAATGCCACCATCCTGGCGCACAACTACCAGCTGCCCGAGATCCAGGATGTCGCCGACCACGTCGGTGATTCGCTGGCGCTGTCCCGAATCGCCGCCGAGGCGCCCGAGGACACCATCATCTTCTGTGGCGTCCACTTCATGGCCGAGACCGCCAAGATCCTCAGCCCCGAGAAGACGGTACTCATTCCGGATCAGCGCGCGGGCTGCTCGCTGGCGGACTCGATCACCGCCGCGGATCTGCGGGCCTGGAAGGCCGAGTACCCGGACGCGCTGGTGGTGTCGTACGTGAACACCACCGCCGCGGTGAAGGCGCTCACCGATATCTGCTGCACATCCTCCAATGCCGTCGATGTGGTCGCCTCCATCGATCCCGACCGCGACGTGCTGTTCCTGCCGGACCAGTTCCTCGGTGCGCACGTCAAGCGCATTACCGGTCGCGAGAATATGCACATCTGGATGGGCGAATGCCACGTGCACGCCGGCATCAACGGCGATGAACTCAATGAGCAGGCCCGCACCCACCCCGACGCCGAACTGTTCGTGCACCCCGAATGCGGTTGCGCCACTTCGGCGCTGTACCTCGCGGGCGCGGGCGAATTCCCGTCCGACCGGGTGCACATCCTGTCCACCGGCGGCATGATCGACGCCGCCAAGGCCGCTAAATCGAAACAGGTCCTGGTCGCCACCGAGGTCGGCATGCTGCACCAGCTGCGAAAAGCCGCCCCCGGCATCGACTTCCAGGCCGTCAATGACCGTGCGTCCTGCCAGTACATGAAGATGATCACCCCCGCCGCGCTGCTGCGCTGCCTGCTGGAGAACCGCGACGAGGTGCACGTCGACCTCGAAACCGCGGCGCTGGCCCGCGGTTCGGTGCAGCGCATGATCGAGATCGGCAACCCCGGCGGCGGCGAGTGAGGTCGGTCCCGTACTCGGCGGCACCTTCGGCCGTCGAGGCACGGGCGCGGCGGGCCCTCGAACCGATCCAGCGGCGACCCGCCACGCGGTGTGGTGCCGGCCGACACCGACCGCGATCCGAGCTCACCTGGATCGGGGCGGGGCGTGACCGCCGCGTCGACCCGACCAGCGGAGTCGTTGCCGGGGCGGTACGCCCTCCGCGTCGCCGCTGACCTCGCGCGCGACCGCACCGAAATGGCAGGCGGCGTGCGTCTTTCCACCGGGAAGGGAGATATCCGGTGAGTATCACGATCAATTGGGAAGCCGAGGCCGATCTCGTAGTGGTCGGCGGCGGGGTCGCGGGGCTGACCGCGGCTCGGACCGCGTCGCTGCGCGGGCTGCGGGTACTGACCCTGAGTAAGGGTGGGCCCACCGATACCTCCACGCAGTATGCGCAGGGTGGAATCGCTGTTGTTGCCCCGCACGAGGATTCGGTGCAGTCCCATGTGCACGACACCGTGGTCGCCGGGGCCGGGCTCTGTGATGACGAGGCGGTGCGGTCCATTGTCGAAGGTGGACGCGATGCCGTCGCGGCGCTGACCGATCTCGGTGCGGTATTCGACCTCGCTCGCGATGGCGAGGTGTCGCGGACTCGCGAGGGTGGGCACAGTACGCGGCGGATTATCCATGCCGGTGGGGATGCCACCGGGGCCGAGGTGCAGCGGGCGCTCAACGCGGCCGGGCTGCCGGTGATCTTCGGTGCGGCCGTGGTGGAGGTCATTACCGGCGCGAATGGTGTGCAGGGTGTTGTCGCGCTGTCGGACCAGGGCTTCGGCCTGGTGCACGCACCCGCCGTACTCCTGGCGACCGGTGGGCTCGGGCAGCTGTACGCGTGCAGTACCAACCCCGCCGGTGCGACCGCCGACGGTATCGCCCTGGCGCTGCGGGCGGGGGCGACGGTGGCCGATCTGGAGTTCGTGCAGTTCCACCCCACCGTACTGTTCGCGCGCGGCGGGCTCGGGCGGCGACCGCTCATTAGCGAGGCGGTGCGCGGTGAAGGTGCGGCGCTGGTTGATACCCAGGGCAATTCGGTGACCGCCGGGGTGCACCCGCGCGGTGATCTCGCTCCCCGCGATGTGGTGTCGCGTGCCATCGCCGCCCGGATGCAGCAGCTCGGCACCGATCATGTCTACCTCGACGCGCGTGCCATCGACGGTTTCTCGCAACGCTTTCCGACTATCACGGCGTCCTGCCTGGCCGCCGCGATCGACCCGCGTACCGGCCTGATCCCGGTCGCCCCCGCCGCGCACTACCAGTGCGGCGGGGTGGTCACCGATACCCACGGCCGCACCACCGTTCCCGGGCTCTACGCGGCGGGGGAGGTCGCCCGCACCGGTCTGCACGGTGCCAATCGGCTCGCCTCCAACAGCCTGCTCGAGGGACTGGTGGTCGGTGAGCGCGTGGGCGCGGCGGCGACCGAACGCCTCGGCGAATCCGCGCGCATTACCGATACCGGGCCGTTGACACTGCCCCGTGTGCCCCGAACCCCCCTGCAGCAGTTGATGACCGAGCACGCATCCGTTGTCCGCGATGGCGACGGCCTGCGCGCGGGTGTGCTGCGGCTACTGCGACTGCTATCGGAGAGCGGAACCGCCGCGTCATCGCGCACCGCGATCGAGCAGACCGACGCCCGTCGATCCGCCGACCGCGGACGTGGGACCGACGATATCGCGGCACCGTGGAATGGACAGCCGAATACCTCCGGAGCGCAGCAGGACTCGCGCGCCGACGGAAGGCTCCAGCCCGCGGCCTCGGTGCCGGGAACGCTGGCCGGGGCGCTGACGGATTCCGCTGCGACCCCGACGGTTTCCGATGTCGAGGACGCCGCGCTGACCCTGACCGCTCGCGCCATGCTCGTCGCGGCGGCGGCACGTACCGAAAGCCGCGGCTGCCATACCCGTTCGGACTATCCCGAGCCCCGCGAGGAATCGCGCCGCAGCATGGCCATCCGCCTGGGCGACGACGGTCGCCCGCAGTTGGTCACCGAGGGCTGGGAGGTGACACCGGCGTGGACCCGCGAAGTGGTGCCGAGCGTCCTGTGAGAACAGCGCCGCGGCAGCGTAATTCCCGTTCAACACAGCTAGGAGTGCAGTAATGGCTCTCGATCCCGGACTCGATCGCGACGAGGTGCTCGCGCTCATTCGGACCGCTCTCGATGAGGATCTGCGATACGGGCCCGATATCACCACGGTCGCAACGGTTCCCGCCGAGGCCGTCGCGAAGGCGGCGATGGTTTCGCGGCAGCATGGAACGGTGGCCGGGCTCGATGTCGGGCTGCTGGTTCTCGATGAGGTGATCGGGGCCGGACATTACGAGGTCAGCGAGCGGGTCGCGGACGGCACCCGGGTCGCGCCCGGGGATGCGGTGCTGCGCGTGGTCGCACCGACCCGCGCGCTGCTCACCGCCGAACGCACCCTGCTGAATCTGGTCTGCCACCTCTCCGGCATCGCCACCGCCACCGCCGAGTGGGTGGACGCGGTGGCGGGCACCGACTGCCGAATCCGCGACAGCCGCAAGACACTTCCCGGCCTGCGGGCCCTACAGAAGTACGCGGTCCGCGTCGGCGGCGGCGTCAACCACCGCATGGGGCTCGGCGACGCCGCACTCATCAAGGACAACCACGTGGTCGCCGCCGGATCGGTGGTAGCCGCCCTACACGCCGTCCGCGCCCTCGCCCCCACGATCGAATGCGAAGTCGAGGTCGACAGCCTCGACCAACTCGACGCCGTCCTGGCCGAAGACGTGGAACTGGTCCTCCTCGACAACTTCCCCCTCTGGGCCACCCAGGCCGCCGTCCAACGCCGCAACACCCGCTCCCCCCGAACCACACTCGAATCCTCCGGCGGCCTGACCCTCGACGCCGCCACCGACTACGCCCGCACCGGCGTCGACTACCTGGCCGTAGGAGCCCTCACCCACTCCGTCCGAGTCCTGGACCTCGGCCTCGACATGTGAGTAAGCCCAACTCTCGGGACTCTCAGGGGCTTCGCCCCCGAACCCCAACTGTGGGCGCGGGTTCCAGTCATGCCCTGGGACCGGTGGAGATCCCGATCGCAGAGCTCTCACGGGCTCGTCGCCGACACCATCGACCCGACTACTCCCGCCCGGCCCGCCGCCGCCACAACGGCCGCTGTTCGGTTGACGCACCGGGTGGTGCGGCTGGGCGGGCGTCCCTTCCGTAGGAGCCTGTCCTGGAGTGCTGGGCGACTCCCCTGCTGTGTGCGCGGTTTCGGATCGCCGAGCCGGACTACCAGCGGCGTCCGGCGCGGCCGGATTCGCCACGGGCCGGCCCCCAACGGCGGGTGCGGGTCCCAGTGTGCCCTCGGGATTGGCGGAGGGTCTCCCGACTCGCGGTGGTCAGGGGCTTCGCCTCCGAACCACGAACGGTGGGTGCGGGTTCCAGTCGTGTGGTGGAGGGTCCCGACTTTCGGGGCGCTCAGCGGCTTCGCTCTCGACCCCCAACCGTGAGTGGAGGTTCCGTCCGCGGCTTGCGGTCGGTGGAAGCCCAGCTTGCGGGGGCTCTCTGAGTCTTTGCATGCTGACCCATGTGCGCGTGTGCAGGTTCCAGCCGCGATCGAGAGTGGTGGGGAGGTTCCAACCTTCGGGGCCCGGCCGGATCTGACACCTAACCCCTGTGCGCGTGCACGGGATGCAGCTGCGGCAGGGAACTGGAGGCGGCTACTCGCAGGGTGCCGCCAGCAGTTCCCCTTCGGCCGAAGTGTCGGCTAGATGCCGAATTCTTCGGGGTCGAGGTGGAGGGCCTGGCAGGCTTCGCGGACTGCGGATACCTCGTGTTGGTCGAAGTTGCCGTCGGCGTTGCCGATCATGATGCCGATTTGGATCACCGCGCGGGCTTCGGTGGGTTTGCCGGTGGCCTTGGCGATTTGCTGCATGACGTAGGCGCGGCCGAAGGCGGGGTCCATGGCGATGCGGTTGCAGTTGTCCTCGAAGAGGATGCGCAGTTCATCGATGGGGAATTGCCGCAGGATCGGGTCCGCGCCGATGAGTTGGGCTATGCGGGTGCGTTCGGCCGGATCGATACTGCCGTCCGCGGCGGCGACCAGTGCGCAGATGCCCATGGTGGAGTCGCGGAAGGTGCCGCCGCGCAGATCATTGCGCTTGGCCAGTAACTGCTCCCGCCACTTCGGTGCGGTCTCGATCAATTTGCTGATCGTGCCGGCGTTGTAGAGGAAACGGTTGAGGAAGGCCATGACACACTCCGAGATAGAAGTCCGGACCAGCACACCCCCGTGCCCGGACCATGCAGATGTACCAGCCGACCCTAACAGGCGTCGGAGCGGGCGACACCCCGGCGAATTCCCGCGGGGTACAACGGCTCCGGCGGGCGCGATCCGACGGGGACGGCCCGGTGGTTACGCGGTGAGTTCGCGTTCCAACGGTGTGCGGAAGCGGGGGATCGGGCGGACGTCGCCGTACCAGTTGGTGCGACGGGTGACCTCGGCCTCGATCAGTCGGTGGGCGTCGGTGCCCACGTCTTCCAATAGCCGCCAAGCGATTTCACCGTCGGAGCGCTGCGCCCAACCGCCGACAATGCGGCCGTCCCACCATACGGAGGGGCCGATATTGCCATTGCGGTCGAACAGCGCCGGGGCGTGCGGGCCGAGGTACCAGTCGCGGGACTGCCAACCCATGGGGGTGGGGTCGAGGGCGGGAAGCAGCGCGGCCCACGGTTCGGGGGTGGGCACCGGATCCACATCGTCGGCCAGCACCAGACCGGTCACGCCGTCCAGGTCGACTTCGACGGTATCCAAGTGCCGCAGGGCTTTTCGCACCTCCCCGGTGGTCCACCCGGTCCACCACTTGATATCGCTCACCGGCGCGGGTCCGAAGGCGAACAGCCACCGGCGCACCAACTCCGCCCGCGCGTCCTCGGCCGACAGCTTCGGCACCCCAGCGGGCAGCCAGGATTCGATCGGCGCCCAGGTGTACTGGCTGCTCGACCAACTCCCATTGGGCCGCCCCCGCACAATGCGTCCCTCCGCACCCAATGCCACCAGCACCCACGTGGTGATATTCGATGGCTTCGAATACGACTTGCCGGGCGCGGCATCCACCTGCGTCCGCAAGCGCGGCACCTCCTTACTCAACTGCGCCCCGGTCGCGCTGCCCCGCGCGAGCAGCGCCGCATGTGTCTCCGCCTCGACCTCGGCCAGCCACGTCGCGATATCGCCGTCGACGACCCCGGCCTGCTCGATATACCGCCCGTAGGTCCGACGCTGCTTATCCGCCAACGCGTCCGCACACGACGCCTGCAATACCGGCACCAGCTCGAGCGGCGCGACGAACATGGTCCGCCGCATGGCCAACATGCGCAGGAGCGTCCGATCCTCGTAGAGCGCCTTCTCCACATGCCCGGGCTCGACCTCGCGACTGCGCGCCGCCACCGAGAGGAATACCGTCGCCGGATCGGTGGCATGCAACACCACCATGGCGCGCACGATCTCCTCGACATCGTCCACCCGCGTCTCGGGCGCGAGTAGGTGCCGAACGGCCAAGCGCGCGCGCCGCTGCGCGACATCTATCGAACGCATGCGCGAATCGTAACCGTACGCTACGACATCGGACGATCGAACTGTTCGTGTCGTTCCGTGCTGGACGTGAGGTCGCCATGCCGCACGGTCGCCCTCGCCATTCGCGCTGGACACCTTCGTCACTCCGGTGCGTTCTCGGTCGGAATCCACAGCCCGCAGTGGTGGATATCGGCCGAAAGCCTGGCCTGCTCGAGGTCCGAGGCTATGGTCCCGAACAGTGGTATCCATGATGGCGCGAACGGCCATGGGCGGTGCCCACCCCGATCGCTAGGCTCGATATCGAACCGAAACGGGGAGGTGCGCCATGAAAGTCGTGGTGGCAGGCGCGACCGGTGCCATCGGACGCCCACTCGTCGCCGCACTGCGCCGATCCGGGCATCTCGTCTACGCCCTCACCCGCGGTGGTCGCGGCACCGAACTGGTACGAGCGCTGGGCGCGACACCCGTCGTCGCGAACGTGCTCGATCGCGAGGCACTGCTTCGCGCCGCCGACGGGCTCGCGGCCGACGCCGTCATCCACGAGCTCACCGCTTATAAGCATTCCCCGCCAACGCATTACCGCAGTCCCGGCCTGCGACGCACCAATACCCTGCGCGATATCGGCAGCCGCCATCTCGTCGAATTCGCGAAAGCTGTCGGCGCGAGCCGGTATCTGACGCAATCGCTGATCCTCGGTTACGGCCTGCGCGATCACGGACCCGAACCCGTCACCGAACTCGCTTCCTTCGGCCGCCCCCAAGGTGATGCGAACGACCCCTTCCTCGCCGCCCTGCACGCGGCCGAGGACCAGGCCTGGCAGTCGGGAATCGAGGGAATTGCGCTGCGCTACGGTCTGTTCTACGGCCCCGGCGCATCCGCCACTTTCACACGGGCCTTGAGACTGCGCATGCTGCCACTGCCATCGAGCGGTACCGGAAGTATGGGATTCATCCATATCGACGACGCCGCGGCCGCCACCGTCGCCGCACTCGACAACGGCCGTGCGGGCCAGGCGTACAACATTGTCGACGAGGAACCCGTCACCTGGGACGCCATGCTGGACGCCATGGCCGCCGCTATCGGCGTCCGCCGTCCACTGCGCGTTCCGCCTCGCCTGCTGCGCCTGACCACCCCACTGGTCACCGCTCAGATGCTGGATCTGTCGATCCGGGTATCCAATGCCAAGGCCACATCCGAACTGGGTTGGAAACCGGCAATACCCACCTATCGCGAGGGCGTCCGGACTTTGATCAGCTGATCCTGGTGCGGCGGTCACATTTGGCGGGACCGACCAGTTTGCTTCTGGCATGCTGGCTCGGAACAGTTTTGCCCCGAACGGTGTTGATCGAAACGAACCCGAGCAGTTGGAGGCGATGATGAGCACCCCGGTCGACCCGTCCTACCAATGGTGCGGCGCGGAATTGGACCTGGACGCCTACCTCGCGCGCATCGGCTACACCGGCGACCGCGCCCCCACCTCGGCAACTCTGCGCGCCCTCACCTACGCGCACACCACCAGCATCCCGTTCGAGAACCTGGAAGCCATTCTCGGCCGCGCAATACCCCTTGACTTGAAAACCCTCCAGGACAAGATGATCCGCCGTCGTCGCGGCGGCTACTGCTACGAGAACGTCGCCCTCTTCGCCGCCGCCCTGGAACGCCTCGGGTTCGAATTCAACGGCCTCTCCGCCCGCGTCACCATGGGCGCACCCGGATTGCGGCCCGCCACCCACGCCATTCTGCGCGTCCTCATCGACGGTCGAGCCTGGCTCTGCGATGTCGGCTTCGGTGCCGGTCCACTCGAACCGATCGAGCTGATCGCGGACCGCGGCGAATTCACCCTCGGCGCCTGGCGTTACCGGCTGGAACGCGCCGAGAACGCGCTCGGCGTCGAAGAGTGGACCCTGCACCACTTCGGCCGCGACGGCTGGATCGACCGGCACACCGCATCGGTGACCCCGAGCTACCGCGTCGACTACGAGGTCGGGAACCACTACGTGTCCACCTGGCCGCGTTCCCCGTTCGTCACCCGGCCCTTCGTGCAGCGCTTCCTGCCCGAGGTCCACCACGTCCTCGACGGCACCACCTGGACCACCGAATACCCCGACGGCACCGGCGAGACCCGCGAACTGGCCCACACCGACCTGCCGAAGCTGCTCGCCGAGGTCTTCGATATCGAACTCGACGCCGCCGATGCGGCCGAACTGGCGCGCGGCGGCTGGTCCGTGCGTCCCGAAGGGTGATTCTCACCGCACACTGTCATCGACGTTTTCCCAGCTGGTAACGCCGCGATCACCTGATTGCGAGGAGGATCTCAGCGAGATCTCAGTCATATCTCGCGCTGACGTCGGCGCGATGGCCAGAGCCCGCTACACTCATCCGGGGAAACACGCGGGCAACCGCGTCGACTCATTCATTCATTCGCGCGGAGAACTTCGGAGTAGTGCCATCGAAACCGGCCAAGTGATCGCAGGGCATTACCGCCTGGTCGAACGGATTGGTAGCGGCGGCACAGGTGTCGTCTGGCGCGCCATCGACGAGCGACTGGAACGGTCGGTGGCGGTCAAGCAGATCCTCACCCAACCGAGCCTGTCGCAGTCGGACAAGGACATCGTGAAGCAGCGCGCGGCCCGTGAGGCCCGCAATGCCGCCCGCTTCCAACATCCCAACGCCATCGTGGTATTCGACATCACCGAGCACGAGGGCGACCCGTGCCTCGTGATGGAATATCTACCGTCGCAGAGCCTGGCGGTGGTGCTGTCCTCGCAGGGCACGCTGCCGCTGCCACAGGTGGCGCGCATCGGCGAGCAGGTGGCGTCGGCACTCATTGCCGCGCATCGGGTGAGCATCGTGCACCGCGACGTCAAACCCGGCAATATCCTGCTCGGCGACAACGGGGCCGTGAAGATCACCGATTTCGGTATCTCCAAGGCCAAGGGCGATGTGACCCTCACCGCGACGGGCTTGATCTCGGGCACCGCCGCCTATCTCGCGCCGGAGGTGGCGCGCGGTGCGGAACCGACGCCCGCCGCCGACGTTTTCGCGCTGGGCGCCACGCTCTTCCACGCGCTCGAGGGTGAACCGCCGTACGGCACCAATCCGAATCCGCTCGCACTGCTGTACGCGGCGGCCAACGGGCAGCTCAGCGAACCGCGCAATGCGGGCCCGCTCGAAGATCTGCTGCGCCGACTGCTCAGCTTCGAGCCGGAGGACCGGCCGAGCATGCACGAGGTGCGCGACCGGATGGCCGATTTCGCCGAGATCGGACCCGATGCCGAGGCCACCCGCGTCATGGCGTCGCGCCGTCCGCAACACGACCGTCAGGCCGAACCGCAGCGTCGCCCCGCGCCACCGCGACCGCCCACCCGGCCGCTGGACCGCCGACCGGCCGCCAATGCCGATATCCCCACCGGTGCGGTCAGTGCCGCCGCGCTATTGGAGACCACCCCGCCGCCGCGGCCCCCGGCCTCATCCGGGCCGACCACGCACAGCGGACTGGAACCGCATACCGACGGACCGAACCGGAAATTCATCTGGATCGCCCTTGCCGCGGTTTTGGCGGTGGTCGCCGGTGTCTTCATCGCGGTGAATGCCGGCGGCGGAGATTCGGACGGCACCGCGGGCGGACCCTCCACCTCGAATGTGACCGGACCTCCCACGACCACCACCAGGGGCTCCGCGCTGGGCCAGGCCGAGAGCGTCGGTAGCGTGCAGGTCGGCGCTGCCGGAACGGTGATCAACCAGTTCTACTCCTACATTCTCGACGGTCAGTACGGGTCGGCGTGGAATCTGCTGACACCCGCCGCGCAGCAGGTCTACGGCAGCCAGAACGCCTTCCAGCAGTACTGGTCGGAAAACCAGATCCAGGGCTACCAGAACATCAGCGGCGCGCGTGGCGGCAATAGCCAGAACGCCGACGGTTCGGTGGATATGGTGCTGGCCTCGATCACCTACGGCGGTAGCAGTAAATCGGTGGATCTGCGGGTCATCGACACCGGTAACGGCAACCTGCAGATCGACAGCGATACCCAGTGATGTCCTCTCCCGCCCGCGAGGGCGGGAGATTCTCCGAGTTGGCAATCTGCCTGAATGTTTCGCGGCACTGTCTGTCAGACGATCTCGCAACTGGTTGGTGCGCGGCGCCGTGCGGTCACGCTGCTGGGGCAACAGTGTCAAACGCTCTATCGCGGAAGCATTGCGCTGGTTAGTCTTTCGGTATGAACGTGCGGGGGATGCTCCATGAGGAGCGTGCGGAGCTGGTGGAACTGCTGCGCTCGCTGACCAACGAGGAATGGGAGACGCCCACGCTGTGTGCGGGGTGGCGGGTGCGGGATCTGGTGGGGCACTTGCAGACCGACACCGTGTCATTGCCGAACTATCTGTTGATGACCGTGCGTGCCGGATTCGCCGTCGATCGCGTCAATCAGGCCCTGGTGGACAGGTTCGCCGCGCTGCCGCCGCAGGAACTGGTGGATCGGCTGGCCGGGTCGAACGGCTGGTTCACGCGCTTCTCGCCCGGACTTGCCCTGTCCGACATGTTCGTTCACCAGCAGGATATTCGCCGCCCGCTCGGCCGACCCCGCACGGAGATTCCGGCCGGGCGGCTGCTGGCTGTGTTGAACTACCCGGACCCGTTCGCCAAGCCCAAGCGCTATCTGCGCGGATTGCGCTGGGAAGCAACCGATGTGGACTGGACCAAGGGCTCCGGTCCGCTGGTGCGGGGGCCTGGTGAAGCTCTCGCCCTGGCAATGGTCGGCCGCACCGTCGCGCTCGCGGACCTGGAGGGCGACGGCGTCCCGACGCTGCGGGAGCGCTGCACCCCCTGAACGTGCCGCGCCGCTCACCGGCGACAGCGTCCTTTATTCGGAGTGCTCTGCCCCGTCATCCGGCGTGTGCTTGGTCGGGATCCACACCTTCGATGCGCCAACGAGTTTCGGTGGAACGCTGTCAGCGACCCACATCGGATGGCGCATCGGCTGCCCAGGTCGTCAACAGGCTCAATGCCGCCGCGCTGGGGGAGTCCGGTTCCACCGTATGGGCGACGAGCGCCTGATCCGGATCGTCGGGCAGACGCAGAGTTTCATAGCCGAGGTCGAGACGGCCCACCACGGGATGCAGGTAGACATAGCGGCCGTGGGTCTTGTCCCTGAGTTCGTGGCGTTCCCACAGGTCGCGGAAATCCGCACTACTCCGGCACAATTCGTCGATTAGAGCGGCAATGCCCGCGTCATTCGGATTACGCGCGGCATCGAGGCGCAGATAGGCCACCACATCGGCGGCCTTGCCCTGCCAGTCCTCGTAGAGCTCGCGCATGCCCTCATCGAGGAAGACCATCCGGGCGAGATTGCGCTCACACGGTGGGAGAGCGCCGAAATCGGTGATGAGGGCGGCGGCCGAGCGGTTCCAGGCCAGCACATCGGTACCGCGGCCGACGATGTAGGAGGGAACATCGGCCGCTTCCAGTAGCCGCCGCAGCCCCGGCCGCACCTGCTGTTCGCCGGGTGACTCTTCCCCGGACCACGGCCGGGCCAGCCGGTACAGATGATCGCGCTCCACCGGATTCAATCGCAGCGCCCGCGCCACCGCATCCAGTACTGATTCCGAAAAGTGCAGGGTGCGGCCCTGTTCGAGCCGCACATAGTGGTCCACGCTGACCCCGGCCACCATGGCCAATTCCTCGCGGCGCAGGCCCGGCACGCGGCGGCGAGCGCCATGATCGATCAGGCCCACCTCCTCCGGCCGCAGCCGCGCGCGGCGCGAGCGCAGGAATTCGCCGAGTTCGGCGCGTCGGTCCAAGGTCATGGGACCAGTATCCAAGGCGGCGGAATGGGCATCCTGGTCATCGCGTGCCCAGGCTCGCGCGGCACTGTTTACCTCGCCCGCGACCGGCGAAAGTAGTGCTCACAGCCGGAACGGATCCGGTACCGGAGGAGATTTCGATGAGCACAGCGTCACGCGCGGCCTCGGTGAGGGGCGACGGTCAGGCGACGGGTGAGCACGGCACCCGCCCGCTCGGCGACACCGGCATGGAGATCACCCCGCTCGGCTTCGGCACCTGGGTCATCTCGGGTCCCGGCTGGGAGTACTCGTGGGGTGCGACCGATGACGCCGACTCCATCGCCGCCATCCGGCACGCGGCGGACAGCGGCATCAACTGGATCGACACCGCCCCCGCCTACGGCCTCGGCCATTCGGAGGAACTCATCGGCCGGGCGCTGGCCGATATCCCAGCGGCCGACCGCCCCTACATCTTCACCAAGACCGGACTGGTCTGGTCGGACGGTGACGACCGCTCCGGCCCGCCGCGCCGCATTATGCGACCCGATGTCGTTCGCGCGGAATTGGAGGCGTCTCTGCGCCGCCTGCGGGTCGACCACATCGACCTCTACCAGGTGCACTGGCCCGATACCGGCGATGTATTCGTCTACCGGGAAGAGGGCGAGATCTCGGCCGACGCCACCCCGCTGCAGGAGTACTGGCAGGTAATGGCCGATCTGAAGAAGGAAGGCAAGGTCCGCGCCATCGGCCTGTCCAATCACGATGCGGCGCAACTCGATATAGCCGAAGACATCGCCCACGTGGATGCCATCCAGCCACCGTTCTCCGCCATCAACCGCACCGCCGCCCCCGAAATCGCCTGGGCGCGTGCGCACAACACCGGCGTCATCGCCTACTCCCCGCTGCAATCGGGCCTGCTCACCGGTGCGTTCACCGCCGACCGCGTGCTGTCGACCGACGACTGGCGTTCCGGCAGCGCCGATTTCACCACCGACCTGCCCGCCAACCTGGCCCTGGTCGACGCGCTGCGCCCCATCGCCGCCCGGTACGGCATGGCCGTCGCCGAAGTCGCCCTGGTCTGGGCCATCTCCTGGCCCGGTGTCACCGGAGCCATTGTCGGCGCCCGCAATCCCGCCCAGATCGACGGCTGGGTCGGAGCCCGGACCTTCACCCTGACCCCGACGGATCTGAACGAGATCGCCGCCGCGATCACCGCCACCGGCGCGGGTACCGGCCCAGCTCACCCCTGACCACGTCGATCCCCGCCCGGCAACCGAACCCGAAGGAGCCTCCCATGACCGTGCACCTCATCGCCGAATTCCGCGCCCGCCAAGGCCAGGAGGACCGTCTCCGCACTGCCCTGGAAGCCATGATCGAACCCTCGCTCGCCGAACCCGGTTGCCTGGCCTACCGGCCCTTCGCCGACCCCAATGATCGGGCGCACATGGTGCTGCTGGAGGAGTGGACGGGCCCGGACGCCATCGACGTCCACTTCGCGACCCCCCACTTCGAGCACGTCAAAGGCGTACTGGACCGCATCCTGGCCGAACCGCTCACTATCCGCCGACTCGTCGCCGAGTAACCCTGGCTCCGCCTCGAGGTTTGTGCGAGAGCTCCTCGGGTTCCGCCTCCCGGAACAGGAGAGATGCCATGGGAATTCGGACATGGCGATATAGCGAGCGAGGAATGACAGCGTCCAGAGGAGTCGCCATCTGTGCGGCGCTGGCCGCCGCGACGACGGCACCGTCGATCAACGGGGGCTTGGTGTTCGAGCCCCTACTGGTAGGCCCCCGCTCACCGAGCCGAGATGGTGCGCCACCACCCCGGCGGCGCGCACCACCAGGCGGGCGTGAGATCGGCTCACCCGGGCATCATCGGGTGTCAGATCATTGTCGTTGCTGCGGCCGATGCGCACGCCCGATCCGGGGCGAATACGTAGGAGCGACGAAGCGGTGACCACCGTCGGTTGCTGGGCGTGGGCCCCAGGGTCGAGGGCTGGTGGCATCCCGCCGTCACACCCTGCCGATGTGACCTGCGTCGCAGCGATCGTGCACCGCGCGACCCGAGCGCGGTGCGGCACGTATGCGCTGGCATCGACCCGATAGTCTGGTAGCTGGTCGTGGCCGGTTCCGGCCGGGTACCCGACCCCTTGATGATCAGCACAGACAAGGACTGCACAGCGCTATGACAAGCCGCATCGAGCTCGCCCGCGTGGATCTGCGCGGACGTACTCCCACCACCGCCGAACTGCGCGCGGCACTGCCGCGCGGGGGAGTGGACGTGGACTCGGTGCTGCATCATGTGCGGCCGGTCGTGGAGGATATTCGCGATCGGGGCGTCGCGGCGGCGCTGGACTACAGCGAGAAGTTCGACGGTGTGCGTCCCGCCGCCGTGCGGGTTCCGGCCGCCGAGCTCGGTCGGGCCCTCGCCGAGCTGGACCCGTCGGTGCGGGCCGCGCTCGAGGTCGCCATCGAACGCACCCGCAAGGTGCACGACGATCAGCGCCGCACCGATAAGACCACCCAGGTGGTGCCCGGCGGCACCGTCACCGAGCGCTGGGTGCCCGTCGAACGGGTCGGCCTGTATGTGCCGGGCGGCAATGCCGTCTACCCGTCCAGCGTCATTATGAATGTGGTCCCGGCACAGGCCGCCGGGGTCGAATCCCTGGTGGTGGCCTCGCCGCCGCAGGCCCGGTTCGGTGGACTGCCGCACCCGACCATTCTGGCCGCCGCCGAACTGCTCGGCGTCGACGAGGTGTGGGCGGTCGGCGGTGCGCAGGCCGTGGCGCTGCTGTCCTACGGCGGTATCGATACCGATGGCGCGCGGCTGGAACCGGTCGACATGATCACCGGCCCGGGCAATATCTATGTGACCGCCGCCAAACGGCTGTGCCGTGGACTGGTCGGCATCGACGCCGAGGCCGGCCCCACCGAGATCGCGATTCTGGCCGACGGCACCGCCGACCCCGCACATGTGGCCGCCGACCTCATCTCACAGGCCGAACACGATGTCCTCGCCGCCAGCGTGCTGGTGACCGACAGCGTGGCATTGGCCGATGCGGTCGACGCCGCGCTGACCGCGCAGACGGCCGTGGTCAAACACCACGACCGGGTCGCGGAAGCGTTGTCCGGCAAGCAGTCCGGCACCGTACTCGTCGACGACATCGCGCAGGGTCTGCGCGTCGTCAATGCCTACGCCGCCGAACACCTCGAGATCCAGACCGTCGACGCGCCCGCCGTCGCCGCCCGGGTGCGCAGTGCCGGAGCGGTTTTCGTCGGTGCCTGGTCGCCGGTCAGCCTCGGTGACTACTGCGCGGGCTCCAACCACGTACTGCCCACCGCCGGATGTGCCCGGCACTCCTCGGGTTTGAGCGTGCAGACCTTCCTGCGCGGCATTCACGTCGTCGACTACTCCGAGGCCGCGCTGAAGGATGTCGCCGGACACGTGGTGGCGCTCGCCAATGCCGAGGATCTGCCCGCACACGGTCAGGCCGTGCAGGTGCGGTTCGGGGCGCTGTCATGAGCGAGCGCGGCGAGGGAACAATCGTCACGGCCTCGGTGACCGTGCCCGGTGCGGGGATCAGCCTCGACGAACTGCCGCTGCGGGACAACCTGCGCGGTAAGAAGCCGTACGGCGCACCGCAACTCACCGTGCCGGTACAGCTCAATACCAATGAGAACCCGCACCCGCCGAGTAAGGCCCTCGTCGACGATGTCGCCGAATCCATTCGCGCGGCAGCGGTCGACCTGCACCGATACCCCGACCGCGACGCCGTCGCGCTGCGTGCCGATCTCGCCGCCTACCTGACCCGGCAGACCGGCGTCCCGGTGGATGTCTCGAATGTGTGGGCGGCCAACGGTTCCAATGAGATCCTGCAGCAGTTGCTGCAGGCCTTCGGCGGGCCCGGACGCAGTGCGATGGGTTTCGTGCCGTCCTATTCGATGCACCCGATCATCTCCGAGGGCATCGATACCGAGTGGGTGGAAGCCAAGCGTGGTGGCGACTTCGCCCTCGATATCGACTACGCCGTCACCGTGATCGGTGAACGCCGTCCCGATGTGGTGTTCGTGACCAGCCCCAATAACCCGACCGGGCACAGCATTCCGCTCGGCGACCTGGAGCGGATCCTCGATGCCGCCCCCGGCATCGTGGTGGTGGACGAGGCGTACGGTGAGTTCTCCTCCGCACCGTCGGCCATTTCGCTCATCGACCGGTACCCGGCGAAACTCGTTGTCAGCCGCACCATGTCGAAGGCGTTCGCCTTCGCGGGCGGACGCCTGGGGTACCTGGCCGCCGCGCCCGCCGTTATCGACGCCATGCTGCTGGTGCGCCTGCCCTACCACCTGTCCGTGGTGACTCAGGCGGCCGCGCGCGCGGCGCTGCGGCATGCCGACGAAACCCTGGGCAGCGTCGCCGAACTCGCCGCACAGCGGGATCGGGTGGCGGAAGCGTTGACCGGCTTGGGCTTCGACGTGATTCCCTCCGACGCCAACTTCATCCTGTTCGGCTACTTCGCCGATGCCCCGCGAGCCTGGCAGCGCTACCTCGACGAGGGCGTGCTGATTCGCGACGTCGGTATCCCCGGCTATCTGCGCGCCACCATCGGCCTGGCCGCCGAGAACGACGAGTTCCTGCGCGCCAGCGCGAAATTGGTGTCCGAGGAGCTGATCTCCCGATGAGTAGTACGGAAGCGAGAATGGACCGAATCGCGCGGGTGGAACGCACCACCCGGGAATCCAGCATTGTCGTCGAACTCAATCTCGACGGCAGCGGTAAGACCGACATCTCCACCGGGGTGCCGTTCTTCGACCACATGCTCACCGCATTCGGTCAGCACGGCAGCTTCGACCTGACCGTGCAGGCCAAGGGCGATATCGAGATCGAGGCCCACCATACGGTCGAGGACACCGCCATTGTCATCGGCCAGGCCCTCGCCCAGGCGCTCGGTGACAAGAAGGGCATCCGCCGCTTCGGTGACTCCTACATCCCCATGGACGAAACCCTCGCCCAGGCGATCGTGGATGTCTCCGGCCGCCCCTACTGCGTGCACACCGGCGAACCGGAACACATGCTGCACGCCATTATTCCCAGTGTCGGTGCGGGAGCGTCGTATTCGACGGTGATCAACCGCCACGTCTTCGAATCCATTGCCTCGAACGCGCGCATCGCCCTGCACGTCCGCGTGCTCTACGGCCGCGACCAGCACCACATCACCGAGGCCGAATTCAAGGCCGTCGCACGGGCGCTGCGGGCCGCCGTCGAATACGACCCGCGCGTGAGCGGCGTCCCCTCCACGAAGGGAACGCTGTGAGCCCCAAGAAGCTGGCCCTGCTCGACTACGGCTCCGGCAATCTGCACTCCGCCGAACGCGCCCTGGTGCGCGCCGGCGCCGAGGTCACCGTCACCGCCGATCCCGAAATCGCCTTGAACGCGGACGGTCTCGTCGTCCCCGGCGTCGGCGCGTACGCCGCGTGCATGGCGGGTCTCAAAGAGGTACGCGGCGAACGCATTATCGGCAAACGTCTCGCCGGGGGCCGCCCCGTTCTCGGCATCTGCGTGGGTATGCAGATCCTCTTCGAGCGCGGCGTCGAATTCGGCGTGGAGACCGAAGGCTGCGGCGAATGGCCCGGCACCGTGGAGCGGCTGCAAGCCCCCGTCCTCCCACACATGGGCTGGAACACGGTCGCGGCCCCGGCGGACAGCGTCCTGTTCGCGGGCATGGACCCCGACACCCGCTTCTACTTCGTCCACTCCTACGCCGCCCAGAAATGGGAATGGAACGACGACGGCAGCCTCGACCCCGCCAAACTCACCTGGTCCGAACACGGCGTCCGCTTCCTCGCCGCCGTCGAGAACGGCCCACTGTCGGCCACCCAGTTCCACCCGGAGAAGTCCGGCGACGCGGGGGCCCACCTGCTGCGCAATTGGGTGCGATCGCTGTAGGCCGGCCCGCCGAGTAACCGGTCCGTCACCACTGTGACGACGGCTCGGTCCTCGTTCGGCGGAGAATGGGTCCATGGCAATGCAGCCACCCGTGACCGCCGACCACGACATTCCGGTCTCGCCGGTGCGGCAGACCTGGCGTGATGTGGTGTTCCTGCACTGGCCGATCGCCCCGGAGACGGTCCGCCCACTGCTGCCGCCGAATACCGAGCCGGATGTGGTCGACGGAACCTGCTGGGTCGGGGTGATCGGGCTGCGGATGGCGGGGCTGCGGTTCGGTGGTATTCCGTATCCCAGCTTTCGCGAGCTCAATGTGCGGCTCTACAGCGTGGATGCAAGTGGTCGGCGGGGCGTGGTTTTTCGCACCATGGAGGCGACGGATCCGACCTTCGCGGCGCTGTCGCGGGCGAGTTTGGCGCTGCCTTACACCTGGGCGGATATTTCGTGTGACCGTGTCGGCACCGAGATCGCCTACCGCACCGCACGCCGCTACCCGCCTCCGGAGGGAGCGGGTGTGCGGTGTCGAGTCGCCGTTGGGGAAGCGATTGAGCCGACCGAGCTGGAATCCGCGCTCACCGCCCGCTGGTCGCTGCACCAGGGTTGGTACGGCCGCACGCTACAGATCCCGGTCGCGCACGAAATATGGCCGTTGCGCCGCGCTGAACTCCTCGACTGGCACGACGAAGGCCTGTTCGCGGCCTGTGGCGTACCCACACCGACCGGCCCACCGCACAGCGTGCTGTACGCGGCGGCCGTGACTGCCCGCTTCGGATCGCCGACCCCCGTGCGGCTCAACGGCATCGGGCACCGCTAGGCCGCCTCGTTCCGCTGCCGGAGGTGGCCCATGCCACGATCGGGTGATCGCGCCCGCATCACCCCAGGCCGACGCGGGGGCACCGACCAGCAACCATTAAGCTGCCTACGTGAGTCTTGTGCTGCTACCCGCCGTCGATGTCGCCAATGGTGAGGCCGTCCGCCTCGTGCAGGGGGAGGCCGGTAGTGAAACCAGCTACGGTTCCCCGCGCGATGCCGCCCTCGCCTGGCAGAACGATGGCGCCGAGTGGGTGCATCTGGTCGATTTGGATGCCGCGTTCGGCAAGGGCTCGAATCGGGAACTGCTGGCTCAGGTGGTCGGCGAGCTCGATGTGAAGGTGGAGCTGTCCGGCGGTATTCGCGATGACGAATCGTTGAAAATGGCCCTGGCTACCGGCTGCGCGCGCGTCAACCTCGGCACCGCCGCCATCGAGAACCCGCAGTGGTGTGCCCGGGCCATCGGCGAATACGGCGACCGCATTGCCGTCGGCCTGGATGTGAAGCTCATCGACGGCGAATGGCGGCTGCGCGGGCGCGGCTGGGTGACCGACGGCGGCGATCTGTGGGAGGTGCTCGAGCGGCTCGAGCGCGACGGCTGCTCCCGCTACGTGGTCACCGATGTCGGCAAGGACGGCACCCTCACCGGCCCCAATCTGGAACTGCTGAGCCACGTCGCCAATGCCACCGACGCGCCGGTCATCGCCTCCGGAGGCGTTTCCACTCTCGACGACCTACGCGCCATCGCGACCCTGGTCGAGGAGGGCGTGGAGGGCGCGATTATTGGAAAGGCCCTGTACGCGGGCCGTTTCACCCTGCCCGAAGCGCTCGAAGCGGTCCGCTAGCGGATGGCCGCCGACCTCGCCGCACTGCTCGCCACCGCGAGCCAGGTACTCGACGCTGCCGCACCGCGTTTCGTGGAGGGGCTCGGAGCCCCCAGCGCGGTTCAGAAGGGCCGCAACGATTTCGCGACCGCACTCGATCTCGAGATCGAGCGCAAGATCTCGGAGCAGTTGAGCGACCGCACCGGAATCCCGGTGCACGGTGAGGAATTCGGTGGCCCCCAGCTGACCTCGGGTACTGCGTGGGTACTCGACCCCATCGACGGCACCTTCAATTACTCGGCCGGACATCCCCTTTCGGGCATGCTGCTGGCCCTGGTCGAGGACGGCGTACCGGTACTGGGCCTGACCTGGCTGCCGGTACTCGGCCAGCGCTACGCCGCTGCGGTCGGCGGCCCGGTTCTGCTCAACGGCGTCCCGCTGCCCCAGCTGGAACGGGGCAAACTGTCGGACTCCATGATCGGCTTCGGTACCTTCAACCTCGACGGTGAGGGCCGCATCCCCGGCCGCTTCCGTTTCAATCTGCTGGGGGCGCTCAGCCGCCTGTCCGGTCGCATGCGCATGCACGGCTCCACCGGAATCGACTTGGCGTACACCGCATCCGGTGTGCTGGGCGGTGCCGTGATCTTCGGCCACCACCCGTGGGACAACGCCGCCGGAGTCGCGCTGGTGCGCGCCGCGGGCGGTGTCGTCACCGACCTGCTGGGTGAGGCCTGGACCATCGAATCCGGGTCGGTGCTGGCGGCCGCGCCCGGAGTGCACGAAGAACTACTGGACATGATCAGCGTGTGTGTCGATCAGGTCCGAGGAGAGGCGAACCAATGACGTTGGCAGTACGCGTGATTCCCTGCCTGGATGTCGACGCCGGTCGCGTCGTCAAGGGTGTCAACTTCGAAAACCTGCGTGACGCGGGCGATCCGGTCGAACTGGCCGCCGCCTACGACGCCCAGGGCGCGGACGAACTCACCTTCCTCGATGTCACCGCCTCCACCGGCGACCGCGGCACCATGATCGATGTGGTCACCCGCACCGCCGAGCAGATCTTCATTCCGCTCACCGTCGGCGGCGGGGTGCGCACCGTGGCCGATGTGGATCGGCTGCTGCGCGCGGGCGCGGACAAGGTGTCGGTGAATACCGCCGCCATCGCCAGACCCGAAGTGCTGCGCGAGATGTCGGAGCGCTTCGGCTCGCAGTGCATTGTGCTCTCGGTCGACGCCCGCACCGTACCCGCGGGCGGGGAACCCACCCCGTCCGGCTGGGAGGTCACCACCCACGGCGGTAAGCGCGGCACCGGCATCGACGCGATCGAATGGGCCATTCGAGGTGCGGAACTCGGCGTCGGCGAGGTCCTGCTCAACTCCATGGACGCCGACGGCACCAAGGCCGGTTTCGACCTGACCATGATTCGCGCGGTGCGCGCCGCCGTCTCGGTCCCGGTCATCGCCAGCGGTGGTGCGGGCACGGTCGGCGATTTCGCCCCCGCCGTCGAGGCCGGCGCGGATGCGGTACTCGCGGCCAGCGTCTTCCACTTCGGCGATCTCACCATTGGACAGGTGAAGGACGCCATGCGCTCCGAGGGCATTACCGTCCGCTGAACGCCGAATATCCGAAACCGCCCTGCCAAACGCTCGGTTGGGGCGGTTGCCGTCCGCTGTATGTATACGCAATTACCTTGCGCGGCCAGAAGTATGCATGTACAAATAAGTTATGTCGAACGCCCAGCGCGACGAGCAGATGTGGAACCGGGTCATCGCCCTGCACGCCCAGGTCGAACAGCGCCTCGCCACCACATTGCAGCGCACGCACGGGCTGGGGCTGTCCGAGTACCGTGCGCTCGGTTTCATCGCCGAATCGTCGGCGGGGGAGCTGCGCATGCAGGACCTCGCCAATCGCCTCGGCCTCAACCAGAGTTCGGTGACCCGCCTGGTGGGACGTCTCGACACCGCCGGGTTCGCGCACCGCGACCTGTGCCCGGATGATCGGCGCGGCGTGTACACGGTAATCACCGACACGGGCCGCGAGCGCTACCTCGCTGCCCGCGACACCTACCGCGCCACCCTCACCGCCGCCCTCGACGAGGCCCCCGACGGTGCCGCCGCCGCCCTGCGGACCGCGCTGTCATGACCGCGCGCGCTGACTGCTGTAATGAAGGAATGAGCCTCGACCCCGCCATCGCCACCCGCCTCAAGCGCAATGAGGCGGGGCTGGTCGCCGCCATCGCGCAGGAGAAAAGCACCGGCGATGTGCTCATGATGGCGTGGATGGATGACGAAGCACTGGCCCGTACGCTGGAAACCCGTAAGGCGACCTACTATTCGCGCTCGCGGCAGCAGTACTGGGTGAAGGGCGAGACCTCCGGCCACACCCAGTACGTACACGAGGTCCGCCTCGACTGCGACGGTGACGCCATTCTGCTCATCGTCGACCAAGCGGGCGCGGCCTGCCACACCGGCACCCACACCTGCTGGGACGGGGATGTGCTGCTGCCCGAATCGGCCTGAGCCGGAGAACTTTTCCGGGTCGGTCAGGGAGTGTCGGAACCGCGACCGGCGCGTCCG
Organism: Nocardia uniformis NBRC 13702; assembly: GCF_001613345.1. Taxonomy (GTDB): domain Bacteria; phylum Actinomycetota; class Actinomycetes; order Mycobacteriales; family Mycobacteriaceae; genus Nocardia; species Nocardia uniformis. Next base: position 21,986 of record NZ_BDCE01000021.1, on the reverse strand, counting down.
ATACCGCGCGTGATGCCGCGTTCCATCTGCGCCACAATGGCCTCACCGACTTCCAGGAGCTGCTTGGTCTGTTCGGTATCCAAACCGTCGAATACCAAGCCGCGCACCGTTTCCAGATAACCCGGTGCGGCCTCGGTGACCTTGTCGAACCCGGCGTCGGTCAGGACCGCCTGCGCACCGCGCCGACCCGCAATGGTGGCGCGCTGTGCCCAGCCGAGTCTTTCGAGTTTCGACACCACATGTGACAGCCGTGATAGCGATGCATTTGCTTTCTTGGCCAGCTCGTTCAGTTGCAGCCGGTGCCCCGGTTCTTCGGACAGCAGCGTCATCACGAAGAACTCGAAATGGGTAATTCCGGATTCACGTTGCAGCTGGGTATCCAGAGCGGCGGGCAGTCGGGTGGTCAGCGCGATGACAGTACGCCAAGCTCGCTGTTCCATCGGATTCAACCAGGTGGTCACCGTGCGCCCTCTCGTAGCAGCCAAGTGACCTTCGTTCGTTGATCTCTGTTCCGCGGCTAGCGGAGTTCAACCAACAGTCACCCGCGAAACAAAGTTTGCCACGATTTCGCTCAGCAGTCACGGGCCTTGGTGAATGACGTGACATCAGTCACGTGTCGCCAGCTGCGATGACGAGTCAGAGGCCGCCCGGGTCCGGCGCTGTCGCGGGCTCGGCGGACTTTTGTGCTGGGGCGCTCTGTTTTTCCGGTGCCGACCGCTCTTTGATGGCACGGTGCCGCCGTAATCCCCTGCGCACCACTAGAAATGCCACAAGCGCGAATAGCGCCGCGGCGATGATCGCACCCGCGAGACAGGCGCCGCGGAAGCCGGGAGCGTCCACATCGAGAATTCGCTCTCCCGCGTGGGCGGCATTGCTGTTACCGAGCACGATGGTCAGAGTCATGAGATTTGGTACGGCCGTCACAATCGCCAGGATGGCCATGGCGCCCGCGATAAACCGCCCGGCCCGTTTCTTCCAAATCATTACCGAGGACAACAAAAGGAGCAGTGGTACAGCCGTACATACGATGCCGAGGATGAGCCCGTACCAGATTCCCTTACCGAAACCGCCGCCCACCATTTCCGCGATGCGCTGTGCCCACCACCGCGGAATGAATGCCGCCAAAATGACGTATGTCAGCCACAGCACCGCGGCGAGGATCAACCCCCCGATGATCCGATTGCGCCATTTGACGAAGGATCCCTTGTCGTCCGTCGGGTACTCGCTGGGCGTCGTCATGGCGATAGCGTATGCCCGGAATGGGCGTCTGCCGGGAAGCGCCACTCCGCTGTGACGGGCCGAATCAGCGGGTTTGCTCGAGTATCGCCCGTAGGTTGGCGGTGGGTTAGCCCGTCGATTCCGTCGTCTCGGCCGCACGATCCGGTCGAGTTCGCTCGATTCAGTCGCGCGAGCGTGTGGAATCGACCAGTTCGGCGAACAGTCGGGTAATGCGATCGGTGAGTTCGGGGACCGTGGTGCCGAGCATTTTCGCGCGCTCGGGGAGCTTGCCATCGACGCTGAGCGAGGCCAGGCCGTGGGCCAGGCTCCACCACGTCATGGCGAGGAGTTGCGCATCGGCGGCTCGTAGGTCCCCGGATTCGACGGCCGCGGCGACGGCCTCGGACAGAACGGCGAAGGTGGCCTCGCCCGCCGCGGTGGTATCGGGATGTTTCTCGGGCTGGGAGAGCTCGGGACGGAACATGAGCCGGAAGTAGGAGGGCTGCTCGCGGGCGAATCGGGCGTACGCGTCGGCGAGGGTGGCGAGGCCGTCCAGGGGTGTGGTCGCGCGGTCGCGGGCGGCGATGAGTTCCTCGCGCAGCAGTTCGAAGCCGCGGGTGGACAGCGCCGCGAGCAGGGCGGCACGGTCGGTGAAGTGGTGGTACGGCGCGCCCGGGCTCACGCCCGCCTCGCGCGCGACTCGGCGCAGGCTCACCGCGGCCAGGCCCTCGGTCTCGATCAGCTGCAGCGACGCGCGCAGCAGTTCCTCGCGGAGGTCACCGTGGTGGTAGCGGGGTTTGGTCGACGCCATGCGATGAGCGTAAGGGGTTGACAGGTCCGGTCTCACCAATCTATACATTGATTAGATTCTAAACACTGCTTAGATCGGAGCTGGCCAATGTCGGATCGTGTTCTCGTAACCGGGGTTTCGGGATATCTCGCCGGGCACATCGTCACCGAACTTCTCGATCGGGGTTATGCGGTGCGCGGCACCGTTCGCTCGCTCGGCCATCCGGAAACCACCGCTCACCTGCCCGGCATCGAGCTGGTGGCGGCCGACCTGACCGCCGACGATGGCTGGGCGGAAGCCGTGGCGGGCTGCCGGTACGTCGTCCACGCCGCCTCGCCGTTCCCGGGCAGCGAACCTGACCACGAGGACGACCTGGTGCGCCCGGCCGTCGACGGCACCCTGCGCCTGCTGCGCGCGGCGGAGGCGGCGGGTGTCGAACGGGTGGTGCTCACCTCGTCGGTCGCCGCGGTCCGCGTCGGGCATTCCGTCCGGTGCACCGAGGACGACTGGTCCGACCCGGCGGCCTGCAATGCCTATGAGAAGAGCAAGACCCTCGCCGAACGCGCGGCCTGGGAATTCGCCGAGGAGCGACCGGGATTCGAATTCACGGTCGTCAATCCGGGCATGATTCTGGGGCCGGTCCAGCGACCGGAGGCGCGCACCTCCGTCGACGGCATCCGAATCCTGCTCGCCAGGGAAATGCCCGGCGTCCCGAATATCGGCTTCGCGACCGTGGACGTCCGCGACCTCGCCATCGCCCACCGCCTCGCCATGGAATCACCCCGGGCCGCGGGCAATCGCTACATCTGTGCGGGAGACCAGGTTTCGCTCCCGGAGATGGCCGAGATCCTCGCCGCCCGCTACCGCATCCCTACCCGGGTGCTGCCGAACTGGTTGGTGCGCATAGTGGCCCGATTCAATCCCGACGCCGCCACCGCCGCCCGCTACCTGGGCAGGCGCGAGGCGGTGAGTTCCGAGAAAGCCGTCCGGGAACTCGGCTGGACCATGCGCCCGGTCGCGGACACGCTCGTCGACACCGCGGAAAGCCTTATCCGCCTGGGCGTCGTGGCAGACCCGGGCCCGTCCCGACGGGCATCGAACGGCGCCACCGCCGATCGCCGATCGGCCTCGACCAGCTGAAAGGTCGGCACCCCATGCTGATCCTCACCGCGATAATCACCACCATCGGCCTGATCCGACGTCGTCGGAAGTCCAGGAACGCGATTGCGCCGGACCGTCAGCGCAGTCGCCGCACGTCGGCGATCGCACACCGAATAGCCCACGCCCGCAACGGATTCCACCGTCGAGAGCTCCAACCGGCGCTCGCGGCCGTCTCGCTGCTCATGGCGGCGGTAGTCGGCGCCACCGTGATCGCGTGCTGAAATCACCGGCGCCATGCCGGGCGGACACCGGCCTGCGTGTGGTGTGCCCCTTTGCTGGGCATACCGAAACCGCTTCTCTGCCTGAGGGAACCGCTTGCCTGCCTCGCTGCCGAGGGCGAATGCGCATGGCCTGATCAGTCATCCCGACAATGCCGGGACAGTCATCCGGGTATGCCGGAACTGTCCTGCGGGTGTGCCGGAACTGTCCTGCAGGTGTGCCGCGACAGTCCTGCAGGTGTGCCGCAACGGTCATCCCGGCATGCTTTTGGCCGGGATCCACTGCTGTGGGTGCGTGGATTCCAGCCAAAAACACGCCGGAACGACGAGGTCGGTCACGCCGGAATGACTAGGTCGGGAATGACTAGGTCGGCGAGGCGAAGTGGGCGAGGCGACGTCGCCAGCTCGAGTTCAGTGTCCCGGTTCGGGTGCTGCTCCGCCCCGTCCGGGTGTATCCGCCTGCTTCGCGCGGTCGCGGAGGAATTCCAGGGCGTCGTCGGCGTGCACATTGGCGCGCAGTTCGCTCGAGATGACCGTGGCGATGGTGCGGTCGGGGTCGATGACGAAGGTGGTGCGCTTGACGGGTGCGAGTTTGCCGAGGAGGCCGCGCTTTACACCGAACTGGGCGGCCACCGAGCCGTCCTTATCGGAGAGCAGGGGGTAGCCGAGGCCCTGTTTGCCCGCGAATCCGGACTGGGTGTCGACCGAATCGGTGCTGATGCCGACGGGGGAGGCGCCCAGGGCCTCGAATTCGCTTGCCAGATCCCGGAAGTGGCAGGCCTCGGCGGTGCACACGGGGGTATTGGCGGCGGGGTAGAAGAACAGCACCACCGGACCCTTGGCGAGCAGATCGTCGAGGGAGCACGGGGTACCGGACTGATCGGGAAGCTCGAAACTGGGGGCGAGCTGGCCTGGCTTCATGAAGGGCACCCTACGGGAACCGGGCTCCCGGTTCGACCGCCATTGCTTTCGACCACCATGACCGAGGTCGAAGGGATGATGCCGATCCGGCTCCCGGCATACTTGCGGACGGGGTGCACTGCTGCGGCAGTGGATTCCGGCTACAAGCACGCCGGAATGACGAAGGCCGCCGGGCGGCGGATGTCCGGTCGACCGATATCGCTGAGCGGCTCGCCGCGGGTGCGCACACAGCACGGCCCACGCACGGTGGGTCGTGCGCGGGCCGGGAAGCGTGAGCAGTCAGACGCCGATGAGCGCGGCGACGTCCGGGTTCTTGATATCCATGACATCGAGGATGCCGTGCGCCCGCAGGAAGGGCTTGAGCTCGCGAATGCGGTCCGTGTGCTCGGCGTATTCGTCCGGGAAATGACGGGGATCCAATGCCTCGAGCGCCTTCACATATGTGACGAAGGAGGCGATGGCGCTGGCCTTGCCGGACTGGTTGAGATTCATCATCATCCGCGGCGGCTGGCCGGGGTGTGATCCCGGGGCGACCTGCGGGCTGGCGTGCCGGGGACCCTCCGGAGCTATCGGTGGCGAGGGGTACATCTTTGTTGAACTCCTCTCGATAAGGATTAACCGCGTGCGGCGAGTGTAGTGATCACCGCCACTGTTATTCGCAGCTGGTATGGCTCCGGCTGGTCTGGGAGCGGGATTCGATGCCGATCGACCGGCCTGGAATGATGGGCCCATGCCAGGCACCTCGAATTCCACCACCACCTCCCGCGAACAGTTCCGCTTGCTCGCGGCCGACCATCGGGTCGTCCCGGTGATCCGAAAGGTGTTGGCGGACTCGGAAACTCCGCTCTCGGCCTACCGAAAACTGGCCGCTGACCGGGCGGGTACCTTCCTGCTGGAGTCGGCCGAGAACGGGCGTTCGTGGTCGCGCTGGTCATTTATCGGCGCGGGCAGTCCCACCGCGCTCACCGTCGACAACGGTCAGGCGACCTGGCTCGGGCAGGTTCCGGCCGACGCCCCGGCCGGTGGTGAACCCCTCGCCGCGCTGCGCGAAACCCTGCAGCTGTTGCAGACCGAGCGACTGCCCGGTCTGCCCCCGCTCACCGGCGGCCTCGTCGGCTACCTCGGCTATGACGCGGTGCGGCGGATGGAGCGGCTGCCGGTACTCGCCGCCGACGACCTCGAATTGCCGGAAATGGTGCTGCTGCTCGCCACCGACCTCGCCGCCTTCGACCACCACGAGGGTGCGATCACGCTCATCGCCAATGCCGTCAACTGGAACGGCACCGATGACCGGGTCGACGAGGCATACGACGACGCCGTGGCCCGCCTGGACCGCATGACCCTCGCCCTGGCCGCGCCCGCCGACTCCACCGTCTCGGTCTTCGATCGCCCCGAACCGGAATTCCGCCGCCAGCGCACCTCCGCGGAATTCGGTGCGGGCGTGCGCCGCCTGATCAAGGAGATCGAGGCGGGCGAGGCCTTCCAGGTGGTGCTGTCGCAGCGCTTCGAAATGGAGTACGGCGGCAATGCCCTCGACGTCTACCGCATGCTGCGCGCCTCCAACCCGAGCCCGTACATGTACCTCATGCACATTCCGGACGGCTCCGGCGGCACCGCGTTCTCGATTGTCGGCTCCAGCCCGGAATCCCTGGTCACCGTGAAGGAGGGCGTGGCCACCACGCATCCGATCGCGGGTACCCGCTGGCGCGGGGCCACCGAGGAGGACGACCTGCTGCTCGAAAAGGATCTCCTCGCAGACGAGAAGGAGAACGCCGAACACCTCATGCTGGTGGATCTCGGCCGCAACGATATCGGCCGGGTCTGTCAACCCGGCACCGTGCGCGTCACCGAATACCGCCATATCGAGCGCTACAGCCACGTCATGCACCTGGTCTCCACGGTCTCCGGTCGGCTGGCTCCCGGCAAGATCGCCCTCGATGCCGTGCAGGCGTGCTTCCCGGCGGGCACCCTCTCCGGAGCGCCCAAGGTGCGCGCCATGGAACTCATCGAGGAACTCGAGACCACCCGCCGCGGTATCTACGGTGGCGTAGTCGGCTACCTCGACTTCGCCGGTGACGCCGATACCGCCATCTGTATCCGCACGGCCCTGCTCAAGAACGGCACCGCCTACGTCCAGGCGGGTGCGGGCGTGGTTGCCGATTCCGAACCGGACTACGAGGACCTCGAATCCCGCAACAAGGCCATGGCGGTGCTCAAGGCCGTGGCGGCGGCGCAAACCGTGCGCGCCTTCCGTCCGGACGGAAATGGTGGCACGCAATGAGCCGCACCGGTGCGTCCACGCCGGATCCCGGCGCGTCCCAGCCTGATTCGAGCGGTGTCGACGAAACCCCCTCGGGTTCGGTGGATCCCGCGATCCGCGCCGAGATCGAGGCCGCGGCCGCTGCCGATGCGCAAGCGGCCCAAGCCGATACGGTGCCGAAGCGGCCGAAGCCGTTTGCGGCGGTGTTGCTGTTGGCTGTCTCCGCCGGTTTGCTCTGGGTGGCCTCGCGAATGACCTGGGTGACCATCGAGGTCAGCAGTGAACTCGGCGCCCCCCGTGGTCTGGACCTCAACGGCGGCACCTGGTTCGGGGCCCTGACCCCCCTCGCGCTGGCGCTCGTGGCCACCATCGCGGCCGTATTCGCCACCCACGGCTGGCCGCGGCGCGTGGTCGGCGTGGTGGTGGCGGTGCTCGCCGCCGTCGCGGCGGTACCGGAATATGCCCTGCTCAGAGGGCAGGGCAATACCGCGGAGCGGGCCGGGCGCCTGGCCGAATTGCGGGACTGGGAACATGTAGTGAGCGCGCAGACCGCGACGCTGCCCGCGGTGGTGGCTCTGGTCGGCGCGGTTGCCGCATTCGTCGCGGGTCTGCTGCTGGTCCGGATGCCGCAGGGCTCCGCTCGAATGTCGGGAAAGTACGACAATCCGGCCGTCCGTCGTGCCGCCGCCACCGCGGAGGTAGCGCAGCAGCGTGCCACGGAATCCGGGTCACAACCCGCCACTGGCGAACAGCTTTCGGGGCGGGTGTTGTGGGACGCGCTCGACGCGGGTGACGACCCCACCGTGGACGAGACCAATATTCCTGCCGCACACAATGATCCAGAAATCAGAAATGCGGGCGACGAGGCCCGGTGAACAGCGGAGCGGACCGTACCCGGTCCCGGTTCCGCCCCCGCTGTCAAGGACGCGGAGATAGCCATTTACTCTTTATCAGCATCGGTGAGACAGCGCCTGGGGGGATTCTCAGGCAGCAAGTCCGTCTCCCCAGAAAGGATTCGAGCCAGATGACGGTACTCGACTCGATTCTCGACGGGGTCCGCGCGGATGTGGCCGCACGGGAAGCCCTCCTGGACTTCCAGGCCATCAAGAAAGCCGCCGCGGCCGCCGTTTCCCCGCGTGACGCCAAGGCCGCGCTGCACGAAGACGGTATCGGCGTTATCGCCGAGGTCAAGCGCGCCAGCCCCTCCAAGGGCAATCTCGCGACCATTCCGGACCCGGCTGTGCTGGCCCGTGCCTACGAGGACGGCGGCGCGCGCATTATCAGCGTGCTGACCGAGCAGCGCCGCTTCAACGGCTCCCTCGCCGATCTCGACGCCGTGCGCGCGGCCGTGGACATCCCGGTGCTCCGCAAGGACTTCATTGTCGGCCCGTACCAGATCCACGAGGCCCGTGCCCATGGCGCGGATGTCATTCTGCTGATCGTGGCGGCGCTCGAGCAGGATGTGCTGTCCTCGCTCATCGACCGCACCGAATCGCTCGGTATGACCGCCCTCGTCGAGGTGCACACCGAGGAGGAGGCCGATCGCGCCCTCCTGGCCGGTGCCACCGTGATCGGTGTGAACGCCCGCAACCTCAAAACCCTCGAGGTGGATCGGGACGTATTCGCACGTATCGCTCCTGGCCTGCCCAGTGAAGTGATCCGGGTGGCCGAATCCGGTATTCGCGGCACCGCCGACCTGCTGGCCTACGCCGGTGCGGGCGCCGACGCGGTGCTCGTCGGTGAAGGCCTGGTGACCAGCGGTGACCCGCGTGCCGCGGTGGCCGAGCTGGTGACCGCCGGAACCCATCCGTCCTGCCCGAAGCCGGTACGCCGGGGCCGGTGAGTGGACAGATGACACCGACTGAGAAGACTTTTCCGCAGGCCAGCGAGGGTGTCGCGCACAAGAGCGCGCATGAACCCGATCTGGGCGGCCACTTCGGCGTCTACGGCGGACGCCATGTGCCCGAGGCACTGATGGCCGTCATCGAAGAGGTCACCGCCGAATACGAGAAGGTGCGGGTCGATCCGAACTTCCTGGGCGAGCTGGACCGGCTGCAGCGCGACTACACCGGCCGCCCGTCGCCGGTCTTCGAAGCCACCAAGCTGGCGCAGCACGCCGGTGGCGCGCGCATCCTGCTGAAGCGGGAAGACCTGAACCACACCGGATCTCACAAAATCAACAATGTGCTGGGGCAGGCGCTGCTCGCCAAGCGCATGGGCAAGTCGCGCATTATCGCGGAGACCGGAGCGGGCCAGCACGGCGTCGCCACCGCCACCGCGTGCGCCCTGCTCGGCCTCGAGTGCATCGTCTACATGGGCGCGGTCGATACCGCCCGCCAGGCGCTGAATGTGGCCCGGATGCGGCTGCTCGGCGCCGAGGTGGTCAGCGTGACCACCGGTTCGCAGACGCTCAAGGACGCCATCAACGAGGCGCTGCGCGACTGGGTCACCAATGCCGACGAGACCTACTACTGCTTCGGCACCGCCGCCGGACCGCATCCCTTCCCGATGATGGTGCGCGATTTCCAGCGCATTATCGGTATGGAGGCGCGCGAGCAGGTGCGGACCCTCACCGGTCGGCTCCCGGACGCCGTGACCGCCTGTGTCGGTGGCGGTTCCAATGCGATCGGCATCTTCCACTCCTTCATCGACGACGCGGGCGTTCGGCTCGTCGGCTTCGAGGCCGCGGGTGATGGTGTCGAAACCGGTCGTCACGCAGCGACTTTCACCGGCGGCACCCCCGGGGCGTTCCAGGGCGCGTACTCGTACCTGCTGCAGGACGAGGATGGGCAGACCATCGAATCCCATTCCATCTCCGCGGGTTTGGACTACCCGGGCGTCGGTCCGGAGCATGCCTACCTCAAGGACATCGGCCGCGCCGAGTACCGGCCCGTCACCGATACCGAGGCGATGGACGCGCTGCTGCTGCTCTCGCGGGCCGAGGGCATCATCCCGGCCATCGAATCCGCGCACGCGGTCGCCGGTGCGCTCGAGCTCGGTAAGGAAATGGGCGAGGGCGCGGTCATTCTCGTGAACCTGTCCGGTCGCGGCGATAAGGATATGGATACCGCCGCCCGCTGGTTCGGGCTGCTCGACAAGCCGGAGGACGGGCAGTGAGCCAGCAGTCCAATCTCGCCAATACCTTCGCGGCCTGCCGCGAGGAGAACCGCGCCGCACTGATCGGCTACCTGCCCGCCGGATACCCCGATCTGCAGGGCTCGATCGATGTGTGCACGGCCATGGTCGAATCCGGTTGCGACATTATCGAAGTCGGCGTCGCCTACTCCGACCCGGTCATGGACGGACCCACCATTCAGGTCGCCGCCGAGCAGGCGCTGCGCGGCGGGGTGCGGGTGCGCGATGTCTTCAAGGTTGTCGAGGCGATCAGCAAGGCCGGTGGCAAGGCCGTCGTCATGGCCTACTGGAATCCGGTGCTCAAGTACGGCGTCGACGCCTTCTCCCGCGATCTCTCGGCGGCCGGCGGCCTCGGGCTGATCACCCCGAACCTGATTCCGGAGGAGGCCGACGACTGGTTCATCGCGTCGTCGACCCACAATCTGGATCGCATCTTCCTGGTCGCGCCGTCCTCCACCGAGGAGCGACTGGTCAAAACCCTCGAAGCCTCGCGGGGGTTCGTGTACGCGGCGTCGACCATGGGTGTCACCGGTGCGCGTGACGCGGTGTCGTCGATGGCTCCGGCACTGTGTGCCCGCATTCGCGCCCACTCCGATATTCCGATCGGCGTCGGCCTGGGGGTGCGCAGCGGTGCGCAGGCCGCCGAAATCGCCTCCTACGCAGACGGTGTCATTGTCGGCTCGGCACTGGTGAGCGCGGCGGCCGAGGGCCTGGACGCGGTGCGGACGCTGACGGCGGAATTGGCGCAGGGCGTGCGATCGGCGACCGTCGCCCCTTAAGGACGTCGCAGGGCGATAGCGCAGTAGAGGACAGCCCGGTACCGCGGCGGTGTGCACCGGCCTGTTCGGCTACCGGTGCGGCTCGGTCGCCGCCGACGTGCTGATCGAATTCCCTCACTGAGCTCGTCGCCCGTGTGCTCGAATCCCGTGCGCTGTGCTCGTTGGTCTTGTGTGCTGGCCGCTCGTCATCCCGGCGTGCTTTGGCCGGGATGCACAAACCGTGAGTGCCACAACCTAGTTCGGTGGATTCCGGCCACAAGCACGCCGGAATGACGGGGCGACGTCTGGCCCGCCCGAATGGCCGGGGCGTTGTCTGGCATGTCGGAATGGGCTGGGTGTTGTCTGGCATGTCGGAATGGCCGGGGCGTTGTCTGGCATGCCGGAATGGCCGGGGCGTTGTCTGGCATGCCGGAATGGGCTGGGGCGATGTCCGGCACGCCGGAATGACGGGTCGGTGTCGGTTACCCGTACGGATGGTTTCCTGCGGCGCGGTGAATGTCGTGTCGCCGACCGGCCTCCGTGCGGCTGGACCCGATTCCGCTACGGTGGGGCCGTGACCTATCGAGCCCTGGCTGACAGCACCGGCGCGAACCTCCTGGCCTACCTCCCCTCCCCGCCGCGCGGGGTCTGGGAGATCGGCCCGTTCCCGCTGCGCGCGTACGCGTTGTGCATCATCATCGGCATCGTCGTCGCCATCTGGTGGGGCGAGAAGCGGTGGCAGGAGCGTGGGGGGCAGGCCGGGATGGTCCTCGACGTGGCCATGTTCGCGGTGCCCTTCGGGCTCATCGGCGGGCGGCTCTATCACGTGGCCACCGACTACCAGAAGTACTTCGGCGAGGGCGGCCACCCGCTGGACGCCTTCAAGATCTGGCAGGGCGGCCTCGGTATCTGGGGTGCGGTACTGCTCGGCGGTGTCGGCGCGTGGATCGGCTGCCGGATCTACCGAATTCCCTTGCCCGCCTTCGGTGACGCGATCGCGCCGGGAATTCTGCTCGCCCAGGCGATCGGTCGGCTCGGCAACTACTTCAACCAGGAGCTCTACGGCCGCGAAACCGATGTGCCGTGGGGGCTGGAGATCTACCTGCGCTTCGACGACAACGGCCAGCTCGACATGATGAACGGCGTCTCCACCGGCGTGGTGGAGAAGGTCGTACAGCCCACCTTCCTCTACGAGCTGGTGTGGAACGTGCTCGGCGTGGCCGCACTGCTGTACCTGGACAAGAAATTCCGTATCGGACACGGTCGCCTGTTCTCGCTGTATGTCGCCATCTACTGCTTCGGCCGGTTCTGGGTCGAGCTGTTGCGCGATGACGAGGCCACCCATCTCGCGGGTATCCGCATCAACTCCTTCACCTCCGCCATCGTCTTCCTCGGTGCCGTCGCGTATTTCGTCTTCGCGACCAAGGGGCGCGAGACGGCGGAACAGTTGCAGGCGGGGCTGAGTCGGCCGTGGCCGTGGGAGCTGTCGAAGCTGCGGGCCTACGGCGCGGCGTCGGCTGCTGGAGCCACCGTGGCCGTCGATGCCGCCGAGACCGCCGAGACCGGCACGGACACCACCGAATCAGCCTCCGCTGTCAACGAATCCGAGACGGCCGACGATAACTCCTCAGCAGCCAGCGGGTCGGCATCCGGTACCGAGCCGACCGCGTCCGATACGTCGTCCGAGGGGTCCGAAGGGTCCGCCGAGACGAAAACCACCGGTACGGACGAGAATAAGTCCTGAGACCGTGCTCGAATGAGGAGGAATCCGTGACCGACCCCTATCAGCAGCAGCCCGGACCCAGCGGGCCGCAATACGGCGCGCCGGGCACCGGGCCGAATCTCGGCAAGGGGGCCGATCCGTACGCGCAGCCGTCCGATCCGTACGCGCAACAGCAGCAGCCCTACGGCCAGCCGCAGTTCGCCCAGCCGCAGTACGGTCAGCCCCCCGCCTACGGCCAGCCCGGCGGCTACCCCGGCCCGTTCGCCCCGGGCGTGGATCCGGAAGCACCGTACGGCCGCGATATCTACGGTGCGCCGTTCTCGGACAAGCAGAAGCTCGTGGCCGGTCTGCTGCAGATCTTCGTCGGTGGCTTCGGCGTCGGCCGGTTCTACCTGGGCTACAACCAGATCGCCATCTGGCAGATCGTGGTCACCGTGGTCACCTGCGGTATCGCCGGACCCATCTGGGGTCTGATCGACGGCATCCTCATCCTGATGGGCAAGGTGCCGGACCTGTACGGCCGGCCCCTGCGCGAGTGATACCGCACCCGTTGCGGGACACGTGAGAATTTCGGCGGGCACCATCGAACACGATGGTGCCCGCCGCTTTATCATCACGGAGATATTCGCGCGAGGTTTGCGCGCATCGCGATGGTTGACGTCCCGTTCGGTCCGGTTCCGGCGTACTCTGTGTCGGTTGTTTGTCGCGTGGCCAGTCCGCGCTCGAGGAGAGGTACACCGTGCGTCGTAAGCTGTTCGCCGCCGTGCTCGCCATTGCCGCCGCCACCGCGGGGCTCACCGCCTGCGGCAGCGGCGATGACCCGAATGTCCTGAAGGTCGGCACCGAGGGCACCTATTCGCCGTTCAGTTATCAGCAGGACGGTCGTCTCACCGGCTACGACGTGGAGGTCATCACGGCGGTCGCCGACAAGATGGGGCGCACGGTGGAATTCGTGCAGACCCCGTGGGACGCCATCTTCGCGGGTCTGGAATCCAAGCGCTTCGATCTTGTCGCCAACCAGGTGACCGCGAGTCCTGAACGCGCCGAGAAGTATTCGCTGTCGGAGCCGTACACCGTCTCCGAGGGTGTAATCGTCAGCCGCGCCGACAACACCGGTATCACCTCGCTCGCCAACCTCGATGGCAAGGTCTGCGCACAGTCGACCACCAGCAACTGGTCCAAGGTCGCCACCGAGGCGGGTTGCCGGGTCGAGGGCGTGGAGGGCTTCGTGCAGGCCATCCAGCTGCTCAAGAACGGCCGCGTGGACGCCACCGTCAATGACAGCCTGGCCGTCGCCGAGTACACCAAGCAGCACGGTGCGACCGACGTGAAGATCACCGGCAAGACCGGTGAGACCAGCAATCAGGTCTTCGCCGCCCGCAAGGATTCCCAGGAGCTCGTCGATCAGGTGAACAAGGCCCTGGAGGAGTTGCGCGCCGACGGCACCCTGGCCAAGATCTCCGAGAAGTACTTCGGCGTAGACGTCTCCCAGTAATCCCGGATGGATTCCGCTACCTGGGAACTCATCCGGCACAACCTCTGGCCCATGCTGGAGGCGACGGTCGAGATGACGCTGCCGCTGACCGCTGTCAGCTTCGCGATCGGGCTGGTTATCGCCCTGTTCGTGGCGCTGGCTCGAATGTCGTCGATCTGGCCGCTGTCCGCGGCGGCCAGGTTCTACATTTCGATTATTCGCGGGACACCACTGCTGGTGCAGCTGTTCATCGTGTTCTACGCGCTGCCGCAATTCGGCGTGGTGATCGACCCGTTCCCGGCGGCGGTCATCGCCTTCAGCCTGAATGTGGGCGGCTACGCGGCGGAGGTGATCCGCGGGGCGATCATGTCGGTGGCGCACGGGCAGTGGGAGGCCTCGTACGCGGTCGGTATGAGCTACGCGCAGGTGCTGCGGCTGATTATTCTGCCGCAGGCCGCGCGGATCGCGGTGCCGTCGCTGTCCAACACGCTCATCTCGTTGGTGAAGGACACCTCGCTCGCGTCGACCATTCTGGTGACCGAGCTATTGCGCACCGCGCAATTGGCCGCGGCCCCCACTTTCGACTTCTTCGCCCTCTACGGCGTCGCCGCGATCTACTACTGGATCATCTGTCTGATCCTCGGTTTCGGGCAGACCCGGCTGGAGACTCGTCTAGCACGTCATGTCGCGCGCTGACCGGTAGCTGGGCGTTCCTCCAAGTACCGAATACCGCACCCTCGGCGTTCACCGATCCGCCCCGCACTGTTGCGGTGTGCCCGGTGAGCAGGACCCATTTGGCAGGACTAGGGTTGACGTTGTGATGCGACGGACGAAGATTGTGTGCACGCTCGGACCTGCGGTGTCGTCCGAGGAAAAAATTCGTGAACTCGTCGAGAGCGGCATGGATGTGGCCCGGCTGAACTTCAGCCACGGCGAACATTCCGATCACGCCGAAAACTACAAGAAGGTGCGTCAGGCCAGCGATGATCTCGGCCGCGCGGTAGGTATTCTCGCCGATTTGCAGGGACCGAAGATTCGTCTCGGTCGTTTCGAGGGCGATGGTAAGACGTTCTGGGCCACCGGCGAGATCGTCCGCATCACCGTCGATGACATTGTCGGTACCCATGACCGCGTCTCCACCACCTACCGGGAGCTCGCGCAGGACGCCAAGGCCGGCGACCGCCTGCTGGTCGATGACGGCAAGATCGGTCTCACCGTGGACCACGTCGAAGGCAATGACGTGGTTTGCCGGGTGACCGAGGGCGGCCCCATTTCCAATAACAAGGGCGTCTCGCTGCCCGGTATGGATGTCTCCGTGCCGGCACTGTCCGAGAAGGACATCGAGGACCTCGAATTCGCTCTGCAGCTCGGCGTCGATTTCATCGCGCTGTCGTTCGTGCGATCGCCGGCGGATGTCGAGCTGGTGCACGACATCATGGACCGGGTCGGCCGGCGGGTGCCGATTATCGGCAAGCTCGAAAAGCCGGAGGCCATCGATAATCTGGAGGCCATTGTGCTGGCCTTCGACGCCATCATGGTGGCGCGCGGTGACCTCGGTGTGGAGCTGCCCCTCGAGCAGGTGCCGCTGGTGCAGAAGCGGGCCATTCAGATGGCGCGCGAGAACGCCAAGCCGGTGATCGTGGCGACCCAGATGCTGGAGTCGATGATCACCAACTCCCGGCCCACCCGCGCCGAGGCCTCCGATGTCGCCAATGCGGTGCTCGACGGCGCGGACGCGGTCATGCTGTCGGGTGAGACCTCCGTCGGCGACTACCCGATCGAGGCCGTGCGCACCATGGCCCGCATCGTGCACGCCGTCGAGGGCGAGACCTCCACTCGGGTGCCGCCACTGACCCACGTGCCCCGCACCAAGCGCGGTGTCATCTCCTACGCCGCCCGCGATATCGGCGAGCGACTCAATGCCAAGGCCCTCGTGGCGTTTACGCAGTCCGGCGATACGGTGCGCCGCCTCGCCCGCCTGCACACCCCGCTGCCGCTGCTGGCGTTCACGCCGCAGCCGGAGATCCGCAGCCAGCTCGCATTGACCTGGGGCACCGAGACTTTCATCGTTCCGCGCGTCGCCGATACCGATGAGATGATCATTCAGGTCGATAACGCGCTGCTGTCCATCGGCCGATACCAGAAGGGCGATCTCGTGGTCATCGTGGCCGGGTCGCCGCCGGGAACTGTGGGCTCGACCAATATGGTGCACGTACACCGGATCGGCGAGGAGGACCACTGAGGATGAGCGCATCGCTGGGCGAGGCGGTAGAAGAGCCGGGCGCGTTATCGCGCGCGGCCGACCTGCAGGTGCTGTTGGAGCTACTGGACCTGGAGGAAGCCGGTCCGGATCTCTTCATCGGCCAGCACCCGGAGAAGGTGTGGAGTCGCACCTTCGGTGGGCAGTTGGTCTCGCAGGCGATTATCGCCGCGGGCCGCACTGTCGGTCCGGGCCGCCCGGTGCATTGCGTCAACGCGCACTTCGTGCGCGGTGGTGATCCGAAGAAGCCGATCGAATATCGGGTGGACCGCCATCGCGACGGACGGGCCTTCGCCAATCGCACGGTGACGGCGTACCAGGACGATCAGGAACTGTTCGTCATGCTGGCCGCGTTCCAGGACTGGGGCAAGGGCCTCGAACATGCCACGGCGCAGCCGGAGGTACCGGACCCGGACGACCTGCCGCGCGTCGAGGAATCCTTCGCCGGTCTCGAGGACCGTCTCGAAATGTTCGTCAACGCACCGCATCCCATCGATATGCGCTACACCAACGACCCCGCCTGGATTCTCAAGGGCACGGGGGAGAAGCTCAACCACAATCGGGTATGGATGCGCACCGATGGCACGCTGCCCGACGATCCGATGATTCACGTTGCGGCGCTGGCCTATTCGTCCGACACCACGGTTTTGGATTCGATCATCACCACGCACGGGCTGTCGTGGGGGCTGGATCGGATCATCGCGGCGACGGTGAACCATTCGATCTGGTTCCACCGGCCGTTCCGCTTCGACGAGTGGGCGCTGTACGCGACCGAGTCCCCGGTCGCCGCTGGATCCCGCGGTTTGGCGCGCGGGACCTTCTACTCGCGCGGTGGAGAATTGCTCGCGACGACGGTGCAGGAAGGCGTGATCCGCCACTTTCCGAAGCGGTAGTCACGCATTCGATACGAACGACAGGGCCTCGGCGATCGCGCCGGGGCCCTGTCGCATCGGCGCGGCCAGGGCTCGGCGGGAGTGCGCACCCGTCAGATGCGTTCGCGGTTCTCTTCGAGATCGAAGTCCTCGCGCTGGAGGGCGCGGATCACGTAGGGGAAGGGCTGGTCGGCCGACAGGTTCAGCACCAGTCGCTGCTCCAGGCGATCGATCGCCGCCTTGGTCAGCAACCGCGAATCGCCTACCAGGCTGAGCGCGATCTCGTAGGTGCGCCGATTCTCCGGCTCTATATCGGGATGGTCCAGCCGCCACTGGGTTTCGAGCACCGTGTGGGTGGGGTCATCACCCTCCACCGGTAGCGTGAACCGCCAGGCGAACAGATCGCGATCGGCCACATGTTCGTCCACCACCCGGCAGACGATGCCCACCACACGGTCGAGCGTCTGCGGTGTCACGTAAACATGGAGCGAAACATCCGAAATGCGTTTCGGCATGTCGTTCAGTCCTGTTCGGAGTGTCTAACACGGTGAAGTACCCGCCGGAGTCTAGTGCCTTACCGGACGTTTACGGCAGACAGGTCCATTGACACGCGGTATTCGATTGTGAGTTTGCGCCCTAGCGACCCGACAACGCAACCCGCTGGCCGGAATCCGCACCTGGCTTCTCCGGTTTGTCGGGCTGTGTAGGGGTTTCGGCGGGTTCGGCGTCGCGCCCGCCCGGCAGGACCAGCAGGGTCGGTCGGGATCCACCGGCGTCATCGGCGGCGTTTCGAGGGTGGATGGTGGCCTGCGGATGCTGATGCGCGTGCAGGGCCAGCAGGAGCGGTATCAGGGCCTCGGCAATCCGGTCGCCGACTTCGCAATAGGCCTGTGCGGACAGTCCGACCGGATCGGAGATATTCTCCCGCCCGACCAGTGCCAGATCGTGCCGGGCCTGATTCAGGCCGGCGACGGTGCGCGCCCCACTGACCCTCGCGATCCGGTGCGCTTCGAGGAGGGTGAAAGTGTGTGCCGCGGCGGAGGGTTCGATCTCGCGCACTTTTTCCCGAATCTGCTCGGTCATGGTGAGGATGAGGTCGGCGTGGCGCACCATCTCCGGTTTCAGCCTGCGGGCCTTGAACTCGCCCGCTTCCGCGCCGAGTCCCTCGATGGCCTGGGCGGCGAGCGGTGCGACGGGAAACCCGACCAGCGCCCGCACTCCCGCGCTCTCCGCGGTGAGATCCGGTAGTGAGTGTTCGGCGGCAATGGCCAGGGTGAGTCGCTCGGCGATGACGGACCGACACACATTTCCGGAGCAGACGTACAGGACGTGCATGGTGCGAAGGGTAGGCCGCGCCGGCCCCGCCCGATATGCATCCGTGACCGAATCACACCCTTTGACCAGGATGTTCATCCGCATGACCCGTGTCTGTTGCCCGATGTTCGCGCACCGCACCGATTTCGGGCCGGAGCCCGGTGTGCGCGGTCGGCGACCCGGGTGCGGCAGCGTCAGCTCCGGTAGTAGGTCTCCTCGTCGACCACCGGCGCCACCGTGGGTTCGGCACCGCGCACCCGCCCCCGGGTCGAGAACATCCGCCCCCGCGCGGTCACCGTGGGCGCGAACCGGGCCAGCCCCGTAGCCGGACTCATATCGTCGTACACCGAATCGAACCCACCCCGAGCGAAATACGCCTCATGCCAGAACCCCGTCCCCCCGGAGTCCTTGAGGAACCCCTGCCACCACTGCCGATGCGGATCCGACCGCGTCCACTTCTCGAGGCTCTCCAAATCCCGCCAATACTGCCGAGCCCCCCAGTGCGGCGGAAACAGCGACCACACAATGTCCTCATGCGACAACAGCCCATCGGGCCGATCCCGATGCGAACTGTAAAGCTTCGGCCCCACCCCCAACAGCCGCAACACCCCGCGCGGTTTCCGCACCCGCATCCCGAGGTAGATCACCACCAAATCCGGATACCCGGACAGATCCGCAGTCTGTCGGTTCACACGCACGCGTCGACCTCCGTGATGAGTTCTCTGTGCGGGTTATACGAGCCAGCCCACGCTCTGGTTCACCGCTGCCAGGATGACCCGGTGGACAAACTCCTGGTGCTGATCAACGGACTGCCCGCCTCCGGCAAGTCGACCCTGGGTCGAGCACTGGCGGACACGCTGGGTGCCCAGTTCCTGTCCAAGGACATCTTCAAGGAAGCCCTGGCGAGCTGCCTCGACAATGCCGAAACCATCCCCGATCTCGGGGCGGTCGCGATGGAGGCGATCTGGGCGCTGGCTCGAGCGACACCCCTGCCCGTCGTCATCGACTCGTGGTGGTTCAAACCCCGCGACCTACATTTCGCCGAGGCCGGAATCAAGCAGATTCAACCCGACCGTGCCGTCGAGATCTGGTGCGACGTCCCACCAGAAGTAGCAAAAGCCCGCTACAGGGCCAGGCGCCGCGCCCCGCTCTTCCAAGACCAGCACCACCTCGTTGCAGACTGGAGAGTATGGGCCGAACAGGCCGCGCCCCTCGGACTCACTCCCACTGTAATCGTCGATACGACACGACCGATCGATTGCACCGATCTCGCCGATCGAATCGCCAGCGCCACCGCGCTCAGGTGAGGCGTGGGCTGTCAGCCGATGTCGTCGATGAGCGTGAGTAGCTCGTCTGCGATGGATGGCGCTGCGGCGACAGTGTCAGCCGAGGCGAAAGAATGGGAGTTTCCTGCGGAATCGGTGACCCGCGCACCGCTTTCGCGTGCGATCAGCACTCCCGCCGCGGTGTCCCAGGGCTTGTTGGCCAGGATGACGCACGCGTCGGTTCTGCCCTCGGCGACCCACACGAGGTCCAGGGCGGCCGAACCGAACATACGAACCCGTTCGACGGACGAGGCGAGAGCTGTTGTCAGCGCGACGCGGCGTTGGTTCTTGCGGTCGGCGTTGGCACCGACGGCGTAATCACCCAGAGAGACAATGGATTTCTCCAGTGTTTCCGATTGGCTGGCGGCCATCCGGTGGCCATTCGAGTACGCGCCACGCCCGGCGATGGCGAAGTACTCCAGCCCGAGGAACGGCGCGAGGATCACCCCGACCGTAGCTGCGCCACCTTGCACGAGCGCGAGCGAAACGGCCGAAAGTGGTATCCCGTGAATGAAGTTCGAGGTGCCGTCGATGGGGTCGAGTACCCACATTGCGTCGGCCGTCTCAGGATCAGGCTGTGGACCGTTGACTTCTTCGCTCAGAAACTCGATCTCCGGCGCGGCGTCCGCCAGATAGCGGCGAATCTCGTCCTGGATCCGGAGGTCGAGATCTGTGACGAAGTCTCGATCCCCCTTTCGCTCGACCTGACCCGGTCGTGTGTTCTTCAGGAGGTCGCCGCCAATAGCAATGGCTTGCCGAGCGATATCGAGCAGCGCGGTCCCATCGGCGGTCATTGCGCGACAACCTCCTTTCCAGTCGCCCACATGGACTCGAAGACCTGAGAGAACGTATCGAAGAGACCCGGCTGATCGTTGCGGCGGGCGACGAATGTCGGAGATTCGACGCCTCTCGCGCTGGGCAAGTACGGCTGGATGACGCAGGTTTTCCTGTCGACGACTGTGATATTGAACCTGAGCGGCTCATCGTAGGTTCGGATCGCTATGGAGCCGGTGCTGTGAGCGGGAATCTTGTTCCGCACCCGCGCGAGTGAACCGATGTTGATGCCGGTCAAGTTGCTCAGAACGCCGGGATCGTGGCTCTCCTCCTGCTCGCGATCGAGGATGTGTTTGCCGGCGGGGTCCAGGAAAAGGCATCGCAGCGTGGTGCCGGATGCGACCGATTTCAATATGTCGCTGTCCGAATACTGCTGACAGAGCAGGTTCAACGACAACCCGACCATGTCGATGGTGGCAGCGCCTCGGAAGAGTTCCCGAGGCGGCATGGCCTGGATGAACTCGGCGCGCGTAGGAAACACCGCTTCCACA
Source organism: Nocardia uniformis NBRC 13702 (assembly GCF_001613345.1). Lineage (GTDB taxonomy): Bacteria > Actinomycetota > Actinomycetes > Mycobacteriales > Mycobacteriaceae > Nocardia > Nocardia uniformis. The sequence continues at coordinate 1,232 of NZ_BDCE01000021.1, read as the reverse complement.
TCGGCGAACTGCCGGCGAGGCGCTACGTCCGGCCAGAGATGATCCTGCGACTTGTGCAGCAGCGCTGCCAAGGCGTAGCGGTGTTTCGGATACGGGACCCGCTCCTTGGTGATCCACCGTTCGACGGTCTTGGCGTCGACTCCGAGTGCGGTGGCCACCGACTGTGGCGTGAGCCCGTTGTGCAGCAGTGCGCTTCGAAGTCGTTCATTCGCCATATTGCACTGCCTCCCGAGAAGGGCACCTAGGGACGAGTTTAGATGTCTCTGGACGTCCGGTGAAGTCCTGCGGGGAGGTGATGGCGTCCCGCGCTCGTAAGCGAATCTGTTTGTTCCTCTATCAATTCGAACCGACAGAGCTACGAAAGGGACAAATCATGTCGCCGGAAGCCGGTAGTACCTGGGTTCACGATGACTGCGAGAGGGGATCTATCTATCCTCTCGATCGCAAGCGTGCCGAGGGCGTTCTCAAGATCCATGCACCGTGTGAGCCGCCATGTCCGCGAAAACAGACAGCGACCGAGTACCTGAGTGGCACCATGTTCCCGTTCGAATCCGAGGAGCCGAATCCCATCCCCGCCGAGCGAACTTCTCTGAGGTGAAGCGGGCGCTCGGCTGGACTGCGTACGAATCTCGAAACGTCCGCATATTCCGGGATCGGTCGGGTTGTTGGCGACGCCTCGAATTTAGCTCAGCAGTGTTGATGGTCCGCGTCTGGCGACCTCGCGGGCGGCTAGGCGGTCACGCCGCTCCTCGAATTTGATCGTGTCCTGTTCGTACTTCGTCAGGAACGCACCGAGTTCTTCCCGGGTCTGCTCGCCCTCGGCCGTGAAGTCGGTGCGTTCGAAGATCTTCCAGGTGCGCAGGATGGGCTTCATTACGTCTTCCAGGTGTTGGCGCATGTCGTAGATGCCGTTCTTGGCCATCAGGGCGCCATGGCGGAGGAAGTTTGGGGTGCCAGCGCCGGGCATCTGGAAGTTCATCAGGGTAGTGGTGATCGCTCGGAGGGTCTGGTCGGGGGCTACGTCCAGGGCGGCGGCGCAGATGTTGCGGTAGAAGATCATGTGGAGGTTCTCGTCGGTGGCGATGCGCTGGAGCATGGTTTCGGCGATCGGGTCGTGGCAGACCTTGCCGGTGTTGCGGTGGCTGAGGCGGGTGGCGAGCTCTTGGAAGGTGACGTAGGCGATGCCGTGCAGGAACCCCGCGTCGGAGAGCTGGCCTGGGTCGAGATCGGCT
>NZ_BDCE01000020.1 GCF_001613345.1 Nocardia uniformis NBRC 13702 | reverse complement strand
CACCCGGCTGGAACCGCCACGCCCGCTCCCGACTTGGCTACGTAGGCCCCGAGAACAGCTTTTCAGTCCCCCCATTCCGCCCCAGCAAAGTTATCCACAGCCCCGGTAGCGCAGTGAGAACGAAGAGCGGAAGCTATTGGGCTATGGGGGTGTTGGATGAGCCGTTCTCCGGCTCATGGGCCTTGGCGGCAGGGTTGGTAACCCGGTGGGAGCTGCGGCACAACTTCGTACGCGTGTTCCCGGATGTGTATGTGCGCCGGGGGCACGTGCTGGATGCGAGGGAGATAGCACGGGCGGCAGCACACTGGGCAAAGGGGGCCGGGGTGCTGGTCGGATATTCCGCTGCTGCCCTACATGGGACCAAGTGGTTGGATTCGCGGCTTCCCGCTGAACTCGCACGGTTGGGACACTGCCGACAGCCCAGGGGAATACGCGTGGTCAAGGCGCACATCGACTTGCAAGAGCGCTGTGAAATTGAGGGTTTCGTCGTGACGAACCCGGCGCGAACCGCCTTCGACATCGGCCGTCGTCTGTCGCGAGATGCGGCGTTGCCGATACTCGACGCCCTCTGCGCCGCAACAGGCCTCCATGCGCAAGATATTGCGGCGGTGGCCCGGAGTCATTCGGGTACCAGGGGGATGCGCCGACTCGCGGACCTTATCCCGCTGGTGGACGCCGGCGCCGAATCGCCGCCCGAATCCCGCACCCGTCTACTGCTGGTGGACCACGGATTGCCGGCTCCTGCAACGCAACTGGTCGTCCGTGATTCCTACGGCGTATTCGTAGCCCGACTCGATATGGGCTGGGAGCAATGGCGAGTGGCAGTCGAGTACGACGGTGCCCAGCACTGGACCGACCCCCGTCAACGCGCGAAGGACATCGATCGCCTGGCAGTCCTGGAGTCGTTGAGCTGGCGCATAGTTCGAGTCGGTGCGACCCTGCTCCACCGCCGTCCTCACATCATTCTCGACCGTGTCCATGCCGCTATTCGCGCCCAGGGCATCGGGGACGACCATTGCTCAGGCGACGGCGAGCGAGGCGGCATTGCGGGTTAGGCGGCCGTCGATCATGGAGTAGACGGCGTCCATCTGGTGGAGGTGGGAGTGGTCGTGGGTTACCAGCAGGGTTGCGGCCTGATGGTCGTGGACCACCTGGAGGATCAGGTCGATGATCGCCGCGCCGCGTTCCTGGTCGAGGGCGCTGGTGGGTTCGTCGATGACCAGGAGGGCGGGGTTGTTCATGAGGGCGCGGGCGATATTTACGCGTTGACGTTGGCCGCCGGAGAGGTGGGCGGGGCGTTTGTGGTGGTGGTCGGCCAGGCCCACGGCGGCTAGGAGTTCCATTGCGTGGGCTCGGGTTTCGCGGCATCGGCGGGGAGAGACGAGGAAGGTTTGGCCGAGGTGGGTCATGGCTTCGAGTTGTTCCAGTGCGGTGAGGGCCGGGACCAGGTTGGGCTGTTGAAAGACAATGCCTATCTGGTCGCGACGTAGCGCGGCGGCTTCGCGGCGCGACAAAGCCGCGAGATCCCAGCTGCCGGAGGGTGTTTCGAGGAGCATGCAGCCCGCGTCGGGGCGGATGAGAGTCGAGACTGCGGCCAGCAGGCTCGACTTTCCGGAGCCGGAAGGTCCGGTGATGGCGGCGATCTCACCGCCGCGTACCGCGAGGTTCACCTGGTCGAGGGCGGTAATGCGGCCGCCGCCATCGGGGTAGGTGAGGGTGAGGTCGGCGACGGTGAGAGCGGTGGTCATCGAAAACTCCTGGGCAACAGACATTCAGCGTGCTTGGTTGAGGGCGGTGAGTGGATCGGTGGTGACCAGGAAACGCAGCGCGAACGCCGCGCCCAGTAGACCGAGGGCGATGAGGGCGACAGCGGGGAGCAGTGTTGTCCCCGGGCCGAGCACGAAAGGTAGTGCGTCGCCCATGAATACGCTCGCCAGCACGGTGCCGCCGACACCGACGCTGACGCCGATGAGCAGCACCACCAGGGCCTGGCCGAGCGCGTCGCGCACCAGCGAACCGGTAGTCGCGCCAAGGGCCTTCAGAGTGGCGATATCGGCGGTGCGCTGAATCGTCCACACGGTGAAGAAGGCTCCGATCACCAATGCGGAGATGGCGAACAGCATGACCGTCATCAGGGTCAGCGAACCGTTCTCGGCCTGATAGGAACTCATCGCCGACAGCGAATCCTCGGAAGTGGTGGTGGTCGTATGCGCGGCGGCATTGACGGCCGAACGGTCCGAGACACCGGAGACCGCGAGAATGGTGGCCGCGCCGGACCTGGGATTCACGGCCTGCCAGTCGGGCAGGGTCGTCCACACCACGGGCGTATGGGCGTACCAATCGTCGCTGGTCACCGACCGCACCGTGAAGGTGTCCGAGCCGAGCGTGACCCTGTCACCGGTCTTCGCATCCAGGTTTTCGGCGGCGGCGCTGCTCAGCACCACCTGCCCCGATCCGGTAGCCACACGATTGCCGAAGGGCGTACCGTCCACGCCGAACAACGCCACCTGGGTGGCCGGGACGCCATCGCGAGCGGCGCGGGTGCGACTGATTCCGATCGGGTCCACCGTGCCGCCGGTCGCCTGCCACGTTCGCACCTGTTCCTCGCTCAGGGTCGAGGAGTCGAAGGACGGTGCGGCGCCGGTATCGGCGAACACCACGGTATCGGTCCGCAGCGCCTGAATGGCGGAGATATTCTGATGCGCCAGACCGGCGGTGAGCCCGCTGAGGAAACTCACCAGCAGCGCCACCATGGTGACGACCAGTGTGATGAGCAGAAAACGACCGCGAGCGGCTCGCAGATCTCGGAGCGCGACGAACATAGCTCCACTCTCTCCCCGAAACGCCCACCGGACATCGCGCCGCGGAACGAAACGCGCACCAGCGAACGGTGGGGCGGCCATTCCTACTTTCGATGGATGCCGCCCAGGTAGCCGGGCATAAGCTAACAACGTGCATCGCTCCCCGTTGACTCCCGTGTTCGCCGCCCTGCAACTGGGACTGCACGCGCTCATGGTGGTGTTGACGATCGTCCTGGTGGGGCGGAATGTGGTGTCGCACGTGCACCCCGCCGCGTCCGTGGTGCTGGGCGGCGTCTTCCTGGGCGTCTACTTCGCCGGAGCGTTGTTCAAGAGCCGACCCCTCGCGGCGCGCCTCTGGCTGCTGCTGTTGACACTGCTGTGGCTGGGGCTGGTGATGCTCGCCCCGGACTCGGTGTACCTGGTGTTCGGGCTCTTCTTCCTCTATCTGCATCTGCTGCCCCGCTACTGGGGGCTGGTCGCGGTAATCGCCGCCACCGTCGTATCGATTGTCGGATTCGCCATTCATCGCGGATTTTCACTGGCGGCGGTCATCGGGCCGGTATTGGCGGCGGCGGTGGCGGTGGCCATCGGCCTCGGCTACTCGGCGCTGTACCGCGAGGCCACCGAACGACAGAAGCTGATCGACGAATTACTGGAAACCCGTGAGACTCTCGCCGAACGCGAACGCACCGCGGGCAAACTCGCCGAGCGTGAGCGGCTCGCTCAGGAGATCCACGACACCGTCGCCCAGGGGCTCAGCAGCATTCAGCTGCTGTTGCATGCCGCCGAGCGTGCCGCGCCCGACCATCCGGCACTGCAACAGATTCGGCTGGCTCGCGAAGCCGCCGCCGACAACCTCGTCGAGACCCGCCAGCTCATTGCCGAGCTCACCCCGGCGGCACTCGAGGGCCAATCCCTGACCCAGGCCCTGCACCGCATCGCGCAGCGCGCCGCCACCCCCAGTCTGGACACTCAGATGATGGTCGAGGGCGAACCGCACCGGCTGCCCATGCCCATGGAGGCCGCGCTGGTACGCATCGCCCAGGGCGCGGTGTCGAATGTGGCGCGCCACGCGCACGCCGAACGCATGCGCATTACCCTGACCTACGCCGATGACGCGGTGCACCTGGACGTGGTGGACGACGGTGTCGGTATCGCCCCGACCGTGCTCGCCCGATCACCCTCCGGCAGTTTCGGTCTCAATGCCATGCGGAGCCGCGTGGAGCAGCAGGGCGGCACCATGAATGTGGAATCCGAGCCCGGCCATACCGCTGTCACCGTCTCGTTCCCCCTGGAGGATCAGCAATGATCAGGGTCCTGCTGGCCGACGACCACGCCATCGTCCGGGCGGGTCTACGCGCCCTGCTGGATTCCGGTGCGGCCGAGACCGATTCCGCGATCGAGGTGATCGGCGAGGTCGCGACGGCGGATGAGGCCGTGGCCTTCTGCGCCACCACCCCCGTCGATCTGGTCCTCATGGATCTGCGCTTCGGCCCCGGGAAGTCGGGAGCCGACGCCACGGCGGCGGTCCGGGCGCTGCCGCAACCGCCGAATGTGTTGGTGGTGACCAACTATGACACCGATGCCGATATCCTCGGTGCGATCGAGGCGGGAGCCTGCGGTTACATCCTGAAGGACACCCCGCCGTCGGAATTGCTGGCCGCGGTACAGTCGGCCGCCGCGGGTGAAAGCGTGCTGTCTCCCTCGGTCGCCTCGAAACTCATGACCCGCGTGCGCAAGCCGGATACAACGCTGAGCCCCAGGGAAATCGAGGTGCTCCGCCTGGTCGCCGACGGCCTGTCCAACCGCGATATCGGCCGCCGCCTATTCCTCAGCGAGACGACGGTGAAATCGCACCTGGTGCATATCTACGCCAAACTCGGTGTCAAATCCCGCACGTCCGCGGTCGCCCGAGCTCGCGAGCACGGCGCGATCTGAGCGTGCTACCCGCTGAACTGCTGGGTCCCGGTCACGCGTAACAGGTCCAGCGCCGTGGCCTCGGGGGTGCCGGGTGCGGCGGAATAGACAATCACGGTCTGATCGGAATCCGGTACCTGTAGCGCGTCGCACTCGAGTGTCATCGGGCCCAGGGTCGGATGGTGGATGGTCTTGGTGGCGGCTCGGATCTGACCCGAGCGCCCTTCTCGCCACAACTCCTCGAATCGTGGGCTGTTGCTGCGCAACTCGGTGATCAAACGGCCGAGGTCGGGATCGCCGGGGTATCGGGCCTGCGCGGTCCGCAGCGCACCGACGCAGCCCGCCGCCGATCCCGCGTCATCCTCCGGTGTCAGCCGTAGCCGCCCGGTGCCGACACCGAGAAAGCGTTGCCAGATGAGATTGCGCTGCGCGGGTGGCCATCTCGAGAAATTGCCGAGCAGGGCGACCGCCAGCGAATTCCAGGCCAGCACATCGGATTTGGCCGAAAGCACCATAACCGGCAGATCCGACATCCGATCCAGTAGCCGCAAAACGCTGGACCGCACCAGCATTGGCACCCGTCCGGCCTGCGGCGGCTCGGACCCGGCCAGCCGGAACAGCAGGTCGCGGTCGGAGTCACTGAGCCGGAGCGCTCGCGCCAGCGCACCGAGCACCTGGGTCGAGGGTTTGGGGCCGCGCCCCTGTTCCAAACGGACCACATAGTCCACACTCAGCCCGGCCAGTTGAGCCACTTCCTCGCGCCGCAGTCCCGGTACCTGTCTACGCGGACCGGCGGCGAAGCCGACGTCGACGGGAGTGATGCGCGCGCGAGCATTACGCAGAACACCAGCGAGTTCGGCTTTATCCATGAATCCATGGTGCCTCCGCTGAGGCGACTCGGGGTGGTACCGCCGGTCCCAGGGGCGAGCGGTCCTGGCGACGCGGCGATGGTCAGGCGACGCTTCGCCTATGACTTCTTCGACAACAGCCCTCGTGACCGGGGCGAACAAAGGACTGGGGTTGGAGGCGGTGCGCCGCTTCGCGACCATGGGCTGGCGGGTGTTCCTGGCCGCGCGTGACATCGACCGCGGCACGACCGCCGTCCAGAAACTGAAGGCGGAGGGGTTGGAGGTCGAGTTCGTCCCATTGGACGTGACCTCCGACGAATCCGTCGCCGCTGCGGCCGAACTTGTCCGGAGTCGGGTCGATCGACTGGATGTGCTGGTCAATAATGCCGCCATCGGCGGTCCGCTGGCGCATCCCGCCGACACCCGAATAGACGATCTCCGGGAGCTGTTCGACACCAATGTCTTCGGCCCGATCCGAGTGACGAACGCCTTCCTGCCGCTACTGCGCGCCGCCGACAATCCTCGTATCGTCATGGTGTCCAGCGGTATGGGTTCGATCGCCGTCATCAGCGAACCGCAGTGGAAGGATGCGGTGCCACCGGCTCTCGGGTACCCGACGTCGAAGGCGGCGTTGAATATGATTACCAGCCGGTACGCGCACGCGCTGGACGGTATTCGGGTCAATGCGGTCGATCCCGGGTATACCGCCACCGACCTCAATAACCACTCGGGAACCCAGACCGTGACCGAGGGTACCGACGCTATCGTTCAACTGGCCGGGGTCGGTCCGGACGGCCCGACCGGTGGCTTCTTCAACCGGCTGGGCGTCGTTCCGTGGTGAGGATCGCGGGAATCCTCGTGGCCGCCGCAATGCTGCTGACGGTATTCGTTTGGCTGACAAGGGAGGACATCATGGGAGAAGAACGTGCGCGCGAGACCGACACCGTGCTGTCGATCGGCCTGAATCCGAACGCGGTCGACTTCAGTGGATATCCCGGCCAGAACGCCGAGACCCTGACCGCGCGTATCGAGGCGGGTAATGCCGCGCTCCGCGATGCCGGATTCGACATAGTGCTGTGCTTGATTCCCGCCGGTCTCGACGAAGCCGAGGCGAAGGTCCGCGAATGTCTGGCCGGAGGCGACTTCCGGGTTGCCATGATCGGGGCGGGTGTGCGCATGGCCCCCGAACACACGCTCCTTTTCGAGCGGCTGCTGAATGTGATCACCGAACTCTCACCCGGAATCAGGTTCTGTTTCAACACCTCTCCGGAAACCACGATCGACGCGGTGCGACGCTGGGTGGAGCCCCGAGCGCACTGAGCGGTCAGGCGTGCCGCTCCCCGGGCGTCCTCGGCGGAGTAGTTCTCGCGCAATGAGAAAGCCCGCGGTGCGGGCCCCTGCCTGCGAACCGCCGCCTACAACTCGGTATCGAGCCGTGCCTCCTCCGCGACCTGCGCCAAAGCTCTGCCGCCATGCCGTAGTCGCGCGGCGGGCGAGACCAGGTGTTCGGCAACTGATCTCCGATACAGCCCCGCTTCGACCAGCTTGTCGAGATGTGTGCGGCCAGCGTCCGATGAATCCCCACCGCTTCCGCAGTCGCATTACGGCTCACGTCCGCACCCTTGACCGGCCACGTGCTCGTACCGCCGCCGCCGAACCGGATCCCGCAGTACAGCGATCGCGTCGCCCTCCTGCACCTGGACAATCGATGAACGACAGCCGCTAGCGATAGAGCGCCCCCACCGCCCGGTTGGCGCTGATTACCGCGATCACTCTCTACCGTGGACCGCATGGCTTCCCTCTCCGATCCCCAGGTGCGCGAATTCCTCTCCGCCGGTACCCGAACCGGCAAACTCGCCTTCACCGCCAGCGACGGCCGCCCGGTGGTAACCCCGATCTGGTTCGTCGTAGACGGCGACAACCTGGTCTTCAATACCGGTAAGACCTCGGCCAAGGGCAAGGCCATCGCTCGTGACCCGCGGCTCGCGCTGTGCGTCGACCTCGAGGAGCCGCCTTTCGGATTCGTCCAGGTGCAGGGTGTGGCCGAGACTTCCGAAGACCTCGACGACCTGGTCCGGACCGCCACCGCCATCGGGGGCCGCTATATGGGGGCAGACCGAGCCGAAGAATTCGGCAAGCGCAACGGTGTCCCCGGCGAACTCGTCGTCCGTCTGCGTCCGACCAAGGTGACCGCCGCCTTCAGCCTCGCCGAGTGAGTTGTCGGAAGACCGCTGCATAGACTCGCGGGATGACTGTGCACTTCATCGGGGCGGGGCCGGGGGCGGCGGATTTGCTGACCGTGCGGGCGGTGGGGTTATTGCGCGGGGCCGCGGTGGTGCTCTATGCGGGGACCTATCTCGATCCCGAGGTGCTGGGGCACTGTGCGCCGGATGCCGAGTTGATCGATACCCAGGGGCTGGATCTCGACGAGATCATCGGGCACTGTGTGCGGGCGGTGGGGGAGGGGAAGGATGTCGCTCGGCTGTGTTCGGGGGATCCGTCGTTGTACTCGGCGTTGACCGAGCAGACTCGGCGGCTCGATGCGGCGGGAATCGCGTGGGATGTGACACCGGGGGTACCCGCGTACGCGGCGGCCGCGGCGTTGCTGGGGGCTGAGCTCACGGTTCCCGAGCTGGTGCAGTCTGTGGTGCTGACGCGGGCGCAGGCCCGGTCCACGGCCATGCCGGAGTCGGAGGGGCTGGACAACTTCGCTCGGACCCGGGCGACTCTGGTATTGCATTTGGCTATAACTCGGATTCGTTCGCTCGCGCAGGAACTGTCCGGCGAATATGGGGCCGACTGCCCGGTCGCGGTGGTTTATCGGGCCAGTCAGCCAGAACAGGTCGTGCTGCGAGGGACGCTCGCGGATATCGCGGATCGGGTGGCGGCGGCGGGGCTGCGGCAGGCGGCGGTGATCATGGTGGGAAGGGCGCTGGCGGAGGCCATTTCATGTGCGCAGTCGCACCTCTATGACCCGGCACGCGACCGATCCCATATCGCCGGGTGATGGGTATTTGTTCATCCCATGAATCGTGAAATGCGATGATAGCTAAGGGCTATAGCCCTTTTTGTATGCATACCCTCAGTGGGCGGTAGATTGGTTCGGTGGTGAGCAACAAGGTTCCGCGGAAGACGGTTGTGCCGTCGCCGGGTGTGGTCACGCCCATGTAACGAGATCTCCGGGCGAGACGGTACCCATAGAGCATTTTTGTCTGATTTGAATTCGAAGTGAACCCCGAACGCGGACGCCACGCTGGCAAAGGTCTGCGTCCTGTTCGGGTGTCGGTGGGGAGCGCTTACGTGGTGTTCCGGAAGCGAGGTTTGGGTTGGACCGGCTGGATTTCGGCGGCAACGGCGAAGCTGGCGGTGAAGTGACACCCGCATCGGGGGAACTCTTCCCGCTGTCTCCAGCTCAGCTCGGTATTTGGTACGCCCAGCACCTGGACCCGCTGGTGCCTATCAATATCGCCCAGTACGTCGAACTGCGCGGTGAGCTGGACATACCGTTGCTCGAGCAGGCCATGGTCGACGCCTCGCTCGAGATCGGATCCGGCTTCCTGCGCATTGTCGAGCGCGATGGCGAGCCCATGCAGATGGTCGATCCCACGCTGGACCGCACCATCTACCAGGTCGACCTGCGTGACGAGGCCGATCCGGCCGCCGCCGCCCGGGACTGGATGCGCGCGGACTACAGCCGTCCGCTGAACCTGGTCTCCGACCGCCTGATCCGCTCGGCCATGCTGCGCCTCGGCGACGATCATTACTACTGGTACGCGCGAATTCATCACATTGCGCTCGATGGCTTCGGCGCAGTGACCTACATGACTCGCGTCGCCGAGACGTACACGGCGTACGTGCGTGGCGAAGAGCCGAAACCGGTCAAGGTCACCGATCTGAAGACCCTGGTCGAGCAGGAGTTCGCCTATCGCGATTCCAAGCGCTTCCAGTCCGACAAGGAGTACTGGTCCCAGCGCGTCGCCGGGCTGGAGGAGGGCACCAGCCTCTCCGGCCGTTCCGCCCCGCCCGCCCCGCTCAATGGCATCACCACCGCGGCGCTCTCCGATGAGCAGAGCAGCCTGCTGGATCAGGCCGGAGCCCGCTACGAGTCGTCGCCGGCCGGTCTGCTGATCGCCGGTTTCGCGGCCTACCTCGCGCAGTGGAACGGCACCGAGGACGTCATCCTCAGCCTGCCGGTGACCGCCCGCACCACCGCCGCCATGCGTCGCTCCGGCGGCGCGACCTCCAATATCGTGCCGCTGCGCTTGCACGTCGGCCACGACACCACGGTGGCCGATCTGCTCGCCCAGGTGGGTACGGCGGTCACGGGCGCACTGCGCGCCCAGCGCTACCGCCACGAGGACATTCGCCGCGATGCCGCGGGCGATGGTGTGGTGACCCGGGAGTTCTTCGGCCCGTGGGTCAACATCATGCTGTTCCACAACGAGGTCGTACTCGGTGATGTGGTCGGTGAGTACAGCGTGCTGTCCACCGGTTCCATCGAGGATCTGGGCGTCAACTTCTATCAGTCGGTCAAGGGCACCCGCAATCACATCGATTTCGAGACCAACCCGAACCTGTACTCCGAAACCGAGGCGCAGCAGCACCATTCGCGCTTCCTGGAGTTCTTCGACCGGTTCCTGTCGGCGGGCGAGGGCCAGGCGGTGTGGGGTCTGCCCATCACCACCGATGCCGAACGCGCCAAGACCCTGGTGGAGTGGAACGAGTCGGGCCACGAGGTCCCCGAGACCACACTGCCCGCACTGCTGGACGCGCAGATCGCGCGCACCCCGGACAATATCGCCCTCGATTTCGAGGGCCAGACGCTGACCTACGCCGAATTCGGCGCCCGGGTGAACCGCCTGGCACGGTCGCTCATCGCCGATGGCGTCGGCCCGGAATCGCTGGTGGCTCTGGGAATGCGGCGCTCGCTCGACCTGGTCGTCGGCATGCACGCGGTGCTGCGGGCCGGTGGCGCGTACGTGCCCATCGATCCGGATCACCCGGCCGATCGCACCGCCTACATCCTCGAGTCCGCGGCACCGGTCTGTGTATTGACCACCGCGCGTGACGATCTGGACCTGCCGGAAGCGGTGCGTCGCGTCGAGATCGACAGCCTCGACACCACTGGTTTCTCCGCCGAGCCGCTCACCGACGCGGATCGTCTCGCGCCGCTGCGCTCGTCGAATACCGCCTATGTCATCTACACCTCGGGCTCCACCGGTCGGCCGAAGGGGGTGGCGGTCACCCACCACGCCATCGTCAACCAAGAGCTGTGGATGCTGCACGAGTATCCGATGACCGCGGCCGACGTGTACCTGCAGAAGACCGCGACCACGTTCGACGTGTCGCTGTGGGGCTACTTCATGCCGCTACTGGTGGGCGCGAAGCTCGTGATCGCCACCCCGGACGGCCATCGCGATCCGCTGTACGTGGCGGAAATGATCGAGCGGCACCGGGTTACGGTCACCGACTTCGTGCCGTCCATGCTGACGGTCTTCGTCGCGCACGCCACCGCGGCCCAATGTGCCTCGCTGAAGTACGTATTCGTCATCGGTGAGGCGCTGCCGCCGGAGACCGGGGCGAGCTTCCGCCAGATCACCGACGCTGGCCTGCACAACCTGTACGGCCCCACCGAGGCCGCGGTGTCGGTCACCTACTGGGAGAACACCGCCGCCGATACCACCACGGTGCCGATCGGTGTGCCCGAGTGGAATGTCGAAGTCTACGTACTGGATTCGCGGCTGCGGCCCGCCGCCATCGGTGCCGCGGGAGAGCTCTATCTCGCGGGCCGTCAGCTGGCGCGCGGCTACAAGGGCCGGCCGGATCTGACCTCGGATCGCTTCGTCGCGAACCCGCTGTCGGCCACCGGCGAGCGCATGTACCGCACCGGTGACCTGGTGCGCTGGAATGAGTCCGGCGCGCTGGAATACATCGGCCGCACCGACTTCCAGGTGAAGTTCCGCGGTCAGCGCATCGAACTCGGCGAGATCGAGACCGATCTCCTCGCGCACCCGGCCGTTTCGCAGGCCGCGGTGCTGGTCATGGATACCGCCACCGGCCAGCAGTTGGTCGCGTACGTGGTGCCCGCCCCGGGCCAGTCCATCGAACCGACCGAGCTGACCCGCTTCGTCGCCGAGAAGCTGCCCAGCTACATGGTTCCGGCGTCGATCATGGTGCTCGACGCCTTCCCGCTCAATACCTCCGGCAAGCTGGACCGCAAGGCCCTGCCGGAACCGGTGTTCACCGCCGATGCCGCCGGATTCCGCGCACCGCGCACCGCCGCGGAAGAGATCGTGGCGGGTATCTTCGCCGATGTCCTCGGCCATGAGCGGGTCGGTATCGACGACAACTTCTTCGACCTCGGCGGCAACTCTCTCGTTGCCACCCAGGTGGTTTCGCGTATCTCGGCGGCCTTCGGCAGCCGTCTCGGTGTGCGTGCCCTGTTCGAGACCCCGACCGTCGCCGGTCTGGCCGCGCGCGTGGAAGCGACCGCGCCGGAAGAGGGTTCGCGGCTGCCGCTGGTCGCGCAGCAGCGTCCCGAGCGGGTGCCGCTGTCGCTCGCGCAGCAGCGCATGTGGTTCCTCAACCAGTTCGATCCGACCGTGCCCACCTACAACCTGCCCTTCGTGGTGCGGTTGCAGGGGCAGGTCGATATCGACGCCCTGCAATTGGCGCTCGCCGATGTGGTGGCGCGCCAGGAATCGCTGCGTACGGTATTCCCGGAATCCGGGGATGGCGGGTACCAGCAGGTGCTGCCGATGGACGAGGTCGACCTCGGCATCGAAATCCATTCCATCGCGGAATCCGAATTGCATTCGGCGCTGGCGGAATTCGCCTCCACCGGCTTCGATGTCTCGCGGGAGCTGCCGATCCGCGTCCGCGTCTTCCGCGTAGGCGAGGACAGCCCCGAAGGCACCGACCTCGCCGTCGCCTTCGTCGTGCACCACATTGCCGCGGACGGTTTCTCGTTCGGACCGCTCTCGCGCGATATGACGGCCGCCTACCTGGCACGCGTCGCCGGAGAGGAGCCCGCGTGGGCCCCGCTTCCGGTGCAGTACCAGGACTTCAGTATCTGGCAGCGCGAAGTGCTCGGCTCCGAAGCCGATTCGGAGTCCATGGCAGCCCGCCAGATCAATTACTGGCGGCAGTCCCTGGCGGGTCTGCCGGATCAGCTGGATCTGCCGGCCGACCGTCCTCGCCCCGTGGTGCAGTCCTTCCACGGTAGTCGCGTCACCTTCGATATCGACGCCGAACTGCACGCCGCGCTGACGAATCTGGCTCGCTCGCAGGGTGTTTCGCTCTTCATGGTCATGCACAGCGCCCTCGCGGTGCTGCTGGCGCGACTGTCGGGCACCACCGATATCGCCATCGGCACCCCGGTCGCCGGTCGTGGTGAACAGGCGCTCGATGACCTGATCGGCATGTTCGTCAATACCTTGGTGCTGCGCTCGGAGGTCGACGGCTCCGCGCGTTTCACCGACTTCCTGTCCCGCACCCGGGAAACCGATCTGGCGGCCTTCGCCAATACCGATGTGCCGTTCGAGCGCCTGGTCGAGGTGCTCAACCCGACCCGCTCGCAGGCGCGGCATCCGCTGTTCCAGGTGATGCTGTCGTTCCAGGAGATGTCGCACGGCACCATGGAACTGCCGAGCCTCACCGTTTCCGCGGACGAGCTCGAGGTCGATATCGCCAAATTCGACCTGCAGTGGACCATGACCGAACACCGTGGCCTGCACGGTGAATCGGCGGGCCTGTCGGTGGTGCTGTCCTACGCCACCGATCTCTTCGACGCCGACACCGTGGCCGCCTTCGGCCGCCGCTACCTGCACGTCCTCGAAACCGCGGTCGCCGCACCGGAAATCGTGGTGCGCGATATCGACGTCCTCGAGGCCGATGAGCGCGAAACCGTACTGCACGAGTGGAACCGCACCGGCCACGACCTGCCCGACACGGTCACCGTGGCCGATCTGTTCGAGCGGCAGGTGCGCAAGCGCCCGCATGCCACCGCGCTCATCTTCGATCCGGGCGAGCGCAGCGGCGGCATGTTCGGTCCTGCCGCGGAACTCACCTACGGTGAGTTCTCGTCACGGGTCAATCGCCTGGCGCGCAAGCTCATTGCCTCCGGCGTCGGTCCGGAATCGCTGGTGGCGGTCGGTATTCGCCGCTCCATCGACATGCTGGTCGCCATCTACGCCACCCATGCGGCCGGCGGCGGCTATGTGCCGATCGATCCGGATCACCCGGCCGAGCGCACCGACTACGTCCTGCACAGCTCCCAGCCCGTGGTCCTGCTGACCACCACCGACGACGATGTCGACAGCGACGACTGCCCGGTGCTGCACCTGGACTTGCTCGACCTCGCCGAGTTCGACGACGCCCCGATCACCGATGCGGATCGCCTTGCTCCGCTGCGGAGTTCGAATACCGCGTACGTGCTCTACACCTCCGGCTCCACCGGCCGCCCCAAGGGCGTCGCCGTCTCCCATGCCTCGGTGCTGAACCAGATCGCCTGGATCACCAACGAGTACGGCATGGACGACACCGATGTGATCCTGCAGAAGACGCCGGTCACCTTCGACGTGTCGGTATGGGAGCTGTTCGGCACCATGGCCGTCGGCGCGCAGATGGTCATCGCCGCCCCGGACGGTCATCGCGACCCGATGTACCTGTCGGAGATCATCGGCCGCCATCGCGTCACCATGACCTCGTTCGTACCGTCCATGCTGTCGGTTTTCGCCGGTAGCGCGTCCGCGGCCGAATGCCTGTCGCTGCGCGCGGTTCTGGTCGCCGGTGAGGCGCTGCCGCCCGCCACCGTCACCGCCTTCCGCCGCTTCTCCACCGCCGCCGTACACAACCTGTACGGCCCCACCGAGTTCACCGTCCACGCCACCTACGCGCCGATTACCGCGCCGACCCCGACATCGGTGCCGATCGGTCGCCCGGTGTGGAATGCCCAGACCTATGTCCTCGACGAGGGTCTGCGTCCCGTTCCGGCGGGCGTCCCCGGTGAGCTGTATCTGGGTGGTATCCAGGTGGCGCGCGGCTACTACGGCCGCCCCGACCTGAGTGCGGAACGCTTTGTCGCCAACCCCTTCGGCGAACCGGGCACGCGGCTCTACCGCACCGGTGACCTGGTGCGCTGGAACCATGGGCGCTCCGCAGGTTCCGCGCCCGCAGGACGAATCGACCACGGAATTCTGGAATACATAGGCCGCACCGACTTCCAGGTGAAGTTCCGCGGCCAGCGCATCGAACTCGGTGAGATCGAATCCGCGCTGCTCGACCACCCGGCGGTCAATCAGGCCGTGGTGCTGGTCATCGATACCGTCGCCGGTGATCAGCTGGTCGCCTATCTGGTGACCAAGGCCGGTCCGGTCGACCTGGACCACGTCAAGGCCGCCCTGCACCGCACGCTGCCCGCGTACATGGTGCCCGGCGCACTCGTCGTACTGGAAGCCCTGCCGCTCAATGCCTCCGGCAAACTCGATCGCAGGGCGCTACCCGCGCCGGTGTTCGAGGTGCGCGAATTCCGGGCCCCGACAACACCTATCGAAGAGATTGTCGCTCAGGTCTTCGGTGAGGTACTCGGTATCGCCCGGGTCGGCGTGGACGACGACTTCTTCGAACTCGGCGGCAACTCGCTCATTGCCACGCAGGTTGCCTCCCGCCTCGGTATCGCACTCGATACCCGGGTGCCGGTGCGAATGCTGTTCGAGGCCAGCACCGTCGCGGCCCTGGCCGCGCGGGTGGAATCGCATGCCGGTGACGGTGCGCGCAAGGCCCTGGTGGCGCGTGAGCGACCCACCGATATTCCGCTGTCGCTGGCACAGCAGCGCATGTGGTTCCTCAACCGCTTCGATACCGAGTCCGCGGTCAACAACATCCCGGTCGCCATCCGGCTCTCGGGTGAGCTGGATGTGGCGGCGCTGCAGGTCGCCGTTATCGACGTCATCGACCGCCACGAATCACTGCGCACCGTCTTCCCGGAGACCGGCAACGGCCCCGTGCAGCGGGTCCTGGACGCCGCGCAGATCGTGCCCGACCTGACCCCGGTACCGGTCACCGATGCCAATCTCATCGACCACCTCATCGAGTTGGCATCGATGGCATTCGACGTGACCAATGAAGTGCCTTTGCACGCAAGGCTTTTCGAGATCAGCGAAACCGAGTACGTGCTCGGTATGGTGGTGCACCACATCTCCGCCGACGGCTGGTCCATGGGTCCCCTCGCCCGCGACGTCATGGTCGCCTACGCCGCCCGCACCTCGTGGGAGGCCCCGGCCTGGGCCGAACTGCCCGTGCAGTACGCCGATTACGCGCTGTGGCAGCGCGAGGTACTCGGTTCCGAGGACGATCAGGAATCGCTGATCGCCAAGCAGATTCAGTACTGGACCCGGGCGCTGGCGGACCTGCCCGACGAACTGGTGCTGCCCGCCGACCGGCCGCGTCCCGCCACGGCCAGCTACCGGGGCGGCACCTACCCGTTCATTATCTCCGCCGAAACCCAGCAGCGCCTGGTCGATCTGGGCCGCCGGCACAACGCGTCGCTGTTCATGGTCATGCACAGCGCCCTGGCCGTACTGCTGGCGCGGCTGTCCGGCACCGGCGATATCGCCATCGGCACCCCGGTCGCCGGTCGCGGTGAGGCCGCTCTCGACGATCTCATCGGCATGTTCGTCAACACCCTGGTGCTGCGCACCGAGGTGAATGGCGATGCCAGCTTCGGTGATCTGCTCGCCGCGGCCCGCGATACCGATCTGCACGCCTTCGCGCACGCCGACGTGCCGTTCGAACGCCTCGTCGAGGTGATCAACCCGGCCCGCTCGCAGTCGCGGCATCCGCTGTTCCAGGTCATGCTGACCTTCCAGAACACCCGGCAGACCAGCCTGGAATTGCCCGGGCTGCGGGTCAATGGCATCGACTACGACCCGGGTCTGGCCAAATTCGACCTGCAACTCACCCTGCAGGAGGCGCAGGACGCGCGCGGTGAGAACGCCGGTATGTCGGCCGAATTCTCCTATGCCCTGGACCTTTTCGACGACGACACGGTGGCGGCCTTCGCGCGGCGGCTGCACACTATCCTGGACGCGGTCACCGAGGATCCGCAACGGCCCGTCGGCGATATCGATCTGCTCGACAACTACGAGAAGCAGCGGTCGCTGACCGAGTGGAATGCCACCGCGTTCGACATCGCGTCGGTGCTGCCGACGCTGCCGGGGGGCACTGCGCCGACCCTGGTTTCGCTCTTCGAGGCACAGGCCGCGACCAGCCCCGACGCGACCGCCGTCGTATTCGAGGGCGCACCCGGGCGGAGCTCGGAGGGTCGAACAGAGCTGACCTATGCCGAGTTCGGTTCTCGGGTACATCGCCTGGCGCGCAAGCTCATTGCCGCCGGTGTTGGGCCGGAATCGCTGGTGGCCCTGGCCATTCGGCGTTCCACCGACCTCGTGGTCGCCATGTACGCGGTCCTCGAAGCCGGTGGCGCGTACGTGCCCCTGGATCCGGACCAGCCCGCCGAGCGTATCGACTATGTGCTCGATACCGCCCGTCCGGTGGCCATCCTCACCACCAGCCGTGACGACTTCATTACCGGTCGCAATGTGCCGGTGCTCGAGGTCGACACTTTGCGTCTGGACGGTTACGCCGACATCCCGATCACCGAAGCCGAACTGGCGCAGCCGATTCGGCCGGACCACACCGCCTACGTGATCTTCACGTCGGGTTCGACCGGCCGCCCCAAGGGTGTGGCCGTCGAGCATGCCGCCATTGTGAACCGGCTGCTGTGGATGCAGCACGAGTACCCGATCGGTGCGCACGACGCCGTACTGCAGAAGACCCCGGCCACCTTCGACGTGTCGGTGTGGGAGTTCTTCTGGCCCTTGCAGACCGGTGCGCGGCTGGTCGTCGCCAAGCCGGACGGACATCGCGATCCGGTGTACCTGGCTCAGCTCATTGCCGACGAAGGCATCACCACGGCGCACTTCGTGCCGTCCATGCTGTCGGTATTCGTCTCCACGATCGGGAACGAGAACGGCGACTCCACCGTCACCGCGCCGCGCCTGCGGCAGGTCTTCGCCTCCGGTGAGGCGCTGCCCGCGCCGACCGCGCAGAAGCTGCGCGAGTTGACCGGTGCGCGCCTGCACAACCTGTACGGCCCCACCGAAGCCGCCGTCGATGTCACCTATCACGAGGTCTCGAACTTCGACGAGGTCACCGTTCCCATCGGTCGCCCGGTGTGGAACACCCAGGTGTACGTCCTCGACGCCCGCCTGCACCCGGTCGCACCGGGTGTCGCAGGTGAGCTCTACCTCGCGGGCGATCAGCTGGCGCGCGGCTACCTCGGCCGCCCGGACCTGTCCGCCGATCGCTTCGTCGCCAACCCGCTCGGAGCTCCAGGCTCCCGTATGTACCGCACCGGCGACCTGGTCACCTGGACCGCCGACGGTGAACTGAACTACCTGGGCCGCACCGACTTCCAGGTCAAGCTGCGCGGTCTGCGCATCGAACTCGGTGAGATCGAGGCCGCGCTGCTGGCGGAGCCGGGTGTCGCCCAGTCCGTGGTCGTGGTGCGCGCCGATGCCCACGCCGGTGATCAGCTGGTCGGTTACGTGGTTCGTGAACCTGAGGCCGCTGTCGATGCCGATGCGGTGAAGGCCGCGCTGGGGCAGTCGCTTCCGGGCTATATGGTCCCGTCCGCGCTGGTCGTGCTGGACGAATTCCCGCTCAATGCCTCCGGCAAGCTGGACCGTAGGGCGCTGCCCGCACCGGTTTTCGAGACCAAGCGTTTCCGTGCGCCCTCGACTCCGATCGAGGAGATCATCGGCCAGATCTTCGCCGATCTGCTCGGTGTCACGCGTGTCGGCGTCGACGACGATTTCTTCGAACTCGGCGGCAACTCGCTCGTCGCCACCCAGGTGGTCGCGCGACTGAGTACCGCGCTCAATGCCGAAATCGGCGTGCGCGCGCTGTTCGAGGCCCCGACCGTGGCGGCGCTGGCCGCCCGGGTGGAGTCGCATGCGGGAACCGGTGTGCGCCAGGCGCTCACGGTCCGTGCCCGCCCCGAGCACCCGCCGCTGTCGCTCGCACAGCAGCGCATGTGGTTCCTCAACCGCTTCGATACCGATTCGGCGGCCAATAACATTCCGGCGGCCGTCCGGCTCAGCGGCGCAGTGGATCTCGATGCGCTGCGTAGCGCCGTGATCGATGTGGTGGCACGCCACGAATCGCTGCGCACGGTGTACCCGTCCGCCGACGGCGTCGCCTACCAGAAGGTGCTGCCCACCGCCCGCGCCATTCCGGCCATCGACGTGGTGGAGGTGTCCGAGGCCGAACTCCTTGGCGCGATCTACGAATTCGTCACCCTCGGTTTCGATGTCACCGCCGAACCGCCGATTCGACTGCGGGTCTACCGCCTGGCCGATGACGAGCACGTGCTGGTCCTGGTGGCCCATCACATCGCCGCCGACGGCTTCTCGATGAACCCGCTGGTTCGCGACCTCATTACCGGGTACGTGGCCCGCAGCAACGGCGAGGCTCCGGGCTGGCCGGAACTGCCGGTGCAGTACGCGGATTACGCGCTGTGGCAGCGGGAAACCCTCGGCTCCGAAGACGATGGGCGCTCGCTCATTACCGAGCAGCTCGACTACTGGCGCGACACCCTGACCGGACTGCCGGACGAGCTGCGGCTGTCCACCAGGGCACGGCCCGCCGTCGCCTCGTACCGGGCCGGTACGCATCGCTTCCAGCTCTCGGGTGAACTCGTCGCCGCGCTCAACCGCGTCGCCCAGACTCACGCGACCACCCTCTTCATGGTGGTGCACAGCGCCTTCGCCGCACTGCTGTCGCGACTGAGCGGCAGTGACGATGTGGCCGTCGGTATTCCGGTGGCCGGTCGTGGCGAGCAGGCCCTCGACGACCTGGTCGGCATGTTCGTCAATACCCTGGTACTGCGCTCGCAGGTCGATACCGGCGCGAGCTTCGCGGATCTGCTCAACCATGTCCGCGAACGCGACCTACAGGCCTTCGCGCACGCCGATGTGCCGTTCGAGCGGCTGGTCGAGGTGCTGAACCCGGCACGCTCGCAGGCGCGCCACCCGCTGTTCCAGGTCATGCTGTCCTTCCAGAACCTGGGCCGTGCCGCCCTGGAACTGCCGGGTCTGAGCGTGGCCGAACTGGGTATCGACCAGCAGACGGCCAAGTTCGATCTGCAGCTCACCCTCAGTGAAGTCGTGGACGGCACCGCCGACATCGCGGCCATGGACGCCGAACTCGTCTACGCCACCGACCTTTTCGATGGCGAGTACGCGAATACCTTCGCCGAGCGCTTCGTGCGGGTGTTGTCCGCGGTGGCCACCGATCCCGCCGTCCGTGTCGGTGAACTGGAAATCCTCAGCCGCGCCGAACGTGACCAGGTCCTGCATGCCTGGAACGCCACCGCCTTCGAACTCGACGCCGCACTGCCGGAGGTCGCCGAAAGCGCTGCCGCGACCCTGGTTTCGCTCTTCGACGCCCAGGTCGAGCGCACCCCGGACCCGGCCGCCGTCACGTACGAGGGGACAAGTCTGGCCCACCCGTCGCCCGACCACCACCCCTCATCGAGTCTCTACGAGACGCTGTCGTACGCCGAGTTCGCCGCGCGGGTGCGGCAGCTCGCGCGCTTCCTCATCGACGAGGGCGTCGGACCGGAATCGTTTGTGGCGCTGGGGATGCGCCGCTCCATCGACCTGGTGGTCGGAATGTACGCCGTCACGGTCGCCGGTGGCGCGTACGTCCCGCTGGATCCGGATCATCCGGCCGAGCGCAGCCAGTACATCCTCGATACCGCGGAGCCGGTCTGCGTACTGACCTCGGGCAGTGATCTGGAAGGTATTGCGGGACGTCAGGTTCGCATCGACGAGCTGGATCTGTCCGGCTACGCGGACACCCCCGTCACCGATGCCGACCGCCGCGCCCCACTGCGTCCGGGCAATACCGCGTACGTGATCTTCACGTCCGGTTCGACCGGCCGTCCCAAGGGTGTCGCGGTCTCGCACAAGGCCATCGTCAACCGCCTGGTGTGGATGCACGCCCAGTACGGGCTCGCACCCTACGATGTGGTACTGCAGAAGACCCCCGCCACCTTCGATGTATCGGTGTGGGAGTTCTTCTGGCCGCTCCAGATCGGTGCGCGCCTGGTTGTCGCCAAGCCGGACGGCCACCGTGACCCGGCCTACCTCGCGGATCTCATTGCCCGCGAAGATGTCACGGTCACCCACTTCGTGCCGTCCATGCTCGCGGTCTTCGTGGCGGAGTTGAATGCGGCCGCCGCGGGGTCCTCCGCGGCTACGCAGGCTGCCACCTCCGGGCCTGACGCGACCGCCGAGCCGACCGCCGCGCGATGCACCAGCCTGAGCCTGGTATTCGCCTCCGGTGAGGCGTTGCCCGGACCGATCGCGCAGCAGCTGCGCGAGCTGACCGGTGCCCGCCTGCACAACCTGTACGGCCCCACCGAGGCCGCGGTCGACGTGACCTATCACGAGGTCACCGATGAGGACATCGCCACGGTGCCGATCGGTGCGCCGGTCTTCAATACCCAGGTGTACGTGCTGGATTCGCGGCTGCTGCCGGTGCCGGTGGGTGTCGCGGGTGAGCTCTACCTCGCGGGCGATCAGCTCGCCACCGACTATGTGGCCCGGCCCGATCTGACCGCGGATCGCTTTGTGGCCAACCCATTCGGGGACGGCGTCCGCATGTACCGGACCGGCGACCTCGTCGTCTGGACGCCGGACGGTGAACTGGAATACCTGGGCCGCACCGACTTCCAGGTGAAGCTGCGCGGTCTGCGCATCGAACTCGGCGAGATCGAATCCGAGCTCAATGCGCTCCACGCGGTCGCCCAGTCGGTGGTCGTGGTGCGCCACGACGAGCGCACCGGCGACCAGTTGGTCGCCTACCTGGTACCCGCCGGTGACATCGATCTGGAAGCCGTGAAAGCCGAGCTGTCCCAGCAGCTTCCGGCCTACATGGTCCCGGCCGCCTTCATGGTGCTGGATGCCTTCCCGCTGAACGCCTCCGGCAAGCTGGACCGCAAGGCGCTGCCCGCGCCCACCTTCGCGGCCAAGGTCTACCGTGCGCCGTCCACCCCGGTGCAGCAGACCGTCGCCGGAACCATTGCCGATGTTCTCGGTGTCGAGCGGGTCGGTCTCGACGACGACTTCTTCGACCTCGGCGGCAACTCGCTCATCGCCACCCAGGTGGCCGCGCGCCTGTCCGCGGCCCTCGATGCCGATATTCCGGTGCGCACGCTGTTCGAGGCCTCCACCGTGGCCGCCCTCGCGGCGCAACTGGAATCGCGGGCCGGCACCGGCGGGCGGGTGCCGCTGGTGGCGCGCGAACGCCCCGAACTCATTCCGCTCTCGCCCGCGCAGCAGCGCATGTGGTTCCTCAACCGCTTCGACAGCCGGACCGCCGTCAACAACATCCCGGTGGCGCTGCGGCTCACCGGTGCGGTCGACGCGGCCGCACTGGCCGCCGCCCTCGGCGATGTGCTGGCCCGCCACGAGGCACTGCGCACTAGCTATCCCGAGGTGGAAGGCACCGGCTACCAGCGCATTCTGCCGCTCGGTGAGGTTACCGTCGGCCTCGCCGCCGAGGAGATCGAGTCCGACGACCTGGTGGCGCGGGTCACCGCGCTCGCCAGTGTCCACTTCGACGTCACCAGCGAACTGCCGTTGCGCGCGACGCTGCTCACGCTGAACCCGCGCGAGCACGTGCTCGTGCTGGTGCTGCACCACATCAGCGGTGACGGCTTCTCGCTGCGCCCGCTGCTGCGTGACGTGGTCGCCGCCTACCTGGACCGCAGCCGCGGTGAGGCCCCGAGCTGGGCTCCGTTGCCGGTGCAGTACGCCGATTACGCGCTGTGGGAGCGCGAGGTGCTCGGCTCCGAGGACGATCCGGAATCGGCCGCCGCCGCTCAGATCGCCTACTGGTCCGAGCAATTGCGCGATCTGCCCGATCAGATCGAACTGCCCGCCGACCGGCCGCGACCCGAGGTCGCCAGCAATGCCGGTGGTACACACGACTTCTCGATCGACGCCGAGCTGCACCGGTCGCTCACATCCGTCGCACGCGAACACGACGCGACCCTGTTCATGGTCGTACACGCCGCACTCGCCACCTGGGCGTCGCGGCTGTCGCGCTCCACCGATATCGCCATCGGCACCCCCATTGCCGGCCGCGGTGAACGTGCCCTCGACGACCTGGTCGGCATGTTCGTCAACACCCTGGTGCTGCGCACCCCGGTGCGCCCGGACGCCGCCTTCCGCGACCTGCTCGCCGAGGTGCGGCGCACCGACCTGTCCGCCTTCGCGCACGCCGATGTGCCATTCGAGCGTCTGGTGGATGTGCTCAGCCCGGTGCGCTCACAGGCGCACCACCCGCTCTTCCAGGTGGCACTGACCTTCGAGGCCGCCTCCGCCAAGGACGCGGGCTCGGTCTCGCTGCCGGGTCTCGATGTCGATATCGTCGAATTCGATCCGGGCACCGCCAAATTCGATGTGCAGCTGACCGTGGGCGAGCGGGCCGACGGGTCCCTGGGCCTGTCATGGAACTACGCCACCGAACTGTTCGATCCCGAGACCATGGCGGCCTTCGCGGATCGCCTGGTGCGCATCCTGCGGGCGGTGGCCGAGGATCCGACCGCCACCGTCGGCGATATCGATCTGCTAGGTGAGGACGAACGCCACGATGTGGCCGAGCGCTGGGTCACCGCGGGTGAAGATGCCGTGGCGGTCGCGACGGGCCCGGAGGCGGCAGCTCGCGTAACCACGGAGGGAACCGCCAGCGCCACCGGAGGACACAGCAGTGGTCTGTTCGCGGATCCCAATGCCACGCTGTCGGGTCTGTTCGACGCCGCCGTCGCGGCCAACCCCCAGCGGGTCGCGGCGCGCTTCGGCGAGGACGAACTCACCTACGCCGATCTGGATCGGCGCGCCAATGTCATCGCTCGTCGCCTGATCGCCAAGGGTGCGGGGCCGGAATCCCTTGTCGCGGTAATTCTCCCGCGCTCGCTGGATCTGGTGGTGGCGCTGCTGGCCGTGGTCAAGACCGGTGCGGGCTATGTGCCGATCGACCCGACCTCCCCGGCCGATCGCATTGCCTACCTGCTCGAGGATTCCGCGCCGACCAGCGTGATCATCGACTCCACGGTGCAGGTCGAGCTGCCCTCGACCCTGCCGACCGTGGTACTCGACGGCTACACCGTCGAGGCCGGTGACGTCGAGGATGCCGACGACGCGCCGATTACCGACGCCGACCGCCGCAGCCCCGTGCGACCGGACCACGTCGCCTATGTCATCTACACCTCCGGCTCCACCGGCCGCCCCAAGGGCGTCGCTGTGGCGCATCGGAATGTGGTGCGGCTGTTCGCCAATACCGATCGCGAATTCGGCTTCGGCGCACAGGATGTGTGGACCCTGTTCCACTCCTACGCCTTCGACTTCTCGGTGTGGGAACTGTGGGGCCCGCTGCTCTACGGCGGTAAGCTCGTCGTGGTCGACTACTACACCTCGCGCTCGCCGGAACAGTTCCTGGAACTGCTGCGCCGCGAACGGGTTACGGTGCTCAACCAGACGCCGTCGGCCTTCTACCAGCTGGCCGAGGCCGACCGTATCGCCTCGGTCGCCAGCCGTGAGTCCGGTAACGCGGTATCGCCGCTGTCGCTGCGCTACGTCGTCTTCGGTGGTGAGGCGCTCGAGCTGCGCCGCCTCAGCGATTGGGTTGCCCGCCACGGCGCTCCGATCGATGGGCGTTCGGCAAGCTCCACACCCGGGGCTCCGCAACTGGTCAATATGTACGGCATCACCGAGACCACCGTGCACGTTTCGCACCGCGCTCTCGACGCCGCCACCATTGCCGCCGCCACCGGCAGCATTGTCGGCCGTGCCATTGCCGGACTGCGCGTCTACGTCCTCGACGACCGGCTGCACCCGGTGCCGGTGGGCGTCGCGGGCGAAATGTATGTGGCCGGACCGCAATTGGCGCGCGGCTACCTCGGTCGCGCCGACCTCACCACGACCCGCTTCGTGGCGAGTCCGTTCGGCGAACCGGGTGAGCGCCTCTACCGCTCCGGTGACGTGGCGCGCTGGAACCGGTTCGGCGAACTCGAATACCTCGGTCGCGCCGACGATCAGGTCAAGGTTCGCGGCTTCCGCATCGAACTCGGCGAGATCGAATCCGCCGTACTGGCCCAGCCGGGTATCGCGCAGGCCGCGGTCATCGTGCGCGAGGACCAGCCGGGTGATCAGCGCATCGTCGCCTACGTGGTGGCCGAGGGCGCCATCGATACCGACGCCGTCCGCGACGGGGCGGGGGAGCGGCTGCCGTCCTACATGGTGCCGTCCGCCCTCGTGGTGCTCGATCGAATCCCGCTGACCGTCAACGGCAAACTGGATCGTCGCGCCCTGCCCGCACCCGCCGTGCAGGCGCGAGCCTTCCGGGCGCCGGAGACCCCCGTCCAGGAAACCGTGGCCGCCGTCTTCGCGGAGGTCCTCGACCTCTCACGGATCGGTCTCGACGACGATTTCTTCGACCTGGGCGGCAACTCGCTCATCGCCACCCGCGTGGTCTCGCGCATCGGCGCCGCCCTCGACACCAGCGTCGCGGTGCGGACCCTGTTCGAAGCCTCGACCGTGGAAGCCCTTGCCGCGCGTATCGAATCGCATACCGACGGCGCGTCCCGAGCCAAACTGGTGGCGCGTCAGCGTGCCGCGTCGGAACTGGTGCCGCTGTCCTTCGCACAGCAGCGCATGTGGTTCCTCAACCAGTACGACACCAGCTCGGCGGCCTACAACCTGCCCCTCGCAATTCGCCTCACCGGTGAACTCGACACCGCCGCACTGGAACTCGCGGTCGCTGATGTGGTGCGTCGGCACGAATCGCTGCGTACCCGGTACCCGGAGCACGGCGGCACTCCGATGCAAGTCGTGGTCCCGGCCGATGAGGTCCGTTTGGACCTGCGACCGGTGGCGGTGAGCACCGAACAGCTGACCGCCCGCGTCACCGAATTCGCGGTCACCGGATTCAATGTGGCCGAACAGGTTCCGCTGCGTGCACGGCTGTACCGGGTCGACGGTATCGACGAGCACGTCCTCGTGGTCGTGGTGCACCACATTGCCGGTGACGGCTTCTCCATGGGCCCGCTCACCCGCGATGTCATGACCGCCTACACCGCCCGCACCCAGGGCGCGGCTCCCGGGTGGGCACCGCTGCCCGTGCAGTACGCGGACTTCGCCATCTGGCAGCGCGAAGTGCTCGGCTCCGAAGAGGACGCCGGATCACTGCTCGCCCGCCAGGTCGGCTACTGGCAGCGGACCCTCGACGGTATCCCGGACGAACTCACCCTGCCGTCCGATCGCCCGCGCCCGGCGGTGGCCTCCCATCGCGGTGCGACCCTGCACAAGACGCTGTCGCCGGAACTCATCGCGGCGCTGGAAGACCTGGCGCGCAAGCGTGGTTCGTCGCTGTTCATGGTGATGCACAGCGCCCTGTCGGTGCTGCTGTCGCGACTGTCCGGCACCGAGGACATCGCGGTCGGCACCCCCGTCGCCGGACGTGGTGAACAGGCCCTGGACGACCTGGTCGGCATGTTCGTCAACACTCTGGTGCTGCGCACCGCCATCGACTCGGCCGAATCGTTCACCGATCTGCTGGAACGGGTCCGCCGCACCGACCTCGACGCCTTCGGCAATGCCGACGTCCCGTTCGAGCGCCTGGTGGAACTGCTCTCGCCCGAGCGCTCGCAGGCCCGCAACCCGCTGTTCCAGGTGGTGCTGGCCTTCCAGAACCTGGATCGCACCAGCCTGGAACTGCCCGGCCTGACCGTCTCCGCACTCGACCTCGAAGAGGATGTCGCCCGCTTCGACCTGCAGTTCACGCTGTCGGAGCATGGCGATGCGGGTATGGCCTTGGCTCTGACCTATGCGACCGATCTCTTCGACGAGCCCACCGCCGCCGAATTCGCGCAGCGGTGGCAGCGGGTGCTGGAAGCCATCGCCGGTGATCCGGAGATCGTCGTCGGCGGTATCGATATTCTCGACACCGCCGAACGCGCCGACCTCATCGACCGCACCGGCTTGCCCGCGGTTCCCGCGCGCACCCTGCCGGAGCTGCTGGCCGAGGCCGTCGCACGCAATCCGCAGGGCACCGCCGTTATCTACCCGGGCCGTGACGGCCGGGTCGAACTGACCTACGCCGAACTCGATGAACGCTCGAACCGTTTGGCGCGCTTGCTCATCGAGCGCGGTATCGGTGCCGAGGACCTGGTCGCCATTGCCGTCCCGCGATCGGCCGACTCCTACCTCGCCGAATGGGCCGTCGCCAAGACCGGTGCCGCCTTCGTACCGGTCGACCCGACCTATCCGGCCGACCGCATCGCCCATATGGTCACCGATTCCGGTTCGCCGGTCGGCCTGACCGTGGCCTCGGTGCGCGCCGACCTGCCGGAATCGGCGCAGTGGCTGGTCCTGGAAGACCTCGACCTCGAGGGCTACGACGCCGCGACGGTCGCGGCTGCCGACCGGGTGCGTCCGCTGCGCCCGGAGCATCCGGCGTACGTCATCTACACCTCCGGCTCCACCGGCCTGCCCAAGGGCGTCGTGGTCACCCACACCGGTCTGGCCAACTTCAGCGCCGAGCAGATCGAGCGCTACCACCTCGATTCCGATTCGCGCGCACTGCATTTCGCCTCGCCGTCATTCGACGCGTCCATGCTGGAGTTCCTGCTCGCGGTCGGACCGGCCGCGGCGCTCGTGGTCGTCCCCACCGGCGTCTACGGCGGTGAGGAACTGTCCGAGCTGATCCGCGCCGAGCGGGCCACGCACGCGTTCATCACCCCGGCCGCGCTGGCCACCTTCGATCCGACCGGCCTCGATACCCTGCGCATGCTGTGCGCCGGTGGTGAAGCGGTACCGCCGGAGCTGGTCGCGAAGTGGGCAGTTCCTTTGGCGGACGGCACCACTCGCGCCTTCCACAATGGTTACGGCCCCACCGAAACCACCATCATGACCAATATCAGCGATCCGATGGTGCCGGGCGATCTCGTCACCATCGGTGGCCCCATCCGGGGTATGCGGTCGCTGATCCTCGACGACCGGCTGCGGCCGGTGCCCGAGGGCGTCGCGGGTGAGCTGTATCTGTCGGGTATCCAGTTGGCCCGTGGCTACCACGCCCGTCCCGGCTTGACGGCGGATCGTTTCGTCGCCAACCCGTATGTGCCGGGTGCCCGGATGTATCGCACGGGTGACGTGGTCCGATGGGTGCCAGCATCGCGAAGCGATTCGATGAGGGGTGGCGGCCGGGCGACGGGTGGGCCGCGCAATGGTGAGGTCGAGTATGTGGGCCGCTCCGACTTCCAGGTGAAGGTGCGCGGTTTCCGTATCGAACTCGGTGAGATCGATGCCGCGCTGGCCGCGCACGACACCGTGGACTTCGCCGTCACCATCGGGCACAAGAATGCCGCCGGTGCGGTGTCGCTGGTGTCGTATGTGGTTGCGGCGCCGGGCCATGCCATCGATGCCGCCGCACTGACCTCGCATGTCGAACAGCGCCTGCCCGCCTACATGGTGCCGTCGTCGATCATGACCATCGACCGGGTGCCATTGACCCCGGTCGGCAAGCTGGACCGCAAGGCACTGCCGGAACCGGTATTCACCACCGAGGCCACCTTCCGGGCCGCGCGTAATCCGATCGAGCACACCATTGCCGAAGTCTTCGCCGAGGTTCTGGGTCTCGAGCGGGTCGGTATCGACGATTCGTTCTTCGCCCTCGGTGGCGACTCCATCGTCTCCATTCAGCTGGTGTCGCGAGCCAAGGCGCGCGGCGTGGTGTTCAGCCCGCGCGACGTTTTCGAACAGCGCACCGTGGCCGGACTGGCCGCGGTGGCCGAAACCGCTGCCGCACTGGGGGATACGGCTCCAAAACTGGCTGAACTGCCGGGCGGCGGCGTCGGTGCGATGCCGCTCACGCCGGTCGTGCGATTCATGGCGGAGCGGGTCGGCTCGTTCAACCGGTTCAACCAGACCATGGCACTCGAACTGCCGGTCGGCATCGACCGCGCGGGTATCGCCGCCACCGTCGCGGCCGTCATCGACCGCCACGACATGCTGCGGGCGCGCCTGTACCAGAACCCGGAATGGGTGGTCGAAACCTCGGCGCCGGGCACCGTCGATGTGGACGCCCTCATCGACCGTACCGAGTTCGACGCCGGAATCAGTGACGATGTGCTGGCCGAAATCGCCTCCGCCGCACTCGATGTCACCCTGAATCGCCTCGATCCCGCCGCAGGCGTGGTGGTTCGGTTCGTCTGGCTGGAGGCCTCGGAACCGACCCGCGCCGGTCGCCTGATCGTGGTCGCGCATCACCTCGTGGTCGACGGTGTCACCTGGCGAATCCTGGTGCCGGACTTCGTCACTGCCTGGGGACAGCTCTCCGCCGCCCAGACGCCGGAACTCACCGCACCCGCCACCAGCATGCGCACCTGGGCTCATGCGCTGGAGCAGGAAGCGGCCAGCGATAAGCGTCTCGCCGAACTGGAGTACTGGCGCGGCGTGGTCGACGGTCCGGATCCGCTGCTCACCGAGCGCGCCATGGATCCGACCGTGGATATCACCGAGGTCGTCGACAAGCATCGCGTCGAACTGTCCGCCGAGGTCACCAAATCGCTGCTCACCACCGTGCCCGCGCTCTTCCACGGCGGCGTCAATGACGGTCTGCTGACCGCGCTGGCGCTGGCGGTCGCGAAGTGGCGCTCCGACAAGGGCATCGGCGAAGCGGGGGACAGGTCTGCCCTCATCCGCCTCGAGGGCCACGGCCGCGAGGAAGAGGTTGTATCGGGTGCGGATCTGTCGCGCACGGTCGGCTGGTTCACCGCCATCTTCCCGGTGCGCTTCGACCTGTCCGATATCGACGTCAATGCCGCCCTGGCCGGTGGACCGGCCATGGGTCGCGCCATCAAGGCCGTCAAGGAGCAACTGCTCGCGGTGCCCGATAAGGGGCTGGGCTACGGTCTGCTGCGCTACCTGAACCAGGCCACCGCCGACCGGTTGCCCGCCGATCTGCCCGGCCAGGTCAGCTTCAACTACCTCGGTCGCGTCAATGAGGGGGATGTGCCCGATGCCCTGCGCGGCTTCGGCTGGATTCCGGCCGCGGAGCTGGGCAACCTCGGTGGCGCGTACGACGCGGATATGCCCGCCATGGCCCCGATCGATATCAATGCCATCGTGGTCGGCGATAAGCTCACCGCCAATATCGGCTATCCCAGCACGCTGCTGAACGCCGAGGAAGTGGCCACCTTGGGGCAGCTGTGGACCGCGGCGCTGGAAGCGGTCGCACGCCACGCCGACTCGGCCGACGCGGGTGGGCATACGCCGTCCGACTTCGGTCTGGTGCAGGTCACCCAGCGCGATATCGACGGCTGGGAGCGGCGCTTCCCGGGTCTCGATCAGGTGTGGCCGCTGTCCGCCCTCCAGGCGGGCCTTCTCTTCCACGCCCAGCTGGCCGTGTCCTCGGTGGATGTGTACACCGCACAGGTCGTACTCACCCTCAATGGCCGCGTGGATGCCGACCGCCTGCGCGCGGCCGCTCAGGCGCTCCTCGACCGGCACGAAATCCTGCGCACCGCATACCTTTCCGATGCCGCGGGTAACCCGGTGCAGCTGGTGCTCGACAGCGTTCGGGTGGCGTGGACCAACCACGACCGCACCGAGACAGGCGATGCGCGCGACATCATCGACGCCGACCGGATGCAGCGCTTCGATCTGACGCAGCCGCCGCTCATTCGCTTCACTCTGGTGCAGACGGCCGCCGACGCCTGGCAGCTGGCCGTGGCCAACCACCACATCCTGCTCGACGGCTGGTCGATGCCGCTGCTCATGCAGGACCTCCTCGTCCTGTACGCGACGCGCGCCGATACCAGTGCGCTGCCGCCGGTCCGGTCCTACCGCAACTTCCTGGAATGGGTTGCCCAGCAGGATCGTTCGGCCTCCATCGCGGCCTGGCAGAAGTCGCTGCGCGGGGTGTCCGAGCCGACGCTGCTCACCCGCCCCGACGCCGGCCGCGAAATCACCGCACTGTCCGGTGAGTACTTCTTCGATCTGGACGAGGCCGCCACCACCCGGCTCACCAACCTGGCCGCGCAGCTCGGCGTCACGCCGAACACCGTGCTCCAGACCGCGTGGGGAATTCTGCTCGGCCGTCTCACCGGTCGCGACGATGTGCTCTTCGGCACCACCGTGTCCGGGCGTCCCGCCCAGCTCTCGGGTGTCGAATCCATGGTCGGCCTGTTCATCAATACGGTGCCGGTGCGGGTCGCCTTCGATCCGGCCGAAACCGTGCGCTCGCTGCTCACCCGCACCCAGGGGGAGCAGGCGGATCTGCTCGACCACCATTACGTCGGACTGGCCGAAATCCAGTCGGCGGCGGGCATCGGTGGACTCTTCGACACCCTCGTGGTGTTCGAGTCCTATCCCGTTGACGCCGACGGTATTCGGGAGCAGGCCGCCGATATCGACGGTATGGGTGTGACCGGCCTGGAAGCGGCCGACGCCACCCACTACCCGCTGACGCTCATCGCGCAGCTCGACAGCCGTCTGCGTATTCGCGCGGGCTACCTGCGTGATCTGTTCGACGAGGACACGGTTCGCCGGATCGCCGACCGCCTGGTGCGGGTGCTCACCGCCATCACCACCGAACCCGGTGTGTCCGTGGGCGATATCGAGTTGCTCGACAGCGCCGAGCGCGATCTGGTTGTCGAGCAGTGGAACGACACCACCATCGATCTCGACTTCGACCTGTCCATCATGGTGTCGAATCCGGGCGCGCCCGAGATCGCCGCCGCGGCAGGCGATATCGTGCGGACGCGCTCCGGTGAGGCCGCCGCGACGCTGGTCGCGCTGTTCGAGGCGCAGGCCGCGCGGACGCCGAATTCGACCGCGGTCAGCTTCGAGGGGACAAGTCTGTCGTATGCCGAGTTCGGCGAACAGGTGCACCGCCTGGCGCGCTGGCTCATCGAACGCGGTGTCGGCTCGGAAACCTATGTGGCGCTGGGTATGCGCCGCTCCATCGACCTGGTCGTCGGTATGTACGCCGTCACCGTGGCCGGTGGCGCGTACGTGCCGCTGGATCCGGATCACCCGGCCGAGCGCACCGAGTACATTCTCGACACCGCCGACCCGGTCACCGTGCTGACCTCCGGCGAGGACCTGGCGATCGATACCGCGCAGGTGCGCATCGACCTGCTCGACCTGACCAGCTACTCGGGTGATCCGGTCACCGACGCCGAACGTCTGGTGCCGCTGCGGCCCACCAATACCGCCTACGTGATCTTCACGTCGGGCTCGACCGGTCGCCCCAAGGGTGTCGCGGTCCCGCACGGCGCGATCGTCAACCGTCTGGTGTGGATGCAGGACGCCTACAACCTTACCGGCAAAGACGTTGTCCTGCAGAAGACCCCGGCCACGTTCGACGTCTCGGTGTGGGAATTCTTCTGGCCACTCCAGGTCGGCGCGCACCTGGTCGTCGCCAAACCCGACGGCCATCGTGACCCGGCCTATCTCGCGGAACTCATTGCCCGCGAAGGTGTCACGGTCACCCACTTCGTGCCGTCCATGCTCGCGGTGTTCGTCGCGGAATCCGCCGCCGCCCAGGCCACCAGCCTGCGACAGGTCTTCGCCTCCGGTGAGGCCCTCTCGCCCAAGCCCGCGCACCGGCTGCGCGAGCTGACCGGTGCGCAGCTGCACAACCTGTACGGCCCCACCGAAGCCGCCGTCGACGTCACCTATCACGAGGTCGTGAAGGCCGATACCGATACGGTGCCGATCGGCCGCCCGGTCTTCAATACTCAGCTCTACGTTCTGGATTCGCGCCTGCGGCCGGTTCCGGTCGGTGTCGCGGGTGAGCTCTACCTCGCGGGCGACCAGCTCGCCACCGGATACGTGGCCCGCCCGGACCTGACCGCGGATCGTTTCGTGGCCAGCCCGTTCGCCGCCGGCGAGCGGATGTACCGCACCGGCGACCTCGTGGTGTGGACCGCCGACGGTGAACTGGAATACCTCGGCCGCACCGACTTCCAGGTCAAACTGCGCGGTCTGCGTATCGAGCTCGGGGAAATCGAATCCGCGCTCACCGCACTGGATTCGGTCGCCCAGTCGGTGGTCGTGGTGCGCGCCGATCAACACACCGGTGATCAGCTCGTCGGCTATGTCGTCGCCGCACCGGGCCGGACCGTCGATATCGACGCCGTCCGTGCGGAACTCAGCGACCAGCTGCCTTCGTACATGGTGCCGTCGGTGCTCATGGTCCTCGACGAATTCCCGCTCAATGCCTCCGGCAAGCTGGACCGTAAGGCGCTGCCCGCACCGGTCTTCGAGGCGGCGGTCTTCCGTGCCCCGACCACCCCGGTCGAACAGATCGTGGCCGGAGTCTTCGGCGACGTACTCGGCCTAGACCGAGTCGGCCTGGACGACGACTTCTTCGCCCTCGGCGGCAACTCGCTCAGCGCCACCCAGGTGGCGGCGCGGCTGTCCGTCGCACTCGACACCCAGCTGGGGGTGCGCGAGATCTTCGAGGCCTCCGGCGTCGCCGCACTGGCCGCGCGGGCCGAAAGCCATTCCGGTGCGGGCGCGCGCAAGGCGCTCGCCCCGCAGCCGCGCCCCGAGCGGGTGCCGCTGTCGCTGGCACAGCAGCGCATGTGGTTCCTCAACCGGTTCGATCCCGAATCGGCCGTGGACAATATTCCGGCCGCGGTTCGCCTGTCGGGTCTGCTGGATCGCCAGGCGCTGCAAATCGCCGTCGCCGATGTGCTCGCGCGACACGAATCGCTGCACACCCGCTACCCCGAAGTAGACGGCACCGCATACCAGCAGATCGTGCCCACCGGTCAGGTCATCCCCGACCTGACCCCGTTCGATGTCACCGAGGCCGAACTGCCGCAGGCGCTATCGGATCTGGTGCTGCGCGGCTTCGACGTCACCACCGAGGTGCCGTTCCGGGCCCGCCTGTTCGAGATCACACCGACCGAACACGTGCTCGCCCTGGTGATCCACCACATCTCCGGCGACGGCGTCTCCATGCTGCCGCTCACCCGGGATGTCATGACCGCCTACAGCGCTCGCGTCGACGGCGGCGAACCCGCCTGGCAGCCACTGGAAGTCCAGTACGCCGACTTCGCGCTGTGGCAGCGTGAGGTGCTCGGCCGCGAGGACGACCCCAATTCGATTATCTCCCAGCAGATCTCGTACTGGGGACAGTCGCTGCGCGGTCTGCCCGAACAGCTGGACCTGCCCGCCGACCGGCCGCGACCCGCCGTCGCCACCGGCCGCGGCGCGACCCATACCTTCCGGATCGACGCCGAAACCCATGCGCGACTGATCGAACTGGCCCGCGCCAATGGGGCGACACTGTTCATGGTCGCGCACGCCGCCCTGGCGGTACTGCTCGCGCGGCTGTCCGGTGAAGAGGACATCGCCATCGGTACGCCCGTCGCGGGCCGTGGCGAACGCGCCCTCGACGATCTCATCGGCATGTTCGTCAACACCCTGGTGCTGCGGACCCCGATCGATGGCGAAGCATCCTTCGCGGACCTGCTGGAATCGGTGCGCGCCACCGATATCCAGGCTTTCGGCCATGCCGATCTGCCGTTCGAACGCCTGGTGGAGATTCTCAACCCGGCGCGCTCGCAGGCCCGGCACCCGTTGTTCCAGGTCATGCTGTCGTTCCAGAACACCGGACCGGCCGAACTGGAACTGCCCGGCCTGACCGCCAGTGGCGTCGAGCTGCCCATCGATACGGCCAAGTTCGATCTGCAGCTGGTGCTGTCCGAGGAGAGCGCCGTGGCGCACGCCTCCGGCAATGGCGCGACCGCCTCCGGTAGTGGCGCGACCGCACCGTCCGGCCTGGCAGCCGAACTGATCTACGCCACCGATCTGTTCGACGCCGACACCATGGCGGAGTTCGGCGAGCGGTTCGCGCTGCTGCTGCGGGCGATTACCGCCGACCCGAAGCGGGCCGTCGGTGATATCGACCTGCTCGCCGCCGATGAACGCCAGCTGGTGCTGCGCGAGTGGAACAACACCGCAGTCGATGTGACCGCCGGAATGCCGGATGGTGCCGCCGAGACGCTGGTGTCACTGTTCCGGGCGCAGGCTGAGCGCACTCCGGCTACCCCCGCTCTCGTCGGGGGGGCGTCTGCCCGGGAAGAGTTGTCCTACGCCGAGTTCTCGGCGCGGGTACACCGCCTGGCGCGGCACCTGGTTGCCGAGGGCGTCGGCCCGGAATCCCTGGTAGCCCTGGCTATCCGCCGCTCCACCGACCTGGTCGTCGCCATGTACGCGGTTCTCGAGGCCGGAGGCGCGTATGTGCCACTGGATCTCGACCAGCCCGCCGACCGGCTCGACTACGTCCTCGAGGTCGCGCAACCGGCGGTGGTGCTGACCACCGGCCGCGACGGGTTCGAGACCAGCCGCGAAACCGTGGCCATCGACGCCCTCGATCTCGACGGTTACCAGGCCACGCCGATCACCGATGCCGAACGGGCACAGCCGATCCGGCCGACCAATACCGCCTACGTCATCTTCACGTCCGGCTCCACCGGCCGCCCCAAGGGCGTCGCGGTGCCGCATGCGGCGGCGGTCAACCAGATCCGCTGGATCACCAGCGAATACGGCCTCGGCGCCGACGACGTGGTGCTGTTCAAGACCCCCGCCACCTTCGACGTCTCGGTATGGGAACTGTTCGGCCCCTTGGCGACCGGTGGCCGCATGGTCATCGCCACCCCGGACGGGCATCGCGATCCGCAGTACCTGGCCGAGGTGATCGCCGCCGAGCGGGTCACCATGACCTCGTTCGTGCCGTCCATGCTGACCGTCTTCGCGGGCAGCGCCGACCCGGCCGCCCTCACCTCGCTGCGCACCCTGCTCATTGCCGGTGAGGCCTTCACCTCCGACGCCGTCGCCGCCTTCCGCCGCATCAGCGCCGCCGAACTGCACAACCTGTACGGCCCCACCGAATTCACCGTTCACGCAACCTACGCGGCGGCCGCCGATGATGTCTCGGGTGCGGTGCCGATCGGTGCACCGGTCTGGAATGCCCAGACCTACGTACTGGATTCGCGGCTGCACCCGGTCGCTCCGGGCGTCGCGGGTGAGCTGTACCTGGCGGGCGCACAGGTGGCGCGCGGGTATGTCGGCCGCGCCGATCTGACCTCGGATCGCTTCGTGGCCAACCCGTTCGGCACCGGTGAGCGCATGTACCGTACCGGTGACCTGGTGAAATGGACGGGTGGGCCCGACGCGGGGCAGCTCGTCTACCTCGGCCGCACCGACTTCCAGGTGAAGCTGCGCGGTCTGCGTATCGAGCTCGGCGAGATCGAATCCGCCCTGACCGCACACGAATCCGTTGCCCAGGCGGTTGTCGTCATGCGCTCGGACGCTCATACCGGTGATCGCCTCGTCGGCTATGCGGTGCCGTCCGGCGCGGAGATCGACGTCGACGCGCTGCGGACGCATCTGTCCGGTCTGCTGCCGTCCTACATGGTTCCGGCCGCCATGGTGGCACTGGATGCCCTGCCGCTCAACGCCAATGGCAAACTCGATCGCAAGGCACTGCCGGAACCCGAGTTCGAGGTCCGCGAGTTCCGCGCCCCCTCGACCCCGGTCGAGGAGACCGTCGCGGCCGTCTTCGCCGAGGTACTCGGCACCGACCAGGTCATCGGCGTCGACGACGACTTCTTCGAACTCGGTGGCAATTCGCTTATCGCCACCCAGGTCACCGCGCGCCTCGGCGCCGCCCTCGATACCCGGGTGCCGGTGCGCGTGCTGTTCGAGGCCCCGACCGTGGCTGCCCTGGCCACGCGCCTGGCGGGCGAGACCCGCACCGGTAGCCGCCCGGCCCTGGTGGCGGGTGAGCGTCCGAGCGAGATTCCGCTGTCGCTGGCGCAGCAGCGCATGTGGTTCCTCAACCGCTTCGACGCCCAGTCCTCGGTCAATAACATTCCGATGGCCGTCCGGCTCTCCGGCGACCTGGACGTGGTTGCCCTGCTCGACGCCGTCGGCGATGTGGTGGACCGGCACGAGGTGCTGCGCACCTACTACCCGACCAATGATCTCGGTCGCGGCGTGCAGGTGATCCTGCCTGTCGGACACCGGATTCCGGATATGGGGCCGGTCGAGATCAGCGAGGCCGAGATTGCCGACACTATCCGCGAGCTGGTGCTGACCGGTTTCGACGTCACCTCCGATGTGCCGGTGCGCGCCAAGCTGATCCGCATTGTCGATGCCGAACAGCCCACGCACGTCCTGGTTTTCGTGGTGCACCACATCTCCGGTGACGGCTGGTCGGTGCAGCCGCTGGCGCGCGACGTCATGGTCGCCTACGCCGCCCGCGCCAATGGCGCGGCCCCGGCCTGGGCTCCGCTGCCGGTGCAGTACGCCGACTTCGCGCTCTGGCAGCGCGGTGTGCTCGGCTCCGAGGACGACGCCGACTCGCTCATCTCCCAGCAGGTCGCCTACTGGTCCGATGCCCTCGCCGGGCTGCCGGATCAGCTGGATCTGCCGTCGGATCGTCCGCGTCCCGCCGTGGCCTCCAATGCCGGTGGCGTACACGAGTTCACCATCGACGCCGAACTCCTGGGCGGCATGAACCGGCTGTCTCGCGAACACGGCGCGAGCCTCTTCATGGTCGTGCACGCGGCCTTCGCGGCCCTGCTGTCGCGCCTGTCCGGCTCCGAGGACATTGCCATCGGCACCGCCGTCGCGGGCCGTGGTGAAGCCGCCCTCGATGACGCCATCGGCATGTTCGTCAACACCCTGGTGTTGCGCACAGCCATCGAGACGGGGGAGAAGTTCACCGAACTGCTCGCCCGCACCAAGGATGGCGACCTGGCCGCCTTCGGACACGCCGATCTGCCGTTCGAGCGACTGGTGGAGATTCTCAATCCGCCGCGCTCGCAGGCTCGGCATCCGCTGTTCCAGGTCATGCTGTCGTTCCAGAACACCGGTGAGGCCAGCTTCTCGCTACAGGGTCTGGAAGTCGCGGGCGTACCCCTGGACGTGGTGACCGCCAAGTTCGACCTGCACCTCAACCTCACCGAGCGCATCGGCTCCGATGGTGCGGCCGAGGGTATGAGCGGCGAATTCGCCTACGCCACCGATATGTTCGATGCCGAGACGGTCGCCGCCTTCGCGGATCGACTGGTTCGGATGCTGAGCGCGGTGGTCGCGGAACCGACCGCCTTCGTCGGCGATATCGACCTGCTCGACGAGTCCGAGCGGGCGCTGGTGCTCGACTCCTGGAATGCCACCACCGCCGAGGCGGATCCGACCGCGACCCTGGTGTCGATGTACCAGGCGCAGGCCAGGAACAGCGCCGATGCGACAGCCCTGGTCTTCGAGGACATGAATCTGTCCTACGGGGAGTTCGACGCCCGGGTGAACCGCCTGTCCCGTCACCTCATCGAACAGGGTGTGGGACCGGATTCGCTTGTCGCCCTTGGTATGCGGCGCTCCCTCGACCTGGTTATCGGAATGTACGCCGTAACCGTGGCCGGTGGCGCGTACGTGCCGCTCGACCCGGATCACCCGGCCGAGCGCAGTCACTACGTGCTCGACACCGCACAGCCGGTGTGCGTGCTCACCACCACACGGGACGGCTTCGACGCCGGTGACTTCACCGCGTTGGAGATCGACACCCTGGATGTGTCGGGCTACAGCGACGCGCCGGTCACCGACGCGGAACGTCGTGCACCGCTACAGCCTTCCAATACCGCGTATGTCATCTTCACGTCCGGTTCCACCGGACGCCCGAAGGGTGTGGCGGTCAGCCACGAGGCCATTGTCAACCGCCTCGTCTGGATGCAGGCCGCCTACCGCCTCACCGGCGACGATGTCGTCCTGCAGAAGACCCCCGCCACTTTCGACGTCTCGGTGTGGGAATTCTTCTGGCCCTTGCAGATCGGCGCGAGCCTGGTCATCGCCAAGCCGGATGGCCATCGCGACCCGGCCTACCTGGCCGAGCTCATCACGGCACACGGTGTCACCACCGCGCACTTCGTCCCCTCGATGATGTCGGTCTTCGTCGCTGCATTGAATACGGCGGCCGCGGGGCACTCCGTGGTTACGCAAGCTGCCTCCTCCGTGCCTGACGCCGCCGAGGACCGTGCCGCCGAATGCACCAGCCTGCGACAGGTCTTCTCCTCCGGTGAGGCGCTGCCCGCGCCGACCGCGCAGCAACTGCGCGCCCTGACCGGTGCGCGGGTCCACAACCTGTACGGACCGACCGAAGCCGCTGTCGACGTCACCTTCCACGAGGTCGTCGACGCCGACACCGTGACGGTGCCGATCGGTGCGCCGGTCTTCAATACCCGCGTCTACGTGTTGGATTCGCGTCTGCACCCGGTCGCACCGGGTATCGCGGGTGAGCTCTACCTCGCCGGTGCGCAGCTCGCGCGCGGCTATGTCGGCCGCCCGGAGCTGACCGCGGACCGGTTCGTCGCCGATCCGTACGGCACCGGCCAGCGCATGTACCGCACCGGTGACCTCGTCAAGTGGACCGCGGGCGGTGAACTGGAATACCTGGGTCGTACCGACTTCCAGGTGAAGCTGCGCGGCCTGCGTATCGAGCTCGGCGAAATCGAATCCGCGCTCACCGCACTGGATTCCATTGCCCAGTCCGTCGTGGTGGTTCGCTCCGATGACCGCCTCGGCGATCAGCTCGTCGGCTATGTCATCCCCGCCGCGGGTCGCAGCGTGGATACCGACGAGGTCCGTGCCGCCCTCGCCGAAGCGCTGCCCGGCTATATGGTTCCGGCCGCCTACGTGGTCCTGGATGCCTTCCCGCTCAATGCCTCCGGAAAGCTCGACCGCAAGGCGCTCCCGGCTCCGGTATTCGAGGCCAAGGTATTCCGGGCCCCGTCCACGCCGATCGAGGAAATCGTCGCGAACACCTTCTCCGACGTGCTGGGCGTCGGCCGGGTGGGCGTCGACGACGACTTCTTCGAACTCGGCGGCAACTCGCTCATCGCCACCCAGGTCACCGCCCGCCTCGGCGCGGCCCTGGACATCCAGCTGGCCGTGCGCGATCTGTTCGAAGCCTCCACCGTCGCGGCCCTGGCCGCCCGCGTGGAACGCAATGCCGGATCCGGCCGCACCCGTCCGCGCCTCGTCGCGGGTGAACGGCCACAGGAGATTCCGCTGTCCCCGGCTCAGCAGCGCTACTGGTTCCTCAACCAGTTCGACACCAGTACCTCCGCGGTGGACAACATTCCACTGGCGGTGCGGCTCACCGGCGACCTCGACCTCACCGCGCTGGAAGAGGCGATCGGCGACGTCATTGCCCGCCACGAGGTGCTGCGCACCATCTACCCGGGTTCGAACGACGGTCCGCGGCAGGTCATCCTGCCCGCCTCGCAGACCGATCTCATGCTCGTCCCCGAGGGCGTGCGCGAGGAGGGCCTGCTCGGCAAGATCGTCGAATTCGCCATGACCACCTTCGATGTCACCGTCGAGGTGCCGATCGCGGTGCGGCTGTTCCGGATCACCGACAGTGCTGCCGAACAGCATGTACTGGCCTTCACCGTGCACCACGTCTCCGCCGACGGCTCCTCCATGGGTCCCCTCGCCCGCGACGTGATGGCGGCGTACATGGCACGCGTCGAGGGCGAGGCCCCGCAGTGGGCTCCGCTGCCGGTGCAGTACGCCGACTACGCGCTGTGGCAGCGCGAGGTCCTCGGCTCCGAGGGCGACGCTGAATCGCTGTCCGCCCAGCAGGTCTCGTACTGGACCCGGACCCTCGCGAATCTGCCCGACCAGCTGGAATTGCCCACCGACCGGCCGCGTCCGCCCGCGCAGTCGTTCCACGGCAAGGCGCTGCGCTTCGATATCGATCCGGAGCGGCACGCCCGCCTGCACGAACTGGCGCGCGCCAATAACGCGTCGCTGTTCATGGTCGTGCACGCCGCCCTCGCGGTGCTGCTGTCGCGTCTGTCCGGTACCGATGACATCGCGGTCGGCACCCCCATCGCGGGACGTGGCGAACGTGAACTCGACGACCTCATCGGCATGTTCGTCAACACCCTGGTGTTCCGCACCAAGGTGAACGCGGGTGCTTCCTTCGCCGACCTGCTGGCCGAGGTCCGCGAACGCGACCTGGAAGCCTTCGCCAATGCCGATGTGCCGTTCGAGCGGCTCGTCGAGGTGCTGAACCCGGTGCGGTCCAATGCCCGCAACCCGCTGTTCCAGGTCGGCCTGTCCTTCCAGAACCTCGCCGAAACCGCCTTCCAGCTGCCCGGCCTGCATGTCGCGGCGGTGCAGTTCGAATCGCAGCTGGCCAAGACCGACCTGCACGTGACGCTCTACGACCGCTACGCCGAAGACGGCACCCCGGCCGAGATTCTCACCGAATTCGGATACGCCACCGACCTGTTCGACGAGAGCACCATCGGTGCCTTCGCCGACCGGTTCGTGCGGGTCCTCGACGCGGTGCTCGCCGATACGGCCAAGCCGGTCGGCGAGATCGACCTCCTCGATGAGTCCGAGAGCGAACGAATCCTGAAGGCGTGGAACACGACCGCGCACCCGATCGATTCCGACGCCACCCTGGTCTCGCTGCTCGACGCCACCGTGGCCGCCGATCCGAGGTCCGACGCGATTGTCGCCGACACCGTCGACGGCAGCGTCACACTGACCTACGGTGAACTCGATGCCCGGGTCAACCAGCTGGCGCGCCACCTCATCGACCGCGGTATCGGGACCGAAGACCGGGTCGCCCTGGCCATCCGCCGCTCGGTGGATCTGGTCGTCGCCATGTACGCGGTCACCAAGACCGGTGCGGCATATGTGCCGATCGATCCGGACCAGCCTGCCGAGCGCACCGGCTACATTCTCGAAACCGCCGCTCCGGCCTGCGTACTCACCACCGGCCGGGACGGTTTCAGCACCGATGTGACCGATACCGTGCGGATCGACGAGGTCGACCTGTCCGGCTACTCGGACACGGCGATCACGGCGACCGAGCGGGTACGCGAGCTGACCGCCGCGAATACCGCGTACGTCATCTTCACCTCCGGTTCGACCGGCCGCCCCAAGGGTGTGGCCGTGTCGCACGGAGCGGTCGTCAACCAGTTGCTGTGGAAGAACACCGAATTCGGGCTCGACCCGGCCGATGCGGTACTGCTCAAGACCGCCGCCACCTTCGACCTCTCGGTCTGGGAATTCTGGTCCGCCGCCGCCTGCGGTGGTCGCCTGGTTATCGCGCTGCCCGATGGGCACAAGGACCCGGTGTACCTGAACGAGCTCATGGCTCGGGAATGGGTCACCACGCTGCATGTGGTGCCGTCCATGCTCGATGCCCTGCTCACCGCCGGGTTGCCGGATTCGCTGTGGCGGGTGCTCGCCATCGGTGAGGCGCTGCCCGGACCGCTCGCCCAGCGCATGCGCCGCGAACGGACCCGCACCGAGCTGTTCAACCTGTACGGCCCGACCGAGGCCGCGGTATCCATCACCAGCCACCGGGTGACCGAGGCCGATACGGTCTCGGTTTCCATCGGTGCGCCCGAATGGAACAGCCGGGTCTTCGTGCTGGACGCACGGTTGCGGCCGGTGCCGGTCGGCGTCTCCGGTGAGCTCTACCTCGCCGGTGATCAGCTGGCCCGTGGCTACTTCGGTCGCGCCGACCTCACCGCCGACCGGTTCGTGGCGAACCCGTTCGACGGCAATGGGTCTCGCATGTACCGCACCGGCGACCTGGTGGCATGGAATGCCGACGGGGAGCTGGAATACCGGGGTCGCACCGACTTCCAGGTGAAGATCCGCGGCTTCCGCATCGAACTCGGTGATATCGAGGCCGCACTGCTGCGCCAGGACACCATCACCTCGGCCGCCGTTGTGGCGCACAAGGATCCGAGCGTCGGTGACCGACTTGTCGCCTACGTGGCAGGTAGCGGCGAACTCGACAAGCGGGCGCTGCAAGCCGCGCTGGCCGCCGAACTGCCGTCCTACATGGTGCCGTCGCTGTTCGTGCAGCTCGATGTGCTGCCGCTCAATGCCAATGGCAAGCTCGATCGCAAGGCGCTGCCGGAACCCACCTTCGAGAAGGCGGTCTTCCGCGCACCCGTCACCCCGATCGAGCAGATCGTGGCGGGCGTCTTCGCCGACGTCCTGCGCGTGGAGGGCACCGGCCGCATCGGCCTGGACGACGACTTCTTCGCCTGGGGCGGCAACTCATTGCTCGCCACCCAGGTCGCGGCGC
Source organism: Nocardia uniformis NBRC 13702 (assembly GCF_001613345.1). GTDB lineage: Bacteria > Actinomycetota > Actinomycetes > Mycobacteriales > Mycobacteriaceae > Nocardia > Nocardia uniformis. Next base: position 31,261 of record NZ_BDCE01000020.1, on the reverse strand, counting down.
GCCTCGGTGAGGCGCTGAACACCCGGGTGCCCGTGCGCCTGATGTTCGAGGCATCCACCGTAGCGGCCCTGGCGGCGCGCGTGGAGCAGAGCGCGGATGCGGGCGACCGCAAGGCGCTCGTCGCACAGCGGCGACCGGAGCACATTCCGCTGTCGCTGGCGCAGCAGCGCATGTGGTTCCTCAACCGCTTCGATACCTCGTCGGCGGCCTACAACGTGCCCGTCGCGGTGCGGCTGTCCGGCCAGCTGGATATCGACGCGCTGCGCTCGGCCGTCGCGGATGTCGTTGCCCGGCACGAGATTCTGCGCACCATCTACCCGCAGACCGACAGCGGTCCGGTCCAGGTGATCCTGCCGCCCGCGCAGGCGGTGCCCGAGCTCGAGGTCCGCAGCGTCGAGCTCGAGGACGTGGCCGCCGCCGTGGTGGAACTGACCTCCACCATGTTCGACGTCACCACCCAGGTGCCGGTGCGAGTGGCGCTGTTCGAGATCGCCGGTGTCGATACGGCGTACGCGGCACCCTCCGTGGTTACGCAGGCTGCCTCCTCCGGGCGCGTCGCCCCCGCCGAGGGCGAATACGTTCTCGCGCTGGTGATCCACCACATCTCCGGTGACGGATCCTCGGTCGGTCCGCTGACCCGCGACCTCATGACCGCCTACGCGTCGCGTTCGATGGGCTATGAGCCCGCGTGGTCGCCGCTGGCGGTGCAGTACGCGGACTACAGCATCTGGCAGCGGGATCTGCTCGGTAGCGAGGACGACGCGGAATCCCTCGCGGCCAAGCAGGTCGAGTACTGGAAGCAGGCCCTCGCCGGACTGCCCGACCAGCTGGATCTGCCCTCGGATCGACCGCGCCCGGCGGTGCAGTCGTTCCACGGTGGCAAGGTCGAGATGCACCTCGATGCCGAAACGCATCGCGCGCTCATCGATTTGGCCCGCTCCGAGGGTGCGACGCTGTTCATGGTCGTGCACACCGCACTGGCCGTACTGCTGGCACGGCTGTCCGGAACCGATGACATCGCCATCGGCACCCCCATGGCCGGTCGCGGTGAGGCCGTCCTCGACGACCTCATCGGCATGTTCGTCAACACGCTGGTGTTCCGCACCGAGGTCGACACGGGTGAACCGTTCACCGCACTGCTGAATCGTCAGCGCGAGACCGATATCCAGGCTTTCGCCCATGCCGACGTACCGTTCGAACGCCTCGTCGAGGTGCTCAACCCGGTGCGCTCGACCGCGCGGCATCCGCTGTTCCAGGTGGGTCTGTCCTTCCAGAACCTGGCCCAGTCCAGCCTGGAACTGCCCGGCCTGGCGGTGTCGGGTCTGGATATCGACACCGAGCTGTCGCAGTTCGATCTGCACCTGATCGCCACCGACCGCTACGACGAAGCCGGTGTGCCGGAAGGCGTTTCAGGCTTCTTCACCTACGCCACCGATATGTTCGACCACGACACGGTGCAGGGCTTCGTGGACCGGTTCGTGCGACTGCTCGGCGAGATCATTGCCGCGCCCGGCACCGCCGTCGGCGATATCGAACTGCTGGCTCCGGCCGAGCAGGCCGAACTGGTGGACGCCCGCAATGCGACCGCGCACGCGACGGATTCGGCCGCGACGCTGGTGTCGATGCTGGACGCGGCCGTGGCGGCCAAGCCGACCGCGGTAGCGCTCATCGGACCGGACGGCGAGGTGCTCACCTACGCCGAACTCGGCCAGCGCGTGAATCGCCTGGCCCGGCACCTGATCTCGATGGGTGTCGGCCCGGAGGCCCGGGTCGCGCTCGCGCTGCGGCGCTCGGTGGACCTCGTGGTCGCCATGTACGCGGTATCCGTCGCGGGTGGCGCGTACGTACCGGTCGATCCGGATCAGCCCGCCGAGCGCACCGCGTACATCCTGGAGACCGCCGCTCCGGTCTGCGTACTCACCAATGCCGCAGCGGAATTCAGCACCGACAGCGCGCCGCTGGTCTCGCTGAACGCGCTGGTGCTGTCCGGTATCGACGCGACCGCGGTCAGCGACGACGAGCGGATCGCTCCGCTGCGCCCGACCAATACCGCGTATGTCATCTTCACCTCCGGTTCGACCGGTCGGCCCAAGGGTGTGGCGCTGCCGCACGCCGCGATCGCCAACCAGTTGCAGTGGAAGACCGCCGAATTCGGTCTCGGTGCCGATGACGCGGTGCTGTTGAAGACCGCCGCGACCTTCGACCTGTCGGTGTGGGAGTTCTGGTCGGCCGCCGTTTCCGGTGGCCGCCTGGTGATCGCCGCGCCCGATGGCCATCGCGATCCGGCGTACCTGAACGAGCTCATGGCTCGCGAGTCCGTCACCACGCTGCATGTGGTTCCGTCCATGCTGGACGCGCTGCTCACCGAATCCGGTGGGGCGCTGGCCGGTTCGCTGCGTCGAGTGCTCGCCATCGGTGAGGCGCTTCCGGCTTCGGTTGCGCAGCGCTTCCGTGCTGCGAACCAGGACGCGGCGTTGTTCAACCTGTACGGCCCGACCGAGGCGGCGGTGTCCATCACACGCACCGGGTCACCGACGCCGATCAGGGCTCGGTCTCCATCGGTGTGCCGGAATGGAACAGCCAGGTCTACGTCCTCGACGGCCGCCTGCACCCGGTGCCGGATGGCGTCTCGGGTGAGCTGTACCTGGCCGGTGCGCAGCTGGCGCGCGGCTACTTCGGCCGCGCGGATCTGAGCGCGGACCGTTTCGTGGCCAACCCGTTCACTGTCGGTGCGCGCATGTACCGCACGGGCGACCTCGTCGCCTGGACCGGAAACGGTGAGCTGGAGTACCGGGGCCGCACCGACTTCCAGGTCAAGATCCGTGGTTTCCGTATCGAACTCGGCGAGATCGAAGCGGCGCTGTTGGCGTTGCCGGAGATCGCGCAGACCGCGGTCATCGCGAAGTCCGATCAGCGCACGGGCGACCGTCTGGTGGCGTACCTGGTGTCGGCCGCGTCACCCGAGTCCTCCTCGTCATCCGAGTCGTCTGAGTCCTCCTCGTCATCCCGGCATGCTTTTGGCCGGGATCCACATTCGGAGGCACCGGTCTTGACAGCGGTGGATTCCGGCCAAAAGCACGCCGGAATGACGGAAGGTTTTGCTTCGGTCGTAGACGTGGCTGCGGTGAAGTCGGCCTTGTCGGCGGCGTTGCCGTCCTACATGGTCCCCTCGGCCTTCGTGGTCCTCGACGCCCTGCCGTTGAACGTTAACGGCAAGCTGGATCGAAAGGCCCTGCCGGAACCGGAATTCGAGTCCACCGCGTTCCGCGCACCCTCCACCCCCATCGAAGAGATCGTGGCGGGTGTCTTCGCCGACGTGCTCGGTGCCGAGCGTGTGGGTGCCGACGACGACTTCTTCACGCTCGGCGGCAACTCACTGCTCGCCACTCAGGTAGCGGCCCGAATCGGTGCCGCACTCGACGCCCGGGTGCCGGTGCGCGCCCTGTTCGAGGCCTCCACCGTCGCCGGTCTCGCCGCCAAGGTAGAGCAGCACGCCGGAGCGGGCGGCCGCAAGGCGCTGACCGCGCGGGAGCGTCCTGCCAAGGAATCGAACACTGTGATTCCGCTGTCGCTCGCGCAGCAGCGCATGTGGTTCCTCAACCAGTTCGACACCACGTCGGCGGCCTACAACATCCCGGTCGCCGTCCGCCTCACCGGCGAACTGGATACCGCCGCGCTCCAGCAGGCGGTCGCCGATGTCATCGGCCGCCACGAAACCCTGCGGACCATCTACCCGCAGGTCGACGGTGCGGCATCCCAGGTGATCGTCCCGGCGGCTCAGGCAGTTCCGGACCTCACCCCGATCGCGGTTTCCGCCACCCAGATCCGCGACCGCATTGCCGCGGCCATCTCGACCGGCTTCGACGTCACCAGCGAAGTGCCCCTGCGCGCCAAGCTGTTCCGCGTCGCGGCCGTAGAGGAAATGACCGAGCACGAGGCGTCCGCCCTCGATGCCGCCGCCGCGATCGAGGCCGCCACGCTGCGCTCGGTCGGGGAGAACGCCGCCGCGGCGCTGCACAATGGCGCGGCCCGCAGAACCGAGTCCGCCACCGTCGAGCATGTGCTCGTCTTCGTGGCGCACCACATCAGCGCGGACGGCTGGTCCATGGGCCCGCTCACCCGCGATGTGATGGTGGCCTACGCGGCGCGCGCCGCCGGTGTGACGCCGGGCTGGGCTCCGATGCCGGTGCAGTACGCGGACTTCAGCATCTGGCAGCGCGAGGTGCTGGGCTCCGAGGACGATCCGCAGAGCCTCATCTCCGCGCAGGCCGACTACTGGCGCACCGCGCTGGCGGATCTGCCGGATGAGCTGAACCTGCCGGCCGATCGCCCGCGTCCGACCACGCAGTCCTTCCGCGGCGGCCGGGTGCTGTTCCCGATCGGCACCGAACTGCACCAGGGCCTCCAGCGGATTGGCCGCGAGCAGGGCGCGACCATGTTCATGGTCATGCACACCGCGCTCGCGGTCTTCCTGGCGCGCCTGTCGGGCACCGATGACATCGCGGTCGGCACTCCGATCGCCGGTCGTGGCGAGGCCGAACTCGACGATGTGATCGGCATGTTCGTCAACACCCTGGTGCTGCGTACCCGAGTGGACGGACAGGCCAACTTCGGTGAGCTGCTGGCACAGGCCAAGGACACCGATCTGCAGGCCTTCGCACACGCCGATATTCCATTCGAGCGCCTGGTCGATCTGCTCAGCCCGGAACGGTCCACCTCGCGGCATCCGCTGTTCCAGGTGGTGCTGTCGTTCGAGAACCTGCCGGACACCACCTTCGAACTGCCCGGATTGCGGGTCGCCGCCGTCGAATTCGACAATGACACCGCCAAGTTCGATCTGTCGCTGACCATTCGGGAAGCCGGACCCACGGCGGGCCGTGAATCGGGCTCCGACGGCATGTACGCCGAACTGTCCTTCGCGCGTGACCTGTTCGACGACAGCACCGTCGAGGTGTTCGCGCAGCGGTTCACCCGACTGCTCGAACAGCTCACCACGCGGCCGGAGCAGCCGGTCGGTGACCTGGAGATCCTCGCGCAGCCGGAGCGCGCCGACCTCATTGCCCGCACGGGCGGTGCGGTGGTGCCCGCGGCCACTCTCGCGGATCTCATGAGCGCTGCCGCCCAGGACAATCCGAAGGGTCAGGCGGTGGTCTTCGGAGACCGCAGCCTCACCTACACCGAACTCGATGAGGCCTCCTCACGTCTGGCGCGACTGCTCATCGAACGCGGCGCCGGACCGGATGTGCTGGTGGCCGTGGCCATTCCGCGCTCCATCGAATCCGTACTCGCGGTGTGGGCGGTCGCAAAGTCCGGTGCGGCCTTCGTGCCGATCGATCCGGCCTACCCGGCTGACCGTATCGCGCATATGGTGTCGGATTCCGGTGCGGTGCTGGGCCTCACGGTCACCGACAAGGTGAACGAACTGCCGCCGGTCAAGAGCCTGGCCGGTTGGCTGTCCCTCGATGACACCGCGGTGCTGGCCGAGGCCGAGCGCTACTCGGATGGCGCGGTCACCGATGCCGATCGCTGGGCACCCATTCGGGCCGAGCATGCCGCGTACGTCATCTACACCTCCGGCACCACCGGTATGCCCAAGGGCGTGGTGGTCACCCATGCGGGTCTGGCCAACTTCAGCCTGGAGCAGGTCGTGCGCTACGGCCTCGACTCCGGTTCGCGGGCACTGCATTTCGCCTCCCCGTCGTTCGACGCCTCCATCCTGGAGCTGCTGTTGGCGCTCGGTGCGGCCGGTGCGCTCGTGGTGGTGCCGCCGGGCACCTATGGCGGCGACGAGCTCGGTGAGCTCATTGCCCGCGAGCGGGTGAGTGTCGGCCTGATCACGCCATCGGTGCTGGCCTCGCTGGACGCCAAGCAGCTGGCGGGTATGGAAGTCATCATCGCCGGTGGTGAAGCCGTATCGGCGGATCTGGTGGCCAAGTGGTCGGTCGCAGTGTCCAACAGGTCGGGGGGCGCCGGCCCGCGCCGCTTCCACAATGCCTACGGTCCGACCGAGGCGACCATTGCCACCAATATCTCCGACCCGCTGTCGGCGGGCGATCCGGTGGTCATCGGTGGTCCGGTGCGCGGTATGCGGGCCATGGTGCTCGACGCCCGACTGCATCCGGTACCCGAAGGTGTCGCCGGTGAGCTCTACGTCGCCGGTGTGCAGCTGGCGCGTGGCTACCACGCGCGGCCGGGTCTGACCGCCGAGCGGTTCGTCGCCGATCCGTTCGGTGCGGCGGGTGACCGGTTGTACCGCACCGGTGACGTAGTGCGGTGGCGTCGCGACGCCGCGGGCAATGCCGTGGTGGAGTACGTGGGCCGCAATGACTTCCAGGTCAAGGTGCGCGGTTTCCGTATCGAACTCGGCGAGATCGACGCGGCACTCACCGCGTACGAGAGCGTGGACTTCGCGGTCACCGTCGGACACAGGACCGAGGCCGGGACCACCATCCTGGCGTCGTATGTGCGACCGGTCGACGGGGCGGTCATCGATATCGCCGCGCTCACCGAACACGCCGCCGCGCTGCTGCCGGAATACATGGTGCCGACGGCCATTACGGTCATCGACGAGATTCCGCTGACCGGGGCGGGCAAGCTCGACCGTCGCGCCCTGCCCGCGCCCGCCCTGGCCCCGCGCGAATTCCGGGCTCCCGTCAGCGATCTGGAAGGCGAGATCGCCGCTGTCTTCGCCGAGGTACTCGGTGTCGAACAGGTCGGCCTCGACGATTCCTTCTTCGCACTCGGCGGCGATTCGATCCTGTCGATTCAGCTGGTGTCGCGGGCCAAGGGCCGGGGCATCCTGTTCAGCCCCCGCGATGTGTTCGAGAAGCGCAGCGTGGCCGGACTGGCCGAAATCGCCGTGCGCGGTGGGGATTCCGAACAGCAGAAGCTGGCGGAACTGCCCGGTGGCGGTGTCGGCGATATCCCGCTGACGCCGATCATGACCGCCATTCTGTCGAGTGGGTCGACCTACCAGCGGTTCTCGCAGTCCATGGCCTTGCGCCTGCCCGACGGTATCGACCGGCAGACCCTGGTAGGCACCCTCGCGGCGGTCTTCGACCACCACGATGTGCTCCGGTCGCGCCTGCGTGGGAACGCCCCGGCGGGAGCGACGGGCACGGAGGCGGCAGCTCGCGTAACCACGGAGGGCCCCGCGGACGCCGCGTCAGGCAGAGCCGGTTGGACATTCGAGGCGCTCGAGCGGGGAGCCGTCGATGTCGACGCGCTGATCCAGCGCGTTGTCGTGCCCGCCGACATCTCCGATGCGGAGCTGACCCGGGCCGCAGGTGTCGAACTCGACGGTGCGCTCGGACGACTCGATCCAGCCAATGCCGCCATGATCCAGTTCGTCTGGTTCTCCTTCGAGGGCGACCGTCGCGATGTGCTCATGCTCGCCGCCCACCACTTCGTGGTCGACGGCGTGTCCTGGCGCATTCTGATTCCGGACTTCGCCACGGCCTGGTCGCAGCTGGCCTTCGGTCAGCCGGTGGCGCTGCCCGCCAACGGCACCTCCATGCGGCGCTGGGCGCACGCCCTCGTCGATGCGGCCGCCGCCCCCGAGCGGGTCGCGGAGCTCGAGTTCTGGCAGGGAGTCACGGGTACGCCCGATCCGCTGCTCGGCTCGCGCGCCTTCGATCCGGCGGTGGATACCTTCGCCACTGTGGAGCGGGTCGAGGTATCGGTTCCGGCTGAGGTGACCGACGCCGTGCTGACCGCCATTCCAGGCCTGTACCGCGGTGGTGTCAACGACGGACTGCTGTCGGCGCTGGCCATGGCCGTATCGCGGTGGCGCGGAGCGGGTTCCGCGACACTGGCCCACCCGTCGCCCGGCCACCACCCCCCATCGAGTCGCTCCGCGACGCTCATTCGTTTGGAGGGTCACGGCCGCGAAGAGGAAGTCGTGCCGGGCGCGGATCTCTCGCGCACCGTCGGCTGGTTCACCAGCGCCTACCCCGTGCGACTGGACGTGGGTTCGGCCGATCTCGACGATGCGTTCCAGGGCGGAAAAGCCATGGGCGACATTGTGAAATCGGTCAAGGAACAGCTGCTGTCGGTGCCCGATAAGGGGCTCGGCTTCGGTCTGCTGCGCCACCTCAACCCCGAAACTCGGGATGAGCTGCGCGATGTCGGCCAGATCAGCTTCAACTACCTCGGTCGTGTCTCCGCCGGTGAAGTACCCGAACAGCTCGCCGAGCTGGGCTGGGTGCCGGTGAGTGACCTCGGGCAGCTGGACGCGGATATGGATCTCGACATGCCCGCCAATGCCACCCTGGACATCAATGCCATCGTCACCGATGGCGAGGACGGCCCGCAACTGGGCGCGGCCTTCGCCTTCCCGACGGGGCTGCTGAGTCGGGAACGGGTGCAGGAGTTCGCCGATCTGTTCGTGGCGGCACTGTCGGCGCTGGCCGCGCACGCCCAGCGGACCGAGGTCGGCGGCTTCACGCCGTCGGATATGTCTCTCGTCCAGGTCGGCCAGGGCGATATCGAGGTGTGGGAGCGCAACTACCCGGCGCTCGCCGATGTCTGGCCGCTGTCACCGCTGCAGGGCGGCCTGCTGTTCCAGGCGATGATCGCCCAGAGTCAGCAGACCCTCGACGTGTACACCATGCAGGCCGTGCTGGATCTCGGTGGCACCGTCGACGTCGAGCGGTTGCATGCCGCCGCACAGGGAGTGGTCGATCGCTACCCGAACCTGCGGACCGCCTTTGTCACCGACAATGACGGCAAGCCGGTACAGGTGGTACTCGATCGCGCCGAAGCGCCGTGGCGTGTGGTCGATCTGACCGATCTGCCGCAGGCACAGCGGGTTCCGCGGATGCGGGAGCTCATCGAGATCGATCGCGGCACGCACTTCGATCTGGCTACGCCGCCGCTCATGCGGTTCACGCTGTTCCGCACCGAGGCCGAACAGGCGCACCTGGTGATCACCACCCACCACATCCTGGTGGACGGCTGGTCCATGCCGCTGCTCATGCAGGATCTGTTGGTGCTGTACGCGGTTCGTGGCGACACTTCGGCACTGCCGCGCGTCACCTCCTACCGGAACTTCCTCAGCTGGCTCGCCGGTCGTGACCGCGACGAATCGCTGCGGGCGTGGACCAGGGCGCTCTCCGGCGTCTCCGAACCGACGCAGCTCGCACCGCAGCCGCGTGCGGAGGAGAACTACGAAATCGGCCGCCACGAAACCGAAATCGATGCCGAACGCACCCGCGCGCTTACCAAGCGCGCCGGGGAACTCGGCGTCACGGTGAATACCGTGGTGCAGACCGCGTGGGCCATCCTGCTCGGCAGGCTCACCGGCCGTGGCGATGTGGTGTTCGGCGCGACGGTCTCCGGCCGCCCCGCCGACCTGCCCGGAGTGGAAACCATGGTGGGTCTGTTCATCAACACCCTGCCGGTACGCATTCGCATCGACGACCGGCTCACCGTCGAGGGCATGCTCGAGCGGGTCCAGCGTGAACAGGCAGATCTGCTGGAACACCACTACATCGGGCTCACCGATATCCAGCGGGTCGCCGGTATGGGCAGCCAGTTCGACACCCTCATGGTGTTCGAGTCCTACCCCATGGACAAGGAAGCGGTCGCCGCCGCCAGCTCCATCGACGGTATGTCCGTCACCGGTGTCGGCGTCAATGACAACACCCACTACCCGATGACCCTGGTGGTGATGGCCGAGGAAACCATCAATATCACCATGCGGTACCTGGGTAGCCGGTTCACCGCCGACGAGGTCACCACCCTCGCCGCGCGTCTGCACCGCGTCCTCGACGCCCTGCTCGGCGATCCGGCGAGCCTGGTCGGCGCCATCGATATCCTCGATGACACCGAGCGGGCCCGCATCCTCGCCGAAAGTACGGTCGCCGCAACCGATTCCACCCCCGAGGTGAACCGGCTCGGTGACCGCACGGTCGCCAAGGCGCTCGCCGCCGTGGTGGAGGAGGACCCGCAGGCCCCGGCATTGCTGGCGGACGGCCAGGAGCTCGCCTACCACGAGCTCGACCGCCGCTCCTCCCAGCTGGCCCGAGTCCTCATCGATCGCGGCGCGGGTCCCGGCGATGTCGTCGCCGTCGCTCTCCCTCGCTCGGTCGATGCGGTAGTGGCGGCCTGGGCGATCCACAAGGCAGGTGCCGCGGTGCTGTTCGCCGACAACCTCTCCTTCGGCGATATCCTCGCCGCCGGAGCCGGTTTCGGCATCGCCCTGGAACCGGCCGCCAAATCGGTCCGCTGGCTGGTCCCCACCGACCCCGAGATCAAGGCGGATATCGCCGCCGCCGCCGCCCACCCGGTCTCCTACGCCGACCGAGTCCGCCCGCTCACCGAGGACACCCCGGCCTTCGTCCACCGCGAAGCCGACGGCACCTGGGCCACCCTCACCCAGACCGACGCCCTCGACCGAGCCGATGCCCTGCGTGAGGAACACGAGATCGACTACGAGTCGACCCTCTACACGACCGCGACCACCGGACAGGCGGCTGTGAACGAATTCCTAGCCGTGGCCACGGCGGGTGCACTTTCTGTGCTGCCGGGTGACGGTGAGATCGCCGCAGACCTGGACGAAGGCGAGGTCACCCACTGGGTCACCGCCCTGGGGGAGCCGACTGACGCGGCAGGTGACGATGTACGGATCGTGTCCAGCAATTAGTCGCTGAATTTCGCTGGTTGGTGGACATACCGCCCGTCAATCAGCGAGATCGACTCTCACCCCGCACATGTCTGGTCCACCCTTGCCAATAGCTCGGCAGAGGCGGTCGACAACGCTCGGATCGTGGTCAGCGATGGCTCGTCGACCACTCCACCCAAAGCTCCGACCAGCGAGATCCTGGAGTATATACTGGAGCGCAGTTTCGGATATCCATAGGAGGAATGGTATGGCGAAGACCTTGATCGACATCCCGGACGACCTGATGGAACAGGCTCGTCAGGTAACCGGCGGTGCGACGAAGACCGAGACGGTGCGGACTGCTTTGCGATTGCTCGTTCGGCAACAGCAACAGCATGACGCGATTGCATGGTTCGCGGACAACGATGTATTCCTAACCGACGATGAGCTGAAAGCGGAAGCCGAGCGATCGCGCGATCAATGAGCGGCCTCGGCAGCGCCCGGGCGCTCTATTTGGTCGACCACAGTGCGGTCTCTCGGATCCGTACGAGCGTGGCTGTACGGAAGGCATTCGACCGCCTCAGTGATGACGTCGCCGTACTCTGCTCCAACGTCGTCACATTGGACGAAGCGTGCTACAGCGCGAGAAATCGCCTCGATCTGGATCGAATAGTCCACGTGTACTCCGCCGTGTACCACTTTCTGCCAATGGACCCAGGTATCGACCGTATCGTGCGAGCGATTCGATCCGGGTTGTGGGCACAAGGTCATGGTCGTTCCGCGCAGGCGACCGACATCCTGATCGCCGCGACGGCAGTTCATTACGACGCCACTGTTCTGCACTACGACAATCACTTCGAATTAATGGCTGCTGCTTACCCCGACCTCCGGCATCAATGGATTGTCCCTCGGGGAACCGCTGACCGAATCTGACACGACGGCGTCATCTCCCTACTGAACCGTCCCCGGTTCCGCGTCGTATCGTGATGCGAGGGCATGCCTGTGCGGCGCCCGGAAGAGGGGAAACATGCAGGTGGATGGGCATCCGGCGCTAGAGTTGGATGGGCTTTACAAGAGGTTCGGCGGGCCGTGGGTTGTCGAAGGCGTGAGCCTCGCGGTGCGGCCCGGATCCTTCTTCGGGTTGGTGGGGCCCAACGGGGCCGGGAAGACGACCACGCTGTCGATGGCGGTGGGGTTGTTGCGGCCCGACCATGGGGCGGCGCGCATCTTCGGCACCGAGGTGTGGGCGGATCCGGTGCCGGCCAAGGCGCTGGTGGGGGTGCTGCCGGACGGGTTGGCCCTACCGGAGCGGCTCACCGGGCGAGAGTTGTTGAACTACACCGGATTGCTGCGCGGCATGCCCAAGCCGGTGGTGGCGGAGCGCACCGACGAGCTACTGCGGGTACTCGAACTCGACGGCGCGGAAAACACCGTGGTGGTGGATTATTCGGCCGGTATGCGGAAGAAGATCGGACTCGCCACCGCACTGTTGCACGGGCCGAGGCTCCTGGTGCTCGACGAGCCGTTCGAGGCGGTGGATCCGGTGTCCGCCTCCACCATTCGCACGATTCTGCAGCGATTCGTGGCGGGCGGGGGAGCGGTGGTGCTGTCCAGCCATGTGATGGCACTGGTGGAGAACCTGTGTGATCAGGTGGCCGTGATTCATCGCGGCCGGGTGGTGGCGGGCGGCACCGTGGCCGAGGTGCGCGGAACCGGCAGCCTGGAGGACGCCTTCGTCCGGCTCGTCGGTGGGCGCGTCGGCGGCGACGAGGGGCTGTCGTGGTTGGCGTAATGATTCGAATGCGGTTGCGACTCACCGTTCGTGGGATGCGCAGCGGCCGGGCGGCTATCGGATTCTGGCTGGGGGCCTTCTTCGGACTGGCGGCCGCCCTGGTCACCATCGCGTTCACTGTCGCGGGTGCGCCCGGAAACCTGCACGGCGCGATCAATATCACCGCAGCGCTGTACGGCGCGTGGGTGCTCGGCTGGCTGTGCGGCCCGATCCTGACCGGTAGTAGCGACGAAACCCTGCAGCCCGAGCACTTTCGGCTACTGCCGCTGAGCAATCGGCAACTCGCCTATGGGTTGGCGGCCGCATCCTTCGCGGGTGTCGCCGTGGTGGTGAATCTGCTCGCCTTCAGCGGATTGGTGTTCCTAGCAGCGCAATACGGCATGGTTCCGGCGCTGTTCGCGGTGGTCGGCGTAATCCTGCAACTGATCTTCGTGGTCTTGTTGGCCCGCGCGATGACGGGCTGGATCGGCGCTGCCATGCGATCGCGGCGCGGGCGCGATCTCGGTGTCCTACTGGCCGGGTTGCTCGGCTTGGCCTACTACCCACTCAATCTGCTCATCGGCAGTGTCGGTCCGACCCTGCGCGACGCTCCGGACGCGGTGGCGACGGCATTGCGCGTCGCACCCTCCGGTTGGGCACCGTATGCGGTGGAGGCCGCCGCCGACGGCAACTGGCTACTCGCCGTGCTGCCACTGCTCGGATTGGGTTTGCTGTCGCTGCTGCTGTGGCAGGCCTGGGCGACCCTGCTGGGCCGTCGCCTCACCACCCCGCCCGCGCCCGCCGCGGAAGTGCGTGCCAATGGTGAAACCGGGTTGCTGGAACGCACCCTCCCCAGCACGCCGATCGGTGCGGTGGTCGGTAAGGAACTGCGTACCTGGTGGCGTGACAGTCGCCGCCGCGCCACCCTGCTGCCGCTACTGCTGATCGGTTTCGTCCTGCCGATATTCATCGCCATTCAGAACGACAACAGTCAAATCATCCCGTTCGCAGGCTCTTTCGTGGTGTGGCTGGCCGCCATGGCGGGCGCCAACCTCTATGGTTTCGACGGCACGGCGGTCTGGCAGACCATTGTGACTCCGAGCGCCGCCCGCGCCGATGTGCGCGGCCGGGTACTGGCCTGGTTGCTACTCGTCGCGCCGGTGGCGCTGCTCGCCTCGCTCGTTCTCCCCGGGGTGCTCGGGCAAACGCGAATGTATCCGTGGGGGCTGGCCACCCTGCCGGTCCTGCTCGGGGTGGGTGCGGGCGCGGTGGTCTTCCTGTCCACCTACGCGCCGTATCCGCTACCGCCGCAGCGTGGCAACCCCTTCGCGGCCTCGGGCAATCCGGGCTGCGCGAAGATACTGCTACAGCTGGGTGTCGGATTGGGGCAGTTGGTGGCCTGTGCGCCGGTGCTGGTGATTCTGGGGATCGGTGCGGTCCGGGACAATTCGTTCATCATGTGGTCAGCGCTGCCGGTCGGTATCGGACTGGGGCTGGCCGCGGGTCTACTCGGCGTCAATCTCGCGACCAAGCGGTTGGAGACTCGTGGCCCGGAGCTACTCGACGCGGTGAAACCGCGCTGACCTGCGATGGGTGCGCCCCTCGTCGCGCTACTCGCACGCATTCGAACCCTTCCGACAGAATTCGGGTAGCGCACTACTGCCGAAATCCGCAGGAAATCAGCGCATTGTAGCGGCATGGGCAGATCCGGAGGCCCGGCCCGCGAGTAGATAGATTTCCTTGGGAGGCAGTACAAGTGGACCAGATCCTGTATTGGAACGCGGTGGCGTTGGAAGCGGATCGCATCGCACACACCGAACTGAAGCAGGCCGAACGCGGTTCGCGCGGTCCGATCGGCAGTTCGCGTTCACTCGCCATCGTGCACGCGGCCATGCACGACGCGTACTTCAGCATTGTCGGTGCGCCACACGGCACCTGGCTGACCGCGCCGCCGGTCGCCGCCAATGGCGCAGCCGTGGACGCGGCCATGGCGGTCGCCGCGCACGCCACCCTGTCGGCGCTGTATCCGGCGCAGAACGGGCGTTTGGACCGCGCCCTGCGGGAGGCCGATCTGTCGGGTCCGGGTGTCGGTCGCGGCACCGCACACGGACAGGCCGTCGCCCGTGCCGTACTCCGGGTTCGCAAGGGTGATCCGGGTACCGACGCCAAGAACTATCACCCCGATACTGCCGCGCCCAATCACCGCCCGGACCCGGTCAATCCGGCGCAGGGGTACTACGCACCCCACTACGGCGCGCGCTCCCGGTGTTTCGCGGTGAGCACGCGCTACACCCTTGATCCGCCGCCGAAGGGGGTCGACCCGCGCTACCTGGACGCCCTGCGTGAGGTGCGGGCCAAGGGCATCGCGCCCGAGGCCGCCGCCAGTCTGCCGACCGGCATGGCCGCGCGCACCGCCGACGAAACCCTGATCGGCGTGTTCTGGGGCTATGACGGCTCCAAGGGGGTGGGCACCCCGCCACGGCTCTACAACCAGATCGTGCGCGCCGTCGCGCACGCCCGCGACAACACTGTCGAGCAGAACGCACGCCTGTTCGCACTGGTCAATATCGCGCTCGCCGATGCCGGAATCCTGTGCTGGGACGAAAAGTACCGGCACAATCTGTGGCGGCCCGTACTCGGTATCCGGGAGTACGACCCGTCCATGGGGCCCGATAGCACCCCGGGCCGCGGCCTGGATCCGGACTGCGATCCGTGCTGGCGACCGCACGGCGCACCGCGCAGCAATGAGGTCGCGTTCAACTTCACCCCACCGTTCCCGGCCTACCCGTCCGGACACGCCACCTTCGGCGCCGCGGCATTGCAGATCACCCGCCGGTTCTACGGTGTCACCGCCGAAGGGCCCGACACCCTCGTCGACGGATTGGGTGTCGTCTCCGCGGAACTCGACGGCAGCACCACCGACAATGACGGCGTGGCTCGCACCCGGCACACCCGGCACTTCCCGGACGGCCTGTGGCAGATGATGGAGGAGAACGGCCGCAGCCGGGTATTCCTCGGTGTGCACTGGTCTTTCGACGCCTTCGCCACCGGCGCGAACGGCGAAATGGACCTGACGCAGAATATCGGCGGCGTGCGGCTGGGCCGCGATATCGCCGACAACCTGTGGACCAATGGGTTGAAACAGGACCGGGGTGCAGGTCCGCGGCTGCCTTGATCCCCGCGGCCGGTGCCGTCAGCTCCGCTCGGTGAGATCCAGCGCGGTGAGATCCATTGCCCCGGCCATGGCGCGGGCACCTGCATCGTTGAGATGCATACCGTCACCGTCGAATTCGGGATGCAGGAAATCCGGCCGGTCCGGATCCTGCACCGCGGCGGCGACATCGAAGACCGCGTCGAAAACGTCGGTGCCGCGAAGCCATGCATTGACTTCCCGTCGCACCGGCATCCCGGTCTCAACGGCGAGACCGGGGTAGTAGGCCCCACCGAAGGGGCCGATGGTGTTGGCGTACACGGGCAGCCCGGCGTCGTGCGCCCGTTGCGCCAACTCCGTGAACCCGGCGATCAGATCCTCGGCGGGAGTGGTCCGCTCGTCGAGGATCAGATCGTTGATACCGAAATTCACCAGCACCGCACGCACGCCCGGCACCGCAAGCACATCCCGCTCGAACCGCGCCAAACCGGACTCGCCGATCTCCTTGGTCAGCAATCGGTTTCCGCCGCTGCCCTGATTCACCACCCAGCTCCGGCTCAGTCGTTCATTGAGTACATCCACCGAGCGGCGATTGGCCCCGTGCGTCGAACCCGTGCCCTGGAACCAGGAGTCCCCGAAGGCCACAAGTACCGGGGTGTCGGCGGGGGCCAGGACATCCACGCCGGTGACGAAGAACTGCGAGGTGGTCTCCTCGGCCGTTGGCAGCGCGAGATCGGCGGTCCGGTCACCCGTGGCAATCCACCCGGATTCATTGGGTAGCTGCGCGTAGGGCGCGAGCCCCGTCGGCTCCGGCAGGTAGAGGCTGAGTGCCAGATCGGTCCCGGCTGTCACCGTCATATCGATGGGGTCGCTGATCGCATCGCCGTACGCCGGGACCCGCACCTGCGCGGACCCCGCGAACCGCACCTCGGTATCGGTCTCGGCCACGATCTCCGCCCCGGCCTTGCGCAGCGCGATTCGCGCGGTACCGATTACCAGGTCTCGATCGGAGTAGCGATTGGTCAATCGCACCCGGATCCGCGTTCCGCCGCCGGCCATGTGCAGCACCTGCCGCAGCGTCTGGTTGTCGAACCCGCGCGGGTCAGCCAGCTGGATGCGCTCGCCCGGATGCACCAGGGCGGTGCGGAAACCGGCCACCCATTCGAGCTCTGTCATGGGAACCTCCATTTAGTTGCGGTGAGGAATATTGCGCTAGCAACAAGATACTCGAACTGTTCCGCGTGTCAACTATCCGCGTTGCAGAGGTGGGTCTAAGGTCTAGCTCGTGGACCCCAAACGCCTCTTCGAGGACCCTCGTCTCACCACCATCGGACTGTTTCTGGAGGCCCACGAGGGTCTGGTCGCCAAACTCGAGCCCACCTGGAAGCAATACGGTCTCTCCGGTCTGGACCTCAATGCCCTCATGCGACTGACCCGCTCACCCGGTCGCAAACTGCGTATGACCGATCTGGCCGCGCAAACCGGATTGTCGACGAGCGGGGTGACCCGCCTGGTGGATCGCCTGGAGCGCAACGGTTTCGTGCGACGCGAAGCCGCCCCCGGCGACCGCCGCAGTTTCTACGCCGTCCTCACCGCCGCCGGAGCCACCCGCGTCGCCCGCGTGCTGCCCGCCTATCTCGACGGCGTGGAGCAGTGGTTCACCGGTGTCCTCACCGCCGAACAACTCGACGGGCTGATCGAGAGCCTGCGGATCATCCGCGACACCGTAAACCCCACCGCCGTCACCACTTCGGACTGAAAATTGTTCTCGGTTCGCGGGCGAGCGGGCTGCGAGAACTTTCCGAACAGCTAGGGCCGAATATGTCCTAGGTGGCTCATATCGTGGTTCTCATGAGCACAGAGATCACTCCCTTCCGGATCGATATTCCGCAGCGGCAACTCGACGATTTGCGGGCTCGGCTCGACGGTGCGCGCTGGCCCGCACCACTGCCCGGCGATGACTGGGATACCGGCGTGCCCGTCAACTGGCTGCGGGAGCTGGTGGACTACTGGCGCACCGAATACGACTGGCGCGTCGTGGAATCGGTACTGAACAGCTATCCGCAATTCACCACCGAGATCGATGAGCAGCGCATTCATTTCCTGCACATCCGCTCGGCCGAACCCGAGGCGGTGCCGCTGCTCATGACGCACGGCTGGCCCGGTTCGATTGTCGAATTCCTCGATGTCATCGGACCGCTCACCGATCCCGGTGCGCACGGCGGGAATCCGAATGATGCCTTCCACCTTGTGATTCCGTCGCTGCCGGGCTTCGGATTCTCCGGACCGGTCACCGATTCCGGCTGGACCACCGAGCGCATCGCCCGCACCTGGGACGAACTCATGCGGCGGCTCGGGTATGACCGGTACGGCGTGCAGGGCGGCGATATCGGTGCGGCGGTGAGCCCGGAGGTGGGGCGGGTCGCGCCGGACCGAGTTATCGGCGTGCATGTGAACGGTGGGCCCGGCCCCATGCCGCAGCTACCGCTTTCGGAGCAGGAGCTGGCTGAACTGACCGGCATGGAGCGCGATCGGGTGCAGCGCATCGAGGCGTTCATGAATGAGGAATTCGGCTATATCGCCGTCCAGTCCACCCGACCGCAGGCGCTCGCCTACGGACTGGTGGATTCACCGGTGGGACAGCTCGCCTGGATCATGGATAAGTTCCGGGAGTGGACCCATCCACGAAATGTGTTGCCGGACAAAATTCTCGACCGCGATCGGCTGCTGAACAATGTGATGATCTACTGGCTGACCGAGACGGCCGGGTCGGCGGCCTACGTCGGGTACGCGCAGGAACAACCGTGGGGTGCGGTGCAGCAGAACTCCGGAGTGCCCACGGGCGCGATAATCTTCGCGCACGACGTCGGTATCCGCCGATACGCGGAAACCGAGAACACGATCACGCACTGGGTGGAGCTGGACCGTGGTGGGCACTTCGCCGCCATGGAGGAGCCGCAGCTGCTCACCGACGATATTCGGGAGTTCTTCCGCACCGTGCGTTCAGATCGCGCCGGCGCGTAGAGCGGCGCGCCAGTCCCCGTACTCGCTGATGTCCTTGCCCGATGCGGCGGCTCCGGCGTCACAGCCGAATGCTGTGGCGCGGGAGCCATTATCGAGTTCGACCGAGCCGAGTTGCATGGGCGCTGGGAGCGCGGAGAGGAAGCGGCCGAGAGCTGCGGGGGAGAGCAGCCAGCGTTCACCCCGCACGGATACACCTGGCTCGCCCTCGGGTTGGCGGGTAACACCGGGCTTGGGCGGGATCGTGTCCAGGACGGCCAGGCGGTATCGCGGGGCGGTCCGAACGGAGCCGGCCCAGCGCGCGCCCAATTCGATCAATTGATACTCGAGAGGTTGTCCGCGCAGGTGAGCACCGAACACCACCAGGTCGTGCACGGGCGCGACCGATAGCGGCCACGCGGATTCGGGCGGTTCACCATCCATCACCAGTGCGGCGACATCCATTGCTACGGCGTCCTCGAAGGTACGCCCGATGACCGTCACCCCGAACTGCGCGTCTCCGGCCGTGCCCGCTGGCACCGCCACCGCGCACAGGTCGAACAGGTTGCAGAAGTTGGTGTAGGTACCCAGTCGGGAGTTCACCCCGATCGGGTCCGCCGCGACCTCGGCGATGGTCGGATGGAATGGTGCGGTGGGAACAAGCAGGACATCCGCGTCGGCCATACCCGCCATGGCGAGGACACGCAGGCGTTCCAGTTCCGCCAGATCCGCCACCAGTTGATGGGCGGGAAGATCGCGGGCGGCTCGAATGATCGAGGCCACGGTCGGATCGGTGGACTCGGGGTGCGCGTCCACGAATCCGCCTACCGCCTCGTATCTTTCGGCTACCAGGGCGCCGTTGTACAGCAGGCGGGCGGCCGCGAGGAATGGCGTCGGATCGATTGCCACGATCGTCGCGCCACGTTCCTTCAGCGCGGCGACGGTGCGTTCGAAAGCGCCGCGCCACACCGCATCCAGCTCGGGCAACTCGGTGAAGACGGCCACCACCGGCTGTGGTGGTGCGGCCAGTCGAATATCGGCGGGCCAGGACCGTGCGGGAGCGTCGGCAGCCATGACACCCATGGCGCGGTCGGCCACCGCGAGGTCCCTGGCGAATATGGTCACGCAGTCGTAAGAGCGGCAGGCGGGCACCACGCCGGCCGTGGAAACCACGCCCACCGTGGGCTTGATGCCGACAATCCCATTGAACGCGGCCGGGATTCGACCCGAACCGGCGGTATCGGTACCGATGGCGATATCGACCTCGTCGGTGGCGACGGCGACGGCCGAGCCGGAACTGGAACCGCCGGAAATGAATTCGGGCCGCAGGGCATTGGAGACCGCGCCGTAGGGGGTGCGGGTGCCCACCAGGCCGGTCGCGAACTGGTCCAAATTCGTTTTGCCCACCACGACCGCACCCGCGGCCTTCAGTGCGGCGACAGCGGCCGCATCCTGCGCTGGGTCATACGCGAATTCGGGACACCCCGCGGTAGTCGGTACTCCGGCGACATCGACATTGTCCTTGACCGCCAGCCGCAACCCCGCCAGCGGCCCCTGTGAGGTGGCCGTCTGCGCCGCCACTTCCGCGTCGGCTCGTCGCTGAATCCACACACTCATACGTTTGTCTCCGCTAGTTCTCCCGCAGCGCGCCAGGATTCGCGCTCGGTGGTGAAGGCTTCGGCCTGGCGAGCCCGGAATTCGGCAATGGAATCGGCATTGTCGGACAGGAAGCCGCGGTAGTCGGCGAGTTTGAATTCGCCGTCCTCGGCGCGCAGTTCACCGCGACCGGCGGCGATATCGGCGCGCATGTCCAGCAGCTCCTCGGCCGATACCGGATACCAGCTGATGCGATCGAAATACCGCAGCAGCCAGGGATCTTCGTCCATCCCGGACGAGGCGTGGTTCCACACCTGGGTGGTGCGGCCGACGAACTGATAGCCGCCGGGACCCTCCATGCCGTAAATGCACAGGTACGCGCCACCGATACCGACCGCATTCTCCGGGGTCCAGGTGCGGGCCGGATTGTATTTCGTGGTGACCAGGCGGTGCCGGGGATCGGTCGGGGTCGCGACGGGTGCGCCCAGATAGACATCGCCGAGGCCCAACACCAGGTACTCGGCCGCGAAGACGGTGTCGAAAACCTCGTCCACCGAAGACAATCCGTTCATCCGGCGGATGAACTCGATATTCCACGGACACCACGGGGCATCCGAGCGCACCCCGTGCATATAGCGGGTAATGGCTTCTCTCGTGGATGGGTCGTCCCACGAGAGCGGCAGGTGCACGGTGCGGCTGGGTACTACGAGGTCATCGGCGGCGGGGAGTTCGGACTCCGCCTCGGCCAGCAGGTCCAGTAGGCGGCCGGTGGGTAGCCGATCCGGGTCCGTACGGACCTGTAGCGACCGGACGCCGGGCGTGAGTTCGGTGATGCCCGGCTCATTCCGCCGCATCAGATGCTGGTGTAGTGCGTGGACGCGGGCGCGCAGCCCGAGATCCAGGGTCATCTCACCGTATTCGATGAGCATGCCGTCGTTTCCGGCGCGCCGGTAGGTGATCGGGGTGTTGTCGTCGGCCTCGCGCCGCGCGAGAATGCCGTCGTCACCGTCCCCGCCGCCGGAGAGCACCATCGGCCAGTCCGCACGGCGGTCCGGACCCAGGCTGTGCAGCGAGGCCGCTCGATCCGCCCGCACCGGGACGAAGCGCACGCTATCGCCGGGGGCGAGCTGCCCCAGCTTCCACCGCTCGGCCGCCACCACGGTCACCGGGCAGACGAAGCCGCCCAGACTCGGACCGTCGGGGCCGAGCAGAATCGGAGTGTCTCCGGTGAAGTCCAGGGCGCCAATGGAATACGCGGTGTCGTGGATATTGGACGGATGTAATCCCGCTTCGCCGCCATCGGTGCGGGCCCACTGCGGCTTCGGGCCGATGAGCCGCACTCCGGTACGGTCGGAATTGAAGTGCACGTCGTAGTCGGTATCGAGGATGGTCTGGAAATCCTCGCGGGTGAAGAATTCCGGCGCTCCGTGCGGCCCCTCGGTGACCGCGAGTTCCCAGCGTCGGGTCAGTACCGGCTGTTGCGCACCCGGCACGCCCGCGCTCAGTTGTCCCGAGGCCGTACCGAGTTGGAGTTTGTCGCCCGCGGCCAGCGCCCGCCCGTCCGGGCCACCGAACTTGCCGAGCGTGAAAGTCGCACGGCTACCCAGGTATTCGGGTACCTCGATACCGCCCGCCACCAGTAGGTAGCTGCGCATCCCCGGCCCGCGCACAGCGCCGATATCGAGGACTCCACCGGCGGGTACCAGCACACTTCGCCACTGCCGCACCGGTTTTCCATTCATCGTGACCGGTACCGGTGCGCCGGTCACACACACCCGGGTAGCCGCGTCGAAGCGCAGGGTGGGGCCGTCGAGTGTGCATTCGATACCGGGAGCGCCCTCCGGATTGCCCAGTGCGCGATTGCCCAGTCGGAACGACAGATCATCCATCGGACCCGACGGCGGCACCCCCACATGCCAATAGCCCACGCGTCCAGGCCAATCCTGCACCGTCGACTGCATTCCGGGCCGCACGACCTCGGCGACGGTGGTCATCGACTCACCACCATGCGTACCGGTGTCGGATCGAATCCATTGCACGGATTGTTGATCTGCGGGCAGTTCGATACCAGGACCAGGGTATCGAACTCGGCCCGCAGCGTGATTTTCATACCGGGCGCGGACAGTCCGTCCACAATGCCCAGCGTTCCGTCGGCCTCCACCGGAACATTCATGAACCAGTTGATATTCGACACCAGATCGCGCTTGCCCAGGCCCCATTTCATGCCCTCGGCGAGGAAGTTCTCCACACAGGCGTGCTGGTGGCGGGTGTGGTGTCCGTAGCGCAGGGTATTGGACTCCTGCGAGCACGCGCCCGCGACGGTGTCGTGATTGCCGACCTCGTCGGCGAGCACCGTCATGAGCGCGGTGCCGCTATCGGTGAGCAGCACACTGCCGGTGCCGAGGAAGATATTGCGCTGCGCGGCAATGGTCGCCTGCGCGCTGTAGCGGTCGCAGTGGTCGGCGGCCGAATAGAGCAGACAGTCCACGGCCTGATTGCCGTGCAGGTCGATGATCTCCAGCTGGTCACCGGCTCGAACGACGGTGGACCAGGGGGCGCGGGCGGGGACGGTCTCGTCCAGCACCACGGTGCGTGCCAGGGTGGTCATGCTGTCTCCTCTGCGCGTTCGCGGGCGGTCCGGGTGGTTACGCGAGCTGCCTCCACCGGGTGCTGTCCGCTCATCGCGACGGCCTCCGGGGTGGCCGCCGCACGCCAGGCGGATTCGGTGTTCTCCACCGCGCGTAGGTATTCCGGATCGGAACTGGGTGTGGTGTGCAGGTCCAGCGGCGCGGACCAGGCGACGACATCGAGGTCGGTCACGGGTGTCTCGTCCAGCGGATGTGCGGCATTGGCGATGAGTACGGTCACCGGCAGGTGGATGAGCAGTTCGACGGCCGCTCCCGCTCCAGCGCTACCCGTAACGGTCAGCGCGCCGTCCGACTCGACGCGCACGCCTCGGAAGAATGACACCGACGGGCCGATATCCCGTGGTGCGAGTCCCTGTTTCGAGCCCGCCATGGACAACTGCTGCCGTGCGGCCGAACCCGGCCCACACAGCGTGTCGTGGTGTCCGGACGAGTCCGTCATCACGGTGGCCAGAATCCGGCCCTGATCCGACAGCAATGGATGTCCGGCGCTCAGGTACGCCTGCCAGGGGACCTTCACCGTATCGGCCACATTGAGCCGCTCCCAGGGACATTCGGCGCGCAGTAGCAGCAGATGCGCACACGCGGACCCGGCCGGATCGGCGAGTCGAAGCCGGGTACCGCGGCCGAGCGCTACATTTGCGTAACCACCTGGGGGAATCCGTTGTGCGACAGTCAGTTCGGCGCTATCGAGGCCATCCGGCAGGTCGGGTCCTGCCATGGCCGCGGTGGAAGCCTGTGAGCGGGCATGCGCACGGGCCGCGGTGGTGGAGGCGGTGTTCGTCATTGGTGCTCCCTTCGGTAGACGGGAAGGTTCAGTGGGGCGAGGGTCACGAGTCGCGGTCGAGTCGTGGTCGTGTCGTGGGGAGTTGGGAAGTGCTGTGGCAGAAGCTCTCCGAGCAACACGCGCCACCACGCGCCCTACCAGGTCCGCCAGTGCGAGCGCGAGGGCCGGGCGGCCCATGGGCACACGGTCGACGCGGTCCGCACTCATCGGTCCGGGTGCACCGGCTGCGCCGGTATCGCTGGACGGGGTCACGACAGTGCCCTCGCCGGAGCGGGTACGGGCTCCGACGTCGCCCCGGATGTGGGCTCCGGGGCGGGCTCTGGCCCGGAGGAGGCCATGGCGACCGTGGCCTGCCCGGCCGGGAACAGCGTCATGACCACGAGGAAGGTGGCCAGTGCCGCCAGGAAGGCGATGAAGGTCGGCCAGCCGTCGAAACTCGCTGTAATGAGCGAATTGTCGATATGCAAGAGCGTGTTCTCCGCGCCGTACACGGTCGGTGTCAGGACGAACAGCGCCAGTCGGGTGCCGAGACCGACCACCATGGCCGCGGCTGCGGCGGCGCTGGTGACGCGGGACGTGATGTGTGCCGCCACGAACGGCACGATCAGCCCGGCGAGCATGAGATCGAAGGCGAGGGTCAGCAGAATTCCGGTCTGCGGCACCTTGACCGCGAAGAGTACGGCCACCGCCACCACCGGGACCATGGTGATTCGCACATCCCGCAGCAGGGTGTCGCGTCCGGCCGCATCGGTGGCCCGGGTTCGGCCCGCGACATTGCGGGTGGCCACCGAGGCGGTGCCGAGGATCGCGCCGTTGGCGGTGGAGCAGGACGCTGCGACAATCGCCGACAGCACCAGGATGGCCAATCCCGCCGGAGCCCGGTCGGCCAGCAGGGTCAAGAGAACCGGACCGTTATCGCCGCTGATCACTCCGGAAACAGTCAGCGCCACCAGGGCATACGGGACGCCGACGACAACGGTGCCGGCCGCGGCGACGAAGCAGGCGCGACGAGCGATCCGCGGCGTGCGAGCCGAGAAGATGCGCTGCATGAAGTCGATGGCGACGATATCGCCGATGCCCAGGGATACCAGGGTTGCCCAGTTGATCGGCGCTCCTTCGGAGGTGTTGGTGAGCTGACCGAAGTCGAAGGGCCCCATTCCATCCGGAATGGTGATGCCCATGGTGGAGCCGACCCAGATGAGCAGCGCCAGGGAGCCGAATATGGTGATCACCATTTGTGCCAGCGCCGTGTAGGCGTCGCTGTACATGCCGCCGATGATGGTGTACGACAACACGATTGCGACAATGAGCAGGACGCCCGCCGTATACGGAACGCCGAGGAATCGCTCGAAGATATAGCCGCCCGCGACGAGATTGCCCGCCAGCAGAATGCAGAAGCTGAAGATCATGAGCAGCGAGGAGGCCAATTCGATGCCGCGGCCGTACTTGATGCGGAAGAAGTCGGGCAGGGTCAGCAAGCCCATTCGGTTCATCGGCCCGGCGAAGAAGATCCCCGTAATGAGTAGACACAGGCCCAAGCCCAGCGGTAGCGAGGCCCCGGCCCAGAAGCCGAGTGAACTGGTCAGGTCGGTATTGCCCAGCGTGGCATTGGAGTCGACGGCCTGACCCATCAGGCCCGCCGCCACCAGTGGCAATGCCAGTGAGCGCCCGGCAACCAGGAAGTTGGTGCTGTCGCCGTCCACCTTGCGGGCGACGAACAGCCCGATGGCGATGACGGCGATCACGCTGATCGCGATACCGGTGATGATCATGACCGGGCTCCTCGGGCGGGTGCGGCGAGGATCGGACGGGGTGGCTCTGGGAGCGATCGCGTGGCCATCGGAGGTCCTTCATCTAGGCGAATACCTATCGATTGAAAGTTTTCGCGATGCGACCGCCTTCGAGGTGACGGCGGTGTATCCGTCTCGTGGCCACCCGTAACTTCTGTGTTGCCAGTATTTCTATCGAATGACAGAAATCTCTCACCGGCTCGGCGAGGCGCTGAATCCCGGTAGGACACAATGAGACCGTGACCCACATCGGACCCGGACGCCCCCGCCTAGAGCCTCGCCGCCGCCAGGGGCAGACGCCGCGGGCCGAGATCCTCGATGCCGCGGCCGAACTGTTCACCACCAAGGGGTACGGGAGCACCTCAACGCGCGGTATTGCCGACGCCGTCGGTATCCGGCAGGCGTCGCTGTATCACCACTTCGCCGCCAAGGACGACATCCTCGACGCGCTGCTCGCCGAAACCATCACCGCCGCCTTGGAACTCGCCGAGCGGCTCACTGGTAGCCCAGAACCCGCGCCGGTGCGGCTGTACGCCTTGGCCTGGTTCGATGTGCGGCAACTGTGCACTGCCCGCTGGAACCTCGGCGCGCTCTACCTGGTGCCGGAACTGCGCTCCGAGCGGTTCGCCGACTTCCGGCAACGCCGCGACGATCTGCGTCGCCACTATGAAGCCCTGGCCGCGGCCGTCGTCGCCGAGGCGGGCGGCGTGGCCGTAGGTAGTGAGTTACTGCCCTTCCGGCTGGTCGAATCCGTCATCAATATCCGCTCGGACGAGGGAGCTTCGCCGGGCTACGCGCAGCGCGTCATCCCCGGTGCGGTGCTGCGACTGCTCGGCTGGCGGGGAGATGCGGAACAGGTTCGGAAAGCGGCGATCCGACTGGTCGAGGGGATCGACCAGTCGGATCGCGAAAACGACTGAAGGCGAGGCTAACTCAGGACTTGCCCTTAGAGGTGCCCCATTTGAGGTCCCAGTGGTAGGCCTGGTCCACCGCCAGCTTGCCCCAGAACTTCTTGCCCTGGGGCGGGCGCACGAAGGTGCCCTCGCGTCGAATTACCAACTCGCCGTTGACGTTTTCGAGTAGCGCCAGCACCATTTCGCGGGAGTCGTCGAAGCAGCCGTCCACCATCATCTCGATGGGTGCGGAGCCCACCGGATAGAAGGTGGCGGTGGCGTGCACGCCACGGAAGTCGTCAGCACCCTCGTACAGCGAGGCGAACACCAGGATGCGGCGGAACTGCGCGGTGTGGTCGAGATTGATGGACAGGTTCTCGCCGGTGGCGCTACCACCGGTGCGATCGTCGCGATCCAGTTCGATGAATGGCGCGCGATGCAGATTGCCCATGGTGTCGAGCGGGCTGATGGAGCCCTTCGAACCGTCGTTCAGCTCCCAGAAGCAGCACAGGTCCAGGTCGAGACCGCCGGTGCCGCCGCGTTTGCGACCGAACAGGCCGGTCGGCGCGTTCGGGACCGACCAATTGAGGTTCACCCGCATGATGCCGGAGGTCGCACCCTGCTTGGTCAGTGAGACAGCGGGCGATTCCTTGGTCAGCGAGATCTTGCCCAGATTCACCGGCGGAGTCGAAGCGGGGGCGGTGGGCTGGTACGGCTGCGGCGGGGGAGCGGGCTGATACGGCTGCGGCGGTACCGGATGCTGTTGGTACGGAGCCGGACCCGGGCCGGGCGGGTACGGTTGCTGCCCCTGCGGCGCATAGCCCGGCGTCGGCGCGGGCTGGTACGGCTGGGTCGGCGGCGCGGGCGGGTAAGGGTACTGCTGCCCCTGGTTGGGCTGCGGGGGATACGGCTGTTGCGGCGGCGGGAAGCCTTGGACCTGCGGCGGGTACGGCTGTGGCTGTTGCGGCTGTGGCGGGAAACCCGGCGGCGGCGCGGGCGTAAACGGTTGCGGCGGCGGGGTATTGAACTGTGGCTGGGCCGCGGAGCTGGGCTGTGGCTGCGCCGGGGCCGGATCGTCGACACTGATACCGAAATCCGTGGCCAGACCGCCCAGCCCGGCCGCATAACCCTGGCCGACCGCGCGGAACTTCCAGGCGCCCTGGCGGCGGTACAGCTCGCCGAGTACGAAAGCGGTCTCCGAGGTGGCGTCCGCGCTGTCGAAACGCGCTACTTCCGCACCGGAATTCGCGTCCACCACCCGCACATGCAGCCCGCGCAGCTGCGCGAAGGTGCCACCGTCGGAGGATGCGGCGATAACGATCCGGTCGACCGTCGGCTCCAGCTGGGCCAGATTCACCGAGAGCACATCGGTGACCTGCGGACCCTGCTGCTTTCCATCGTGGCGTACCGCGCCCGACGGATGCTGCTTCTGGTTGTAGAAGACGAAATCGGCATCGGAGCGTACCTTCCCCGATGATTGCAATAACAGGGCCGACGCATCCGCGTCCGGAACGCCCGGACCCGACTGCCACCCCAACTCGACGCGGACCGCGGAACTCGGCACCGGTACATTGGCGCCCTTCATCATCGACACGTGTTCAAACGTAGACGATGCGAGCGCACGCTGTCCCGAGTGTGCCTGGACGGCTGAATCGGCAGTCTGGGCTGCGCCCGATTGCCGCTGATGAAGGTGCGGACTCCGGCACAATTCGCCCGGTTGTTCCAGCACAACTCCTCCGTCATCCCGGCGTGCTTTTGGCCGGGATCCACTACTGCCGAGGGTGTGGATTCCGGCCAAAAGCATGCCGGAATGACGAGGGTGGCGAGCAGCATCGTGGCCACATCTTGGATGAGTAGGCAAATAGATAGCGTCGGTGTTGTCGGCGAATGACTTGCCGACCGGGCCAATTGTTTTGGACAGCACGGTCATGGTCACTGACCTGTCAAAACAACGTTGCATCGCCGTTATCAAACGCCCGAATTCGGATGTTTCGCCGCTACACTTGACCGGGTTCCGCTGCCGTATGCCCGTGGCAGCGAATCTTCAGCGCAAGAAGTTCGCATGGCTGTGCCGACCCGGTGGGAGCGACAGATGACTGAAGCGGAGCTCGACGCGGCGGTACCGACGGGTCGCAGGAAATGGATCACGCTCGCGGTACTCGCGCTCGGACTGTCCATGGTGGTGCTCGACGGCACCATAGTCGCCGTCTCCCTGCCGGTGATCATTGCCGAATTGGAGCTGAATTTCACTCAGGCGCAATGGATCACCAGTGTCTACGCGGTGGTGCTGGCCGCGCTGCTGATTACCAGCGGGCGGATCGGCGACCGGATCGGTCGGCGCAAACTCTTCGCCCTCGGCGTCATCATCTTCCTGGTGGGCAGTGTGCTCGCCGCCTCCGCCACCGATAGCTGGCCATTGATCTGGGGCCGCATTGTGCAGGGCATCGGCGCTGCCGGGGTCATGCCCGCCACGCTGGCCACCGTCAATGCCCTCTTCCGCGGCCGGGACCGGATGATCGCGTTCGCGGTGTGGGGGTCGGTCATCGCCGGTGTCGCCGCCATCGGACCGCTGATCGGCGGCTGGTTGACCACCGAGTACACCTGGCCGTGGATCTTCCTCGTCAATATCCCACTCGGCATCGTGGTGTTGATCGGGCTCGTACTGTTCGTACCGGAAACCCGCATGGGTAAGGCCGCACCCGGCCTCGATGTGGACGGATTCCTGCTCAGCGCAGCGGGTTTCGCGCTCGTCGTCTTCGCGCTCATCGAAGGGCAGACCTACGGCTGGTGGAAACCGCTGCGGGAATTCCCGCTGCCCGGATTCACCTGGTCGGGCACCGCGCCCATCTCGCCGATTCCGGTCATGCTCGCCCTTGGCGTGCTGGCCCTGGTGCTGTTCATTCGCTGGGAGCGGCATCGCAAACTGATCGGGCGTTCGGCCCTGCTGGATCCGGCGCTGTTCCAGATCCCCAGCTTCCGCTGGGGCAATATCGCGGCCTTCGCGGTGGCGCTGGGCGAATTCGGTCTGCTGTTCGTACTGCCGTTGTTCATGGTGAATGTGCTCGGGCTGTCCACGCTGCAGGCGGGGTTCGTACTGGCCGCCATGGCGGGTGGGGCATTCCTCGCGGCCGGGGTCACGGAAGGCTTCGTGCACAAGTACGGGCCGGTGCGGGTGGTGCAGGTCGGACTGGGCCTCGAGGTTGTCGCGGTGGCGCTGACGGCACTGTTCGTGACACCGCATATCTCGCCGTGGTGGCTGGCGGTGCTGCTGGCGGGCTACGGTGTCGGCCTCGGGATGGCCTCGGCGCAGCTCACCGGCACCGTGCTGGGTGATGTGCCACCGGCGAACTCCGGCCAGGGTTCCGCCACCCAGAGCACGGTCCGACAGGTCGGCTCCGCCTTCGGCATCGCCGTGGTCGGTGGTCTGCTATCCGTCGCCCTCGGCCATGACCTGCCCAAGCGCCTCGAAGAAGATACCGATCTTCCCGCCGACGCCGCCGACACCATTGCCACCGCCACCCGTGAATCCGCCGGTGGGGCCATTGCGGGGGTACGCGACCACGAGGGTGCGGCCGACGTCCTCGACGCTCTCACCGAAGCCTTTGCCGATTCGACCCGCACGACCCTGCTGGCCGCCACCGTCTTCCTGCTGCTGGGCCTGGCCGCCGCCACCCGCATTCCGCACAAGCCACGCGTAATCGAGGAGGACGCGAGCACTCCGGACTGACGGACGTGCGCTCAGTCGATGAGGCCGAGGGTCTGCAGGTGGCGGAAGACCAGCATGGAGCCGGGGGCCACGTGTGCCATGGCCGCGTATTCGGCGACGGTGAAGTAGCGCAGTTCGGCGATCTCGCCACTGGGTTCGGGGGCGTCGGTGAGATCGGCGATGAAGCAGGTCATATGCAGCGGGGTACCCGGGGCGTGGCCGTAGGCCTCGGCTTCGAAGATGCCGAGTTCGTGCACCTCGGTGACCCCGACGCCGAGTTCCTCACGGATCTCCCGATGCAGTGCGGCCTCCGGGGTCTCGCCGGGATCGATCTTCCCGCCCGCCATATAGAAGACGTCCTTGTCTGCCGATCGGGCCTGTAGGAGACGGCGATCGCGGATATGAGCCAGCGCAGCTGTGCGAATCACCCGGTCCACCTTAGGACTACGAAGAGGCCGGTCAGCTGGTGGGCGGTGCGATCTTCCAGTGGTGGCTGAGAGCGTCCGCGATTTCGGGCAGCACGGTGACCGGAATGCGCTTATCGCGCAGCATGGTGCGGATTTCCTGGACCTGCTCGCGCTTGCGCAGATCGTAGGCATTGGCAATGGGGCGGGTCACGGGCGGGATGGAGAGCAGCGTCAGCTCCTGATGCGGTTCATCGCTGCCGTTCAGATCGAGCGCCAGGGCCCACCGTGCGTGTTCGTCGAGTGTGAAGCGTCCGGCCACCACCCGATTCCAGGCGATAGTGTCCGCCGCCCACGGCGTCCGCCGCACGATCGCCTGGTCACTGAGCATGACCCCATCCCGCTTGAACAGGGCGTACAACAGCCCGATAGCGACCGCCGCCCCGATAGCGATCCCGGTGAACACCCGATTCACCCCGAACCCCGCCACCACCACCGCGCAAATCAGCAGCCCCGACACCGCCCCCAGCCCCGCGTACAGCGCCACCCGCCGCCCCGGCACCACACCCGCCCGAACCACCGTCATCACGCCTCCCACACTGCCGTCCACACCGCCGAGCCGTCACCGACCCCGATGACCTGCGGTCACCGTACCGGTTCCGCCCCGGCCCGGACGGCTCACGCCGAAGCGGAGACGCCGGGTCGCGAGCAGTGCCGCGGGGCGGTAACCGAGCGTGAATACGTGCTGGCGCCCACCCATATCGTCATTCCGGCGTGCTTTTGGCCGGAATCCACCTTTGGTCAGCAGTGGATCCCGGCCAAAAGCACGCCGGGATGACGCGGCAGGAGACATCGCGTGGAGAACTTTCAGTAGCGGACTGTGTCGCGACGACGTTGCGGACCGTGCTGCGGCGT
>NZ_BDCE01000019.1 GCF_001613345.1 Nocardia uniformis NBRC 13702 | reverse complement strand
CGGTGCCGTGACGACGGGTAGTGGGGCGGTGCTGCGGCGACCCGGTAGTGGGCGGTGCTGCGGCGACCGGGCAGCGGACCGTGCCGCGGCGACGGGCAGCGGACCACGGCGCGGCGACCGGGCAGCCGACCACGCCGGGACGACGGGCAGCGGACCACGCCGCGACGACGGGTAGCGTGCTGTGCTGCGCTGCGGCGACCGGGTAGCGGACCACGCCGGGACGACGGGCAGCGGACCACGCCGCGATGGGGCGGGCACCGCGGCGTGGTGAATCCCTCTCTATATATGGCCGTGCCCCGTGCGCGTCAGCGCACGGGGCACGAGAGTCTGTCGAGAGGCGACTCATGCCTCCAGCGGTACCGCCGCCTCGGCCGTGTACACCAGGAAGGTCAGGCTCTCCTGGAAGTACAGCTGCACCGATTCGGCGTCATGGGCGAGGTAGCCGATCGAAAGGTCCTGACCCAGTTGGAGATCGAAGTCGCCGCCGCGGGTGGTCAGCACGAACGCGCCGTCGATGGCGGGGGCCCAGATGATCTCACCGTCGATGAGGCGCTCGATATGGGTGCGGATGGGGTGGCCGTGGTCGGAGGTCTCGCTGACCGCCGTGAAGAGGTCGGCGGACAGCAGCACCGAGTAGGGGCCGTCGACGCCGCTCAGGCGGAGCTTGCTGAGCGCCTGGGCGACGGCCTCGGGGGCCAATCGCGGGTCGCCGGGCAGTTTGACCGGCTCATTGGCGGTACCCGACCGAATACCGGTAATGGCGGCGGCCGGATAGCCCTCGAAGATGGCGCGATCCTCTGCGAAGGCGATCTTCTTGGCGGCATCCTTCACCGGATCGAGGTCCGCGTCGCTGGCACCGCGCTCGATATTGTCCAGTTCCTCGCGCGAGAGCCGGAACGGTACCCGCAGCTCCACCAGCGGAGCCACCAGCCGCTGCCGGGCCTGTACCCCCTGGTCGGGTGCGCTGATCGCGGTCGTGCGACCCAGGCCGACGGCATTGAAGTCGTCGCCGTGCGGCCCGGACAGATCGACCACGCGCCGACCGGCGATATGCCGTTTGAAGGTGCGGGTCGCCTCCTCCTCGATGGACGACCAGGCCTCGGAGGTGATCGGCGCGAGTTCGCGGTGCAGGTTGTTCATGCCTTAGCTCCTTTTCAACGTGCCGATGCTCAGCGAACCACTACCGGAGAGAGCAACGCCATTGGTTGCCGAAGATTCCCGTTCCTCGACGGCCGCCGGTGCCGGGGCGTCGGGAAGTTCGTCGAAAAAGCTTGCGGCCGGGGCGAAGAACGAGGTTCCGGTGACGGCGGTGGAGAAGTCGAGAATGCGGTCGTAGGGGGCCTCGTCGCTACCGAGGAACATCCGTACCAGCATCTGCTCGGGAACGCCGGGGGTCGCCGCGTAGGCGATGTAATAGGTACCGAACTCACCGGCCGCCACACTGCCGAACGGCATATTGGCGCGCACGATCTGGCCGAGGGTGTCCTGATCGTTCACGGCCACATGGGAATCCAGCGGCTTATCGGCGTCGGAGAGTTCGAAGTCGTCGACCTTGGTGCGTCCGATGACCCGTTCCTGCTCGTCGGTCGACAGCGCCTTCCAGCTGTCCATATCGTGCAGGTACTTCTGCACGACAACGTAACTGCCACCGGCGAATTCGGCGTCCTCGTCACCCACGAGCGCGGCGGAGACCGCCAATTGTCCCTCGGGATTTTCGGTGCCGTCGACGAAGCCGAGCAGATCACGCTGTTCGAAATAGCGGAATCCCTGCGTCTCGTCCACGATGGTGGCCGCTCCGGCCAGTCGCTCGCCGATTTTCATGGCCAATTCGAAACAGGCGTCCTGGTTCTGGGCCCTGAGGTGGAAGAGGAGGTCGCCGGGCGTGACGGGGGCCTGGTGTTTCTCGCCCTGGTATCCCGGAAACTCGTGCAGTTCAGCAGGTTTCGGTCCGGCGAAAAGCCGATCCCAGGCGGTGGACCCGATACTGGCGATGCAGGCGAGTCCGGATCCCGGTACCCGGAAACCGACGGATCGGCGCAGCCCGGGAAGGTCCGCGAGCAGATCGCGTACTACCGCCTCGCCACCGTCGTCGATGGTGGCGACGAGGAAGATCGCTGCTGGAGTCAGCGGGTCGAGAAGTGGCTGCGGCTCACCCATGATCTCCAGCCTAGAACCCGGACCGGGCCAACCGGTCGTCCGGTCGCCCCGTGTCCGTTTCCCAGCAGGGCGGAATCCGTGTGGTTACCGCGCCGACCGGGGCTTTTCGTCGAGCCGTCTATTTCGCCACAGTCAGCAGGAACGCCACATCGTCGATGGCCTTCACGCTGTGCCGGGCGTCGGGGATAACCAGCAGGTCCCCGGCCGACCCCTTCCATTCGTTGGTGCCGCTGATCAGCCTGAGAGTGCCGCTGAGAATGATCATGGTGGCCTCACCGGGGTTCTCGTGCTCGGCCATATTCTGTCCTGCGGTCAATGCGATCACCGTCTGCCGCAGCGAGTGGGCGTGTCCGCCGTAGATCGTCTGCGAGCTGCGTCCGCTGGAGGCGACGGCAGCCAGCTTCAGTTGCTGGCGGGCGACCGCGGTCAGCGATTTCTTGTCCATGCACTGCCTTTCGCCGGGCTGAATATCCGTGAGTATGCCCGACAGCTCCCAGCGGCTCGGCTATTTCGAGCGATCGCGAGCGGGAATTGCCACAGGTGGGATATTCGCGTGACCTGCGCTAGCGCGTATAACGACGAAAGCGATAACGCAGACCCGTGGTGGACTCCCGCCACGGGGCTTCATCGGCCGTCCACTCGGGTCCGATGGTGGGCGCGTAGCAGTCGCCGACGATATCGGAGTCCACCTCGGTGACCATGAGCTCGGTGGCCAGAGGTAGTGCGGCGCGGTAGATTTCGCCGCCACCCATCACCCATACCGGACCGTCGCCGCTGAGTCGCAGTGCTTCGTCGAGCGAACCGGCACGGTCGGCCCCGTCGGCTGCCCAGTCCGGCTGCCGGGTCACGACGATATTGCGGCGGCCATCGAGCGGGCGGAATCGGGCGGGTAGCGAATCCCAGGTGCGCCGACCCATCACCACCGGGTGGCCCCGGGTGACGTCCTTGAAGTGGGCCATATCCTCGGGGATGCGCCACGGGATGGCGTTATCCAATCCGATGACGCCATCGAGGGTTTGGGCCCAGATGAGCCCGATCGTTCGCACCGCGCTCACACCGCCACCGGCGCCTTGATAGCCGGATGGTGCTGGTAATCCACGATTTCCACACTGTCGTAGGCGTAGTCGAACAGCGTCGGCGCGGGTCGCAACCGCAATTGCGGGAACGGGTACGGATCCCGGCTCAACTGCTCGCGCACCTGCTCCACATGGTTGTCGTAGATATGGCAGTCGCCGCCGGTCCAGATGAAATCACCGGGCTCCAGCCCGGTCTGCTGTGCCACCATCTGAGTGAGCAGCGCGTAGCTGGCGATATTGAACGGCACGCCGAGGAACAGGTCCGCGCTGCGCTGGTACAGCTGGCAGGACAGTTTGCCGTCGGCCACATAGAACTGGAAGAAGGCGT
The DNA here is from genome assembly GCF_001613345.1 of Nocardia uniformis NBRC 13702. Classification (GTDB taxonomy): domain Bacteria; phylum Actinomycetota; class Actinomycetes; order Mycobacteriales; family Mycobacteriaceae; genus Nocardia; species Nocardia uniformis. Next base: position 356,293 of record NZ_BDCE01000019.1, on the reverse strand, counting down.
GGCAGGGGGCCAGCGCCATCCGATCCAGTTCCGAGACATTCCAGGCCGAAACGATCATGCGGCGCGAATCGGGGTCGGTGCGCAATGTCTGCAGCACCTGCGAGATCTGGTCGATATGGGTGCCGTCCGGGGTGGGCCAGGACCGCCACTGCACCCCGTAGACCGGGCCCAGATCACCATTGGGATCGGCCCATTCGTCCCAGATGCTGACGCCGTGTTCCTTCAGCCACCGCACATTCGAATCGCCGCGCAGGAACCACAGCAATTCGTAGACGATGGACTTGAGATGCACCTTCTTGGTGGTGATCAGCGGAAAGCCCGACGCTAGGTCGTAACGCAGCTGGTGGCCGAAGATACTGCGGGTCCCGGTGCCCGTCCGATCCGCTTTAACGGTGCCGGTATCCAGCACCAGCCGCAACAGGTCCTCGTACTGGGTGTCTCGGGGGGCGTCCACGCCTGGCAAGCTTACGCATCGTGCGCAAGCTCTTCGTGATCGGAATCGGTGCGGGTGATCCGGACCAGGTAACCGTGCAGGCCATCAAGGCACTGCGGCAGGTAGCTGTGTTCTTCGTCATCGGTAAGGGGTCTGAAAAGCAGGAATTGGTGGATGTACGCACCGCCATCCTCGCCGAGCATGCCGATCAGCCGTATCGGATTGTCGAGCTACCCGACCCGCCGCGCGACCGCGGCGTGCCCGCGGCGGGTGCGGATGCCGCGTATCGCGAAGTGGTGGAGGACTGGCACGAGCGGCGCGCCGAGCTGTTGGAACAGGCGTTCGCCGAGACCGACGCGGTCGGCGGCATCCTGGTCTGGGGCGACCCCTCGCTCTACGACAGCACCCTGCGCATGGTGGAGCGGGTACTGCGCCGCGGGCGGGTGGATTTCGACTACGAGGTCATTCCCGGCATTACGAGTCCGCAGGCCCTGGCCGCCGGACACCGCATGGTGCTGCACGACATCGGCGAACCGGTGCACGTCACCACCGGCCGTCGCCTGCGCGAGGAAGGACTCGCCGCGGCGCAATCCACCCTGGTCATGCTCGACGGTGACTGCTCGTTCACCCAGGTGCCCGGCGACGATATCCACATCTGGTGGGGCGCCTACCTGGGTATGCCGGACGAAACGCTCATCGAGGGTCCGCTCCGAAAAGTGGAGCAGGAGATCGTGACCCGGCGCGCTGAACTCCGGGCCGCCAAGGGCTGGATCATGGATATCTACCTGCTGCGTCACACCCGCTGAGCTCCTCTCAGCCGCGGATCGTGGTCTATCGCAAGTGCTTCCCACCAGTGCCGATGGGCGGCGGCGCTACGCTGCCGACAGGGGATCAGGAGGCGACGTGGGTGGATCATCGCTGATCGGCCGGGAATATCCGGTGCGCGTGCTGCGGGAACAGCTGCGCCGCACCGTGACCAGTCACGGTGGGCTGATCCTGGTCGCCGGCGAGGGTGGTATCGGAAAGACCACACTGATTACGCACGTCATCGAGGAGTTCGGCGCGGATGAAGCGCTGATTCTGGTGGCGACGGCGTGGAGCGGGGACGGCGTGCCCGGGTACTGGCCGTGGGTGCAGATCGTGCGCCGCCTGCGCGCTGTGTGCGAACCCGGTGAATGGGCGGCCATCCTCGATACAGCGGGGAGCACGCTCACCACGCTGACCGACGGGGGTGGTGCGGCGGAGCTGGGAACAGCGGCGGTGCAGGAGAATTCGGCGCTGTTCGCGATCAGCGACGCGGTGACCGCCGCACTGGTGCACACCGCCCGACGACGGCCGGTATTCGTGGTGATCGACGATCTGCATCGGGCCGATCCGGAGTCGGTGCGCGTACTCACCTTCCTTGCCCGCCATTCCTGGTTCGAGCGGATCGCCTTGCTGGCGGCCGTGCGCGATACCGAACTCGGGGCCGAAAACCATCCGCTGCGTGAGGTTTTCGCCGAACTCTGGGCGGCGGCGAACACGGTGGAGCTGGGCGGCCTGTCCAATGCCGAGTCCGGCGCACTCGCCGCCGGACTGACCGGAGCCACACCGCCCGACGACGTGGTCCGGCGCATGTCCGCGCTCAGCGGCGGCAATCCCTTTCTCGTCGAACAGGCCGCGCGGCTCTGGCAGGGCGGTGGACCCATCGACACCCTGACCCCGGGGGCGCGGCAGACGCTCGAGGCGCGGCTCGCCCCACTGCCGCCACCGCTGGTGGATACGCTGCGCACCGCCGCGGTGGTCGGCCGGGAATTCGCGCTCCCGGTGGTGGCGACCGCCGCCGCGACGACACCGGCCGATCTCACCGATGCCCTCGACACCGCGGTACGCGCCCGGCTGATCAATCCGGTGGACGGCGACCGCTTCATTTTCGTCCACGACCTGATTCGCGAAACGCTGCTCGCGCGACTCACCGGACCGGACATCCGACGCCGCCACGCCGACGTCCTGGCCGCACTCGAACACCTGCCCAGCGACGTATCCGGTGCCACCCCGGGCGATCTCGCCCATCACGCCTACCGCCTCGCCCGATCCGGCGACCCGGACGCAGATCGGCGCGCGCTGCGCTACCTGCTCGCCGCCGCCGCCGATGCCTGTGGACGGCTGGCCGCCGGTGAGGTCGCCCACCACTACCGCAGGGCCCTCAATCTGGTCGCGGCCGACCGAGTCGAGGAGCGGGGTCGCCTCGGTCTCGCACTGGCCGCCGCGGCGCACAGTGCGGGACAGCTACCCGTGGCGCGCAAGGCATACCAAACGGTCCTCGCTGAATCGCGGGAGCGGGCAGCGGCGGCCGAGGCGCAGGTGTCCGCCGCGTCGGTCGAGGCGCGGGACGGAATCGAAGCGGCTGGGCCGTGGGCGGACTCCGTTCCGGCTGGGTCGGGGGAATTCACCGACCCGGCTCGGTCGCCGAAGCCATCAGCGCGCCCCGAGTCGAGCGAGCGGGTGCCGTCCACCGCGGTGGAGTTGTTCGCCCGGGCCGCGCTCGGGCTGCACGAGTTGGGGATGCCCGATCCGGAGCGGGCGGCCGAGCGGGAGATCGAGCTGATCGACGAGGCGCATCGGATGCTGGTTCGGCATCGGTCGGCGAGTGAGTCGCTGGCGGTGCGGCTCTTGGCCGCCGCCGCGCGGGTGCGGGTGCATACGGGGTGGTCCCGGCGTCCGCTGGAGACGGATGCCACCGCCGAGGCCATGAGCGCGCGGGCGCTGCGGCTGGCTCGCGCCCACGGCGACCCGAATACCGTGGGCGCGAGCCTGCTGGCGCGACACGACGCCATCTGGCGGCCCGGTACCGCGACCGAAAGGCTCACTCTCGCAGCGGAAATCCATACTGTTGCCGAACGTGGCGGCGATGACGACCTGCGAATTCAGGGCTATGTCCTGCGCATCGCGGCGCTGCTCGAACTGGGTGATCCCCGTGCGCACAGCGAGCAGGCCGCATTGACCGCCCATGCGGAGCGGACGCGGCTGCCGCGGCCCCGTTTCGTCGCCCTGTCGCGGGCGGGGGCACTGGCCACGGTCGCGGGCCGGTTCGATGCGGCCGGGCAGGCCATCGATGGCGCGTATGCGCTCGGCGAGCGCATCGGCGAGGTGGACCGGCTGCCACTGTGGCTGGAACAGCGGTGGGCGTTGGCGCTGACGGCGGATGCCGATGACGAGGTGGAAACCCTGCTGGAGCGTTACCGGCACGCGGACAGCGTCTACGCGGAGGTACCGCTGCTGGTCGGTGCGGCCCGCCGGGGCGATATCGACGGGGTACGCCGTGGGCTCGATGAAGTGCGCGCCCTGCTCGACACCTTTCCGCGGCACTTCCACGCCGGAGTGCTGGTCGCACTGGCACAGGCCGCGCTCGTGCTGGACGATCCGCGGCTGCGGAAAACAATGCGGGACATGCTGATTCCGCTGCGCGAACTGTGGGCCGTGGTCGCCGGAGGCGGGGCCGTCTACGGGCCGTACGCGTATTGGCTGGGTCGGCTGGCCGCTGCCGAGGGCGACCGCACCGCGGCGGTCACCGAACTGGCGGCGGCGGCCGCGCTGGCACGCCGGCTGCGCGCGGCACCCTGGGTGGCAATGGCCGACGCGGAACTGGATCGACTCGATGCCGCCGAACCGCGCGACGCCGTGCTGCGGGCGCACACCGGAATCGAACCGCCCCCCAATACCTTCCGGCTTCACGACGGTGTCTGGACCCTGCGCTTCGCCGGACGCACCGCGCACCTGCCCGACAGCAAGGGGCTGCGGGATCTGCACACGCTGATCTCGAATCCGGGTCAGGACATCTCCTCTGTCGAACTGCTGAGCGGTCCGGATACCGAGGGCGTCGCGCGTGCCACCCGCACCCTCGGTGCCGATACCGTGCTCGACGAGCGCGCCAAGGCCGAATTCCGCCGCCGCCTACAGCTCCTCGACGACGAAATCGACCGCGCCGTAGCGCGATCCGATGATGACCGCGCGGCCGCCCTCGATACCGAGCGGGCCGCATTACTCGACGAGCTGCGTCGCGCCGCCGGATTGGGCGGGCGCACGCGACGGCTCGGCAATGACACCGAGCGTGCGCGCAAAACCGTCTCGGCGCGGGTTCGCGACGCGCTGCGCCGCCTCGATCACAGCCATCCCGAACTGGCCGAGCACCTGCGTGCCCGGGTCGCGCTCGGTCATATCTGCGGCTACCGGCCGCAGGGGGAGATGCGCTGGAGCCACGGCTGAGGTCGCCCGCCGAATCCAGCGTCGCCAGATCAGATCTCGCGCCTAGTGGGTGAAACGACATCCGGTCGCCACGAGCGGCCGTGACGGAAGGAGAACCCCATGGAGCGCGTCGCACCCGACCTCTGGGTAACCGAGACCGAGAACCCCGCCCCGGGCCTGACCACGCGCGCCTACCTGTGGACGCGCCCGGCCGGAAATGTGCTGTTCTACAACACCACACTGACCACCGAATACGACCGGATGGCCGAATTGGGCGGCGTCGCGGACCAGTACCTCAGCCATCAGGATGAGATCACCTCGTCCCTGGCGACCATCAAGGAGCGGTTCGGGACCCGACTGCACATTCACGAATCCGAGGCGCCACTGGTCACCAGCACCGGCGTCGATGATCCGTTCACCGAGCGGCATTCCGCCGACGGTATCGAGGTCATTCCGACCCCGGGGCATACGCCGGGCAGCACCTGCTACCTCGTCACCATTTCCGGTCGCCGGTACCTGTTCACCGGCGACACCATCATCCTCGGCGCGGACGGGCAGTGGTGGGCCGGTTATATCGAGGGTTACAGCGATCGCGATTCGTTGGCCGCCGCCCTCGATGTACTGGCCGAACTGACCCCCGATGCGGTGGTTTCCAGTGCGTTCCTGGGCGGATCCGGTGTTACGGAGCTGGGCGACCGGCCCTGGCCGGATTGCGTCGCCGAGGCCCGCAAGGCGCTATTGGAAGGTCGCTCCCTCGCCTGACGCGACAACTCGGTCGGGGCCGCTGTGCCTGTCTCCGAATACGATCAGCCCGCCGCAGACAATGAGCACCCAGGCGGGTGAGACGGGTACCGCGGTCGCCATGATCAGCGCCCACGCGAGGACGATCCAGCCGATCCATGCCGGTACGCGGTGGCGTTGCCGCGTCGACCATACGACGTAGCAACCGAGTATCAGGACCGGAACTCCGAAGCTGCCCAGGCTGATCCAGAACGATTCCGAGCGTTCGAGTTGGGCGGGTGTTATCGCCTTCTCGAGGGTGAAGGTATTCCACCATCCGTCGGATACGGCCTGTGACCAGGTGTCGCCGGCTTGCAGCGGTGCGAGCACGGTATGCACCACGCCGAAGACGACGGCGATCCAACCGGCGGTCCGCGTCGCTCGGACACTTCCCGGCTCGGCGGAGGTGCGCTGTTCGGTGAGGTTCATCAGGGTCTCCCATGCTGCCGCTCAGATTCGAAACTATCAGTTCCGATACTTATCGTTCCGTATGATGCCAGCATGTCGAAACCGAAACAAGCGGGCGGCCGCCCCCGCGACAGTCGGGTAGATCACGCCATCGCCACCGCCGTCCGATCCCTGCTGGATGAACACGGCTACGCGGCGCTCACCGTCGATGCCGTTGCCGCGCGCGCCGGGGTGGGCAAGGCCGCGATCTATCGGCGGCACTCGACCAAACAGGAGATGATTTTCGCCGTTCTCCTGCACGACCTGGATGAAGAGCCGCCCGGCGATACCGGCTCCCTGCACGGCGATATCGCCGCGCTCACCAGGCGGATCGCCGATCAACTCGCCCAGGCCGCCGCCGAGGTCATGGTCGGACTGCTCGCCGATATCCACGCCGACGCATCCCTCGACGCTCGTTTCTCGGGGGCCTACCTGGCCGTCGAGCGATCCAGTATCGGCACCCTGCTCGACCGGGCGGTGGCTCGTGGCGAACTACCCGTCCGTCCCGATCCCGTGCTGGTCCACGTGTTGCTCCTCGGCCCGCTGTTCGCCTGGCAGCTCATGCTCAACGAAGACTCGGCTCGCACCCCGCAGCTCGCCGAGATGGTCGCTCGGATCGTCACCGAAGCACTCACCTCGGGTGCTGTCTCACCCGAAGCCCGGTAGTGGTGCGGCTCAGCGACTGGATTCCGCGCGGCTGGTGTTGCCACACAGCTCGTCAGCTGGCACTGCGCCGTGTCCGGCGGGTGTCGGTGCGGGTCGGTAGGCTGCGGTTATGCCCGAATTGCCAGAGATCGTGGCGCTCGAACAATTCCTGGTCGAGCATGCGGTGGGCGCGGTTGTCGGGCGGGTCGATGTGGCGGCGCTGAGTGTGCTGAAGACCTTCGATCCGCCGGTGACCGCGCTTCAGGGGCGCGATGTGACCGGGATCGGACACTGGGGCAAGCATCTCGGGATCGATTGCGATGGATTGTGGTTGATCACCCATTTATCGCGGGCGGGATGGCTGCGGTGGCTCGATGAGCCGGGGCCCGCGCCACCCAAGCCGGGTAAGGGGCCGCTGGCCCTGCGGGTGCATTTCTTCACGGCGGACGGGGCTACTCCGGCCTTCGATCTGACCGAGGCCGGGACCAAGAAGCGGCTGGCGGTGTGGGTTACCGGTGATCCGCTGTCGGTGCCCAGTATCGCCAGGCTCGGGCCGGACGCGCTGGCGGTGAGTGAGCCCGAATTCGCGGAGCTGCTGCACGGGACCTCACAGCGGGTGAAGAACGCGCTCACCGATCAGAAGGTTATCGCCGGGATCGGCAATGCGTACTCCGACGAGATTCTGCATACGGCGAAGCTGTCGCCGTTCGCGAATACCTCGACGCTGGATGTCGAGCAGTTGGCGCGGTTGTTCTCCGTGATGCGCGCGACGCTCGGCGATGCCATCGAACGATCGGTCGGGCAGGACGCGGCCCGTCTCAAGGGGGAGAAGCGGTCCGGGATGCGGGTGCACGGGCGGACGGGGCTGCCGTGTCCCATCTGCGGGGATACCGTTCGCGAGGTCGCCTTCGCGGACCGGTCCTTCCAGTACTGCCCGACCTGTCAGACCGGTGGGAAGGTCCTCGCCGATCGGCGGATGTCACGGTTGCTCAAGTGAGGTTCGGTACCCGAACTCCCTGCCAGGCAAGGCGTTTGGCCCGATCCGGATCGTCCTCCAGGCGCGCCGGGTAGTCGATGATCATCGTGGTGCGGCGTTCCTCGGTGTACTCGGGCCAGGAGGGCAGCGGTTTCCCGGTGCGCGCGAAGGACAGCCAATTGTCCTGGAACTGCCTGGTCACCGAGCGCATTCCCCGTCGCCCGCCCGCCGCGGTGAGCGCCCGCCCGAACGGCGTATCGCCCGCACCGAATACCGGCACCAGGTCCAGGGCGTGGGTCGCGCCGAATCCGGCGAGTTGTAGTGCGCGCGGGGCGAAGTCGAAACGGTAGCCGTAGGTGGGGGCGTAGCGGCTGTGTCCCTCCATTACCGTCACGGTGGAGCGCCACAGCACGAAGTCACCGCCCATGCGCACCGCGACCTTTGGGTTGGGGAAGCCGGGATACGCTGCGAGAACGCGGGATTCGGCCTCCTTGTCGGAATGGCTGAGCAGCTTGCGAATGCTCTCGGGTGTGGTCGGCAGTGCGGCGTCGAAGCGCGCGAACAGGGTGCCCTCGTCTCGATTGCTGCCGACGATGAGCGGTAGTCGATGCGCGCTACCGTCGGTGAATGCGCCTATCGGGGCATGCGGCAGAAAGTCCCCGTCGATGGTCGGTGCCACCGGAAACAGCCCCGGCTGTTCCCGCAGCACCGCGGCGACAGCATGGTCCACCGCGCGGCGAATATCGTTGGGGCGCGCCTCGATCAGTGCGCGAGCGGCATCCTCGGATCGCGCGCCGAGACCCGCCAGGCAGCGGCGAGCGAAGATGCGCGCCTCGTCGTGCGGAGTGGCCCAGTCCGCGGGCGGGCTCTGCGCGATACCGCGATGGAACAGCCCGGCTGCGGCAGGGGTGGCGAACAGGGTCAGCACCGCGTGCGCGCCCGCGGATTCCCCGAAGATGGTGACATTGTTCGGATCACCACCGAACGCCGCGATATTGCGCTGTACCCACTGCAACGCCGCTACCTGATCGCGGAGGCCGAGGTTCGAATCGAACTTGTGGATGGCTGTGGAGAATTCGCCGAAGTCCACATATCCGAACGCGCCCAGCCGATAGTTCAGCGACACCACGACCGCGTCGCCGCGCAATGCCAGGCGCGCACCGGAATACAGGCCGAGTGCGGAGGTGCCGAGCACATACCCGCCGCCGTGAATGAACACCAGCACCGGCCGCGGGGCAACCGACTTCTCGACCGGCCTGGTGATATTCAGCGTCAGGCAATCCTCCCCGGTCGGCTGCTGTCGCCGCGGTCCGATGCGCGCCCCATTGCGATGCTGCATCGCGGCGAACCCGAATTCGGTGGCGTCGCGCACCCCGCTCCAGGGTGGTACCGGCCGTGGAGCCCGGAATCTGAACTCTCCCACCGGAGCAGCCGCGTAGGGAATGGACCGCCAGCGTGCCACGCGGCGGCCGCGGTGACCGCGGACGACTCCGTCAGCGGTCGTGATATCCATCGTTGCCACCATTGAGAAATGGTAGCCGCGTACGCCGTATAACCATTAGCCCCGAATCCGGCTCGTAATCCGACCGCCACTCAATCGGCCCGTGAGTACAGGCGGTGCGGTGGTGCGCGGGTCTCGGCCGATACCGCAACAGCGCTCGGCCCTTCCTTCGTCATCCCGGCATGCCCCGTCATCCCGGCATGCTTTTGGCCGGGATCCACACCCCCACGCACCGCACCGGCGGAGGTGTGGATTCCGGCCAAAAGCGCGCCGGAATGACGGGGTGCCCTTGCCGTACCGCAGGGGCACAAAACCATGGTGGGCCGTTTGGCGACCGCCACGATCCGAATACCGGTTGTCGGCCGTGCGGCTGCCGGGACTACTGCAGGTAGCCCTCGACCTGGTTGATGGGGCTGGCCTCCGCGTCGTCGGGGTTGCGGCCCTGGTCGATGCGGGCGCGGCGCTGGCGAAGCAGGTCCCAGCACTGGTCGAGTTGCACCTCGAGGTCGGCCAGTTGGCGGCGCTCGGTGGCGGGGTCCAGGTCACCGCTGACGGTCTTCGACCGGAGCTCGTGCTCGCGGTCCACCAGGGTTTTGATGCGCGCGAGAATGTCCTGTTCGGTCATGGAGCCCATGCTACGGGCGGACCAGACACTCCCCGGCTATGCGGGCGGCGACGGCCAGATCGAGGCGAGGTAGGGCGGCGTATCCGATGGAGATGCCGTAGGTGTGTCGCGGGCCGAGGTGGTAGCGGGCCAGACCGTCGAGGTGGACGCCGCGCTCCCGGGCGGCGGCGATCACCCGCTCTTCCGCGGCGGCCGAGGGGAGCGGGGTGACCAGGTGGGATCCCGCGTTGTCACCGAGTACGGGGAGGCCGTGGCGACGCAGTTCGTCGATAACCATCGTGCGGCGCAGCGGCATCTCCCGGCGCAGGCGGCGCAGGTGCCGGGACAGGTCGCCGCGGCGGGCCAGTTCGGCCAGGACCAGCTGACCGGCCGGGGCGGGCCCGGTGCCGGTGCGTTCGCGATATGCCAGGACGGCGTCGGTCACCTCCGGGGCGGCGACAAGCCAGCCCACGCCGAGGGTGGGGGACAGGATCTTGCTGGTGGTGCCCAGATGCACCACCACATCGGGAGCAAGGGTGGCGAGTAGGGGCAAAGGGGCGGTGTCGTAGCGCAATTCGCCGTCGTAGTCGTCCTCGATCACCAAGGCGCCGGTGCGGCGGGCGAATTCGATCAATTCCACGCGGCGGTCGGCGGGCATGCGCGCACCGAGCGGAAACTGGTGTGCCGGAGTGCAGTACACGGCCTTGATATTCGACGGCAGCCGATCGACGCGCAGCCCATCCGAATCCAGCGGTACCGGCAGTAGCTCGATACCCGCCGCGCGGAAAGCGCCTGCCGCGCGCTGATATCCGGGATCCTCGATGGCGACCCGGTCTCCGGGGCGAAACAGCGCCGCCGCCAGTTCGCCTACCGCCGAACTGGTTCCGGAGCTGGCCAGCAACACCGTCGCACTATCGGCGCCCAATCCGCGATGTCGCAGCAGATGGTCGACCACCGCCGTGCGGTAGTCGGGATCACCGGCACGCACCTTCTGGATCAAGGGCATGCGATCCGATGCCGCCCGCCAAGCCCGTCGCCACGCCGCCCGGTCGATGACCTCCACGCAGGGCGACCCCGGTGACAGGTCGAGCAGGGCCGCATCGGGTTTCGATGCGACGGCGGCCAGGGCATGCTCCGGCACCGGTTGCGGCGATGCGGTCAGATAGGTGCCCGAACCATGTCGCCCCGACAGCCAGCCCTCGGCGTGCAGCTGCTCGTAGGCCGCCGTCACCACCGTCCGGCTCACACCGAGTCGGGTGGCCAGATCGCGCGAGGACGGTATCCGGTCCCCGCCGCGCAACCATCCGGCCGCGGCGGCCGCGCGCAGGCCCTCGGCGACCTGCACCGCCAGCGGGTCGGCGGCCGTGCGATCCACCGTGAACGGGAGGTCTTCGGCCGGGTTCATGGCAAAAGTGGCCTTTCGATATTGCGAAGAATTGGCTATTCAATAATGCCACTTAGTGGGCGAGGGTAGTGCTATGAGCGTGTCAGCCCAGCCCCGGACCCCGCTGTCGCCCACTCCGCGCAGCACCCTCAACCGCTCCAAGGAGCGCGCCCGCGGCGACCGCGCGGACCTGGACGCCGTTCTCGACGCGGCCTTCCTGTGCCACCTCGGAGTTCTGCTGGGCGGCACCCCCGTCGTCATTCCCACCATTTACGGTCGCGACGGGGACACGGTCTACCTGCACGGCTCCACCGGTGCGGGCAACCTGCGCGCGGCGCTCGCGGGCGAGGTGTCGCTCGCGGTCACCCTGGTCGACGGCCTGGTCTACGCCCGCGCCGCCATGCACTTCTCCGCCAACTTCCGCTCGGCGGTGGTGCACGGCCGCCCTGTGGAGGTCACCGATCCCGACGAACGCCTGCGCGCCCTGCGCATCATCTCCGAACACGCCGCTCCCGGCGCGTGGGATACCGTCCGCCCACCGAACAAGAAGGAAATGGCCGCGACCCTGGTCATAGCTCTCGATCTCACCGAGGCATCGGTCAAGGTCCGTACCGGCGACCCCCGCGACGAGCCCGACGATATCGCCGCCGGAACCGCCTGGGCGGGTGTCCTGCCCCTGCGTCAGGTCTGGGACGCCCCCATCCCGTCGGCCGATCTGTCCCCTGGCATCGACATCCCCGATCACGTCCGCAACCGCTACGCCGAACCGGCAATCCGGTAGCAGAAGGATCGAATCACGGTCACACTGAACGTGATTCGATCTTCTTCCCGGGGAGGTTCTATGGATCCCGCGAACGACGAGCCCCGTGCCGCGCTCGACCACCTATCGGAGTTCCAAGCCCGAGAAATCGTCCGGATTCACTGTGAATAGCGGGAGTCCCTGGACCGAGGCGATCGCAGCGGTCATCAGATCGATCCTGCGTGGTTTGGGATAGGACTCGTCACACTGGTGAAAGTCACTCATCCCGACAACCGCTGAACGTGTCGAGCGATCACCACAATGTGGGTGTGAGGCCGAGGTCGGCTAAAGCTCGGCGGGCGAGGGTGTGCAAAGCAGCGGAGGTGGGGAGTACCGCCGGGTCGAGGCTGACCAGGGAGAGGGAGTAGCTGTCGGCTATGCGGGTCAGGTAGCCGGAGAGGCGGGTTCGAGGGAGCGCCTCGGGATGTAGGCCCGGGTGGATGGCTCGTGCGGCGACGCCGGTGCAGGGGTGTGGGCCGAGGGAGAGCAGGGAGTCGGGGAGGGTTCCTATGTTGGAGCACAGGATGTCTCGCTCGCCAGCGCCCTTCGCGAGCGCGTATGCCCAGCGGTCGGGGAGGACCTGGAGGAGTTCCTCGGGAATGCCACCCGGGCTGGTCATGCGGTGTTCGTAGGCGGTGCGGGCCTTCCGGCGCAGGGAAGCGGGAGTGTCGGTGCGGGCTACCTTGATTTCGGTCATGGCCAGGTCGTTATCCACGCGGGGTTCGTCGCGGGTGTCCACCGGGAGACTGGCGGAGATCTCCGGATGCGGGAAACCGGTGGCCCACAGCATATTCGCAATGGTGTGGACGAAGAGACTGTTGGCGGTGCCGCCGTGCGCCACGGCCACCCGGGTCCAGTCCCGTGCGGGGATTTGGAGGGTCGCGCTGCAGGTCACCCGGGCGGGTGTGGATGCGCCAGCAGTGATGTTGTGGGGGAGGGCTTTTCGAGCCTGTGAAGCGGTCGGTCGAGGTGGGACGCCGTGTCGCAGGGCGCGTGCCGTGCCGCCCAGCACAATCGACCATTGGCGGCGGGCGTCGACCCAATCCGAGTGGGACGCGATCGGTGCCGCCAGCGGGGTGCCCGCCAAGGCGTTGTCGACGGCGAGGGTGAGGGCTCGGCCATCCGCGAGTGCGTGCGAACACGTCAGCGCGACCACACAACCGCCATCGTCGAGTGGTGCGGCGGATAGCCGCCAGCCCGGACCGAACTCGGGATCGAGATCGGCGCCCTGGGCGTCGGCCCAATCCAGTAGGGCGGTGCTGGGGATCGGCTGATCAGGCAGGGCGAGTGGATGCGCCCAGCTGTTCGGCTGCCAGCGGGGGCGGGCGCCGGGAATGCGGCTGCGGATAACGCGACGGCCCAGTGGGCCGGTGCGCAGTGCCGCGTGGAGGTCGCGCAGTAACGCCGGTTCGACCCGGTCGGCGGTACGCCACAGGCCCTGCAGGGCGATCGGGGTTCCCATCCCGCGATGCGCCCGCAGGAACATTTCGTCCACCACGGTCAGCCGGTTCATTGCCAGGGCAGCGTACCGACCGCCCCCGACAGACCGCCGCGCTGTGACCTTCCAGGTCAGGCGGGACGGCCGCCGCGACCCGCACCCGCCGCGAAGCGCTGTGCGCCGTCGAGTGCGCCACCGGCAAGCGCATCCATACCGTGGCGGAGTTCATTGCTGATGGCGGTCGGTTCGTCGAGGCCGTCCTGCTCCAGTACCGACATGCGGTCCGAGCGCAGACAGGTCTGTGGGAGGGTGGCCAGCTGGGCGGCGAGTTCCTCTGCGGCCCGGCGGGATTCGCCGGTCGGCACCACGCTGGTGACCAGGCCCATCTGCAGTGCTTCGGGCGCGCCGACAGCGCGGCCGGTCAGGATGAGGTCCATCGCCCGACCGGTCCCGATGATCCGGGGTAGTCGCACCGTGCCGCCGTCGATCAATGGCACGCCCCAGCGGCGGCAGAAGACGCCGAAGGTGCTGTCCTGCTCGGCAATTCGCAGGTCGCACCAGAGTGCCAGCTCGAGGCCGCCCGCCACGGCGTAGCCGGAGACGGCGGCGATGACCGGCTTGGACAGCTTCATGCGGGTGGGTCCCATGGGCCCGTCGCCGTCCTCGGTCACCTGGTTGGAACGTTCGGTACCAAGGGATTTCAGGTCCGCGCCCGCGCAGAAGGTGCCGCCGTCGCCCCAGAGCACGGCGACGGACGCCTCGCGGTCGGCGTCGAACTCTCGGAAAGCGTCGGCCAGGGCCGCCGCGGTGGGTCCGTCGACCGCGTTGCGGGCTTGCGGGCGGTGCAGGATCACGGTGGTCACGGGGCCGTTGCGTTCGACTCTTACGCTCACGCCACCGAACATACGCTGTTGGTCCGGGTCTTGCGTCAAGAAATGAATTCATGATTCACTTCTTGCGTGGCCTACCGCAGAACCCCCGCTGTGCAGGCCCGCCTCGACGCCCAGGCCGGGTCGATCGTGCGGGCCGCTATGAAGGTGCTCTCCGAACAAGGCTTCGCCGGACTGTCCATGGCCTCGGTCGCCGCCGAAGCCGAGGTCGCCACCGGCACGGTGTACAAGAATTTCAGCGGTAAGAGCGAACTGGTGACCGCGGTGTTCCGTGAGGTGGTCACCCGCGAGGTCGCCGCCGTCGCCGATGCCAGCGCCGAGGGCGGTGTGGTGCAGCGGGTTACCGCGGCCGTCGAGACCTTCGCCGGACGTGCCCTCAAGAATCCGAAGCTCGCGTACGTGCTGCTGGCCGAACCGGTGGATACCGCCGTCGACACCGAGCGGCTGCGTTTCCGTCGCGCCTTCGCCGACACCTTCGAAACCGCCGTCGCCGACGGCGTGGCCAAAGGTCAACTGCCACCGCAGGATCCGCGCACCAGCGCCACCGCTCTGGTCGGCGCGATCGGCGAGGTGCTGGTCGGCCCGCTCGCCGAGCAATTGCAGAGCGAGACGGTCGTTCCGGAACTCGTCGCCTTCGCGCTGCGGGCACTGGGTCTGCCCGGCGACGGCTCGCCCCCGACATAACCGGTCGACACCGGAAAATCAGGAGTCCCCATGCACACCCACGACGTATTCAATCAAGCGCCGAACCTCGTCCCCTTCGACAACTCCCGCAATCCGGCTCTCATCGAGGGGTTGCACCGCGAGGGTGCCGGTTGGGCCGAGGACGAGGTGCGCGCGATGGGCCTGCTGGCCGGTGGTGCGCAGGCGCAGGAGTGGGGGCGGGTGGCCAATGAGAATCCGCCCGTCCTGCACACCCACGACCGCTACGGGCATCGCATCGACGAGGTGGAATTCCACCCACATTGGCACAACCTGATGAAGGTCGCGGTCGAGCACGGCCTGCACGGCACGCCGTGGCGCGACGACCGGCCCGGTTCGCACGCCGCCCGCGCGGCCAAGTTCTACACGTGGGGCGTCGTCGATCCCGGGCATATGTGTCCGATCTCCATGACCTACGCGGTAATTCCGGCACTGCGCCACAACAAGGAGCTGTCGGACCGGTTCGAGCCGCTGCTGGCATCGCAGGTCTACGACTACGGCCTGCGTGAGCCCACGTCCAAGGCCGGTCTCATCGCGGGCATGTCGATGACCGAGAAGCAGGGCGGCTCCGATGTCCGCGCCAATACCACCACGGCCACAGCGCAATCCGATGGCACGTACCGCATTGTCGGGCACAAGTGGTTCACCTCCGCCCCCATGTCGGATATGTTCCTGACCCTGGCGCAGGCTCCGGGTGGTCTGTCCTGCTTCCTGCTGCCGCGCGTACTGCCGGACGGCTCGCGCAATCCTCTTCGACTGCAACGGCTCAAGGACAAGCTGGGCAATAAATCCAATGCCTCCTCGGAGATCGAGTACGAGAACGCGACCGGCTGGCTGGTCGGCGACGAGGGCGCGGGCGTCAAGACCATTATCGAAATGGTCAATATGACCCGCCTGGACTGCGTGATCGGCTCGGCCACCGGTATGCGTGCCGGCGTGGTGCACGCCGTGCATCACGCTCGTAATCGAAACGCTTTCGGCGCCAAGCTGATCGACCAGCCCGCCATGCGCAATGTGCTGGCCGATCTGATTGTCGAATCCGAGGCCGCCACCACCGTCATGATGCGGTTGGCCGGGGCGACCGACCGCGCTGACAGCGATCCCGCCGAGGCGTCCTTCCGTCGCATCGCCCTGGCTATCACCAAGTACTGGGTGTGCAAGCGAGCCCCCGCGCACGCCGCCGAAGCCCTGGAATGCCTGGGCGGCAACGGCTATGTGGAGGACTCCGGTATGCCGCGGCTGTACCGCGAGGCCCCGCTCATGTCCATCTGGGAGGGCTCGGGCAATGTGGCGGCGCTGGACGCTCTGCGCGCCATGGGCCGCCAGCCGGAAACGGTGGAGGCGTTCTTCAACGAGGTGTCCCTCGCGCGCGGAGCGAACTCGCACCTGGATACGGCCATCGACCGGATCGGAAAGGAACTCACCGATCTCGGTGATATCCAGTACCGCGCCCGTCGCGTGGTGGAGTTGATGGCCTTGGTGCTCCAGGGTTCACAACTGGTGCGCCACGGCAATCCGGCTGTCGCGGATGCCTTCTGCGCCACCCGCTTCGGTGGTGACTGGGGAATCGCCTTCGGGACCCTGCCGACGGGTATCGACACCGCGGCGATTCTCGAGCGCGGTTACGTCAGCTGAGAGCCAGATCCTCGGCGGCCTGTTGGCGGCCGGGCGTTACGGGTGTCGCTGAATCACGCTGTTCGACAGTGGATTCCGGCGCTCGTACCTGTGAGCGTGACCGCGCAATATCACCGAGCCCTCGTCATTCCGGCGTGCGTTTGGCCGGAATCCACCTCCGATCAGTAGTGAATCCCGGCCGAGAGCACGCCGGAATGACAGGGGCGGCAGACGATCTCATGCGGAGAGCCGAGGAGAGTCTCAGCAGTGGCCGGGCCAGGGTCCGCCGCGCACGGGCTTGTCGACAAGAACGCGTTTCTCGTTGTCGCGGAAGCGCGGTTCGTAGTGGGTGAAGAAGACCTTCGCGACCAGATCACGGCGGCTATGGACGCCGGTCTTGTCGAATATGTTCTTCAGATGCTGCTGGACGGTGTGCGCGGAGACGCGCATATCGGTGGCGATCTGGGAGGTGGAGGCGCCCTGCAGTACGAATCGGGTGACGTCGCGCTCGCGCTCGGTCAGCCCGTAGGCCGACATCAGCAGCGGGTAGATGCGGCTCGGATGCGCGGGTTCGACGATCACCGCGACCCGGTCCTCGCCGGTCGAGGTCAGGCGCGCGCCGTGCAGCACCACCCAGGTTCCCGACCGGGACAGCACCCGCGACACCATGACGTCGCCCGCGCGGTCGTTCGCGTCATTGCGTAGTGCGCGCGCGGCGAGCGTGACCACCGCGACATCGCATCAGCTTGTTCTGATACCGGGTATCTTGCAGACCGCTGACTACCGGCGGGCAATCATCAACGCGACGGTTCCTGGATTGTCGGCAGTCGACATCGAGCGAAGGTTGGAGCTGGCGGCGCGCCGTCAGGCCCGCCTGGCGGACGACGAATTGCGGCTCGACGCGTTCGTGTCGGAGTCCGTGTTGCTCCACCAGCCCGGTGGACCGCACGTCATGGCCAAGCAACTGGCGAAGCTCGTGGAGCTTGGTGAACGGGCGAACGTCTCGATACGAGTCGTGCCTCATGGTGCAGGTATGCACCCAGGGCTGGTGGTTCAATCGTTCACCTTGCTCGACTTCCCGCCCACAGCAAGCCGATTGGTAGAGCCCCCTGTCGTCTACACCGAGGGGGCGGAAGGTGCTCTCTACCTGGAACGAGACGATGTGATCGATCGTTATAGGCACGCCGTCGAAGGCATCCGGGAGGTAGCGTTGCCTGAAGAGGCAACCAGGGAACTGGTGCTGAAAATCGCGAAGGAGTACGCGGCGTGACCAACAACCCGCCCACCCGGCAGTGGTTCAAGTCCAGTCGGTCTGCGCAGGGCAACGAATGCGTAGAGGTCTTCCTCGCTGACGACGCGGTCGGTGTGCGTGACTCGAAGAATCCCGGCGGCCCCGAGTTGTTCTTCAGCGGCAAGGCGTGGGACGACTTCCTCACCAGTGGCATCTGGCGGCGTTGAGGCTGTCGATCTCCTGAGAGATCGCCACACGGTCCTCCTCGACTTCGACGGGCCGGTCTGTGCTGTGTTCTCCGGCATTTCGAACCGGGATGCCTCCCAACGGCTATCGGCTGACCTCGCTGGCCGAATCCCCGATTATGTTGAAACCAGCAGCGATCCGTTCGATGTTCTCCGCTTTGCCGCGACGATCGGCCCTCGCGAGGTCGAGAGAATCGAACGGCGCTTTCGTGAGATCGAACTCGAAGCTGTCGGCAGCGCCCGCCCCACCGTTGGTGCTGCCGAGGCGATCGTGCGATTCGTTCGCGACGGGCGCCGCGTGGCAATCGTCAGCAACAACTCATCCGTCGCCGTTCAGCGGTTCATGACCCAGCACGACCTACAGCACGCTATCGACGGCGTTTACGGACGTGACAGCGCGACTCTCCACTGTCTGAAGCCTGATCCGTACCTTCTGAATCGCGCTGTCGAGGACCTCGGCACCACGCCGGAAGACTGTGTGTTCGTGGGCGATTCCGTCTCGGACGTGATCGCCGCACACACGGCGAGGATCTCCTGCATCGCCTTCGCGAACCGTCCGGAGAAGATCGCCACGCTGGGTGCCCATTCACCAGCCGCAACCATCACCAGCATGATGCACCTACTCTCGGTGCAGTAAACCGCCACATACTCGGCTCGACATGTGCGCGCGTTGGCGCGATTGGCTGTCGGGCCGACGTTTGTGCACGATCGAACGCCTGAGCCCGCAGGGATGAGCGGATATTCGTTGGGTTCGGACGTAAGGTGACGTCCCGTGGAGTCAGACAGCAAACTGGAGGACCTGCGGTCAGTGCTCTCATGCGTTTTCGAGAAGCTCGGTGCCGAGAGCCTCACCGAGCCCGACCGGGTCGAGTTGGTGGCGCGCGCCGAGGTGGTTCAGGATCGGATCGACGCGATCCAGGATGTCTCCGACGACGAGGAGTGCGTCCGCATGCGGACGACACCTGTGCCGGAGTCTTCGGGTGATCGGCTGTTCTGAGGTGCCGAACCGCGCGGGTCGCGGCATGGTGGTGCATACCCCGGCTGGCTGGGCCGGTCCAATCAGCGCCGTAAGCGGTATTACAGGGCGGGCGTCGCCGTGTCCGGTTGGGCGATGCGGTGGGTGAAGGTGCCGTGGAATCCCCAGGGGATGTGGTGGTCGAGCCAGGCGGTGGCGAGGGGGCCGTGTTCGGGGTCGCGGGCGTCGAGAATCAACAGCTGTGAGCGGTTTTCGGTGAGTTGGTGGTTGAGTGCCAGCAGCCAGCCGTCGTCCTCGGCGGCGTCGGGGGTGCGGGGGATGAACAGGGGTTCGCCGACCGAGCTGTCGCCGAGCTCGCAGCTGGTGACGGTGCTGGTGTGGTGATCGACCTTGAGCACGGCGTTGAACACACCGGCCGGGCCGCCCGCACCGGCGAGGTAGCTGTAGCGGTGTTCGCGGGTGCCGCGCCGCCAATCGTATTGCGGGAATTCGCCGGAGCGGTCGGCGAGTTCGCGTTCGATGACGGTGCCGCCGGGGGTGATCCGGTATTGCATGAGCCGTGAGTCGGGGAACTGCGGTGTGCTGGGGGTGTCCAGGTTGACCATGCCGGTCATGCGACGGAAATCGGTCCATTCGGTATCGAGTCGCACCAGTTCGACCACGACGTCGCCGCCGTCGTCGTAGGCGTTGGTGACGTGCACGTGCAGCAGGGCTTCATGCTCGACGATGCGGGCGCGGCCCCCGTCTTTGGGGACGAGCAGGAATCGAGTTCCCTTGGCGGGCTTGAAGTCCAGTGATTCGATGAACGAGTGCGTGGCCAGCGCGATCTTGGCGATATTGGGCAGGATCGGGTCCAGGACGAACACCAGGTAGCGGCTGGTGAGGGCGAAGTCGTGGTTCCAGGGCAGGTCCAGCATCGGTACCGTGGCCAGTCGGTGCAGCCGCCCGGACCGGTCGACGCGGTAGGTGCGGATGCGTGGGGTGGGCAGTAGATCCAGTCCGAAGTTGTACATGTCGCCGGTGTCCGGGTCCCGTTTCGGATGCGCCGAGAACGCGCCCAGAAATCCGAGCCGACCGTCGAAGTCGGTGGGGCCCAGGGTGTCGAGGGTGTCAGGGTCGATGCGGTACGGGTTGCCGAGCTCCCACAGGGCGAGCAGGCCACCGTCGTAGTTGACGATGTTGGTGTTGGCCACGTTCTCCGGTAGCCGCCCGATATTGGCCAGCGGTCCGCCCGTAATCTGGTCTCCCACACCGCGGTAGCGGATTCGATCCGAGCGTTGCCCATGCTGGAAGTGGCGGGTGCGGACATAGCGGTTGCGGAACCGTATCGAGGTTCCGTCGAGAACGAACTGCGAAATCATGCCGTCGCCGTCGAACACGTTGTGCAGCAACGACCTTCCTACCTGGTGTTTGCCCGGGCCGATGCGGTAGAGGGTGCCTCGCAGGTCTTTGGGCAGCTGTCCGTCGATCTGCTCGATCCGGTAGTCGAGCTCGTCGAGCAGGGGTGCGGTGACCTGACGGTAGGCGGTCTCGACGGTGGGGCGGGTATGGGTCATCGCGGATTCTCCCTTGAATCGCTTATCTGACGACAGTTGTCATCTGATGACGTATGTCCGCAAATGTAGGAGAGTGCCTAGAGTGTTGTCAATGACGACCCCGGCCATCCGCACCTACGGCGGTGTCAGTGCCGCCGACCGCCGCGCCGACCGCCGCATCCGCCTGCTCGCCGCGGCCCGTACGACCTGGGGCGAATCCGGAATCGGCGCGGTCACGGTACGCGGGGTCTGCAAAACCGCCGGGCTCACCGATCGCTACTTCTACGAGCATTTCGCCAACCGTGAAGAGCTGCTGGCCGCCGTCGCCGACGAGATCCGCGACCAACTGCTCATAATCCTGGTCCAGGCCGGCGTCTCGGCCGAGGGCTCGGCCGAGACGAAGCTACGCGCAGCGCTGCAGGCGTTCCTGGAAACCGTCGCCAGGGACCGGAACATTCACCGGATCGTCTCCGGCGACCCCGGCGGCATACCCGCACTGGTGCAGCGGCGACACGACGTCCTCGCCACCATCGCCGACCTCGTCGTCGACCACGCCCCCGCAGTCCTCGACGTCACCCCCGATCCGGCCTGGCTGCGGCGCGCGGCCATGTTCATCACCGGCGGCGTCAACCAGCTCATCGAAGGCTGGCTCGACAACACCATCGACCTGACCGCCGCCGAACTCGCTGCCGAATGCGCGCACATGTGCATCAGCGTCATCGGCAACACCCGCACATAACCAGGCCACCACGCCGGAGCCACCTCGAGACCCGCTCGCTCGTCGGTATGTCGGTGCGTTGTCGACGACGAGATCGTCTCGGCCCGTCGCATGGCTGCGATTGCGTGGACGTTGCGGTCGTTCTCGATCAATTCGGCGAAGCGTGACCGTGGTTCGGCCGACACACGCTCTCGCACGGCGTGATGCGTGATGTGTGAACAGCGGGTCTCGCGGCGGCGAGAGCGGCGCGGCAACGGCCGGTATCGAGAACGGGCCGAGTCGGTGGCGTACGCGGGTAGGGGCCCAGCGGGAGTGCGTCGAAGCCGGTTACCCGGAACCAGAAATGCACATCGCGGCCGAGGGGGCGTTACGCGAGGAACTTCACCGGTGCGCGGAAGCGAGGGGTGACGCTCGCCGTGGTGGCGAGTTCGGTGGCGATCTGAACGGCGGAGACGCGCATATCGGTGGCGATCTGTGAGGTGGGGGCGCCCGTTCCCCGGAGTTTCGTGCCTTCAGAAGTTCAGGGCTGCGACCGTCTCGTTGACCAGAGCCAGTGTGGCATCGCGATTTTCGCCTGCCGCCATAACCTGCTCATAGAAGCGTCCATCGCTGATGGGCAAGTGGAGTACGGACAGTCGCATGCCGGCCCGATTTCCGGCAACTTCGCTGTCGTTATTGATTACATGGGTAAAGGCACTCAGATTCAAATGGTGCGCGATATTGGCCTTGTGTTCCCCGATGGTTGGTGGATGAGGGGTGCGCAGTTGTATCTGTCGCGTGTTGCAAAACAGGAACGCCATGGTTACTCCAGCCGTTCTGCGGACGAGTGGACCAGCAATTTTACGCCGCCAGGCCAGCAAACGGCACTGGGTTCAGCTGCGCGCTGACCGGCCTGCCGCTGAGCCCAGGGTCGCGGCGTCCATAACCAGAGGTTATGGATACAGGTATTGGACGGCCTCCGAATGGTTGCGCAGGCTGAATGTGAACAACCGCAGCTAGTGAGAATCGTTCGGAGGCACGAACACATGCAGGTCGCCTTTATTGCCGTCACCCTGGTCGCCATCGTCATCAATGCGGCCGAGTCAGTGGCCAATTTCGCCCGCATTCCCTTCGTGAAGGCGAATGCCGCGGCGGTGGGTGTGCCCGAATCGTGGCTGCCGGGACTCGGCCTCGCCAAGGGCGCGGGTGCGCTCGGGCTCGCCGCCGGGCTCGCCGGGCTGCAACCGGTCGGCGTCGCGGCGGCCGCCGGGCTGGTGCTGTTCTTCGTCTGTGCCCTGGTCGCGCACATTCGCGCGAAGGTGTACTACAACATCGCGGGGCCCATCTTCTTCCTGGTGTTCTCCATTGCCGCGCTGGCGCTGATGATCGCGCACTGAGGAGTGTGCCGAGCATCGAAGATTAGGGCGTTCGTCCGATAGCGCTGAAGTCGCCGAGTTCGTAGCGTTTCCAGTACCGGTACGCCGCCCCGAGCGCCGTACCGGGCTTCCTGCCGCTCTACGCAGACCTTCGGCCTGCCCTCCCCGAGGGGCCGGCCGGAGTGCGGTAGGGAGGGCCGCCCGCGAGCCCGTTACCGGGCGAGCGGGTGGTCGGTGACGAGACGGTCGGAACCCTCCGCCTCGTCACCACTCCCGCCCTACGGCTCAACGGCTCGATCCAGACTGCTGCGCATTTGCCGAATCACGCTTCGCGGCATAAGTTGTCGCTTGTGCTGTACGGCCGCGCCAACGAAATGCAGCACATCGACAGCGTGCTCGGTGCAGCGCGAACGGGCCGCAGCGGTGCGCTGGCCATTGTCGCCGAACCCGGTGAGGGTAAATCCGCGCTGCTCCGCGCCGCCGAGGAGCGCGCCGGTGACGGCTGGCGGATATTCCGCTGCACAGGCATCGACAGTGAATCCGAACTGCCCTTCGCCGGACTGCACCTACTGCTCGGCAGTGCCGTCGATCGCCTGGACCTGCTACCCGGACCGCAACGGCACGCACTGGGCAGCGCACTCGGATTGTGTCCCCCCGACGGCACGGACCGGTTCCTCATCGGGGTTGCCACCCTGTCGCTACTGGCCGATCTATCCGCCCACGGGCCGGTACTGTGCCTCATCGACGACGCGCACTGGCTGGACCGCCCCTCCGCCGACGCCCTGCTGTTCGCGGCCCGGCGCCTCGGAGCCGAGGGCATTGTCATGCTCTTCGCGGGGCGCACGGGTTTCGACGGCCGCGGCCTGCCCGAATTGCGGCCGGGGCCGCTCGATCGCGCCGCCGCCATCGATCTGCTCGCCGACCGCAGTCCGGACCTGCAACCCGAAGTGCGTGACCGGGTGCTGCGCGAAGCTGCGGGAAACCCCCTCGCTCTCCTGGAATTCGATCGACTGGATGTGGCAAGCGCGCCCGCCGGACCGTTGCCGTTGCCGCAGCGGCTGCAAGCCGGATACGAGCGCCATATCGCCGGACAATCCGAATCCGCCCGCGCCGCACTGCTTGTCGCCGCCGCCGAGGAGACCGGTGACCTCGGCCTGGTGCTGGGCGTCCTCGACCGCATCGGCCACACCGCCGCGGCGCTGGCCGAGGCCGAAGCGTCGGGGATGGTGTCGATCGCCGACCGGGCCGTGACTTTCAAACATCCGCTGCAGCGATCCGCCGCCTATCACAGCGCCGGCTTCACCCAGCGGCTCGCCGTACACGCGGCCCTTGCCGCCCAACTCGACGACGACCCGGTCCGCCGGGCGTGGCATCTCGCCGCCGCCAGCACCGGACCCGACGAAACCGTAGCCGCCGCACTGGAATCCGCCGCCGACCATGCGCGTGAGCGCGCCGGACACGCCTCCGCGGCGACGGCCCTGGAACGTGCCGCATGGCTGACCCCCGACCCGGCGGTGCGCGGCCGCCGACTGACCCTGGCCGTGGAAACCGCCGCACACGCCGGGCGTACCCGCCGGGCCATGCGGCTCGCCGACGCGGCCGAGCAGCTGCACCTGCGGCCGGTGGAGCGCGCGCGGGTGGTCGGTGCGCGGGCGCTCATAGAATTCGAGTACGGCTCGCTGCGCCGAGCTCATCAGCTCATGCTGGATGCGGCCGAATGTGTCGCCGATGTCGAGCCGGAGCGGGCGGCGTGGCTACTGATCGAGGCGGGGCGGATCGCCTGGACCGCAGGTGATCTCGTCGACTTCCGGGTGGCGTATCACCGGTTGGCCGAGCTCTCGCTCGGGGCGGCGCGCGAACCGCTGCTGACGGCACTGCGGGGTCCGCTTGTGATGCAGACCGGCGATCCGGCCGCCGGTATCGTCATGATCCGCGCCAATGCCATCTTCGGCCGCTCGGTGCCATTGGAAATGATTTCGCTGCGGCTCGCCTTCGGTAGCCAGTCGGCGCTCATCGGCGATATGCCCATCGCCCGCGAACAACTCGGTGAACTTGCCGCTCTGGTGTGCGACCGCGGCATGATCGGCTGGTACCCGGCCGTCGCCTGCACCCTCTCCATTACCGAACTCATTCTCGGACGCTTCCGCGAAGCGGAACTCATTGCCGCACAGGCCCTGCGCATTGCCAGCGATATCGAACAGCCGAGCCGGGTGACGGGCGCGGAGGCCGTGCTCGCCATGATCGCGGCCGTGCGCGGGGACGAAACGCGTTGCCGCGAACTGGCCGAACGCAATCTCCGACAGGCCCAGGGCGACTTCAACGCCATCGATATCACGCACTTCCACTGGGCACTGGCACTGCTCGATCTCGGGCGGGGCCGCTATGAACACGCCCTCGACCGGCTACAGACGCTGCACGAGGGGCCGAAACAGGCACGCGGCCACTGGATCGACCTCCTCGCGGATCTGATCGAAGCGGCCGCCCGATTCCGCCGCCTCGATCGCGCCACCGCCGCCCTGGCCGAAATCGAGACCTGGGCAGCGGCTTTGGATACCCCCTGGGCCGAGGGGCTGGTCCTGCGCTGTCGGGGCCTGCTCACCGGCGACGGCGAACTGTTCGCCAAGGCCATGACCCTGCACGTCGCCGCCGACCGCCGATACGACCACGCCCGCACCGCCCTGCTCTACGGCGAATGGTTGCGCCGCGAACGTCGGATGAGCGAGGCGCGCTCACCCCTGCGGCAAGCCCTGGAAACATTCGACCGGCTCGGTGCCGTCCCCTGGGCCGATCACGCCCGCGCCGAACTGCGCGCCGCCGGAGCGGGTACCGTCCCCGAACCCGAGACCGACGCGGCCGCCCGGCTCACCCCGCAGGAACTTCAGGTGGCCCGCCTCGCGGCCGCCGGGGCCTCCAACAAGGAGATCGCGGCGCAACTGTTCCTGAGCCCGAAAACCGTTGGCCACCATCTGTACCGGGCCTTTCCGAAGCTGGGTGTGAGTAACCGGGTCGAATTGGCTCGGCTGCACCTCGGCTGATCCGAAAGTCGCGGCGTATCAGCGGTGGCTGCGGTACCAGCGGATGAGTGCGTCGGTGGATGAATCGCCCTGTGGCTCCGGATCTTCCGCCGAGGTGAGCAGCGGCTCCACTGCCAATGCCTGTTTCTTGCCCAGCTCCACACCCCACTGGTCGAAGCTGTCGATACCCCAGATCGCACCCTCGGTGAACACCTGGTGCTCATAGAGCGCGATCAACTGCCCCAGCACCGACGGCGTCAATTGCGGGGCGAGGATGGCGGTGGAGGGGCGGTTGCCGGGCATCACCTTGTGCGGCACCAGTTTCGGGTCGGTGCCCTCGGCGGTGATCTCCTCGGCGGTCTTACCGAAGGCCAGTACCTTGGTCTGCGCGAACAGATTGCTCATGAGGATGTCGTGCATGCTGCCGGTGCCGTCGATGGTCGGCAGATCATCGGTGGGACGGGCGAATCCGATGAAATCCGCCGGAACCAGCCGGGTGCCCTGATGCAGGAGTTGGTAGAAGGCGTGCTGGCCGTTGGTGCCCGGCTCGCCCCAGAAGATCTCACCGGTGGAGGTGGTCACCGGGGAGCCGTCCGCGCGAACGGATTTGCCGTTCGACTCCATGGTCAACTGCTGCAGATACGCCGGGAATCGGGCCAGATCATTGGAGTACGGCAGTACCGCCCGCGATTGCGCGCCGAAGAAATTCGAGTACCAGACACCCAGCAGTCCCAGCAGGGCCGGGCCGTTCTCGGCCAGCGGCGTGGTCCGGAAATGCTCGTCGACCCGGTGCATTCCGTCGAGGAGTTCGGCGAACCGTTCCTTGCCGATCACCGCCATGACCGACAGCCCGATGGCGGAATCTACCGAGTAGCGCCCGCCGACCCAATCCCAGAAGCCGAACATATTCGCGGTGTCGATACCGAAATCGGCGACCCGCTGGGCATGGGTGGACACCGCGACGAAGTGCTTGGCCACCGCATCGTCGCCGAGCGCGGCCGTCAGCCATCGGCGCGCCGCCGTGGCATTGGTGAGCGTCTCCAATGTCGAAAACGTCTTGGACGCCACAATGAACAGCGTTGTCGCCGGATTCAGGCCGTCGAGGGTCGATACCAGATCCGCCGGATCCACATTCGAGACGAAGCGCGCCGAGATGCCGGCATCGGCGTAGTGCCGCAGCGCCAGATACACCATGGCCGGGCCCAGATCCGAACCGCCGATACCGATATTCACCACGGTCTCGATGCGCTCACCGGTCGCACCGACCCAGGCGCCGGAGCGCAACGCATCGGTGAATTCGCCCATCCGCCTGAGCACTTCGTGCACATCGGCCCCGGCATCCGCGCCGTCGAGGATGATCCGCCGGTCGGCCGGTTCCCGCAGTGCCCAGTGCCCGACCGCGCGGTCCTCGGACGTGTTGATGTGCTCGCCGCCGAACATGGCGTCGCGCCGCTGCTCCAACTCGGCCGTATGCGCCAATTCGACCAGCAGGTCCAAGGTCTCGCGCGTCACGCGATGCTTGGAGTAGTCGATGCGCAGGTCCGCGACCTGCACGGTCAGCTCATGCCCGCGCGCTGGATCGTCGGCGAAGAACTCACGAAGATGACGGTCGGCCAGGCCCGCATGATGATCGTGCAGTTTCCGCCAGGCCGCCGTCGCGGTGATGTCGCTGCTCACGTCCGCCGAGGTTACAACCCCCTCGTCCCACGCGCAGGTAACACCAGGTAAATCGCGGCTTGCTGCCAAGACAATCGCGGCAACCCCGCAGCTTCCCCCCACCCGCCGTGCGACGAGTTTCCCGCCGCCGTGCGACCGGTTTCCCGCCGCCGTGCGACGAGTTTCCCGCCGCCGTGCGACGAGTTTCCCGCCGCCGTGCGACGAGTTTCCCGCCGCCGTGCGACGAGTTTCCCGCCGCCGTGCGACGAGTTTCCCGCCGCCGTGCGACCAGTCTCCCACCACCGCGCCACCAGCTTCCAACCACCGAGCTAGCAGCTCCCCGCACTGCGCTAGCAGGTTCGCGGCCCGGTTCGGTTCTGGACTGAGTGGAGCGGGGGAGCGAAGCGGAGGAGCGGAGGGAGGGAAGAACCGGACGGCAGGGCCGCGAACTTGTCGGAGCGCAGCGGAGACGGAAGACACAGTCCTAGGCTTGGGTCATGGTGTCTGAAAGCGAACTACTCCAATCAGTTCCCACACAGCTCTGGATCGGCGGGCCGGTGGATGCCACCGGCGGCGCGACCTTCCCGGTGCACAATCCCGCCACCGGGGAAGTGCTGGCGAATATCGCCGACGCCACCCCCGACGACGCGATCCGCGCCCTCGACGCCGCCGCGGCGGCGCAGGCCGACTGGGCCGCCACCCCCGCCCGCGAGCGCGGCGAGATCCTGCGCTCGGTCTTCGAGGCGATTACCGCGCGTGCGGAGGATTTCGCGCTGCTCATGACCCTCGAAATGGGTAAGGCACTCCAGGAGAGCCGCAATGAGGTGAAGTACGGCGCGGAATTCTTCCGCTGGTTCAGCGAGGAAGCCGCCCGAATCCACGGGCGCTACCAGACTGCGCCGGGCGGTACCGGCCGGATCATGGTCCACAAGCAGCCGGTCGGCCCGTGCCTGGCCATCACCCCGTGGAATTTCCCCCTCGCCATGGGCACCCGCAAGATCGGACCCGCCCTGGCCGCGGGCTGCACCATGATCGTGAAGCCCGCGGGGGAGACGCCGCTGACCATGCTGCTGCTGGCCGAGCTGTGCCATGAGGCCGGACTGCCCGACGGCGTCCTGTCGGTCATCACCACCAGCCGTTCCAGCGCCGTCACCGCCCCGCTGCTGAACGATCCGCGCCTGCGCAAGCTCACCTTCACCGGATCGACCCCGGTCGGTAAGAAGCTCGTCGAGCAGTCCGCACACGGCCTGCTGCGCACCTCCATGGAACTCGGCGGCAATGCCCCGTTCGTGGTCTTCGACGATGCCGATATCGACGCCGCCGTGCAGGGCGCGGTGCTGGCCAAGCTCCGCAATGGCGGCGAGGCGTGCACCGCCGCCAACCGGTTCCACGTCCAGAATTCGGTTCGCCAGGAATTCACCGAGAAACTGGTCGCCGCCATGGCGGAGTACAAACTCGGCCCCGGAACCGACCCGTCGAACACCCTGGGACCGCTGATCAACGAGAACCAGCTCGATACCGTCACCGATCTCGTCGACGATGCCCTCGCGGCGGGTGCGAACGCGGCACTCGGCGGTAAGGCTCCCGGTGGTCCCGGCTGGTTCTATCCGGCCACCGTCCTCACCGATGTTCCGCCGCAGGCCCGCATCCTGCGCGAAGAGGTCTTCGGCCCGGTCGCCCCCATCATCGGCTTCGATACCGAGGAGGAGGGTCTGGCCGCCGCCAACGACACCGAATTCGGTTTGGTCGCATACCTTTACACCCGCGACCTGAACCGTGCCCTACGCGTCGCCGAGGGCCTGGAAACCGGCATGGTGGGCGTGAACCGCGGCGTCATCTCCGACCCGGCCGCCCCATTCGGCGGCGTCAAACAATCCGGGTTCGGCCGCGAGGGCGGCTACGAGGGCATCGACGAATACCTGTCCACGAAGTACATCGCGCTGCCCTAGAGCGGCAGATATGCAGCCGCCCTATTACCGCAACCCCTGCTTGTTCGCGGCCCGCCCCGTTCTGGACTGAGTGGAGCGGGGGAGCGAAGCGGAGGAGCGGAGGGAGGGAAGAACGGGGTTACGAGGGCCGCGAACCGCCCGGAGCGAAGCGGAGGGCAGAAGACACAGCACCGCCGGAGCGAAGCGGAGGCCAAAAGATAGAGCGACCGCCCCGGGGTGAAGGAACACCCGGGGCGGCCTGGGGAACGCGGAGCCCGCCGAACTCAGAGCTCGATGAACGCCGCGAAGTTTGTGTGTGTCCGCTGCGAAGTCTGCGTAGACCTCAGCACACCTGGCCGGGTATCAGTGACCCAGGCGACCGCGGCCGAGACGCAGCAAAAGCATGGCGAGCGTGTGGCCTTCCTGCCCCAGCTCGCTGAATCGCTCCAGCACCTTCATCTCCCGCGAATGCACCAGCTTGGGTCCGCCATTGGCCATCCGAGTGCGGCCGATCAGGCGAGATACCTCGGTGCGGCGTTTGATCGCGGCCAGGATCTCGGCGTCGAGCTTGTCGATTTCCTTGCGCAGCGTATCGATCTCCGCCTCTGTGGGCAGGGCGGAGTCGGAGCTCGCAGGCTTGTCTTGTCCCGTCGTCGAGATGCTCATACTTCTTCTCCTCGTGGTCAGAACATCGATCGGTAGCAGGCCCCGACGTGTTACCGATCGGTTCTTTCACCATGACTGCTGCTTGGGTTGCCGACCTGGCCGGTCTTACATTGTCCCCCGAATACGGGCGCTCAGGTAACTGGTCTGATTGGAGCGCTCTGCACCTGGCCAGTCTGCCACGGGGTCGGATCGATGCAAAACAAGTTCGTTTGGAATCTCCTGAGAGTTTTCGGGCCGAGTTGGTTCACTCGAAGTTCGCTCCACTCGCATTATTCGGACAGCTCGGCCGCCGGGATGGATGTCTGTCGGTGCCCGCCGGTAGCGTGGATGGGCGATGAACACGACGGTGGCTGAGGACGATAAGAAGACCGAGCGATTGCTCGAGGGGTTGAATCCGCAACAGCGTGCCGCGGTGATGCACTCCGGGTCCCCGCTGCTGATCGTGGCGGGAGCTGGTTCGGGCAAAACCGCGGTCCTGACCCGGCGGATCGCGTACCTGCTGGCCGCCCGCGGGGTGAGTCCCGGTCAGATCCTGGCCATCACGTTCACCAATAAGGCCGCTGCGGAAATGCGTGAGCGGGTCGGCGGGTTGATCGGCCCGCGCGCCGCCAGCATGTGGGTATCGACCTTCCACTCCAGCTGTGTGCGGATTCTGCGCACCCAGGCCGGACTGGTGCCCGGACTCAACTCCAACTTCTCCATCTACGACGCCGACGACTCACGGCGGCTGCTCGCCATGATCGGTCGCGACTTCGACCTCGACGCCAAGAAGTACACGCCGCGGTTACTGGCCACCGCCATCTCCAACCTCAAGAACGAACTCATCGGTCCCGCACAGGCCGCCGCCGACGCCGAAACCGATGACACCGAACTGCCCCGCCTGGTGGCTCGCGTCTACGAGGAGTACCAGCGGCGGCTGCGCGCGGCCAACGCCCTCGACTTCGACGATCTCATCGGCGAGACGGTCGCCATGCTGCAGCGCCATCCACAGGTGGCCGAGTACTATCGGCGGCGTTTCCGGCACGTGATGGTGGACGAGTACCAGGACACCAACCACGCGCAGTACACGCTGGTGCGTGAACTGGTGGGTCATCACCTGACCGCCGATTCCGAAGTGCCGCCCAGCGAACTGTGCGTGGTGGGTGACGCCGACCAGTCCATCTACGCCTTCCGCGGCGCGACCATCCGCAATATCGAGGAGTTCGAGCGCGACTTCCCGGATGCGGAAACCATTCTGCTGGAACAGAACTACCGCTCCACCCAGCATATTCTGGCCGCCGCCAATGCCGTTATCGCGCGCAATGAGAACCGCCGCGACAAGAAGCTGTGGACCGATCAGGGCGACGGCGATCTGATTGTCGGTTACGTCGCGGACAATGAGCACGACGAGGCGTCCTTCGTGGCCCGGGAGATCGACAGGCTGGTCGATCAGGGCGATGCCAACTACAACGATGTGGCGGTGTTCTACCGCACCAATAACAACTCTCGCGCGTTGGAGGAGATCTTCATTCGCATGGGGCTGCCCTACAAGGTGGTCGGCGGGGTTCGGTTCTACGAGCGCAAAGAGGTCCGCGATATCGTCGCCTACCTGCGTGTGCTGGAGAATCCGGACGATGCGGTGAGTCTGCGCCGCATTCTCAATACCCCGCGTCGCGGTATCGGTGATCGCGCCGAGGCATGTGTGGCCGTCCATGCCGAACAGCGCAATATCGGCTTCGCACAGGCACTTCGGGATGCTGCCGCCGGGAAGGTGGCGCTGCTGAATACTCGTGCGCAGCGTGCCATCGCCGGTTTCGTGGAGCTGCTCGAGGAGATTCGGGCCGCGGGTGTGCAGGCCGATCTCGACTTCCCGGATGTGGGCAGTGTGGTGGAGGCCGTACTCGATCGCACCGGTTACCGCTACGAACTGGAGGCGTCCGACGACCCGCAGGACGGGGCGCGGTTGGACAACCTCAATGAACTCGTCAGTGTGGCACGGGAATTCAGTTCCGAGGCGCGCAACAATGTCGAGGCGGCGGCCGCCGAAGGTCTGGTTCCCGAGGCTGCCGAGGGTGAACCCGAACCCGGATCGCTGGCCGCCTTCCTGGAGCGCGTCTCCCTGGTCGCCGACTCCGATCAGATTCCGGACGAGGGCACCGGCGTCGTCACCATGATGACCCTGCATACCGCCAAGGGGCTGGAATTCCCGGTGGTCTTCGTCACCGGTTGGGAGGACGGCCAGTTCCCGCATATGCGCGCCCTGGGCGATCCCACCGAACTGGCCGAGGAGCGCCGCCTCGCCTACGTCGGCATCACCCGCGCCCGCAAACGGCTCTACCTGAGCCGTGCGGTGGTGCGCTCCGGCTGGGGTCAACCCGTCTCCAACCCGGAGTCGCGCTTTCTCCAGGAGATTCCGGGCCACCTCATGGACTGGCGTCGGCTGGAACCGGCCCCGCAGCAGACGAGCCGCGGCTTCCGCCGACGCGGCGACGACGCCTTCGACGATGGGTGGAGCAGCGGCAACAACTGGCCCGAAACCCGGCCCGGTGTCGGTGGCGATCGCCGACCCGCGCCCGCCCCCGCCTCGGCTGGCAAGCGCAATAACTCCGGCCTCGTACTGGCCGTCGGCGATCGGGTCAGCGACGACAAGTACGGACTCGGCCGCGTGGTCGCCGCCGAAGGTTTCGGCGCACTCGCCACGGTCACCATCGACTTCGGCACCGCCGGAAAGATCCGTCTCATCCCGCAGTACAGCCGCACTATCGTCAAGCTTTGAGGGTTCGGGTCGAGGTCGCACCGGCGGAGCTGGGGAAGCGACGGCGGGGGATACCCGGACGAACTCGACGCCATCGAATCCGCCGTCATCGGCGGTGTTTTCACCGGCGCGGGCATCGCGGTGCTGGGGGCCGCCATCACCACGGGCGATCGGCTCGAACCCGCGCTGCGCACCGCGCTGACCTCGGTCGGTCGCCGCTTCCGCGCCCTAGGGTGGCCCTCTCCCGGCCTCCCTACGGCGGAACCGGCCACGCAGGGTAGTGCGCATGATGCGATACCGACTTTTCGGCCGAACCGGCTTGCGGGTCTCCGAACTCGTACTGGGCACCATGAGACTGCGCGACGCGAGTGAATACCGGCGCATTCTGGACGTTTTCGCGGACGCGGGCGGCAACTTCCTCGATACCGCCGCCTCCTACGGGACCAGTGAGGAACTGCTCGGCGAGGTCATGACGGACCGCGATCGATTCGTCATCGGCACCAAGTACACGCCGACCCGCGACGCCGGCGATCCGAATGCCTCGGGCAATCACCGTAAGAATCTGGTGCGCAGCCTGGAGCAGAGTCTGCGGCGGCTGCGAACCGACTACATCGATGTGTACTGGGTGCACGTGTGGGACCGGTACACGCCCATAGAGGAGACGCTGCGTGCCCTCGATGATGTGGTGCGGTCCGGCAAGGTGCTGCACATCGGGATCTCCGATGCCCCCGCCTGGGTGGTGGCACAGGCGAACACCCTTGCGCAGCTGCGGGATCGGACGCCGTTCGCGGGACTTCAGGTGCCCTACAACCTGCTCTGGCGCGATGCCGAACGCGAATTGCTGCCCATGGCGGAGGCATTCGGAATGAGCGTGACGGCCTGGGGCCCGCTCGGGCAGGGCATACTCTCCGGACGGAGCGGCCAGCGCAAGGACCCGGCCGAATACACCGAACGGCAGCGAACCGCGGCCGCCGCCGTGGACAAGGTCGCCGCCGAACTGGGCGTGCCCGCAGCGCATATCGCCCTCGCCTGGACCCGCCACCGCTCACCCGCGATCCTCCCGATCGTCGGGGTCAGCAGTGCCGCCCAACTCGCCGAGAACCTGGGTGCGGTCGACCTGACCCTCCCGGAGGAAGCGGTAGCGGCCCTCGAGGCCGCCGCCCCGTTCGAAGTCGGCTTCCCCCGCGATTTCATCGAGGGCTGCGACACCGCACCGGTTATCTACGGCGACACTGTTTCCCGATTCGATCCGCGGGGGTACGCCGTCCGGGCCTGACCGACCCGATGATCGCCCCTCGCCATCCCGGCATGTCTGAGACGCCCCGTCATTCCGGCGCGTCTTTGGCCGGAGTCCACCGGAATCGGCTCGAATCGCCGCCGGTGTGGATCCCGGCCAAAAGCATGCCGGGATGACGGGTTTCGGGTGTGGGCGGGATGCCGGGTTTCGCGTGCGGCCCGGTTGTCGGGTGCGGCAGGGCGGGGCGGCCCAGCGGGGTTCGGGTGCCGTTGCGGGAAGAGCGATGGGCGCGCTGCTTGAAGCAGCGCGCCCATCGAAGTGTTCGGGCACTCGACCCGGTCGCAGGAGTCGTTAGTCCCGCTGCATGCCGAGGGAGATGCCCCGCGAGGCCAGCCACGGCACGGGGTCGATCTTGTCGACGCCATTGAGCCAGACCTCGAAGTGGCAATGCGGGCCGGTGGAGAAGCCGCGGTTGCCGACGGTGGCGATCTGGTCGCCCGCCATGACGCGCATGCCCTGGGAAACCGTCGCGGTGTCGATATGGCCGTAGACGGTGACGGTGCCGTCGTCGTGCAGCAGGCGCACCCACATGCCGAAGCCGGAGGCCGGACCCGCCTCGATGACCGTGCCGTCGGCCACAGCGTAGATCGGGGTGCCGATGGGGGCGGCCACGTCGATGCCGAGATGCTGTACGCCCCAGCGGGCTCCGTAGCCGGAGGTGAAATTGCCGTTGGCGAATCGAGTGAACAGCGGGCGCAGTTTGGCGGCCTCCTGGGCGGCCAGATCGGCAGCGAACTGCTGGCCCTTCTGCAGGATGTCGCTGAACTGGTTGAGATCCATCGGCGTCGAGACATTCAGCACCTGCGGAGATTCCGCGGCGACGGTCTCCTCGCCGGCGAGGCTTATGCTCTGCGCGGCCAATTCGGTCATCTGGCCGACGGCCTCGATGTCGCCCGTCGCGGGGGCGGAGGTCTCCATACCGGTTTGTCCGGCGGCCACCACGGCACCGGCGGCGACCGCCACCACGGCGGCGCGACCCTTCAGTGCGGCGGGCGGCGCGGGCAGCCGGTGCGCGCCACCGGAACGGCGACGATTGCGTGCGGCGGCGCGGGTGGCGGAACGCGATGTGGCGGGCGCGGATTCGACGGCATCCGATGCCGTGGTCTGATCGGGTACAGCGGCCTGATCGAGGCGGGCGCCGTCGTGGGAGAACTCGAGTGGTTCACCGGAGGCGGTGCGGAAGGTGTAGGCGGGCCGGTATTCGTCGGACGGCTCGGGATCGGCGGGGGACTCCCAGGCAGTGCCGGAGTTCCAGCTCTCGCCCCCGGTCCACTCGGCCGACGCGTTCTCGTTCCAGCGCTCGCCGTTGCCGTTCCAGTTGGCGTCTTCGTTCCAGCTTTCGGCCTGGCCGTTCCAGTTCTCAGCGCCGCCGTTCCAACCTTCGGATTCGGCATAGGAACTGTCGGTGTTGGAACCATTGGCGTTCCAGTCGGTCTGCCCGGTCGGTGCGGCGTGACCCCAGCCGTACACCTCACCGTGCTCGAAGCGGGTAGCCCCGCCGAACTGAGTGTTCTGACTGAAATGTCCGGAACCGCCGGAGTTTTCATCATCGTGGCGGTACCGATTGGCCCGCGAACGACGTCCAGTGGGGGATACGCCGTCGCTCATCCGCGTTCAACTCGCTGATGTCGAATCGAGTTCCGTGTCAAAGGGTCTGCCGCGGGGCGGCTCACTACCTGCGGAGCGCTGTGCTGCGTCAAGCTTGCCGTCCTCCTGTCGTGACCGTGCTGTGACATCGACCGCAACGACGGTAACGAAACGATTGCGGGTCGGCAAGCGATGGACCCTCCGCGCCGCGCTGGTGTGACATTCCTCACGTTACCTTCCGGGATTCCCTCACTGTGGGGTGGGTAACCCGGTGAGTCGTGTCAACTACAAAACGTCGTAGTCGGTTTCGCCGTTCGGGATTCTGCCCGCCTAGCTGCCGCGTGGTCAAAAAGCTACTCATGAGTAGCCATACCCAGCGGTTTTTCGGCTCCGGAGACTGTACCGTGACCTGCGCCACTTAGGCTGTATGCGGCTGATTTCCGCTCCATGTGACTGATTAGAGTCCGACCCAACCCGCTGACCCTTTCCAGCGATCTGCAAGCAGTCGCTACGGGCCGACGACGGGCCGCCAACCAAGACGTTGTCACCACAACGCAGACGAGACGGTGAGTACATGGATCTCTTCGAATATCAGGCGAAGGAACTCTTCGTGAAGCACGGAGTGCCTTCGTCGGAGGGCCGCGTCACCGACACGGCTGAGGAAGCCCGCGCGATCGCGGAGGAAATCGGTAAGCCGGTCATGGTGAAGGCTCAGGTCAAGGCCGGAGGCCGCGGCAAGGCCGGAGGCGTGAAGTACGCCGCCACCCCGGAGGACGCCTTCACGCACGGGCAGAACATCCTGGGCCTGGATATCAAGGGCCACATCACCAAGAAGATCCTGGTCGCCGAGGCCAAGGACATCGCGTCGGAGTACTACATCTCCTTCCTACTCGATCGCACCAACCGCAGCTACCTGGCCATGTGCTCGGTCGAGGGCGGTATGGAGATCGAAGAGGTCGCTGTCGAGAAGCCCGAGATGCTGGCCAAGGTGCCGGTCGACGCCGTCAAGGGCGTGGACCTGGCCTTCGCGCGCTCCATCGCCGAGCAGGGCCACCTGCCCGCCGACATTCTCGACGCGGCGGCCGTGACCATCCAGAAGCTGTGGGAGGTCTTCGTCAACGAAGATGCCACCCTGGTCGAGGTGAACCCCCTCGTTCGCACCCCCGACAACCAGATCCTCGCCCTCGACGGCAAGGTCACCCTGGACGAGAACGCCGAGTTCCGGCACGCCGATCACGTGGCCTTCGCCGATATCGACGCCACCGATCCGCTGGAGCTCAAGGCCAAGGAGAACGACCTCAACTACGTCAAGCTCGACGGCGAGGTCGGCATCATCGGCAATGGCGCGGGTCTGGTCATGTCGACCCTCGACGTGGTCGCCTACGCCGGTGAGAACCACGGCGGCGTCAAGCCCGCCAACTTCCTCGACATCGGCGGCGGCGCCTCGGCTGCGGTCATGGCCGCCGGTCTGGACGTCATCCTGGGTGACGAGCAGGTCAAGAGCGTTTTCGTGAACGTCTTCGGCGGCATCACCGCATGTGACGCCGTCGCGAACGGCATTGTCGGTGCGCTCGAGACCCTGGGCGCCGAGGCCAATAAGCCGCTGGTCGTCCGTCTGGACGGCAATAAGGTCGAGGAGGGTCGACGGATCCTCGCCGACTTCGCGCACCCGCTGGTGACGCTTGCCCAGACCATGGACGAAGGCGCCGACAAGGCCGCCGAACTGGCCGCTTCCGACTGCTTGCAGGTCGGTCGAAACAACACCGCCGCCAAGTAAGGACACGAACCAAAATGTCGATCTTCCTCAACAAGGACAACAAGGTCATCGTCCAGGGCATCACCGGCGGCGAGGGCACCAAGCACACCGCACTGATGCTCAAGGCCGGCACCCAGGTCGTCGGCGGCGTCAACGCCCGCAAGGCCGGCACCACCGTGTCGCACACCGATAAGGACGGCAATGCCGTCGAGCTGCCCGTCTTCGGCACCGTCGAAGAGGCCATGAAGGCCACCGGCGCGGACGTCTCCATCGCCTTCGTGCCGCCGAAGTTCGCCAAGGACGCCATTATCGAGGCCATCGACGCGGAGATCCCGCTGCTCGTGGTCATTACCGAGGGCATCCCGGTGCAGGACTCCGCCTACGCGTGGGCCTACAACGTGGAGAAGGGCACCAAGACCCGCATCATCGGCCCGAACTGCCCCGGAATCATCACCCCGGGTGAGGCCCTCGTCGGCATCACCCCGGCCAATATCGCGGGTAAGGGTCCGATCGGCCTGGTCTCCAAGTCCGGCACCCTGACCTACCAGATGATGTACGAACTGCGGGACTTCGGTTTCTCCACTGCCATCGGCATCGGCGGCGACCCGGTTATCGGCACCACCCACATCGACGCCATCGAGGCGTTCGAGAAGGACCCCGAGACCAAGCTCATCGTCATGATCGGTGAGATCGGCGGCGACGCCGAGGAGCGGGCAGCGGCCTACATCAAGGCCAATGTCACCAAGCCGGTCGTCGGCTACGTCGCGGGCTTCACCGCCCCCGAGGGTAAGACCATGGGCCACGCGGGCGCCATCGTCTCCGGTTCGTCGGGTACCGCCGCGGCGAAGAAGGACGCCCTTGAGGCCGCGGGTGTGAAGGTCGGCAAGACGCCGTCCGAGACCGCCGCCCTGGCTCGCGAGATCCTCGAGAAGGCCAGCGTCAGCGCCTGAATCACGGCTGGCCAGCTGTCGGGTTCCCGCCAGCTGTAAGTTTCCTGTGAAGGCCGCCCTCCGAACGGAGGGCGGCCTTTGCTGCTTCCAAACGAAATTCATTGTCGCCCAAGCGATTAGGCTCGGGCAAACCGGGTATAACGGTCAGGATGCGGTGCATACGCGCCGGTCGCGGCCAGCGGTAGGTGATGACCCGGGCGGTCCGGTGCAGTAGCGTCGGGGGAACAGCCAGCGCTGTTCGTGAACTACTCGATAGGAGACGACGACATGTCATACCCGACCGGGGGCTCGGGGTACAACACGCCCGCGCCGACGCCCTCTACACCCGGCTTCGGTCAGCAGCCGTCCGCCGGACCGTCCACCGGATCGAGCGCCACGGCCGCGACGGGCAAGGGACTGCCGTTCTTCCTCGCTATCGGTGTCGCCGCGCTCGGTGTACTCACCTTCCTGCTCGGCTTCGCGCCCTACGTCGGCGATAAGGCCAGGGAAGTAGCCGGCACCACGGTGGGCGGCGACCAGTCCTTCAACCTCTTCGAATCCGGCAGCGCCGCGCTGCTGACCGTGCTGCTGTTCGCCGGTCTGCTCGCGGGTCTGTCGCTGGTGACCAAGCAGAACTGGACCTCCATCGCGGCCGCCGCCTCGCTGGCGGCATTCCTGACCCTGCTGTTCCAGTCGTTCAATCTCGGCGAGTACTCCACCATGAAGTGGGGCGGCTGGGTCATCCTGTTCTTCGCGTTCGCGCAGGCGGCAACGGCCATCGTGGCGCTGCTGTTCGAACTGGGGATCCTGAAGGCGCCCGCGCCCAAGCCCGCCCCGCAGCCGGGTTTCGGTGGTCCGGGTCAGCAGGGCGGATACGGCCAGGGCGGCCAGCAGTCCTTCGGACAGCAGTCCTATGGCCAGCAGGGTGGTTTCGGCCAGGCGCCGCAGCAGTCCTACGGCCAGCAGCCGTCGTACGGTCAGGGCACCGGCCCGCAGTACCAGCAGCAGCCGTCCCAGCCGTCGCAGCCGTCGCAGCCTTCGTACGGTCAGCAGGGTGGCTTCGGCCAGCCGCCGGCCTACGGGCAGCAGCCGCAGCAGCCGCAGCAGCCGTCTTACGGCCAGCAGCCGTCCTACGGTCAGCAGCCGGGACAGTCCCCGTACGGCACCGGCTCGCAGCCGCGTCCGGAGGAGGGTGCCACCCAGCACTTCGGTGGCCAGCAGTACGGTGGCGCACCGAGTTTCGGTGGCGGCCAGGAGAAGCCGTTCGGTGGTGAGCAGAGCGCCGATCCGTCGGCTGACGCCACCAAGGCATTCCGCCCGGGACAGGACGACAAGTAGTCCGACCGGATGCTCAACTGATGTGAAGGACGGCCCCCGGTGGAGATCACCGGGGGCCGTTCGTCATTCGGGCCCGATTCGCGATCTGACACCTTGTACCGACCGGCTACCTGTTGTATCGCTCGACCGGTCACCTCGTATCGCTCGACCGGTCACCCTGTCGTCTCAACGGCTGTCCTATCGACAGCTTCCCTGTCGTCATCCCGGCAGGCTTTCGGCCGGGATCCACGTTCTGCTCACAGGTGGATTCCGGCCGAAAGCCCGCCGGAACGACAGGTGGCTGTTATCCCCTCATTGCACGCCCCTGCTGCTGATTGTCGTTGTCACCGTGCCTCGTTCAGAACCTCCCCGCCAGCCGCGAAGCTATTCCGGCGACTCCTTCGACGACCTTGGCCGCACCCCGGGTGGCCCCTACCGCGAGCCCCCGCGCGGGTCTGACGAGTCCGCCCGTCAGCCTCGCCGTCGGCCCAGCGAGTCCGCCCGCGCGTCGCGTCGCGCCGCCTCGGACCCCGCTCGTGAATTCTCGCGCGGCTCTGCGGGGTCCGCCGGTGGTTCGCGCCGCGCCGCCTCGACAGAATCCGCCCGTGAGTCCCGGCGTGCCGCCGGGGATTCTGCTCGTGAACCGCGCCGCACGTCGGCACGTTCCGCAGGGGAACCTCGCGGTGCTGGCGCGGACTCCCGAGGCGAGCCGCGCCGCAGGTTCGGCGACCTTATTCGTGGACTGCGTCGTGCTTCGGCGGGCTCCGCTCGTGGATCCCGGCGTACCCCCGCCGACCCCGCTCGTGGATCGCGTCGTGCTTCGGCGGGCTCTGTTCGTGACCCGCGCCGCGCCCCGGCGGATTCCCCTCGCCGCACGTCGACCGACCGCTATCGGCGGGCACGTACGCGCGGCGCGCCTGAGCCGAGCCTGTGGGGGAAGCTGCCACGCTGGTTTTCCATGAGCTCCCCGAAGACCGCCCTGGCGCGCCTGAGTGACAGTGGTCCGCGTGTACCGCGTGTTCCGGCTCCGGCCGGGCCCGAGGGTGGGTTCGGTTCGCTGACGCCGGAGCGCGCTCGGGTGCTGCTGTTCGTCGCGGCGCGGGCGTCGAGTGTGACACTGCTGGCCATTGTCGTGCTGGTGCTGGCCGCGCTCTTGGCCGCGGGCAGTGGTCTCGAGGGGGCCGGGGGTGCGATCGCCGCGAGTTGGCTTGCCGTGCATCAGGTTCCGCTGGTGATCGGTAAGACCACGCTGGGCCTGCTCCCGCTGCTCCCGACCGGCTTGCTGTTCTGGCTGGCCGCTCGCGATTGCGCGCGGGCGGTCCAATCCGACCCCACCCGAGCCGATCTCGGGTGGATCGTGGGGGCCGCGCTGGCCGGACCGCTGCTGATTACGGCGGTCTGTCTGGCCGTCGCCGATGACGCGGCCGCCGTGGTGGCCCTGCAGCCGCCCAATACCTCCGCCGCCTTCGGCTGGGTGATCGGATTGCATCTGCTCGCCGCCGCCGTGGGTATCGGAAGTCGGCAGTGGCGGAAGCTGGCCGCCTTGGCGCCGATCGACGTGCCGGATTGGCTGCTGCCGGGCGCGCGTGCCGGATTGCGTGCCGCGCAGCGACTATTGGTGATGGCGGCGATCATCATCCTGATATCGTTGCTCGCGCACTGGTCGCGGATCGGCGAGACGTATCAGGCCGCGGGCAATGTGGCGGGGTTCCTCGGATTGACGCTGCTCTCGCTGGCCTATCTACCGAATGTGCTCGTCGATGTCGTAGCCGTGGTGCTGGGTGGTTCGGTCGAGATCGGCGGGGGATCGTTGAGTCTGTTCGCGGTCGAGGGTGCGCGGATTCCCGCGGTTCCGATCGCGGCGGCGGTACCGCTCGGTCCGGCGGCGGCGTGGTGGCCGGTGCTGCTGCTCGCGCCCGCGGCGGTCGGCGTGCTCGGCGGACTCGATATCGGGCGCGGCACCGACGATCGGCCCACCGCCCCCTGGGCGACGCTGACCTCCGCCGGTGTGGCGGCGGTACTGCTGGGGCTGCTGGGCGCGCTCGCGGGCGGTGAACTCGGCTCGTTCGGGCGAATCGGTCCGAATGCCCTGCTCCTGACGGTGTTGGTCTTCGTCTGGTTGGCCGTGCCGGGCTACGTGGGCATGTTCTGCGCGCAGTGGTTTGTCCTGCCCGCCGCTCTCGGTGGCCGTGGTGACGTAGCCGACACCGACTACGCGGACGACGACTACTACGACGAATTCGACGAGTACGAGGACGAATTCGAGTCCGACGGCGATACCGAGTCCGACGCCGACGGCGAATACGACTATTACGACGACGAGTTCGACGACTACGCAGACGCGACCGACGGCCATGAACGGGTGGTCGAGATGGACGGCGAACTACTGGACGAGCAGACCGCCCTCACCGTGCAACCGCATGCGGATTCGTTGGAAAACTCCGACATCGTGGACGCCGAAGTGGTAGAGGCGGACCTGCCGGACACCGGTGCGGTGGACGGTCGTTAGGCTCTTGGGCGGTGGTTCGCATCCGCCGACCCCCGCCCCGCCTCGACTCACAGGGAGTAGTGCGCTGACGCCCACGCCCGCCCAGCTGGTGCCGCCCACCGCGCCCGCGACCGTTGTCGTGCTCGCCTCCGGCACCGGTTCGCTGCTGCGTTCGCTACTCGACGCGACCCGGGAACCGGACTATCCGGCCCGGGTCGTCGCCGTCGGAACCGACCGCGACTGCGCCGCCACCGGACATGCCGACGACTTCGCGATCGCGAGCTTCCGGGTGGCGCTGCCCGAATACGACGGTCGCGCCGAGTGGGATAACGCGCTCACCGAGGCCGTCGCCGCCCATCAGCCCGATCTGGTGGTGTCGGCCGGATTCATGAAGATCCTCGGGCCGATGTTCCTGGAGAAATTCGGTGGCCGAATCATCAATACCCATCCCGCGCTGCTGCCTGCGTTCCCGGGTGCGCACGGGGTACGGGACGCGCTGGCGTACGGGGTCAAGGTCACCGGCTGCACCGTGCATCTGGTCGATGCCGGTGTCGATACCGGGCCGATTCTCGCGCAGGAAGCCGTGCCGGTGTTGCCCGAAGACGATGAGGCGGCACTGCACGAGCGCATCAAGGTTGTCGAGCGGCGGTTGTTGGCGGAGGTCGTCGCCGCCGTCGCCGAACGAGGCATTGTCTCCGATGGACGAAAGGCAGTTATCCCAGTGAGCGAGTTCTCCGGTGAGTGAGCGCAGCGAACGACCGACAGGCTCAGCTGAGCGCAGCGAACGATCGATCGACTCGGCTGAACTGAAGTCGATCAAGCGGGCGCTGGTCAGCGTCTATGACAAGACCGGTCTGATCGAGCTGGCCAGCGGCCTGCACGCCGCCGGTGTGGAGCTGGTGTCGACCGGTTCCACCGCCGGCAAGATCGCCGACGCGGGCATCCCGGTCACCAAGGTCGAAGACCTGACCGGTTTTCCGGAAACCCTCGACGGCCGGGTCAAGACGCTGCACCCGCGCGTGCACGCCGGCATCCTCGCCGATACCCGCAGGGCCGAGCATGTCGACCAGCTGGTCGAGCTCGGTGTGGAGGCCTTCCAGCTCGTCGTGGTGAACCTGTACCCGTTCACCCAGACCGTGGCCTCGGGCGCGGGCGTCGACGACTGTGTGGAGCAGATCGATATCGGTGGACCGTCCATGGTGCGTGCCGCCGCCAAGAACCATCCCTCGGTGGCCGTGGTCGTCGATACCCGTGACTATGACGAGGTGCTGCGCGCCGTGAAGGGTGGCGGTTTCACCCTCGCGCAGCGAACTGCACTGGC
Organism: Nocardia uniformis NBRC 13702; assembly: GCF_001613345.1. GTDB lineage: Bacteria > Actinomycetota > Actinomycetes > Mycobacteriales > Mycobacteriaceae > Nocardia > Nocardia uniformis. Next base: position 313,103 of record NZ_BDCE01000019.1, on the reverse strand, counting down.
GGCCAAGGCTTTCCAGCACACCGCGTCCTACGACGTGGCGGTCGCGAGCTGGATGACCTCCGTTGCGGTCCCGGCCGTCGCTCCCGCTGTCAACGCGGATTCCGAAGGCGCACAGTACTTCCCGGAGTGGGTCGGGGCGACCTGGACCCGCGAGTCGGTGCTGCGCTATGGCGAGAATCCACACCAGGCCGCCGCGCTGTACACCAATGAGTCCGGTGCGGCCGGACTGGCGCAGGCACAGCAGTTGCACGGCAAGGAAATGTCGTACAACAACTACACCGATGCCGATGCGGCCTGGCGCGCCGCTTACGACTTCGAGGCCCCGGCTGTCGCGATCATCAAGCACGCCAACCCCTGTGGGATCGCGGTCGGCGCGGATATCGCGCTGGCGCACCGCAAGGCGCACGCCTGCGATCCGGTGAGCGCGTACGGCGGCGTCATCGCGGCCAACCGTGAGGTCAGTGTGGAGATGGCCGAACAGGTGGCGGAGATCTTCACCGAGGTTATTGTCGCTCCGGGTTATGCCGACGGTGCGGTGGAAGTGTTGCAGCGCAAGAAGAATGTGCGCATCCTGATCGCCGACGCGCCGCAGCGCAAGGGCGCCGAGCTGCGTCCGGTGAGCGGTGGTGTGCTGCTGCAGGATCGCGACATCATCGACGCCGCGGGTGACAGCCCCGCCAACTGGCAGCTCGTCGCCGGTGAGGCTGCCGACGCCGACACCCTGGCCGATCTCGAATTCGCTTGGCGCGCTTGCCGTGCCGTGAAGTCGAACGCCATCCTGCTGGCCAGCGATGGTGCGTCCGTCGGTGTCGGTATGGGTCAGGTCAACCGGGTGGATGCGGTGCATCTCGCGGTACAGCGGGCCGGTGACCGCGCCAGGGGCTCGGTGGCTTCCTCCGACGCGTTCTTCCCGTTCTCCGATGGCCCGCAGCAGCTGGTCGCGGCGGGTATCCGGGCGATTGTGCAGCCGGGCGGCTCGATCCGCGACAAGGACACCATCGACCTGTGCCGCGAGGCCGGGGTGACGCTGTACTTCACCGGAGCGCGCCACTTCGCGCACTGAGGTGTGAATGAGGAGGGTCGGTGCGCGGACCGCGCACCGACCCTTCGTCGTTCCGGCGAGCGCACTCTCGTCGTCGCGGCGAGCGCGCCTCGTCATTGCGGCGAGCGCGCCTCGTCCGTCCGGCGAGTCGACCCTCGTCGTTCCGGCGTGCTTTTGGTCGGAGTCCACCACGATTCGCTGCGGTGCGACCAGGCGTGGATCCCGGCCAAAAGCATGCCGGAATGACGGGCGGTGGCGGCGGTGGCGGCGGTGGGGGCGGTGTGTGGTGGAACTACTTGGCGCTCAACACGTCTCGATCACCCAGCGGTGCCTTCAGCTGGATCTCCAGCGTTCCGAATACCGCGATCATCGTGCACATCTTGCCGACCGCGTCCGCGCGGGTGCCGCCGCGCAGTTCCACGGTGACCGCTTCGTCGGTCTCCGTGGTGGTCACGTCCACGCCGTAGCACTCGGGCGAGCCGGTTTGGAAGTTCACCGCGATCTTGTCGGGAGCCAGTTCGGTCCAGGAGTCGAAGGGGATCGGGCGTGGGTTGACGATGGTGGGGTCGGCGGTGAAGGCCCGGCCCAGTTGGCCTTCCGGCGCTTCGGTGGGTGTGGTCGCGCTGGCGGAGGTGGTGCTGGTGGTCGGCTTGTCGCCGCTGTCGTCCGAGCTGCCACAACCCGCGACGGCCAGGCTCAGTAGCGTGGCGCCCGTGGCCGCGACGAGGCGGCGTCCCCAATTCCCGTGCATGGCCTCAACCCTAACCGCCCGACCGCTGCCACACCCTCGATGTGATGGGCTGGCGAACTTCTGGCGAAGGGTCGTCAAAATCTCATCGGATGCGGCGCGTATCTCCCCGACGACCCACTCCTGAGCAGTAGCCTCGGGGGAAGATGTGCGAATGCAGTTCTCGCGCCATCGATTTACCGAAGATCCCCCCTCCGAAAGGACGCACCGTGGGCGACGCGTTGCACGTAGGCGATGAACTTGGGCTCGGTCAGTCTCTGAAGGGTGGTGCTTACACCCTGACTCTGCAGAATGATGGCAACCTTGTGTTGTCGGAGCCGAGCGGCACCGTTGTCTGGTCGACCAGCACTCATGATCAGGGTGTCGAGCGGGCCGTATTGCAGGCGGACGGCAATTTCGTGCTGTACAAGGGCGGCGGCGCCGCGTGGTCCACCGAGACCAACGGTAGGGAGGCCGATCGTCTGGTCGTCCAGCCCGACCGCAATGTCGTGCTGTACAGCAAGGACGGCAAGGCGCTCTGGTCGTCGGGCTCGAATACCGACAACCCGATCCAGGCCGAGCCCGAAGCGGCACCGGTGGAAGACACTCCGCCCCCGCCCCCCGAGGCTCCGGCGGCACGCACCCACACCGTCGCGCCCGGCGAAACCCTCTGGGCCATTGCCGAGCAGTACTACGGTGACGGCAACCGCTACACCGATATCGCGGCGGCCAGTGGGATCGGCAACCCCGACATGATCGGTGTCGGCCAGGTGCTGACCATCCCGTAATTCGGGCCGCACGACAGTACGAGTACTGAACCCCGGCGCGTTTCGCGCCGGGGTTCAGTGCATTTCGAGACAGAGCGGACGGGTGACACCGGAATCCGGCGACCGAACGCCTTCCGGGGCACAATGGGGCGGCATGAGCCTCGGATACATCCCGGTTACCGTCGAATCCCCGTGTGCCACTTCGGCGGCGACCGCCATGGAGGTGATCGCGCCGATCGATCTGACCACCATCTTCACCGGAATGGGACCGCTGCCGGGTGTCCGCGCGGTCCGCGATCAATCCGGCCCCTGGGATACCCCCGGCAGTGCCCGAACAGTACTCCTGACCGATGGCTCCACCGCCCGGGAACAACTCACCGGTTACACCCGCGCCCGCCACTTCGCCTACGAGCTGGGCGATTTCACCGGCATGATGCGCCGCCTCGTCACCAAGGTGGACGGCGAGTGGACCTTCACCACCGCGGGCCGCAATTCCCTTGTCCGCTGGACGTATTCATTCCACCCGCGCCCCGGCCGCCACTGGGTGGTCCGTCTGATCGTCGCGCCGCTGTGGCGTCGCTACGCTACGGCCACCCTCGCCCGCGCCGTCAGAGCCGCCGAACAGGCAGGCTGAAGCTCGTAACGGGAGCGTGAGATCGCGCTACCGCCAATCCCCTTCGCCGTGACGGGGCAGTGCCGGGATCTTTCGGTGATCTGTCGGCCGCCTATGCCGCGCTCGGTGTGCTGCTGACGGCCGCCGCGCTGATCGGCGAGCTGTCCAGTGCGCACGTGGGTTACGTCTTCGTCTGCACATCGGGTGCGGTGGTCTATACCGGCGTGACGTTCGCGGTGTGCCTGCTGCATGCGGCAGAAGCTGCGGCATCCGCTCCGGTGAGCTTTCGTCGTGGCATCGAGAAGGTCGCCGCGCCGCTGCTGATCGCCGTCCTCACGGTTCCTCCCGCCGCCGCGGCGACGGTCCTGTTTGTTTCGGAAAGTGAGTGCGAAGCATGGTCACTGGCCACCGGCGGAGCCGGATTCATCGGCAGCCACACATGCGTGGAACTTCTCCGGAACGGCTACGAGGTCGTGGTAGTCGACGATCACTCCAACAGTTCACCCGGAGCGTTGGACGAGGTCCAGAAATTGGCCGTCGATCACCTCGTGCCCGTGCCGCAGTGTACGAGTGCTGCTGCTGCGGGGTACCGAGGACTCGGCTTCGGCGGCTGCTGCCTGTCCAAGGATATCCGCGCCTTCATTGTTCGCGCGAGTGAACTCGGCGTCGGTCAGGCGCTGGGTTTTCTCAAAGAGGTCGACGAGATCAACGTTCGTCGCCGCGAACGCGTGGTCGAGATGGCTCGGCAGCTTGTCGGGGGATCGTTCCTCGGACGCAACGTCGCGGTGCTTGGCGCGGCGTTCAAGCCGGACAGCGACGACGTCCGAGACTCCCCGGCACTCAGCGTGGCGACCGCGATTCAGCAACGCGGCGGCCGGGTGCGCGTGCACGATCCCGAAGCGCTCGACAATGCGCGTGCGTCCCATCCCGGACTCGACTATGCGCGCGAGGTCAGCAAAGCATGCGAGCGCGCCGACATCGTGCTCCATCTGACCGACTGGAAGCAGTACCGCGAACTGGATCCGGCAGCTCTCGCCGAAACCGTCAGCCACGCACGCATTCTCGACGGACGCAACGTGCTGCCGACCGATTCCTGGCGAGCTGCCGGCTGGACCGTTCGCGGGCTCGGTCGAGCGGGCTGTTTGAACTGTTCTACCGCCCTCAGCGGCGGCGGAACCGAAGACGCAGACCTACGGGCTTGACCGAGACGGTTTCGACCACGTCCAGCTGGTAGTCCGGATCCGGTTCTAGGTCGAACTGGTGCAGAATCACCGCGAGGGTGACCATGATCTCGTGTAGTGCGAACTGGCGACCGAGGCAGGCGCGTGGACCGGTCCCGAACGGCTTGTACACACGCGGACCCAAACTACGCAGTTTATCCGGGGCAAAACGGTGCGGATTGAATACATCGGCGTCCGGTCCCCAAACCTGATCACGGTGTGCCGCAAGCAAGAACACCAGAACCCAATCATCGGTCCGAACAGAGTAGCGTCCCTCGGATAACGCTGTGTCACAGCGTGCCTGGCGAAAATAGCCCGGCGCGGTCGGCCACAACCGCAAGGTTTCGTCTACCACTCGGCGCAGCCCGCGCAGCTTCGCGACCTCGTCGTATCGAATGTCCGGAAAGTCACGGCCCGGCCAGTGTTCACTTATCTCCGCACGCACCTGCTCGGCCAGTTCCTGACTGCGCGAGAGATAGTGGAGCGCAAAGGATATTGCATTCGCAGAGGTTTCGCTACCGGCAATGAGGAAGGTCAGAATCTGGTATCGGATGTTCGTCATGTCGAGTGTGTCACCGGATTGCGGATCAACGCTGGTGAGCATCAAATCGAGGACATCGCGAGGACGCGCGGACGGGGCGGCACGGCGCGCGACGATGATCTCGTCTGCAACCTGGTTCACGTAGGCCAGATCCGCATGGTGCCGACGCAGGCGCCCGGCCAGAAAGGTCCGCTCGAACCACGGCAACACATCGGTCCGGCGCATAGCGAATCGCAGTTCGCGGAGCATGGCACCGATGAACGGCCCCGGATTCGGATCGCTCATCGAACTGAACGAGTGACTGAACCCGGCGCGGGCCATCACCTCGAGGGCAAGCCTGTTCATGTACTCGGGCAGATCGACCCACGTCGGTCCCAGATCCGACCACGCTTCGACCAACTCTCGGACGGTGTCGAGGATGGTGCTGTGGTAGTTGCTCATCGCAGACTTGGTGAAAGCGGGCACAAGCACGTTGTGCGCCTTCCTCCAGTTCGGCTCGTCGTCGAATGCGGTGAACACGCCGTCTCCCGCGATCGGACGTAGTTTCATCAGCGGTGGGCCGACGAACTTCCGCCATCGGGACTCGTCGTTGACTTCGTCGATTTCCGCTGCTCCGGCGACAATGATGGTCGAGAATCCGAAGACGGAATGCTGGAAGACCGGTCCGAGTGTCCGGGCCGACCGCAGAACACTCTGCGCAGGCTTGGCGAAGTCGGTGGTCAGCACATCGCCCAGCAGTGGCAGTCGCTTGGGCGGATGAGGAAGCTGAACCCCGGAATTCGTCGGCGAAATTGTCATTCGCATGCTCCCAATAGTTGCGATCTGTGGACATAGGTGCGATGCCTACGAGGCAGCAACGAGAACGCGTAGTCGGCGAGCGAACCGTGCAGTCGGTAGCGGTTCCGTGCCACCGCGGTGAGCAGGTTCTCGTCGGCTAGGTGGTCCAGGAGATGGCTGGCGCACGAGGAGGTGGTCTGCAGCAGACCGGCAACGGAGTCACCGGTGAAGACGTCGCGGGGTAGCCGCCCCAGCAGCCGAAACGCCTGTTGTTCGGCTGCTCCGAGCGATCGGTAGGACAGCTCGAATTCCGACCGCAGCGGCCTGCTTCCGGCAGCGAACTCGTCGAGCCGATCCTCAGCACTCTCGAGCCGATCGGCTAAATCCGCGATTGTCCAGCCCGGCCGGGATTGCAGCCGGTGTGCGGCAAGTGCCAATGCCAGCGGGAGATGGCCGCACAACTCCCCCAGCTTGCGGGTCGCATCCGGTTCGGCCTGAACCCGCGTGGCGCCCACCGCGCGGATCAACACCTCGTCCGCCTCGGCCGGGGTGAATGTCGGCAGCAGCAACGTTCTGGCACCGTCGAGTGCCAATGTTCGCTTGGTGGTGAGCAGCACAAGATTGGCAGGACCGGCAGGCAAGAGCGGCAGCGCCTGATCGTCCGACGCGGCGTTGTCCAGAATTATCACGGTGTCGCGGCCGTACAATCGGTCCCGGTACATGGCCGTTCGCTCGTCCAAGCCGGGCGGGACCTGTTCACCGGGCACGCCGAGCAGTCGGAGGAACGTCGCCAGGACCGACGCAGGGTTCGCGGGTGGTTGAACATCATGGCCACGCAGGTTCACATAGAGCTGGCTGTCACCGAAACGACCACCCAGCCACAGCCGGTGCGCGACATGCACTGCGAGCCGTGTCTTCCCGATACCGGCCATCCCCTTGATCACGAAGATGGGTACCGAGGTGTCTGCTTTGCCGTCGGACAAGCCGCCCGACAGTTGCCGAATCTCGGCTCGCCGACCGGTGAAGTCAGCGATATCCGGCGGCAACTGATGCTGTGCGCGTATCGGTATGGACTCCGGCCGGCTTACCTTCTGCCGCAAGACACGCTGATAGGCGGCAGTGAGTTCGGAACTGGGATCGGCGCCAAGCTCCCAGACCAAGCGCCGCCGCAGGGCGTTGAAGATGTCGAGCGCGGCAGCCTGCTGCCCGCAGCCTGCGAGTGCGATCATCAGCGCCGCATGCAACAACTCGTGCAGAGGATCGGCCTCGGCCGCTTGCTGCAATAACGGCAACATGTCGTGGTATCGCCCCAAATCCACTGCAGTAGAGGCGTATTCGACCACAACTGCCCGGTATTCGCGGATGAGTGCCAACACGGTCAGATGAGTCTGCAATGCGATGATGCCGTCGAGCGGATCGCCGCGCCACAGGGCGATAGCGTCGGCGAACAGATCGCACGCCGCGTCGAGGTCCCCGTCACCGCGGGCGTGTCTGGCGCGGGTGACGAGCCGACGGAACGCCAGTAGATCGTGCTGATACTCGGACACGGTGAGCTGATAGCCGGTGCGGGTCGCCGGAATCGGCTGTGGCCCGTCCTGGTCGCCCGAGGTCGGCTGAAAGTTCCGTCGAAGCCGGGATACCCTTGCCTGCAGCAGGTCCACAGTGCCGTAGGCCGGCCGCACGTTCCAGAGCGCATCGACCGGTGCGCCGCGAGGCACGGACACGTTCGGGGTCAGCGCGAGCAGCCCCAGTAGTACGTGCTGAGCTTCGGATCCGGGACCGATCGGTCTGCCATCCACCGATATCCGCAACGATCCCAATATCTCGACCTTCAGCCCGCTCACCTGGCCGTATTCAATACCCGCCTGATGTACCAGATCGTTGATCTCGTAATGCGACAGTCCGAATACCTCGCCAAGCTTGCGCAGCGTCGAAGCCCGCAGGCGGACGACTCGGCCCTGTTCAATGTCACGCAAACCGCCGAGACTTAATCCCTCTAGCTCCGCGGCCGCGCGTTGGCTGAGACCGGCACGCTGCCGGAAGTACTGGACACTGCCGGCGAGATCGCCAGATACAGCCATCGACACAGCCATTATCCTCTCGAGCACGAAAGTGGCCACTACTTGGGCAGAGATCCGAAGCCGCCGCTTACTTGCCCCACCATCACATCAGCGAACACGGCTATCGGTCAGGCATCACACCGTTGTTTTACAGTCCCTTCGGCTACCGTGCGGTGCCAGTGCGAGCCATCGGCCCCGCGAGGCGTAGCCGGGCGGAGTACCGAGCTCGCTGCCGGCCAACCCATCGGCCCGTCGCAGCATGCCGCGCAACCACATCGCTTCGAGGAGCAGGTACGGCCCGTCGCCACCTTCAGCAATCTCACGCGAAGGAGGGAACTGAGCTTCATATCGGCTATCAGGCGGACGATCGAATATCAAGCCTTCCCTAAGATGGGATGAGCAGCATTGTCGCAGCACGCCTCCAGTGGCATCGTAGACACACAGGTGTCGCACCTCGTCTCGGAAAGGAAGGTGTGCACATGAAACATCGCAAACCAGCGCACACACGACGAGTGCTGGTGCATGGATCTTGTTCACTGATCACCGCGGTAGCACTGGCAACGTTCGTCGGGGTCCCGGCTGCCGCGCAGGAGCACTCGCCGACTCCCTCGCAGCCCGGCGTCACCTCGCCCGACGAGCCGGGTGCAGGTGGCGATCGGCCACTGGATCCATCCGGACCCACCCAACCGGGCGTCACTCCCCCGCAGACACCCGACGACGAGGCGACCCCTCCGGAGCTGGCCACGCCGCAACAGCCCGGTGTTACGCCACCTCGGCAGGCACCACTGCCGGTACCCGGCGACAACGGGGACACGCCGCAGGACACTGATCCCGAGTGGGAAGCCGACGACCACAGCGCTGCGTCCCCGGACGCCGGCGTGACGGAAGAAGAAACGCCCCCGCAGACGGCTTGGCAAGCGCCACGAACGGAGTCCGCCCCGGCGGCCCCGGTCGTGGAGATGACCGGACCACACACCGAACTCGCAGGCAATATCGATGCTGGCCCGCTGGCACCCGGATTCGCCGCCAATGGACACTACTTCAGCAATCCCGCCGGGCATGCGGTAACTGTCGGATACCGGACCCCGGCAGGGGAAGGCGAGGTTGGTGCGTCGGTGGAGTTCGTGGACTCGAATACGTTCAGGGTCAGTGGTTTCGCCGGCGGTGCAGGGCTGGATGACCGGGTCGGCGATGCCATGGTCGATGTCACTGAACTGAACACGGCACGGATCGCTGTCGAGCACTGGATCCGTCAGCAACCCGGCGGCGCCGAGGCTCTGGCAGCCCTCGAACAGCAGCCGCCGGTGCTGCCGGAGGGAGACATCGAACCGCAAACCCTGGATGTGGGCGGTGCCACGGCCGAGTGGGGCGGCTCGGTCCAATACTGACAGCGAGCGACTCCAGAATGCACTTCCACCACCGAAGCTTCCGGCTGCGAGAACCCGGACATCCGAACTCGCCGGACGCCAAACGCCACTTGTGGATGCTGGGTTTACTCGCCCGGGGTGCGCGCTACTGCCCTCGCAGTTAGTTCTGCACACTGGTTTCGACGCCGGCGAACCCCCACCTCGACGATAGAGCCAACACCCACCAACCACAACAGCCCCAACAGCATCTCCGCAGCTCAGCTGATCCCTACAAAAGAGCTACACCCCGCCGGGATGACGGGGGTGCAAACATGCCGGGACGACGCGTCGTGCCGAGATATCAGGGACAGGGCCGACATCGCCCTGCGAACCACCCAGTTCGGCCCTGCCTCAAGCGAACAGCACCCCCGATGCGAAATCATCGGGGGTGCTCAGCTTTCATCGCCCAAGGGGTGAGTCAGCGTCTACTTGCTCGTGAACGGCAGCAGCGCCATTTCGCGCGCGTTCTTCACGGCGACGGCGACCTGTCGCTGCTGCTGCGGGGTGAGGCCGGTGACGCGGCGGCTGCGGATCTTGCCGCGGTCGGAGATGAACGTGCGCAGCAGGTTCACATCTTTGTAGTCGACCGTTTCCACACCCGCGGAGATGAGGGGGTTCTTCTTGGGTTTTCGGGCCTGCTCGGCACGGACCTTCTTCGACGGTGCTCGCTTCACTGCCATATCAGCGGTTCCTTACTCACGAGACGGGGGTGCTTACCAACTCGATTTGTGTACACCGGGCAGTTCTCCCCGGTGTGCCATCTCACGTACACGAATACGCGAGAGACCGAACTTCCGGAGGTGACCGCGCGGGCGTCCGTCCGCGGCATCCCGATTTCGCAAGCGTACCGGACTGGCATCGCGCGGCATCTTGGCCAGGGCCGCCTGTGCCGCCACTCGATCGGCATCGGGGGTGGTGGGTTTGCGGATGAGTTCCTTGAGTTCGGCGCGTCGGACGGCGTAGCGCGCCACGATGAGCTTGCGCTTCTCGTTCTTCTCGATCTTCGACTTCTTGGCCATGTCAGCGCTCCTCGCGGAAGTCGACGTGCTTGCGCACCACCGGGTCGTACTTCTTGAGCACCATCCGGTCAGGGTCGTTGCGGCGGTTCTTCCGGGTGACGTAGGTGTACCCGGTGCCCGCGGTGGACTTGAGTTTGATGACCGGACGCAGTTCGGTCGATTTCGATGCCATCTCCGGCCTCTCTAGATCTTCTCGCCGCGCGCACGGAGCCGGGCCACGATGGCCTCGATCCCATCGCGGTCGATGGTCTTGATGCCCTTGGTGGAGACGGTCAGCGTGATGCGCCGGTCCTCACTGGGCAGGTAGTAGGTCTTGCGCTGGATATTGGGGTTCCAACGCCGGTTTGTCCGCTTGTGCGAGTGCGATACGGACTTGCCGAATCCCGGTTTGCGTCCGGTGACCTGGCAGATGGCCGACATGTCACTCCCTCCAGTTGTTTATGACAATCGTTTTCGACAACACTCGTTCGACAATGTACCGTTACCTCTCGGTAAATGAAAATCGTTGTCGAAAGAGGTGATGGTGGTGCCCACCCAGCGCTCACCCGAGCGTGATCGCAGGACCCCCGTGCTGGTCGTCGCGGGATTGCCCGGCCGCGCCGCCGCCGGTGTGGACCAGGTGGCGGGCGAATTGGCCGAGCCGGGCACCGTCGTGGTCCGGCACGATCTCGGCGAATTGCGCGAAGGCGTGGTCCGTCGCACCGTGCACAGCGAGGGGCGCGAGAGCGTGACCGTGCTGGAACTCGCGCACGGCTGCCTCTCCTGCACCCTGCGCGCCGATCTGCTGCCGTATCTGTGTCTACTGGCGCAACGGGATTCGGTGCGCCGCATTGTGCTCGCGCTCGACCCGGCCTTCGAGGCCGAGGCGGTCTGCCATGCCATTCAGCATGTCGTGGTCACCGGCGTACACGGCCGCGTGGACGGCCCGGCCGGCCGCAGTGTGCGCGTCGAAGCCGTCCTCACCTGCGTGGACGCGCGGGACTGGCTGGCCGATGCCACCGGCGACGAAAGCCTCGCCGACCGCATACACGTGAACGGTGATGATGAGCGGACCGTCGCGCAGCTGGCCGTGGGACAGGTCGAATTCGCCGATGCCGTCATCGCTTTCGAGACGGCAGCGGTCGATCCGCCGGACCGGGAGCGCATGGCGGCGGTACTCGAACGCCTGGTGCCGCTCGCGCCGGTGCTCTGGGTAGCGGACCCGGAAGGCTGCTGCGGTAGCGATCTGCGCGCGCTGCTCGACCAGATTCCCACCGACGCCCGGCGCGGCCGCATCTACGACGCGCACGCTCCGCTGTTGCGCGGCGAACCTCCGCTGGATACCGATCACGGTGTGACACTCATCGAATTCGCGACCGCCCGCCCGTTCCATCCGGAGCGGCTGCATTCCGCACTGGATGTGCTGTTCGAGGGCGTGGTCAGTGCTCGCGGCCGCATCTGGTTGGCCACCCAGCCCGATGATGTGGTCTGGCTGGAATCCGCCGGTGGCGGATTGCGGGTCGGCGGTGCGGGCCGCTGGCTGGCCGCCATGACCGACGACGAACTGGCACAGGCGGATCCGGATCGGCGCGCGATGGCCGCGATGCGCTGGCACGAGGACTTCGGCGACCGCGATATCTCCCTGGTGATCCTCGCGCACGACGCCGATCCCGATGAGATCCGCCAGGCCCTGCACTGGGCACTGGTGGACGAGGCCGAGCTGCGCCTGGTGCAGCGCGCCCCGGAGCGGGTCGCGGAGTGGGAGGACCCCTTCGGTGAGTGGCACGAGGACCCGTGCGAATCCACCGAATCGACCGGTGCGCCGGTCGGCACCGAAACCCCCAACGACAACCGTTCCAACGAAAGGTAATGCGATGAAGGCAGGGTTACACCCGGACTACCACCCGGTGGTCTTCCAGGACAACAACACCGGCAAGCAGTTCCTCACCCGATCCACGGCCACCTCGGACCGGACCGTGGAATGGGAGGACGGCAATACCTACCCGCTGCTGGTGGTCGACGTGACCTCGGATTCGCATCCGTTCTGGACCGGTGCGCAGCGCCTGCTCGATACCGCCGGCCGGGTGGAGAAGTTCGAGCGCCGCTATGGCAAGCGTCAGCGCGCCGGCGCGAATTCGACCGGAGAAGGGGAGAACTGAGATGGCTGTTCCGAAGCGGAGAATGTCGCGTTCCAATACCCACAGCCGCCGGTCGCAGTGGAAGGCGACGCCGCCCGATCTGGTGCCGGTCAAGGTCGGTGGTGTGGTGCATCAGGTGCCGCGCCGACTGGTCCAGGCCGTGCACCGCGGCCTGATCGACCTGGACAAGCTGTAAGGCGCGACACGCGGCGCTGACACACAATCGCGGCCCGATCCGATAGACCTCGACAAGGGCTACGGCCCGGGCAGGGGCAGAAGGCGAAGGCGCCGAACCGTGCGAGCGGTTCGGCGCCTTCGTTGTTGCCTGCGTCCGCCGTTGGACCGCGGTGACGAGCACCTCTCGATGTCATGGGGCTCATCCTGAAGATAGCGCTAAATTTGCTGTCGTCGCAGGGGATTCACCGATCGGTCACGCGGTCGCGCACTGCGCGATCCCGTGTCCGGCGAGGTACGCACGGCCGGTCGCACCGGTGAAACCTAAAAGTCTTCCGGAAGTGATGAACTCGTGCTGTTACGGCGGTATTCTCGTGGCCGAGGGCGGGTTCTTCTGGAAACAGAAGAACCCGCTCATCGCCACTTCAGGGGGCGTTTTCCGGCGCGGTCAGCGCAACCGGCCTTGCACCCCAGTTCACGGCAATTCCGGACATATCAACCAATTCGATTGTCGGGCGCTGGTTTCCGGGTGGCGGTCTCCGGCGTGCGATCGTCACCGTTTCCGCCGCCCCGGCCCGGAAGCGGCAAATCGGGTAGCAGCTGCTCCAGCCGCGCCAGCTGGTTGCCCACCAGATTGGCCGGACCCGCGATCAGTGAGAGCGGCCACGGCCAGTTGTGACCGGACAGTCGCTCCACCTCCCGCTCCAGCTCAGCGGTGGTCGCCTCCAGTTCGCTGACCTCCGTGCGTAGTTCGTCGATCCGGGCCAGCGCTGCCGCCATCGCATCCACCAGCGTGCGGTTATTGCCCTGTGGATCGGTGCCCAATTGCGGCCAGCCGCCCAGGCCCGGCCCGCGCAATTGGATCTGGATATCGCGCAGTATCTCCTCCTGCTCAGGCGTCAAGTCCGATTCCTCCTGTTCGAAGTCCCACTGGCCGAAATCGGTGCGCTCGGCCACATTCACATCGCAGCGCACGCGGTTCACATCCACCTGCCGTGCGGTCTGCAGTAGGTGTCGGCGCGGATCCAGATTGCCGCCGGACCAGGCCACGGTCTGCCATGCCCAGGTCGCCGTGCCCGCGTCCAGCGCCCGGCTGACCGGCCAGTAACCGCCGTAGATACCGACGTTCTCGCGGCCGAGGACACTGGCGGCGCCATCGAGATAGGCATTGATCGGTACCTGCTGCTGGGGGGTGGCGTCGAAATCGGCGGAGAAGTAGATGGGTCGATCGCGACGGCCGCCGCAACGCAGTACCTGCGCGAGTGCGGCGTGCGCGTCGGTGACCCCCGCGCCGAAGCCGTCCAGCATGCGGGCCGCGGTGGTCTCCCAGTTGGAAGCGATCGAAACCCCGTGCGCACGCAGGTCATCGGCCTCGGCCGGGGTGAGCAGCTTACCGGGCAGACTGGGGCCGCCATCGGACAGATAGCGCACCACGAAGTCATAGCCCGCGGCCCGGATCGCGCTCGCCCCGGGTCGCCCTCCCGCGTAGTCCAACCCGAAACGCATGAGTACCACTGTAATTCGCGTGGCACGCCGACCGCCGGGCATCCGGCCGCATAGTTCGAAAATCGGCCAGTGCGGGTATTTGTCACCGTGTGGTGGTTGACTGGATACGGCCGTGTGACCGACATCACCATGCCGGGTCGGCTCTTGTCCAAATGCATTGAATTGTCGGAATTTTGAGTGGAAACCGTCGGATTTTGAACGGAGACGACCGATATGCCCATACGCAGTGCAGCCTGGCCACCCGGCACCCCGTGCTGGATGGACTGCCAGGTCGACGACCCGGCCAAGGCCGGTGAGTTCTACGCCGAACTGTTCGGCTGGGAGGTACAGGGCGGTGACCCGGCGGCCGGGGGATACCTGATGGCACTGCGGGCGGGGCAGGCCATTGCCGGAATCGGACCCAAACCGGAAGTGGGCATGCCCTCGGCCTGGACCACCTACTTCGCGGTGGAGTCGGCCGACAACACCGCCGCGGCGGTGTGCGCCGCGGGCGGCACCCTGCTGGTAGCACCGTTCGACGTCATGGAGTTCGGCCGCATGTTCGTCGCCGCCGACGTCACCGGCGCACCCTTCGCGGTGTGGGAGGCGCGGGCACACAATGGCGCGGCCGTCTACAACGAGCACGGCGCGTACCTGTGGAACGACCTGCACACCGGTGACTACGAGGCGGCGAAGCAGTTCTACGCCGACGTATTCGGTTTCAGCTATCTCGAATACGACAACGAGACCATGCGCTACGCCGCCTTCATCGCGCCCGGTTCGGACGAGAGCGCGGGGGGTATCAATGACGACAGCCGCACCGGCAGCGCCCCCGGCCAGCCCTACTGGCTCACCTGGTTCCAGTACGACGACATCGACGACGGCGTGCGCGGGGCCGAAGAACTCGGAGCCACCGTGCTGCTGCCACCGGAGAACGGGCCCTTCGGCCGGATGGTGGTGGTGGCCGCGCCGCAGGGTGAACTGTTCGCCCTGCTGGATCCCAGCCAGGTTGTCGGCGATATGCCGGAACCCAAGAGTGGACGGGGGTGAGCCACCCCGGAACGGTTGGTCAGCGCACCGACTCCGGCGTGTGGGCCAGCGACCACGGCTCCGGCATCGAGACGCCACCGTTGCCAGGCTTCTCGCCCGAACGCGAACTGGCGGACGCCAGTTGGGATTCGCGGCGGTCCGGGGCGACCAGGATCGCGGTAATCGGAATCGCCAGTGCCAGTGAGCCGATAATGAAGAACGGAACGAAGAAGGTGAACAGATCCGCACCGGTCGGCGCGGAGGCCGCCGCGTCGATATGGAAGCTCAGGCCGAGCAGTCCGGTGTAGTGCATACCGGTCACGACGAGCGCGTACAGCATGGCGCCGCCCATCAGCACCACCGTCGAATTGACGCGGAGACTGAACCACAGCAGCGCCGCCGACAGCAGCAGCGCGATCGCGTAGACCGCGGCAATCGACAGCGGATTGAGCTGCACCGTGCCCTGCACGTGTACGGCCGAGAGAATGAGCAGCTCCATCGAACCGATTCCCGCGCCCATCACCAGTGCGCCCAGCCCCAATCGCACCCAGTTCTGGGTCCGGCCCACAATGATCAGCGCCAGCATGACGGTGATTCCCGACGCCGCCGAGAACACGGTGGTGAGGGTCTCGTCGTAGCGAATCTGGCTGCCCTCCGCCTCGACGCCGAGCATCGAGACGAATACCGGCATGGATACGCCCACACCGCCGATGGACGCGGCCGCGACGAACAACCACACGAAGCGGAACCGAGCGGTCACCGATCTGGTGGACTGCCGGATGCAGGCCAGGCCGACCGCCGCGCCAGCGGTCGATACGATCAGCGCCAACGCGATGATCCAATAGCCCATTGAGAAGTAGATCACGCCGTACGTACTCCCAGTCGAGTTCTGCCTAGCCGATCGCCCCGTGCACCACGGGGCGGGGTATTCGAGGGCCACACACCCTCGAACACCCTTTACCCAGGTTTACGGATGCTCAACCCCGCCAAGCGGTTTCGCGCTGCTGCGCCATCAGTCGTTCGATCGCGTACTCGGTGACCGCGGCCAGCGATCGGCGCACTTCTCCCGGATCGCGGGCATCGATATCCACAATCGGCACACCCTCACGGATGCTCAGGGCTTCGCGCAGTTCGGCGACCGGGAAGCGCGGGGCGTCCGGGAACCGATTGACCGCGACCAGGAAGGGCAGCTTCTTGGCCTCGAAGAAGTCGACAGCGGCGAAGCTGTCCTCGATGCGCCGGGTATCGACCAGCACCACCGCGCCGATGGCGCCGCGAACCAGGTCGTCCCACATGAACCAGAACCGCCGCTGTCCGGGTGTGCCGAACAGGTACAGCACCAGGTTGCCGGGCAGGATGATGCGCCCGAAATCCATGGCCACCGTGGTGGTTTCCTTACCCGGCGTGGCCGCCAGGTCATCGTGACCTTCGGATATGGCGGTAACCATGGCCTCGGTGCGCAGCGGAACGATCTCCGATACCGCACCGACGAAGGTGGTCTTGCCCGCGCCGAATCCGCCCGCTACGACAATCTTGGTCGATGCGGTACGGAACTCGCCTCCCTCACCGGGACGCGGCGGAAACTGCGGCGTCGCATTCTGATTCGGGAACTGCGGGGCGCCGTTATAGGGCGCGGCGTCATAGCGCCCGGAGTCCATGCAGGGTCCTCTCCATTAAAGATCGGCGCTCATCGAAGGTCGCCTCTTCGCTCAAAGTCGAATGCACACGCAGGGTTCCGGCGACAACGAGATCACCGATCACCACGCGCACCATGCCCAGTGGTCGCTGCAGGTGGGCTGAAATCTCGGCTACCGACAGCCGAGCCGTGCCGAGACGCAGGATCTCGGTCCGGATATCGCCTGCGGGCCAGTCGAAATGGGCGGTATAGGACAGGGTCTCGACGACCGCCTCCATGGGCAGATCGACCGCCGGCTCGGTGCGGCCGGAGGTCAGCGCGTAGGGACGGACTCGGGAGGTCGGCCGGCCGGCGCCGGCGCCGTTCGGGCTGGACATCTGCGATCAGACGGCCTGACGGGCGGTGGCCTGAACCACGGACCCGACACGATCGACCAACAGTGCCATTTCGTAACCGATGCGGCCGATGTTGTGCTGCTTATTGGCCAGCACCGCCAGGTGCGAGCCATTGCCCACACTCATGACCAGCAGGTACCCGCGCTGCATCTCCACGATGGACTGCATTACCTTGCCGCCGTCGAAGAGCTGTGCCGCGCCCGCCGCCAGGCTCGCCAGACCGGCGGTGACCGCGGACAGCTGCTCGGCCCGGTCGGCAGGCAGGTGTGGGCTGGTGGCCTGCAGCAGACCGTCGGCGGAAACCAGAACGGCGTGCGAAACCCCCGGCACCTCGCGGGTGAAACGCGTGACCAGCCAGTTCAGATTTTCATCGGTTGTGGTGCGCTGTTCGGTCATGCATGCCCTCCGTCGTTGTATGGGGCTCCGTCTTTGTACTGGGCGTCTGCCCGCCCACTCAGGACCCCGCTGAGATGCCTGGTCAAACTGCTACGGATCTCGTCCGGATTACGGTTGCCTTCTTCTTCGACAGGTGCGGCGGCGCCGGGGACGAGCTGGGCCCCGGGGCGACGGATCGGCAGGCCGCCCTGGGTGGTGGAGTTGGTGGCGGGTTCCATGGCCTGTTCGGCGGCGGCCCATCCGGCATCCGACGATGAGGACCACGCCGCGCTGGGCTGGCCGCCGACGGCCGGTTCGACCAGCCATTCCGACACCATGCGCTGGTAGATCGGCGACTGGATATCGTCGCCTACCGGGCGCAGACCCTGTGCGGGTGCGGGCTGACGCGGTGCGGTGGGAGTGCGGCCCGCGCCGCTATCACCGTTGCCGTTGCCGTTGCTGTCGTCACTGCGGTTGCCACCGCCGCTATTGCCATTACCGCCGTTGCCGTTTCCGGCGGGGCCGTTCGCGGTGCTGCCGTTCGCCGCGCCGGTGGCATTGTCGGTGCCGCCGTTCTCGAATCCACCATTGCTGTAACCGCCGAAGCTCGCGGCGCTGCCGGTCGGTGCCGCAACGGGCTCCGGTGCGGGGGCGGGCGTCGGAACCGGGGTCGGAACCGGGGCGGGCTGACGGCTCAGACCGTTGGCACTACCCCACTGCTCGACATCGCTGGCCTTGTACTGCTGGGTCTCGCTGTTGTCCCACTGCTGGTTCTCGCCCCAGAAGTCCACCGGGCTCGGCGCGGCCTCGGTCTCCGGCCGAGCTTGCGCGGGTTCCGGTTCGTCGAGCGAGGCACGACGTTGCGGCAGACCGGAACTGGTGACACCGAAGCGCGGAGCGGCGGGCTCC
This sequence comes from Nocardia uniformis NBRC 13702, assembly GCF_001613345.1. Lineage (GTDB taxonomy): Bacteria > Actinomycetota > Actinomycetes > Mycobacteriales > Mycobacteriaceae > Nocardia > Nocardia uniformis. The sequence goes on along the minus strand of NZ_BDCE01000019.1, from coordinate 294,811 downwards.
GGCGGATTCGGCACCGGCATGAGCCGTGGCGGTGCGACCGCGGGGGTCGCGGTGGGCGTACCCGGTGCGTTCAGCGTCGTCAGCGACTGCTGCTGCGAATTCTGGCCGGACGGAAGCGAAGTCAGGCCGGAGTGCTGCGGATTCACCGGCAGCGCACTGGTCAGCGGGTAGGTGCCGGTGCTGTTGTCGGTGCGCTCCGGCGCCGGTGCGGGGGAGACCAGGGTGCCCGGCAGATGCACGCTGGCGGTAATGCCCGGCTGCGCCACCATGGCGGAGGTGCGGCGCAGGCTGACCGTGATGTTGTGCCGCTTGGCCAGTCGGCCGACGACGAAAAGACCCATTCGGCGGGCGGTTTCGACATTGACCTCACCACCGGAGGCGAGGCGGTCGTTGATGGACTGCAGGTCTTCGGCATTCATGCCCAGACCGCGGTCGGTGATCTCGATGAGATAGCCACCGTCCACCGCGCGAGCCACCGACACCGCCACCGGCGTGGACGGCGGCGAGTAGCGCAGCGCGTTATCGATCAGCTCGGCCAGCAGGTGTTCGATATCGACGGCGGGTTCACCGGCGACAATGCCATCGGGCACGGTGCCGATTTCGACGCGCTGGTAGTCCTCCACCTGGGAGACCGACGACCAGAGCATGTCCGACAGCGGCACCGCGGGCAGGTGACCGCGGCGCAGCGCGGTACCGGCGAGCACCAGCAGGTTGTCACCGTTACGGCGCATGCGGGTGGCGAGGTGGTCGAGGCGGAACAGGCTCTGCAGCCGTTCGGAGTCGTCCTCGTCGCGTTCCAATTCCTCGATCAGATTGAGCTGTTGCTCGACGAGGGATTGGCTGCGGCGAGACAGCGTCTCGAACATATTGCCGATCTGCAGCCGCAAACGGGCCTGATCGGCGGCGAGGTGCAGCGCCTGCTGGTGGATATCGTCGACGGCACGGGCGAGCTGTCCGACTTCCTCGGTAGTGTGCACGTCGACCGGGGTGATCTCGGGGGTTGCCCCACCGGAGCGCACCACTTCGAGTTCCTGCGGTAGGTCGATATGCGCGACCTGGAGGGCGTCGCGTCGCAGACGGCGGACCGGGACGACCAGCGAGCGGGCGACCACGAGGGCGATGGCCAGACCGGCCAGCAGCATGCCGATAACGATCGAGGTGTCGCGGAGAACGTTATTGCGAGCCTCGGTGGTCAATCGGGCCAGTTGGGCGTCGAGAGCCTCTGAGAGGTTGACGGTTTCGCGACCGTAGGCATCGGCACTGGCGCGCAGGTTCTCCTGCATGGCAGGAATAGAACCCGGATCGGGTGCGTTCTGCATCAGGATGCCGATGCGCGTCTCGGCACTGTCCTTGATGATCGGGTAGTTCTCGGCCAGTCCCGTATTGAGCTCGCGGTAGGACTCGATCATGGTGAGTTCGGCGCCGATGGTGGTGAGCAGGCGCACCCGGATCGCGGGATTCTGCCCGGCATTGGGGGTCGCCAGCATGATGCGTTCCTGCGTGAGCATGCGGCCGGCGACCGTGGCGGTACCGACCTGTAGGAACAATTGCTGTACGCGCAGCTCGCCGACCGTCTGCGAGGTCGACATGGTCTCGCGAATCTTGGTGGAGATCGCGTCGACCTGTTCGCCGATGGACGCCACGGATCCGCTACGGAGACTGTTGCGCATGGAGCGGGCACTGGCGAGGACCTGGGTCAGTTCCGAGCTGATCGCATGTTCGACCGTGGAGGAGCGCAGTTCGGTGTCCAGATCGGCGGCCGCGCTGTCGAATCGTCCGATCGCGGTATCGAGAGCCGGGTTCGCTTCCGGATTGCCGAAGGCGGTCACGGCCGCGACGGCGAGTTCCTGTGTGGCGTACTCGAACTTGATTGTGGGTGAGAAGACGGCGGCCTGTGCGGTGCCGGCGCTCAATTGATTGATGGTCTGCAGTTCGCTGTTGATGCGCAGCACCGCGAAGGTCGAGGCAAGAAGCACCGGTAGCACCAGTACGATGCCGACCTTGCGTGTGACGGGCCAATTGGACAGGCTGAATTGCCAAGACCGGGGAGCAGCTTCCATCCCGATGCCGTCGCCTCCGCTTTCACGAGTGGACCCCGAGTCGTATGCGGTTGTACGGATATGGGGTTCAACACGCGCGGAACCAACTAAGGGTCTTCTTTTCCGGCTCGCAACATACCGCGTGAACTGTGCATCGGCAATTCGGGCGACTCACACTGTGAGACTCCGAAAGTAGCTAGCTGCAACGCCTTTCGAATTCCCATTCGCGCGCACTACTCGGCCGCTGTCCCATTCGAATCGAAAGGTGCAGGTCACCGCGCGATGTCACTCGGCGTGTCGGATGCCACCTTCTCAGTCACCTCTCAGTCGCTACGGTCAGACTGGAGGCCATGCGCATTCTGGTAGTCGATGACGACCGCGCGGTTCGTGAATCGCTGCGGCGTTCACTGACCTTCAATGGTTACACCGTCGACCTCGCCGTCGACGGTGTCGACGCCCTCGAGAAGGTGGTCGGTCAGCGCCCGGACGCCCTGGTGCTGGATGTGATGATGCCGCGGCTGGACGGGCTCGAAGTGTGCCGCCGCCTGCGCAGCACCGGTGACGATCTGCCGATTCTGGTACTGACGGCCCGGGATTCGGTATCCGAACGGGTCTCCGGTCTGGATGCGGGTGCGGACGACTACCTGCCCAAACCCTTCGCGCTCGAGGAGCTGCTGGCTCGACTACGGGCTTTATTGCGGCGCACCACCACCGATCAGATGGAATCCTCGGAGACCATGACGTTCGCTGATCTGTCGCTGGATCCGGTAACCCGGGAGATTTGGCGCGGCGAGCGACAGATCAGCCTCACCCGCACCGAATTCTCGCTACTGGAAATGTTGATGGCGAATCCGCGCCGGGTACTCACCCGCAGTCGGATCCTGGAAGAGGTATGGGGCTACGACTTTCCCACCTCCGGCAACGCGCTCGAGGTGTACATCGGATATCTGCGCCGCAAAACCGAGGCCGACGGTGAACCGCGGCTCATCCACACCGTGCGCGGCGTCGGATATGTGCTGCGTGAAACCCCTCCGTAGGAGCCGTGCTCGTGGGTAGAACCGTGCCGAGGCGACCGGAGGTCGCTGGAATCGGACGTACGGAGTCGGCGGAGCTGCGCCCGCCGATGCCGCTGACGCGGACCGTATCGCTGCGTTGGCGAGTGACGCTGCTGGCGGCGTCACTGGTGGCCGTCGCGGTCGCCGTGACCTCCATCGCCGCCTATGCCATGGTGGCGCGTTCGCTGTACGCCGACGTGGATGCGCAACTGCGCGCGCGGGCTTCGCTGATGATCGACAACAACTTCGACAGCCTCGGCTTCCAGTCGATCGTGCTGGCGGGCCTGTACTCCACCGATGTCGGTGTGGCGCTGATTTTCCCGGATGGGTCGCCGTACCTGCCGCCGCAATCCACGAAACCGCCCATCGGCAGCCAGGAGCAGGCCGTGGCGCACGGTGAACTCGCCTTCTCACTGCATACCGTCGACAATCAGCGAGTCCTCGCTCGGCGCACCAATTCCGGCTCCACCCTGGTGGTTTCGCAGCGGCTGCAACCCACCCGCGAGGTGCTCGACCGGCTGGCCCTGCTGCTGTTCGTGGTCGGCGGCTGTGGCGTGGTGCTGGCGGCGGCGGCCGGAACCGCGGTGGCGCGCACCGGTTTGCGCCCCGTCGCGCGACTAACCTCGGCCACCGAACGTATTGCCCGCACCGACGACCTCACCCCGATTCCGGTCACCGGAGACGACGAACTCGCCAGGCTCACCGAGAGTTTCAACACCATGCTGCGGGCGTTGGGCGAATCCCGGGAGCGGCAGCGAAGATTGGTGTCCGACGCCGGGCACGAACTCAAAACGCCGCTCACCTCGTTGCGCACCAACGCCGAACTGCTCATCGCCTCCAGTCGCCCGGGCGCGCCACGCATTCCGGACGAGGATATGGCCGAGCTGCGCAATGACGTGATGGCGCAGATCGAGGAATTGTCCACGCTGGTGGGTGATCTGGTGGACCTGGCGCGCGAGGACGCCCCGGAGACCGTCTACGAGCAGGTCGATATCGGCGATGTCGCCGAACGCGCGCTGGAACGAGTGCGGCGGCGGCGCACCGGAATCGAATTCGACGCGGAGTTGCGGTCCTGGGTGGTCTACGGCGATGAGCCAGGGTTGGAGCGCGCCCTGCTCAATGTGCTCGACAATGCCGCCAAATGGAGCCCGGCCGGGGCGAAGGTCTTCGTCCGGATGGCCGAGAACGGGCGCGGGCTGGTGGAATTCATCGTCGATGATGCCGGGCCGGGTATTCCGCCCGCCGAACGGGAGCTGGTGTTCGAACGCTTCTACCGGACCACTGCCTCGCGATCCATGCCCGGTTCCGGACTCGGCCTGGCCATCGTGAAACAGGTGGTGACCAAACACGGCGGCACCATCAGCATCGACCGTTCCGACCGTGGCGGCGCGCTGATCCGTATCGTTCTTCCTGGAGAAGGCGCATCACCGACTGTCTCGCACTGATCTCGTACCGTCGCGCTGGAACTCGTATCGAAATGCAAGGACGGTCTCAGTCCGCTCTCAGTCGTTGTCATCAGGCTGGTCGTCAGACTCGAGGGAGAAACGAGAGATATGACCGAGGATTCCAAGGGCGCGCACGGCGATCAGCCCGATGCGCACAGCGGCCCGGCCGCGGTGCCCGGCAACGACCAGACCGCCCAGCCCCACAGCGGCAGCGGTCAGCCTTACGGCGCCGGTGGCCGTCCGCACGACGGCACCGAGCTCCACGGCGGCACCGCGGCGCCCCAGGGCGGCTCAGCGCGATCCGGCGGCCAGGGCGGGCAGTCCTACGGCGAGCACGCTCCCCAGTCCTACGGCGGCCCCGGCCCTTTCGGGGGTGCGGGCGCCCACTACGGCCACGGCGCGCAGCCGTACGCCGCGGCGGGGCCGGGCGGCACCCATGATCCGTCGGCCACCGCGGAATTCCCCCGCGGTGATTCGCGCCCGGGGTATCCGTCCCAGCCGGGTGGCTTCCAGACCGGCAGCTTCCAGTCCGGTGGGTTCCAGACCGGCCAGCAGTACACCGCGCCGCACTACACGGGACCCGGTGCGTCCGGTCAGCCCGGCTACGCGGCTGCGCCCGCGCCGCAGCGCAGCCGACGTACCGCCGTGGTAGCGGGCGCGCTGGCGCTGGCCTTGGTCAGCGGTGGTATCGGCGGTGCGGTCGGATCGATGGCGACCCGGGACTCCGGCAGTCGACCCGCGATCACCAATGCGCTCGACGCGCCGCGCGACCAGGTCTCCACCGTCGCCAACGCCCCCGCCGGTTCGGTGCAGGCGGTGGCGCAGAAGGTGGTGCCGAGCGTGGTCATGATCCGGGTGGCGGGTGCGCGGGCCGAGGGGGAGGGCTCCGGTGTGGTGCTGTCCAGCGACGGACTCATCCTCACCAATAACCACGTGGTCAGCGGTGCGGGGCCGAATGCCGAGATCGATGTGGCGTTCAGTGACGGGTCCACCGCACCGGCCACCCTGGTCGGCACCGACCCCATCTCGGATCTCGCGGTCATCAAGGTGACCGGTAAGCAGGGCCTGACACCGATCGAACTCGGTAGCTCGGACAATCTGCAGGTGGGTCAGTCGGTGGTCGCCGTCGGTTCGCCGCTCGGCCTGGCCGGCACCGTCACCACCGGTATCGTCTCGGCGCTCAACCGCCCGGTGTCGACAAGTGGCGAACCCGGCTCGACGGGTACGGTCATCGACGCCATTCAGACCGACGCGGCCATCAACCCGGGCAACTCCGGTGGCGCGCTGGTCGATATGAACGGCAAGTTGATCGGGATCAATACCGCCATCGCCACCATGGGTGTTTCGGAACCCGGCGGCCAGAGCGGTTCCATCGGCCTCGGTTTCGCGATTCCGGTCGATCAGGCGCGCCGCGTGGCGGATGAACTGATCAAGACCGGTAAGGCCACCTACGCCCAGATCGGCATCAAGGTGCGTGCGCGCGACGATGTGAACGGCGCGCGCGTGCTCGAGGTGACCCCGGACGGCCCGGCCGCCAAGGCGGGCATTCCGAATGGCGCGGTCATCACCAAGCTCGACGATCAGGTCGTCGATTCCGGTAATGCCCTGATCGCCGCGGTGCGCTCGCATCGTCCCGGCGACAAGGTGAAGATCACCTATACCGATGAGCAGGGCAATAATTCGAAGACCGTCGAAGTCACCCTCGGTGAGGCCGTGGTTGAGGGCGGACGATGAGCCAGAACGGAACTCGAATGAATCAGCACCGAACTCGACCGGTCACCGTACTCGCGGAACGGAGCACCTCGACCGGGGGATGGGAGCCGTTGTCGGACAAGGACGCTACGGTGAGCACCATGGAAATCGATGCGGCTGTGGCCGGCCGAGCTCTTGTCGTGGTCGTCGACGACCGAACCGCGCATGGCGGCGTGGACTCACTCGGTCCGCTGGTGACCGAACTACTCACCGAGGCCGGGTTCCTGGTCGACGCCTCGGTATCGGTGCAGGCCGATGAGGTCGAAATCCGCAATGCCCTCAATACCGCCGTGATCGGCGGCGTCGACCTGGTGATCTCGGTGGGCGGTACCGGTATGTCACCGCGTGACGTCACCCCCGAGGCCACCTCGGATGTGCTCGATCGGGAACTGCCGGGTATCAGCGAGGCGCTGCGCGCTTCCGGCCTGCACTCCGGATCGGTCGACGCGGGCCTGTCCCGTGGTCTGGCGGGCATCTCGGGCAGCACCCTGGTGGTGAACCTGCCTGCCAGCCGGGCCGCCGTTCGCGACGGCATGGCCACCCTCGGCCCGCTCGCCAGCCGCGTTATCGAACAGCTCTCCGGTTTGGCGGAATGACGTCCGAATCGGAACGCGACTCCGAGCAGCCCCGTCCGGCAAAGAAATCCGCCGCGGAGGAGAAATCCGCCGCGGCCGATGGCCGGGCGGGGCCTCGTGCGTCCACGGGGGATGCGCCGGATCCGGGCGTATCCGCCACCTCGGCGTCGAAGAAGCCGCATGCGTCCGCCACCTCGGGGGCTGCGAGCCCGGGTGCGCCCGCTGCTCCGGGGGCGAAGAAGAAGCGCTCGGCCGCTGAGCTGGCGCTGTTGGCGCGTGTATTCGGCGATACGTTGCCGTCGACGACCACGGACGAGCGCACCCCCGAACCGCAGTCGGGTACGTCGTCGGAAGCCTGGCTCCGCGCTCAGAAGCCGCCTCATCACGGTTGAGACGTGGTGCGCCAGTACCGGCACATCAGACCCACGTCATTTCGATCCGCACACCCCGTCATCCCGGCCGAAAGCGCGCCGCAATGACGGGGTGTCGCTGGTTTTCACGTCATTACGGCGGTTGTTGCTAAGTGATTGCTGTAACAGTTATTGTCGGCGGCGGGTCCGCAATTCTCAGGACTTTCACGGCTTTGGATGAGGTGCTGGCATGTAGCCGGTATGCAAAGTCCGTCCTCGGGAGGCCCGCGCAACCCCGACAGTCGGGGCTGTTATTCGCAACAACCTGATGAGGGAACACATGAGCGACAACCGCCTTCGCGGTATTCGTGGCGCCCGTATCGCGGGCGTGGGCGCCGCCGCTGCCGTGGCCGTCGGCCTGCTGTCCACGGGCGCTGCCAATGCCGACACCTTCGTACCGTTGCCGGACGGTCAGAAGTCGAGCTCGGGCGTCACCATTACCCGTACGGGTGAGCACGCCGTCATCTCGCCGTCGCTGGCCGCCAATGGCGCCGGGCGTACGGCCTGGCTCAGCGGCAATGTCGTCGCGGATGTCACCGCCACCCCCGAGGGTGAGGTGGGCCCCTGGAACGGTGCCGCCAACAACCCCGGTTCCAATAACTCCTCCACCCACGGCGCTTCGCGTCTGAGTACCGGCTACATCGTCGGCTGCCAGGTGAGCCTCGCCGATAACGCCGTTTCGGCGGGCATTTCCGGCGGCATCGACCTGACCGGCGCCAAGGCCGGCGGCTCCATCGGCCTGAACCTCGGCCCCGGTGAGGTCACGTTCCTCGGCCTCGATGGCAAGGACATCTTGAAGCCGGGCCGCTACTCCGTGGAATACCAGGACATCCCGGTCGAAATCCAGGGTTGCGCGGGTTACGCACAGGCGCGTGCGTACACCGTCGTCGAGATCATCGGCGACCACTATTCGAAGACCACCCTCTACGGGCAGCCGTTCAGCCTCGGCTGACGTGGTCTTCAAATCCGCACATTCTTTCGCGCGTAAGCGAATTCGACCCCAGAGGGAAATCCATGAACATTCGTAAGACTGTGGCCCGGGTGGCCGGTGGCGGCGTCGCCGCGACGGCGGCGCTGGGTCTGCTGTCCACCGGTGCCGCCAATGCCGACACCTTCGTTCCGCTGCCGGGCGGCGAAATCACCAAGACCCTGTCCGACGGCACCGTGGTGACCGTCCGCATGGTCGGTGAGTCCGCCAATATCAACCCGTCGATGGGTGCCACCCCGCTGCATCGCAATGCGTGGGTCTCCGGCTCGGCGCAGGTCGATATCTCCGGTGCCGCGATCGGCGGCAAGATCTTCCCCGGCTACGTCGTGGGTTGCCAGGTCAATATCGCCGGCGGCGGCGCCTCCGGTGGTGTCGACGGCGGTGCGGCGTACGACGGTTCGTCGCCGAGTGTCGGCGCGAACGCGGGCGGCAATCTGTCCCTCGGCCCCGGCCAGTCGAAGGCGTTCTACGTCCTCGATCTCGAGGCCGCCGACGACTACGGCAGCGAGTCCCACTATGTGCGCAATAAGTTCTCCGGTAACAGTGGTTCGGTGACTTGGGCGGACGAGACCCTCAACCTGAACGGGTGCGGTGGCTACGCTCAGGCACGCTCCTTCGTGACGGTCAAGGTCGAGACCGACAATGTCTCCTCGGCTGTCACGTTGTGGGGTCAACCGTTCAGTCTCGGCTGACTTTTCTTCCCGTAGCGAGTCATAGCAAGGCTCGACCAAAGGGCCCGGCGCTTAGCACCGGGCCCTTTTCGTGTTTTCGTGACGTGCCTGCTCACAACACTTATGCAAATCAAGTGATATGAGAATCCGGGAGAGTGTGATCCAGATCACATCACCTTTATGATCCCTTACGTTGCTCAGCCATTGCCTAAGTGTTTAATGTCCCACTTCGGGCTGTTAGACCTGTGGGTTCTCCAGTCTCGAGGTGCGGCGTTCCCCGCTCGCTTCGACAGGAACCTGGCCCGGTTCCTGTGATGGAGTTCGCTTGTCGGACGAAATTTGTCATTGGTTACACAGTGGCAACAAGAAGACGACAAACTGGGCTGGGCCTGAGAGGACCCCATTTCAGCCTCGGGATCCGAGGCTGACCGCTAGAAACCTGATGAGGGGAAGTATGAGCGAGAACCGTACCCACGGTCTGCGTAGCGGTGCCCGCATTGCGGGTGCCGGCGCGGCTGTGGCCGTCGCTGTTGGCCTGCTGTCGGCAGGCGCTGCAAACGCAGACACCTTTGTGCCGTTGCCGGACGGTCAGAAGGTAAGCCCCGGTGGCGAAGTCACCATCACCCGTACCGGCGAGCGCGCGCTCGTCTCACCGTCGCTGTCGGCCAATGGCGCCGGTCGCACCGTGTGGGTGAGCGGTAATGCCACCGCCGATGTCGTCTCCACGCCCGAAGGTGAGGTCGGCCCCTGGAATGGCGCGGCGGGCCTGCCGGGTTCCAATAACTCCTCCACCCACGGCGCTTCGCGTCTGAGCACCGGCTACATCGTCGGCTGCCAGGTCAGCATCGGCGAGGAAGCGATCTCCGCGGGTATATCCGCGAGCCTCAGCCTGAGTGATCTCGGCGGCGGCGCGTCCATGGGCCTGCAGCTCGGCCCGGGCCAGGTCAAGTGGGTCGAGATCGAGGGTAAGGATGTCCTGAAGGCGGGCGTCTACTCGGTCGAGTACCAGGACGTCGAGATGCAGATCGAGGGTTGCGCGGGTTACGCGCAGGCGCGGTCGTACACCGTTGTCGAGATCATCGGCGACCACTACTCGAAGACGACCCTCTACGGTATGCCGTTCAGCATCGGCTGATCTGGTTCTGACCCGCCAAATCCTTTCTCGCGCAAGCGAATAAAAACCCTTGAGGGAATATTATGAACATCCGTAAGTCCATGGCGCGGCTGGCCGGTGCTGGCGCTGTCGCCACCACGGCCCTGGGCCTGCTTGCCACAGGTGCGGCCAATGCCGACACCTTCATCCCGCTGCCGGGCGGCGAAATCACCAAGACGCTGTCCGACGGCACCGTGGTGACGGTCAAGCTGGTCGGCGAGTCGGCCAATATCAGCCCGTCGATGGGTGCCACCCCGCTGCACCGCAATGCCTGGACCAGTGGTTCTGCCCAGGTCGAGATCTCCGGAAGCGGCCACACCGGCGGCAAGATCTACCCGGGCTACGTGGTCGGCTGCCAGGTCAACATCGGCGGTGGCGGCGTGGAAGGCGGCGTCGAAGGCAGCGTTCCGCTGGAAGAAGGCGGCAGCGCGTCCCTCGGTGTGTCCACCGGCGGCAACCTGTCCCTGGGCCCCGGCCAGGCCAAGAAGTTCTACGTGCTCGACCTGGAAGCCCCCGATGACTACGGCAACGAGGACCACATGGTCCGCAACAAGTTCGAGGGCACCAACGGCTCGGTGACCTGGGCTGACGAGACCATCGGTCTCAGCGGATGCGCCGGTTACGCACAGGCGCGTGCGTTCGTGCTCGTCAAGGTCGAGACCGACAACGTGAGCAGCGTTGTCACCCTGTGGGGGCAGCCGTTCAGCCTCGGCTGATCGACGCCTCTCTCGGCACTCATTACGCGGCCAGCCGCGGTGAACGGGCCCGGTGCGAAATGCACCGGGCCCGTTCTTTGTATTCCGGCCCTCATTGTCGCTGTTCAGGATTCGTGCCGCCCGCACCGCGGTTCGGACCTTCCGCGAGCAGATCACGAATCTCGCTCAGCAATTGGACCTCGGTGAGTGCGATGGCATCAGCTGTGCCCCAGCGCTTTTTGGCCTTGTTCGCCGGAATCACCACGATGAAGTAGAGCAGTGCTGCGATGATGACAAAGTTCAGCGCAGCGGTGATGATGGGACCGATGGCAATGAAGGTCGCCGGTTTGTCGGCCATCAGTTGGAATCCCAGCCCGAGTTCACCGGTGCCGCCGAATACCGCGAGCAATGGGTTGATGATGCCGTCGCTGAACGCGGTGACAATCGCGACGAATGCTGTGCCCATGACCACGGCAACGGCCAGATCGACGACATTACCTCGGAGTAGAAATTCCTTGAATCCCTTGAGCATTGCCGAAACTCCCTCTTCCTTGTCGCCACGCTGAGGCGGGCCGGATACGAGCGCCGGATGAGTTGTCCGGGTGGGTATTGCGGTGGTGCCTGTTTCGGCGATGCTAGTGGACCGAATGGGCTGGTCAGTGGAACACGACCGTGAGGGCGGTGCGTAGCGACGCGGCGGCCACCACGGTGGCGGGGCGCGCGTCCAGCGCCACCAGCACCACCCGCTCGCCGGAACCGCGTTCGGAGTCACCGCCGGAGACCAGCACCACGGCGGCATCGGCGGCCAGAATGCGGGCCGTGCGGGCGGGTTCCTCGGCGGCCACCACATCGACTCGATCACCCGCGCGCAGGACGCCCGCAACGGCATTGTCGGCCAATCGAATCGCGGCGATGCGGGCATCGGGGGAGCCGGTCGCCACCGCGGCCAGCCGGGGTCCGATGACGCGGAAGTCGGTGAGTATCTCGCCGGAGTGGATCGCGCCGGCGAGCGTCGCACCGATCAAGGGAGTGGGGGACCGGGCCGATCCGTCCGGGAGCGAAGCGGATTCGCGCGAGGCGGTACGCAGATCCTCCGGACCGAGGACGTGGCCGGGCGGTAGATCGCGGGCCGCGGTCACGACCTCGGTGCGGTGGGCAGCCGGATCGCCGCGCAGGGCCAGGGTGGCGGCCAGCGCCAGCAGCACGACCGCCAGTAGGCGGCGCAGCAGGACCGCGTCCGCCCAGGGCGGGCACGGCAGTTCGGCGAACGCAGTGCGCAATCGGATCATGACGGGCAGCCTAGGAGCCCGCACGGATCAGCCGACCCCGGAAATGCTCGAAACGGGGTCGGCTGTGGATAACGAAAACAATGTGGACAGTGGCCGATTCAGGCCGCTGCGGAGTGGATCAGGCGGCGGACTGCGGTGAGACGCGTGATGGGTCGCCGGTCCCGTCATTCCGGCATGCTTTTGGCCGGAATCCACTGAGTTCAGCGGCACAAAAGTGTGGATCCCGGCCAAAAGCGCGCCGGGATGACGCGGTGTTGACGGGTTCGGTAGATCAGGCTGCGGAGGTGCTCGCGCTGGTGGAGGTGCCTGCGGTGCTGGGCGCGGGAGCCGGAGTCGACGACGGAGCGTTGGACGAGCCGCTGTCGGACGATTTGGCCGGTTCGCTGGAGGTCGAGCCATTGCGGCTGTCGGTCCGGTAGAAGCCGCTGCCCTTGAATACGATGCCGACCGAGTTGAAGAGTTTGCGCAGCTTGCCGTTGCAGCGATCGCAGGTGCTCAGCGCGTCATCGGAGAAGGACTGCACGATGTCGAACCTGTTGTCGCACTCGGTGCAGGCGTACGAGTAAGTAGGCATCGGTGAACCTCCACGGTTTTCGTCGATTTAGCACTCTACAGCCGACAGTGCCAACGCTGTCAATCGGGTATCAATTCCCATTCTGTACCAATTGTCGTAGCCCGCCATTCGGGGTCAGCGCCCACCCCATTCGAAGGTCGTGTGGCTCCTCCGGAAGGCACTCCACCAACTCGTCATCGCGCACCACCGCGACCAGTCGGACATCGGGCCGGGCCGCGGGCAGGCTGCGGTCGTAGTACCCCGCACCCCGGCCGAGCCGCACTCCACGCCGGTCCACGGCCAGGGCCGGCACCAGAATCACCTCGGCCAGTGCCAGCGCGTCCGGCAGCGCGGCACCATCCGGTTCGAGCAGCCCGTAGCGGGCCCGCCGCAGGCGATCGGTTCCGAGGTATTCGGCCCAGGTCAGCGGTCCGAGCGGACCGGTCACCGGAAGCAGCACCCGCGCACCCCCGTCGCGCAGGGCGTCGAGCATGGCGACCGATCCCGGCTCATCCCCGACCGGAACGTAGGCGCACACCCATTCGCGGGCGGCGAATGTCGCGGCGGTGCGGGCCAACGCCGCGGCTTCCAGCTCGCGGACAGCGGCGGGCACAGCGTGACGGCGTTCCAGAATCTCCGCCCGCCACGCCTGTTTGTCTCGTCCGCCGCCCGCATTCACGGTCTTCACATTATGTTGTTCGGCCGCCGCAACCGCCGCCGCGCCGCGGTTGCCGTCGCAGCACCCGGATTGCGGCCCGTCAGACCCGCTTTCACCTGCGAATATCTGGATTGCTGATGGATTGCCAGATTTGGCCCCGGGTTTCGCCCCAGCCGTTTGCGGGCAGATTGTCGGTAGGTGGGGCGAGACGTTCGGCGCGCTCGCTCCTTTATTGCCGCTTAGGCTCTGCGGGAGTTCGCCGGCGCTGTGAAGGCGCTTCGACGCAGATGACGGATGGATAGGGTGTTGTTCATGACAGTTGATGCCGGACAAGCCGGAAACGGGTCGTGTTTCCGCACCGCGGTGGTCCCCGCGGCCGGGCTCGGCACCAGGTTCCTACCCGCGACCAAGACGGTCCCCAAGGAGCTGCTACCGGTGGTGGACACCCCCGGTATCGAACTGGTCGCGGCCGAGGCCGCCGACTCCGGCGCGAGCCGTCTGGTCATTGTGACCTCACCCGGAAAAGACGGTGTGGTCGCGCATTTCGTCGAGGATCTGGTGCTGGAGGGCACGCTGGCCGAGCGCGGCAAGTTCGCGCTGCTGGAGAAGGTGCGCAAAGCACCCGCGCTCCTGGATGTGACCTCGGTGGTGCAGGACGAGCCGCTGGGGCTGGGACATGCGGTGGCACAGGCGGAATCGGTGCTCGACGATGACGAGGACGCCATCGCGGTGCTGCTGCCCGACGATCTGGTGCTGCCCAGCGGCGTGCTGGATGTGATGAACCGGGTGCGCACCAGTTTCGGTGGTTCGGTGCTGTGCGCCATCGATGTGCCGAAGGAAGCGGTCAGTGCCTACGGGGTCTTCGATGTGGCCCCCACGGCCGACGGTAATCCGAATGTCTTGCAGGTCAAGGGCATGGTGGAGAAGCCGTCGCTCGAGGACGCGCCCTCCACCTTCGCCGCGGCCGGACGCTATCTGCTCGACCGTGCGATCTTCGACGCGCTGCGGCGCATCGAACCCGGCGCGGGCGGCGAATTGCAGCTCACCGACGCCATCGCACTGCTGATCACGGAGGGACATCCCGTGCACGTGGTCGTCCATCGTGGGTCGCGCCACGATCTGGGCAACCCGGGCGGTTATCTTCGTGCAGCGGTCGATTTCGCTTTGGAACGAGAGGAATACGGTCCCGCCCTGCGCGAGTGGCTGGAACAGCGCCTGCGTCCGGACTGGGATCCGCAGCCGACCTCGTACGAATGATCCGGCCGGGCAGAGGCGGATCAGGACCGGAGGAGGCAGCTTGCGTAACCACGCAGGTCCCCGCTTATGCCCGATGTGATCAGTCACAAGTGGCCAGGACCGGAGGAGGCAGCTTGCGTAACCACGCAGGTCCCCACTTGTGCCCGATGGAATCAGCATGGGCGGGTCCCTCACCCAGGCCTGATGAGAACGCCGGATTGTGGTGGGGTGTGCGAGACGAGGAAGGGCTGAATGCGCTCGGTTGAGGATCAGCAGATCAAGGTGACCGCGGCGGCTGTCGCGCCGCGGCCGGTGCGGGTGGCCATCTCCGAGGCCCAGGGACTGCTGTGTGCCGAGGATGTGGTGACCGAGCGCCCGCTGCCGGGCTTCGATCAGGCGGCCATCGACGGATACGCGGTGCGCAGCGTCGATGTGGCGGGTGCGGGCGCGGATATTCGCGACGAGGCCGGCAATGCCATCGACCTGTCACTGCCGGTGGTGGGGGAGGTGGCGGCCGGATCGCGGCAGCCGAGTCGTCTGCAACCGCGCCAGACGGTGCGCGTCGATACCGGTGCGCCGCTGCCGACCCTCGCGGATGCGGTGCTGCCCTTGGATTTCACCGACGGCGGCAGGGCCCGGGTGAAGGTCTACGAGCCGGTGCGCACCGGTGACTACGTGCGCCGTATCGGCGATGACGTCCAGCCGGGGGATCTCGCCGTGCGGGCGGGCACCATTATCGGTCCGGCACAGGTGGGTCTGCTGGCGGCCGTGGGCCGGGACAAGGTGCTGGTGCATCCACGTCCGCGGCTGTCGGTGCTGTCGGTGGGCGGGGAGTTGGTCGATATCGACCGCACGCCCGGGCCCGGCCAGGTGTACGACGTGAACTCCTATGCGCTCGCCGCCGCCGCACGGGACGCGGGTGCGGATGTGAACCGGGTCGGCATTGTCAGCGCGGACCCCAAGCGACTGCGAGATGTGGTGGAGGGCCAGCTCGTTCGCTCCGAGGTGGTGGTGATCGCCGGTGCGGTGGGCGGTTGGGCGTCCGAGCAGATTCGCGAGGCTCTGGAGGGTCTCGGTGAGTTGGAGATCACCCGGGTCGGTATGCATCCGGGTTCGGTTCAGGGCTTCGGTCGACTGGGCCGCGATGAGGTGCCCACCTTCCTGCTGCCGTCGAATCCGGTTGGCGCGCTGGTGGTTTTCGAGGTGATGGTGCGGCCGCTGATTCGCATCGCACTGGGTCGTCGGCACCCCATGAGACGAATCGTCAAGGCGCGTACCATCCTTCCGATCAGCTCCATTCCCGGGCGGCGCGGCTACCTGCGCGCGCAGCTCATGCGCGACGAGCAGACCGGCGACTACCTGGTGCAGCCGCTGGGCGGGCCGAACGGCACCTCCTCGCATCTGCTGGCGACGCTGGCGGAAGCCAATTCCCTCATTGTGATCGATCCGGATGTCACCGAGGTCCGCACTGGTGACGAGGTTCGGGTCGCATTCCTCGCCCAGCGAGGGTAGGCGTGGACATGAATGTCTTTCGGGCCGGTCAGCATCCGGGCTGGCCCGCGCACCTGGGGCCGGTCCGGGTGGCGGCCGGACAGGTGACACTGCGGCCCATCCGACTGCGAGATGCGGCCGCCTGGAGCCGGATTCGGCTACGTGACCGAGAACACCTGGAGCCCTGGGAGCCGACCGGGCGCGGTTCCTGGGAGGCGCGCAATCATGCCTCGAATTGGCCGTCGCTGTGGTCGAGCTTGAAGGCCGAGGCCCGGCGCGGGGCGATGATTCCACTGGTGATCGAGGTCGACGGCCAGTTCTGCGGGCAGATGACGGTCGGCAATATCGTGCGCGGCGCATTGCGGTCGGCCTGGATCGGCTACTGGGTGGCCAAGGACGTGGGTGGTCAGGGCGTGGCCACGGCGGCGCTGGCACTGGGCCTGGACCACTGTTTCGGTGAGGTGGGTCTGCACCGGGTGGAGGCGACCGTGCGGCCGGAAAACCTTGCCAGCCAGGCGGTGCTGCGCAATGTGGGCTTTCGCGAGGAGGGCCTGCTCAAACGCTATCTGGATGTCGATGGCGGATGGCGCGACCATCTGCTCGTCGGCATCACGGTGGAGGAGGTGTCGGGCACCGTGGTGGATCGGCTCATCCGCACCGGCAGGGCCGCCCCCGCCTGAACTCCTGTGACTAGTGTGGCAGATGTTGACGGCGCGCCTGCGGAATATCGCTGAGATTCCGAACTAGCCTACGGACGTCGGTGGTGCGTCTCAGCACCCCATGCGGCGCTGTCGAAGGGACTGCTGTCGAAGGGAATACGAGCCTGGCGGGGATGGAGGTGTGAGCAATGCCGAATTCGATCTTGTGGATCGGGTTGGTGGTGCTCTGGCTCTTTGTGCTGTTCCCGATGCTCGCCGGTCGGCACCCCCGGGTTCGGCAGACCACCGATGCCGCCCTGGCGACCCGGGTGTTGCATCGCGGCGACACCGAGCGACGTCTGGATAAACGCCCGGCCGGCGGACACGAGACGGATCCCGACTACGTGCCCACCCGGAGAGTTGAGCATCCCCACACCGATGATGCGGAGGATCGGATGACGAAATCGGACGACGAGACCGCCAAGGACGACGACGATTTCTCGGATTCCGTCGCGGCTACCGCTGATCTCGCCGATGACACGGATCCCACCGATGATGCCGATCTCGTGGACGACGGGGATCGGGTGGACGACACTGGACAGGTGCGCGACGCGGATACGGTGGACGAGTCCGATGTCGTGAACACGGACGGGTCCGGCTCGGATCAGCCGTCCGATACCAGCCTGGATGCCGAATTCGAAGATGAATTCGATTCGGACACAAGGGAATCCGGCGTTGCCGGGGAACTGGATGGCGATTTCACCGACGCCGCGTCGCCGCGCGCTTCCGCGCCGGTAATGGCCAGGATTCCGGCCACCCGTACCCCCGATCCGTGCGATGAGGACGAATCCGAATACGAATCCGAAGAACTCGACGAGGACGACCCGGATTTCGTACCCTCCCGGCGTGGCCGCGGTGGTTACGATCCCGAAGCCGATGCCATTGCCCGCGCCGCCCGCTACCGGTTCCGACAGCGCGCCGTCCTCGGACTGGCTTGCAGCGTCGTGATCTTCGGTGCCGGCGGACTGCTGGTCTCGTCGAATATGTGGTGGCTGGGCGGACTCTCGGCCCTGGTGCTGGGTGGCTACCTGGCCTACCTGCGCAAGCAGGTGCGCATCGAGGAGGATATCCGTCGCCGTCGGGCCACCCGGCTGGCCCGCAGTCGCCGTCGCGGCGACGTCGACGACGAGGAGGAGTCTCCACGACGCGTCGCCGAGCAGCCGCGGCTCGACCAGGAGAGCACTCGCACCCAACTGCGCCGCGCCACCTTGTTGGAGCCCGACGACGAGGATCCGATGTTCGAGCAGTTGGAGATGTTCGACGCCGCCACCGCCCGTGAGACCCGGCAGCGGGCGGCGGGCGGGCGGATGCGCCGGGCCGCAGGGGAGTAGTTCAGGCGTTCCACTGGATCGGTAGGCGAAAACAGCGGTGGCCCCGACCGAACCGGTCGGGGCCACTGGTCTAACGTCCGATCGGGCTCAGCTGATCTGCTTCTCGATCCGCTCCGCGAGAGTTCGTAGTTTGGCGGCGAATTCGCGAGCCGCGGCCGGATCGCCACTGGACTCCTTGACTGCCCGGCGAGTGAGGGCGGCCAGGCGCGATTCCATGGCGGTGAACGGGTCGGCCGGACGTCGGCCGGACTGCTGCGGTAGTTCACCCCGCTGCCAGGCGCGCAGCCGCTCCACGACTTCGGATTCGTCGAACCGGGCGGGGAGCAGCGCCACCGCCTCCCGCAGTTTGCTCGCGGTGATCTTGACATTGTCGGCGGCCAGGGTGGTGTAGACGGTGACGGCCGCATCGTCACCGTGTTCCGCCGCGACGGTGAGTAATTCGCGAATCTGACCCTCATTGATGGAGGGTGCTTGGGCGTGCAGCCGAGCGGCGAGCGGCCAGGCGCGAATGAGCTTGTGCGCGTACGAACGCTGCATATCCCAGCGCTGCTCGACATAGTCGTCGAAATTCGTGTGTTCACTGCGATAGAGCCGTCCGTCGCGGACAATTTGCAGGGCTCTGCCGGCGGCCCAGAAGGCTTGGCGCAGCGTATCGATGGAGTTTTCGCACACGGATAGCTGCGCGTGCTCGCGCTCGCTCAGCGGCCCAACGTGTGCCCCCTCGCCCGCGGCGGGGAGCGGCATATCGAGGACGGTCACATCCAGGTCCCGGCGGGGTGGTGTGACCGCGGTCAGGGTGGCGATACCGGGTGTGTCCATCGCTCGCCACTCCGAGTCCCGCAGTGGCGATACCTCGCATCCGTCGTCTTCCGAAAAGCCATGCTGCGTGCGGTTCTCAGTGGAAATGTTCACACCTTTCCTCGTGGTGACCGGAGTCTTGGCGATGGGACACGGGTGCGGAAAAAGTCTTGCACGCGCGCCCGGAGAGCCCCCGGATTGTTCGCCGGAACGCGCCGCGCGGCGCGGATTTTCGGGTCCGGCACGTCCCTGCTGTGTCCAATTGGACCCAGATTCTTCGTCGAGAAAACCTCGCTCCGTTAGCTTTTCGTTATCAAAACCCGCGTGTCGGACTGTGCATAAACCTGTGAATAAGCGAACAGTGCAATTTCGTAGTGCGAATGTGATGAGCGTCAACCGAGTAGCTACCTAGCTCGATCGGAGGACTTACATCCATGGAAACTGGCGGAGACAGACAGCGATTTCCTTTCTTCCAGCGGCGCATTTCTCGGCAGGCACTGGCAGTCGGCGTTCTCTGCGCCACGGCATTCGGTGCGGCTCTGCTCTACACCGCGGGATCGGCGAAGGCGAAGCCGGTGACCGTCCCCGGTATCGGAGTGATCGAAGTTCCAGGCGAGATCGCGGGCAGCTTCGAGTTCGGTCCGATGGTCGTGCCGGGGCTCGGCACCACCGCGGCGCCGAACCTCGTCGGGGTGCCGACCGAATCCGGCCGCGCCGAGATCCCGAATCTCGCAGAGGTGCCGAGTGAGTTCGGCCGCGCCGAGAATCCGGATACGGCATGGGTTCAGGGACACAGTCGATCAGCGGTACCGGCATTCGAAGCCGCGCCCGCCGTGCTGGCCATCTCGGAACCCGCTGTGCCCGCGTCGACAACTCCCACGCTCCCGACCGCCGTGGCGGACCTGCTGCCGACATCACCCGCCGCCGCCCCGCCGCCGGGTGCGCCCCAGGGGCACGCACGGAGCGTCGATATCGCTGGGCTCGGCACCTTCGCCGTTCCCGATGGCATGCCCCCGTTGGCCGGAATCCCCGGCGTGGTCGAAATCCCGGCCCCCACGGTGCTTCCGAAGCAGCGGAGCACCGGAGAGCGCGCCGTCGAGGCCGCCCGCTCCAAGCTGGGCACCTCCTACAGCATGGGCGGCAATGGCCCGGACTCGTTCGACTGCTCCGGTCTGGTGCGGTGGTCCTACGCCGAGGCGGGTGTGGATCTACCACGCACCAGCTACGGGCAGTTGGCCGCGGGTACCCCGGTCGGTATCGACGAATTGCAGCCCGGTGATCTGGTGTCCTACAACGGCGGTGGCCACTCCGCGCTGTACGCGGGCGACGGTCGGATCATCCACGCTTCCACCTATGGCGTCGGCGTGACCGAATCCGCGCTGGACGAGATGTCGATTACGGGCGCTCGCCGCTACTGAGTCGCGTCGCCTCGACCCTCTGGTCGACAATCGCCTGGCCACCTCGGCCGCCGACCATTCGCGCGGCGTCTAGATAGCCGCGCACCATTGGGCGATTGTCGACCGGACGGCGGGCCGCGCACGGGTCGGAGCGGTAGCGGAGAGGGTCGACACCGAAATGCGCGACCCTTTCGACCTGCACTTCCTCGGTCCCGCCACATTCATTCGCGCGGTACTGTCCACCGTGCGCGAGCGCCGTGCCGGGGTGATCGTGAGTCTACTCGGCAAGGGCGCAGCCTATTTCAGCGACTCGAATCCAGTGTTCTCCGAAAAGCGCTGTGCAGCAATATGATTCGACACGATAGGCGACGGCAACCTGGCGGGTGACTCGGCCGGGGTCGCCACCGCGATCATCACGGCCGCCAATGCCGCTGACGCGTCACTGCGCCTCCCGCTCGGTGACGACGCGGCTTTCGATGCTCAGCGCTCAGATGTGCTGAGCGGCAACGAGTTGGGCCGATCGTCAACGAGAATGCTCGCGTCAACGAGAATGCCCGGTCAGCCGATGCGGCCGACCGGGCATCACCCGATTCGAGATCGTCAAACCGTGAGACTTGGCTGTCAGCGGCGCTTGGTGCTGCGGGCGCGGCGGCGCTCGGCCTGCATTTCGGCGAGTTCCTTCTCCAGGCCATCGGCGACGCGGAACTGGCCCGTGTCGTATTCCTCGGAGGTGGCGTCATCCTTGTCCGGGCTGCCGAAGGACCCGATGTTCTCGGCCCACAGGGCATCGAGTTCGGCGGCGGCCACGGCGGACGCGCGCTTCGTCGGTTCGACGGGCGCGACCGGCGCCTCGATCTTGGTGGGTGCGGCCACGGTAGAGCGGCTCGACGACACCGCACCATTCTTGGTCGCGGAGCCGTTGCGGGTCACCGAGCCGTTCTGGGTAGCCGCGGTATCGGCCTTGGCGGCGTTCTCAGCGGACGCGGCGTCGGCTTCGTCCTCGGGTACGGTTTCCGCCTCCAGGACGGGCTGTGCGGCTTCCACGGCCCGCGTGGTCGACTTCTCGAGTGCGGGCTGCTGCTGCTGATGCGGCGGCGCGCTCAGCTTGTAGTCGGCCATGGCGGAGAGCCGGCGTACGTTCAGCTTCTGCCGAATCTGCTCGGCCGGATCGGGCAGACCGCGGATCTGATCGGTGGCCTGATGAATCGCCATGCCGTAGCGCGCGCTGACGGCATTGTGGATGAGCAGGGCGACGCCGATCATGACCGGTGCGACGGCGTGCACGGCGACCTCGTACCAATCGCCCCTGGCGACGTACGGGTAGGTGTTGAGGCCCACGGTCAGTGACAGCAGGGCGATTTCGGCAATGTGGACCTGGCGGCGGTTGTCGAGCACGCCCCATTCGGACACCTTGTTGGTGCCGATCATGATGATGATCAGACAGACGCTGATCATGGCTTCGAGCAGATAGCTGAACCAGAACAGCGGATTCGTGGGACCGCCGGGTGCGATGTTCTGCTGGACGTTCACCGCGGACCACAGCATGCCCGCGCCGACCACACCGGCGAGTGCCCGTAGGGACCAGGCCCGATGCCGGTACAGCGAGGCGAGTTTGGCGTGTGGGCTGGATTCCCGTCGCTGTGCGGCGATCGCCTTGCGCGCGATCAGCAGATCTCGCATATCGGCCTTCTCGATTTCCTCGCTGGTCATCCTGGCGCGGTCGGCCGTCGCCGCGGTGGCCTGCACCTGCTTCCAGCGCTGTTCGCGATCCTCGACCCGAATACGTTCGGCGAGCTCACGTTCCTCGGCCAGCTCGCGTTCGGACAGCGCCTCGGTCAGGGCCGGGTCGAACTGATACGCCAGCCGCCCGCGCGCCTTCTCGACGCGATGGGCTAGCTGCGTAACCTCATCCCCGATCGGAAACTCCGTCACATCTCCTCCCGAAACAGACGATCCGACCCTGGACAAGTGATCACGATTGACAACGGCACATGCCATTAATAGTCGATAGCCCGCCACAACGAAACTGTCGATTAGCCATTCGTCCATTCCGTCCCGGCGTGCCGCCCGCGACACGCCATGGGGCCCGCATATTACCCACCATTAGGTTTGGGCAGCTGCACCGTCGCTAAACGGGCAAAACGCTTGTACGCCAGGGCCGTCAGGAGACGAGTTCCGCGCTGTCGATCCGAAAGCCGTCGCCGTTGGCCACCAGTTCGGCGCGACGGGCCTCGGTCGCGACTCGGCCGTCGGGATAGCGGAGGGTCAGGCGGTAGGTGACGGTCGATGTCGCCGCGTCGGCGCTGGCATCGGAGATCGTCACGGAATCGACTGTGTCCCAGAATGCCCGGTATGTCCTGAAGTCGCCGATATAGCTCTGATACCGCGGGGTCAGCCGTCCCCACGCGGCGACGGTGTTTCCCGGCAGGAGCGCGTAGTGCTCGCGCACGAAGTCGGCCATGCGGGTTCCCGCCGACGGTGTAGGGGGAGCGGTGGTGGTGATAGGGGGTGTGGTCGGGCCCGTAGTGGTGGCGCCCGGGGGATCTGCCGGTCCGGTGGTCACGGGGCCCGGTGGCACTCCGGGTCCGGCTGTGGAACTCGGACTCGCCTGCGAACTGTCGTGTGCCGAATCCTGCTGGGTGAGAACAGCGAATGTCACCCCCAGCGCGACTACCGATGCCATCGAGACGACCATTACCCAGACGAATACCATCCGCCGCGGCGCCGCCGCCATCGGCCCGGTGACCGGACCAACCTGTGTCACAGCGAATCTCGGATCCTCCTCCGGGGGCGGGGCCATCGGTTCGGTGGTCGTGCGCCCCGTCAGCGCGGCCCGGGCGGCCGCGGCCAAGGCTCCGGCGGTGGCGTAGCGCTGATCCGGATCCTTCGCCATCCCGCGCGCGATCACCGCATCGAATGCCTCCGATACGCGTGCCGCGATCGACGGTCGTGGCGGTGGGGTGGAAAGGTGGGCCGCGACTTGCCTTTCCACGCTCTCGCCCGGGAACGGCTTGGCTCCCGCGAGGCATTCGTAGAGCACGCAGGCCAGCGAATACACATCCGCGCGCGCGTCGTAGTCGCCGTGCAGCAGACGCTCGGGGGCCATATAGGCGAAGGTCCCGATGGCCGCGCCCGTCGTGGTGAGGCCGGTGTCCTTATCGGCGACCGCGATGCCGAAGTCGATGAGGTAGGCGAAACCCTCTGCGGTGACAAGGACATTCGACGGCTTCACATCCCGGTGCACCAGTCCGGCCCGATGCGCCGCATCGAGGGCCGAGGCGATCTGCGCGATATGCGACACCGCCTCGTCGGCGTTCATGCCTCCGGTGACAGCCACCCGGGTACCGAGGTCGGTTCCGTCGACCAACCGCATATCCAGGAACAGTCGCCCATCGATCTCCCCGTAGTCGTGGATCGGAACCACATGCGGCTCAGTCAATCTGGCGGCCGCCTGCGCCTCCCGTCGAAACCGCTCCCGATATACCGGGTCATGGGCGAACTCCGGTGGCAGCACCTTCAGCGCGACCACCCGATCGGTGCCGGTGTCGAAGGCGCGGTAGACCTGCCCCATGCCGCCCTTACCGAGCAGCCCGAGCAGGCGATATCGACCGAAGGGCGTTCCGTCCACACCCCTAAGCTATCGGGCGAGCGCCTCCAGCGCGCGGTCGATGTCATCCTCGGTGTTGTAGAGGTGGCAGGCCAGGCGCAGCCGTCCGGCGCGCATCGCACCGACCACCTTGGCGGCGTGCAGGCGTTCGCTGATCTCGGAGGTGACCGCCACGGCGACAATGGCCGAATTGCTTTCCGGCAGGCCGAGACCCGTACGCAAGCGATTGGCCAGGGTGACATTGTGGCGGTGAATGGCATCGATGCCAATGGATTCGATCAGCTCGAGCGCCGGTTGCTGGCCCACCCAGGCGGGCCAGACCGGGGAGACGTCGAACCGGCGGGCGTCGTCGGCGAGGCGGAGCGGAGCGTCGTAGCAGGTCTGCCACGGGTCGAAGCCCGCCCACCAGCCGGCAGCCAACGGGCGCAGGGTATTCAGTGCCTCGTCGGTGCCCGCCAGGAAGGCGGTGCCCTTGGGGCCGAGGAGCCATTTGTAGCCCACGCTGACCACCCAGTCCGCGCCGGTGTCGTGGACGGGGAACCAGCCGACGGCCTGACTGACGTCGAAGAGCACGCGGGCCCCGTGGTGCCGGGCGGCGGCGACCACGGCGGGCACATCGACCACGGCGCCATCGGCGGATTGCACCACCGCGGCGGCGACGAGATCGTCATCCGGTCGCACGGCGGCGGCGAGATCACCGATCGGAACCGTTCGCACCCGCAATCCGGGCCGTGCCAGGAAGGGCCACAGCAGTGACGTGAATTCTCCCTCGGGCACAACCACATTCGCGCCGTCCGGCAGGCTCCCCGCAATCAGCCCCACCAGCTGTGACACCTGGGAGCCGATCGCGACCTGGTCGGCCCGCAGTCCGACCAGCCCGGCGAACGAGGTCCGGCAGACTGCGATCGCCGCGTCCACCGCGAGGATATTGGACTCACCTCGCATGCGCTCGTGCTCGAAGGCGGTCACCGCTTCCGCCACGGCCACCGGCAGCAGGCTGTATCCGGCAGTATTCAGATAGGTGACGGTGGGTGCGAACGCATCGCGAACGGACCCCGGCAGCAGTGCGAAATCGGCTGTCATCAGCCCATCCTGCGGTCCGAGTCAGTGCGGGTTCAATATCCAGAGCGCCGATTCTGGCCCGAATCATCGGCGGGCCCTCCGCGTGGCAGCCCTGCGGACCGTCGTGCGGCCCCCGCCTGGCGCCTCGCGGGCCACGACGGCCGCGTTCGGTCGGGTTCGTCGGATTGACGCTTTTGTCTGGGACGCTTGCCTGCAGTGGGTGTGCATCCACGCACCCTCGGTATCCAATGGTTGCGGTGGGAGCGCTAGACTGTCTGAGACGTTAAGGCTGAAATATTTCGAGCGTGGCGGAAAGGCGATGTCATGGGAGCCCAGACGGTTGTTGCCGACGTTGCCGACGAGCTGGCTCGTCGTGTGGTCGCCGGGGTATACGAGTCGGGCGATCTGATGCCATCGGTGCGGCAGGTCGCCGAGGAGTTCGATATGAACCGGGCGACCGCGCAATTGGTGCTCGGCAGGCTGGAGTCCTACGGCTTCGCCCGTGCGCATCGCGGTAAGGGTTTCGTGACTCGCGATGTCCGCGCCGACGGCGGGGTCGAGGTGTATCGGCGACTGTTCCAGCTCTCGCGGGGCACGCCCGAGATCGCGGCCGATATGTTCGGCGACATCGTCGCCGAGGAACGCACCATCATCCTCGACGCCCTGCTCGGCTATACCGGCAGCGCCGCCCGCCTCGATCCGGCCGACGTGAAGGCCGCCGTCGACGAGCTGGAGGGCATTGCCAGAACGCCCGATCCGGACCTGCGCGCCATGCTCGCCCTGGAGCTGGATCTGGTGCGCCGCCTGCTCACCGAACTCGGCCAGGGCCTGCGCCGTTCGATACTCAATTCCATCGGCGAAATGGTGCTCGACGTCCCCGAGGCCGTCACCGCCTACTACGCCGCCGGACCGGATCTGCACGTGCTGGTGTGGCGCGCGCTGCTCGCGGTCTGGGAATCCGATTCCGGCCCGAGCGATGCCCAACTCTCGTTGTTCGAGGATCTCTTCGAGATGTACCACGCGAAGGTGGTCGCTCGCTTCGATGAATTGGTCGGTGCGACAGTCGAATCCGCTGACGAACGAGCAGCTCGCACGGCATAGCGCCGGTCCGCGCTAGACGCGGCGAATGCGGGCCAGCCATGCGGCGACGTCGACCCGCCCGTTGTGCTGTTCCATATGCGCGGCCTCCTCGGCCACTCCGGGGGTGACGCGACCGCGATACCGAGCCGGGCGCAGCTCCTCCAATTCCCAACCCTCCTGGAAGGATTCGCGGATCACGGAATCGCTGATCCGTGGCCCGAACCCCGGCTCGCTATCCGACAGCGCCAAAATGTGCACCAGCCCGCCCGGCTTGCAGACGGCGTGCAGGCTGCGCACGTACTCGGCGCGGGCGTCCGGATCCTCACCGAAGATATGAAACAGGGCGCTGTCGACGATGGTGTCGAATGCCGGTCGGTCACCATTACTCTCGTCGACAAGCGCTGTCGCCTCGCTCAGGTGCAATGCGTCCGCCACATCGAAACGGGCGTGGGGCACATCCTGCTCCGCCGCGTTCCGACGGGCCCACGCCACCGCTCTCGGTGCGAGGTCGACCCCGCGCACGTCGTATCCCAAGCGCGTCAACAAGATTGTGTGCTCTCCGGCTCCGGCTCCGGGGTCGAGTACCCGCCCCTTGATCCATCCCGTGCGTTCCAATTCGACTATCGCGGGCTGTGGTTCCCCGATTACCCAGGGCGCGGTGTCGCTGTCGTCGGCGTAGACGGAATCCCAGAATTCAGCGGAGCGAGTCATACCTCCAGCATCGGCCCTCAACCACGGTTGAGGTCAACCCCGCCGCGGCGATTGTCTGCGGCGTGCGGCGGCCATCGGAAGGTCTTGCGGTAGGCCGAGGGGGTGGTGCCGAGGGTGCGGGCGAACTGTTCGCGCATGGTCACGGCGCTACCGAATCCGCATTGGTCGGCTATGCGTTCGATGGTGTGATCGCCGGTTTCGAGCAGGCGTTGAGCCATGACAATGCGTTGGGTGGCCACCCAGGTGCTCACGCCGGTGCCCACGGTCGCGCGGAAATGACGGGTGAAGGTACGGCGGCTCATTGCGGCGTGGGTGGCGAGACGGTCGACGGTCAGGTCTTCGGCGAGATGTTCGATAGCCCAGCGCAGGGTGCCGGCCAGGGGATGCCGCGAACCTGTTGCGGGCAAGGGATGTTCGATGAACTGCGCCTGTCCGCCCTCGCGATGCGGGGGCGTGACGAGACGGCGCGCTACCCGATTGGCGAGTTCGGCGCCGTGTTGGCGGCGCAGCAGATGCAGGCAGGTATCGATGGCGGCGGTGGTTCCGGCCGAGGTGACGATGTCACCGTCGTCGACATAGAGGGATTCTCGATCCAGTCGCACATCGGGGAACCGGCGCGCGAAGACATCGGCCCATTTCCAGTGGGTGGCCGCCGGGCGATCAGCCAGCAGACCGGTATCGGCGACCACGAACGCGCCCAGGCATAGGCCGACCACCCGCGCGCCGCCCTGGTGCGCGGTACGGACCGCGTCGATGATCTCGGGTGGGGCCGGTAGTTCCGGATCCGGCCAACTCGGCACGATCACCATCGACGCCCCCGCCACCTCATCCAGGCCATGGCCGGTGGACACCGTGAATCCCGCGGTCGTGATGATCGGTGTGGCTCCCGGCGTACACACCCGAACCTCACACGGCGGCAACTCCGCAGACGGCTGCTCCTCGCCGAAAACCAGGCACGGCACCGACAGATGGAACGGATGGATCCGGTCGAATGCCACCACCGCGATCACATTCATGGCAATCCTTCCGCAACTGGTTGGCCCGATTCCGTCGATTGTAGGCACGCGAGCCACTGTCGATCGGTTCGTGTGCACGAGATCGTGGATGCCGTACCGAACATCCCTCGCGGAGGAGCCCTCGTGCACCGCACTACCCGGCTCGTCGCCACCTCGGGCCGATAACCACGGCCGCGAAAGGAACTACCGAAATGACCACCGCCGCACCGACATTGCGCACCGTTTCCGGACTGGACCAGCAGCCGTCCCGGCTGGCCGACGCCACCCTGATAATGATCGACTTCCAGAACACCTACCGCACCGGCGTCATGGCGCTACCCGATGCCGAACAGGCACTGACCGCCGCTGCTCGCCTGTTGGTGACGGCCCGCTCGCTGGGCCGACCGATCATCCACATCGTCAATGACGGCGGACCCGGTACGCCCTACGATATCCGCGCTGATATCGGCGCGATCAGCGCTGTCGTAGCTCCACTGCCGGGCGAACCGATTGTGGTCAAACAGTTCCCGAATGCCTTCCACGACACCGAACTCGAAGCGACGCTGCGTGAACTCGGCGCGGGGCAGGAACTGGTGCTCGCCGGTTTCATGACCCATATGTGCGTGCAGTTCACCGCACAGGGCGCCTTCAACCTCGGCTACCGATCGACCGTCGTCGCCGAGGCCACCGCCACCCGGCCGCTCGCCGGTCCAGACGGCGCCACGGTGCCTGCCTCGGCGCTACAGACCGCCGCCCTCACCACCATCGCCGACCTGTTCGGCGTCGTCGTCCCCACCCTCGACCACCTCGCTCCGGTCGCACCGTAACGACGGCCCTGATTTCGCCGTCGTGGCGGTTCGCATCGACCAGCCACCGCACCACCGGGAAACGATATGGACAGCTTCGTCCGGCCTATGCCAGTCTCGCGAAGATCCTCGGGAGCCGCTCCACGGTGAGCTACACCGCCTTTGCCACCGCGAAGAACGGCCGCATGACGCGCATCAGGACTGTGCCGACGGGTCGCGGCAATGACTCTGGCCCTCGGCCACGGTGGGCAATCGGCAGCAGCAGGATGCCTCGATCGGCACATCCGCCACGGCGGCAGCGAATTTCAGCTGCTTCTCGATGAGTTGGGCTTCGCCCGTCTTGCCCAGGCGTACGAGACATTCGTGAAAACCGTGCAGACTCCACACATTCGCGGGATGTTGGGAGCCGCGTGGGAGGGTGTCGTCGAGGCCGAGGTCGGCGCGATAGACGGCTTCGGCCTCGGCGATATGGCCCTGTTCGAGTAGCAGTGCTCCGTAGGCGTGCCGGGTCGGCTGCATCCATCCCCACGGCTCGTCGTAGGGCAGGTTGTCGTCGAGTTCGATCGAAAGGCGCAGTGCTCGGAAGGCCTTGTCGTAGTCACCTTTTCGATAGCGGAGTTCGCCTTCGAGCATGGCGGCGGCAATGGCGAGGATGTCGCGGCAGGTGTTGTTGAAGAGCATCCTGGATTCCGGGACTCGTTCCAGCGCAACGAGGAAACGCCGCTGCGCCGCCTCCGCTTCGGCAATCCGCCCGGTCGCCGAATAGGCGACGCCCTGGCCGTAGTGCAGCATCGCGGTGGTGACTCGGTACAGGTCCGGATCCTTCGGCGGTGGTAGGTCGATGAGCCGCGCCCACTGACCGAACCTGATGAGGACGTGGACCCGCATTGAAACGAAGCTCTCCAGCCAGTCCGCCATCGGTGGCGACGGCACCCGCAGCAACTCCTCCGGAATGGAGTTCTCCAGCTGCGCAACGGTTTCCAACGCCGTACCGAGTTGGCCCAGGAACATCGCACCGTAGATCTTGAAGTGGTAGTTGTGCGCCCGGTAGAGGGTGTAGAAATTGATCTCGCCCGCCGCGCGCACGTACTTCTCGTCGGCGGTGATCGCGGCGGAGTTGGCCGATACCACCGCGCGATAGTCGCCACACAGCACGTCGATATGTGACGGCATATGTTGCAGATGTCCCGCATCGGGTACCAGGCCCCGCAGCCGGTCGGCCGCCGGCAGCGCCGCCTCCGGCGTCGGCGACATCTCCATCAGATGCAGGTATATATGCAGTACACCGGGGTGATCGTGCCCCCATGCGTCGGCCAATGCCCGCTCGAGCACGGCCTTGGCCTCGAGGGTGTAGGCCCCCGCGCCGGGCGCACCACCGCGTTGATCCCACAGCGCCCACGGCGTGATGTTCATCAACGCGTCAGCGAACAGGGTCGCTACATCGGGATCGTCCGGGAACCGGGCGTAGACCTCGCGCATCGCGTCGGCATAGCCCCGGTTCCATTCCGAGCCGTCGCCCTCGAGCAGTTTCCCCGGATACCGTGCGACCAGCGCCTCGATGAGCGCGCGCTCGACCGGCGCGGCGGAATCAGCGAGTTCGGTCGCCCGCAGTGCCGCGTCATGCGCGCGGACGACGCTCTCGGCCAACTCCACGCCGTCGAAGGACACCCACGGCTTGTTGTAGTTCGGTCCCGACACGAAAGCCAGACCCCAGTGCGCCATCGCGCAGCCTGGATCCTCCACCAGCACGCGCGAGAAGCATCGAGCGGCCTCTTCATGGTTGAAGGCATAGGTCCAGGCCAGGCCACGGTCGAACCATAGCTGCGCGGCCGGTGCCGCCACCGTCACCGATCGCGAATACGTCCCGAGGTCGTAGTAGTCCACGGTCATACCGACGATCGTGCCATCAGCCCGGCCGACACGTCCCCGAACCGGCACGCTCTCATGAGTTTTGGGCGAAACGACGAGCGGGCCGGACTATCCGCGAGAAACTGTGCACACGGGACATAGTGGTCGTATGGGAAACAGTGGTCAGATGGGAAACAAGGCAACGGTCGCCGCCGCGTTCACCCCGTTGCTGCGGACCGCGTTCGGATCACAGCCGCCACTGCGGTTCGAGTTCTGGGACGGCAGCGTGGTCGCGCCCGCCGACGACCATCCCGGCACCATGCGGATTCGTTCGAAAGAGGCACTGAGCCACATGGTTTGG
Organism: Nocardia uniformis NBRC 13702; assembly: GCF_001613345.1. Lineage (GTDB taxonomy): Bacteria > Actinomycetota > Actinomycetes > Mycobacteriales > Mycobacteriaceae > Nocardia > Nocardia uniformis. The sequence goes on along the minus strand of NZ_BDCE01000019.1, from coordinate 264,107 downwards.
GCCCCCGGCGAACTCGGCCTCGGGCGCGCCTTCGTCTCCGGTGCGGTGGACCTCGAGGGCGATATCTTCGAAGTGCTCCGCGCCCTGCAATCCGCGGTACCGGGCACTGCCCGCCTGGGCGCCACCGGCGCCTGGCAGGCCATCGGCGCGGCCCGCCGGCTCGGCGCGCTGAACCATCGCCCGAAGCCGCCACCCGAGGAGGCCCGGCCCCGGCGTGGACCGCGGCACAGCCTGCGCAGCGACGCGGCGGCGATCAGCCATCACTACGACGTCGGCAATGACTTCTACCGCCTGGTTCTCGGCTCGAGCATGACCTACTCGTGTGCCCGTTTCGCCGCCGACAATGACAATGGCCGAACCCCCGCGGACGTCACGGTCTCCCTCGAAGACGCCCAGCGGGCCAAACACGATCTGATCTGCCGCAAACTCGGCCTACCCGAGCGCCCCGGTATGCGCCTGCTGGACGTCGGCTGCGGCTGGGGCTCCATGGCGATACACGCGGCCTCGACCTATGGCGCCCAGGTCGTGGGCGTCACCATCAGTCGCACCCAGGCCGAACTCGCACGCAAACGCGTCAGCGAGGCCGGACTCTCCGCCAATATCGAGATCCGCCTCTCCGACTACCGCGATCTACACGGCGAACAGTTCGACGCCATCTCCTCCATCGGCATGTTCGAGCACGTCGGCGCGAAGCGCACCGCCGAGTACTTCGACACCCTGCGCGCTCTGCTCCGCCCCGAAGGGCGACTGCTCAATCACGCGATTTCCTCCATCGGCGGATCCACCATGCGCAACCGCTCCTTCGTCGGCCGCTACGTCTTCCCCGATGGCGAACTACTCGATGTGGCCGATGTCGTATCGGCAATGGAGCGTGCAGGTTTCGAGGTCCGCGATGTCGAGGCTCTGCGCGAGCACTACGCCCTGACCCTGCGGAACTGGGTCGCCAACCTGGAGGGCGCGTGGGAGCAAGCGGTCTCGCTCGTCGGCGAGGGCCGCGCCCGGGTCTGGCGGATATACATGGCGGCCTCGGCCCTGGGCTTCGAGGACGGCGGGCTCGGACTCCACCAGGTCCTGGGTGTCGTACCGGGTCCGCAGGGGCGCACGGGAATGCCCGGCACCCGACGCGCCTGGGGATAGTCCGGTTCAGCGTCAGTTGTCCGCGGGGACCGATCCCGGTGACCCGATCGAATTGTTCCCACGATCGCCGCCGAGTGCATCGTCGATGCTTGCAATCGGGGAGCCGGGGCAGGTTGTCGCTGAATCAGGCGTCGGTGGGCGGGGAGCTGGTTCGATGGGCGGCCGCCACGAAAATGGGCACCGCCAGAAAGAGCCGGTCCGCCTGCGCGCGTTTGGTCTGTTCGGCGATCCAGCCGTCGATCCGGTCTCGGGTGGCGGCTCCTGCGGCGTACGCGGCTTCGGCGATTCCGGTCAAGAGGGGTAGCAATGTCGTATCGGTGAAGACGGCGGAGCGGACTTCGGTGGTGACGTCGGTGAAGCCGTTGTCGAGCAGCAGGTTTCGGTAGCTTCGTGCTGCCCGTGGATTGGCTATGGTATCGGCGCGGGCATGTACGAGACGGCGGGTGAGGTGCGGATCGTCGGAGTCGATCACGAGGGTGTCCCAGTCCTGGCCGATGAGCACTATGCGCCCACCGGGGGACAGCACTCGCCGTGCTTCGGCGAGCGCACGCGCCGGATCCGGCAGCTCGTGAAAGAGCTTGTCGGCCCGGTAACCGGTTGCTTCCGCGTCGCCCAGTGGCAGTTCGCAGGCGTTGCCGACTCGAAAATCACTGTCCGGCCACCGGGTTCGCGCTACGGAAATCATGTCCTCGCTGAGGTCGATCCCGATCGCTCGCGCACCGCGTTCGGTGAGTTCGGCGACCGCGCGCCCGGCGCCGCAACCCACGTCGACCACCGTTTCTCCAGGGGAGGGGGCGAGTAGGTCATAGGAGAGGTGGCGAAATTCGGCCGCGCCGGGCAATGCGTCGACCTGGTCGAGGATTGCGCGAAGGGCCTCGAAGTCTTTGGTTTCAGTGGTTGTGGAATCAGTGGACATATCAGCCATGGTGCGACTTAATGTTGACATGAAGTCAAGTACCGCCGCGGATATGTCGATCGGCCAGATCGCGGGGCACTTCGGTCTGGCGACACATGTGCTGCGGCACTGGGAATCACAGGGGCTGCTCGCGCCCGCGCGCGCGGAGGCCGCCCGTCGTCGCTACGGTTCCGACGATCTCTACCGGATTGCATTGATTCTGCGGGCCAAGGAGGTGGGTTTCGGCCTCGATGAGATCCGGAAAGTGATGACCGCGCCGGATTCCGAGTCGCGGCGGGAAGTGCTGCGCCGACATCACACCACGTTGGCCCGCCGGATAGCCGAGGCGCAGGCGGCACTCGAACTCATCGAGTGCGCATTGGATTGCGCACATGGCGATTTCCTGCGGTGTCCGCACTTCCAGGCCGCGGTTGCCGAACGAATCGATCTCGAACCGCCGACGGCCCGGCCGGCTCCGGCTCAGTAGCCCTGTGGCGGCATTCCCCCTCGTGGCTGTGCTGGATTACGCTGTGGCAGAGGGGGATAGCCGGGCTGATGTGCGTAGCCCTGCTGTCCGGGGTGGGGATGCCCGGACTGGTAGCCCGGCGGGGGAGCGTAGGGAGCGCCGGGCTGGTGCCACTGTCCCTGCGGCGGATACGGGCCCTGCTGCGGATGCGGGCTCGGCGGGTAAGGCGGAATCCCCGGCTGCCCATACGGAGGCTGTGTCGGCTTCGAGGCCGCCTTGACGATCACGAGTACGACCGCGCCGACGACGAGCGCGATGGCAATGAGGCTGCCGAGGGCTTCGAACATAGCCGGAGCTTTCCACAGTGCCGCACAGTATGTCTCCGAGAGGTCACGTGGCGACTGGGCGGAACTCTATGCGGCCCCGGTCATCCCGTGGTGATCGCGCCGGTGGTGCTGTTCCACTCGATCCAGCCGCGTTCGAAGTTCGTCCGGCGTCCGGCAGGGACAGACTCTTCGCCCGAGGTGGGGAATCCGAGTCGCCCGTTCTCGTAGCCCTGGCGCGCGTACTCGTCGAGGATCGCGCCGTACACCGGATGGGTGCCCGCCGGGGAGTGGTAGATGTTCCCGGTCTGGAACCTGTTGAATTGGCCGACACCGTTGGGGGTGGGCAGTTCTCCGCTCACCGGCCACCCCAATGCGGCGGGCGGACCGCCGATATCCTCGTATTTGTCACCGATCAATCCGTGCACCTCCCACGCCGCGCTATCGGGTGTCCAATAGATCGCGCCGTGCTCGAAGTCCTGCTGACGACCACCATCGCGGCCGCGCTCGTCCCCGGTGCAGTCGCCCAGAGGCCCGGTGGGGCCGCCGACTTCGTCGTAGCGGGCACCGATCGCACCCGTCGTCTCACACGAACCGTCGAATAGGTCGCAGGCCGCCACTCCGAACATCGACAAGGTCATGGCCACGGCCACTATCGTGGCCCGGGAGATCGCTGGTACCACCGTCGCACCCGCCTCTCGGTCGGCAGTACATCTATCGGTGGGGTGACACCGAAGCGGGCGGCCAAACCTCTCGAGGAAGTGGTGTTCGGGCCGAAGGGCGGCGGTTGCGGGATAACGATCACCGGTGAGCCGGTCGGAGACGGTTTGACCTGAACTCGCCTCGAGGTTCTAGCGTTGGATTCCATGATCAACTCACCAACCTCGACAAAGACGATCGTGGTAGCCGGTGCCACCGGAAACATTGGCGGCCAACTACTTACGGAGCTGGCCGCCAACGGTGACGTCCGAGTCCGGGCAACGACTCGCAACGTCGGCTCCGCAGCGCTGCCCGAAGGCGTCGAACCGTTCCAGGCCGATCTGCGCCATGCGGACTCGCTGCGCTCCGCGTTCACGGGCGCGACGGCATTGTTCCTGGTGTCGCGGATAGGCGTCGACGCCGACATTCTGTCGCTGGCCCGCCGCGCGGGCATCGAACATGTCGTACTGGTGTCATCCATTACGGTGCGAACCCATCCCCATCTGGGTCCGGCGCAGGAGAACGCCGCCGTGGAACGCCTGCTCGAATCCAGCGGTGTGGGCTGGACCATCCTGCGCCCCACCCAGTTCGCCTCCAATGCGCTCTGGTGGGCGGACTCGATCCGTGAATCTCGCGGGTTGGAGATCCCGTTCGCTGATATCGGTCTGCCCACCGTCCATCCCGGCGATATCGCCCGCGTGGCCTATGCGGCGCTGACCGAGCCCGGACATCACGGACAGCGATACGCCCTGACCGGCCCCGAGCTGATCACACCCCGCCAGCAGGTCGCAGCCATAGCGGCAGCCCTCGGCGATCCGGTCTCGGTAACCGAGATCAGCCGTACCCGCGCGCGTGCGCGGATGGTCCCGGAGATGGGGGAGCGGCTGGCCGATGCCCTCCTCGATGTCACGGGCGGCGACACCAGCGACGAACTGCTGAAGGTCCGAGACACCGTCACCCGAATCGTCGGCCGCCCGGCCCAGACCTTCCAGCAGTGGGTATCTCAGCACGTTTCGGCGTTCCAATAGGGCGGTTGACGTCCCTTCGGACGGTGCGTCGTCGGCCGTGTCAGGAATAGTACGTCCGGGTCGCTATCCGGCAGCGATATCGTGGCCGACCTCGGCCAGGGCCGACAGCCCTGCGGCGATCACCGGGTGGTCGCCGGCGCCGCGGCGAATACCGCCGATGATGGTGCGTATCGGACGTGGGCTGCCGCTCAGGGGAATTCGAGTTACCGCGTGCTCATTGGGGATCGGGGCCAGTCGCGGTAGCAGGCAGACGCCGAAACCCTGTGCCACGAAGGTGGATACGGCGAACCACTCCTTCACGTGGTGGACGATGTGCGGGGTGAATCCCGCTGCCGCACAGGATGTGATCACCGTGTCGTAGGTGTCACCGCCGGGCTCGTCGAGGATCCATGGCTCCGTGGCGGCATCTCGCAGTGTCACCGACTCTCGTTGGGCCAGTGGGTGTCCACTCGGTACCAGCAGGTCCTGGATATCGTCGAAGAACACGCGCTGTTCGAAACGCGGGTCGTCGACCGGGGGTGTGGTGGCGGTCGGGAATCCGACGGCAATATCGGCTGAATCGGCCAGCAGAACCCGGAAGATCTGGGTGGAGTCCAGCTCCCGCACGTGTGTATCGATGCCGGGGTGCCGGTCGCGCAGCAGCGCCATGGCGGGTGCGACCACGGCGGCCAAGGCGGATGAGACGCCGGTGAACCGGAGCGTCCCGGTGAGTTCCATATCCCGGGACGCGATATCGGCGCGGGCGCGCTCCCAGTGCTCGTACAGTGCGTCCGCATGCTCGAGCAGGGCCTCGGCGGCCGCCGTCAGGCGCACGTTGCGACCCTCCCTGCGCAGCAGTTCGACACCGAGTTCGGTTGCCAGCGAACGGATCTGCTGCGATACCGCCGAAGGTGTCACATACAGCGCGGTCGCGGCGGCCGAAACGGTGCCGTGCTCGGCGAGCACGCGCAGCACTTGGACGCGGCGCAGGTCGATCATGTAGGCAATTCTAAAGAGTATTGCGCCTATTTCTTCGATGGACCTGAACGCTGTGCGGCGTGAGGCTGAAATCATGCCTCCCGCACCGATATTCGTCCTCGCCGCCGCGATATCCATGCAGACCGGTCAGGCGTTCGGCAAGCAGCTGTTCGCACAGGTGGGCCCGGGCGGCGTGGTAGCCCTCCGGCTCGGCATCGCGGCGCTCATCCTGCTCGCCCTGTGTCGCCCGCGCACCATGCCGCGGGGAGCCCGGCTGTGGAACGTGCTCGGACTCGGTGCCGCGATCGCCGGAATGAACCTGATCTATCCGGCCCTGCTCTACCTTCCGCTCGGAGTGGCCAGCAGCCTGCAATTACTCGGACCATTGACCGTGGCGCTGTGCTCATCGCGTCGAGCGGTCGACCTCGGCGTGGTGGCGCTGGTGGTGACCGGCGTATGGCTGGTGCGCGACCCGGCCTCGGGCTCGCTGGCCTGGCAGGGGATTGTGCTGGCGCTGCTCTCGGCGGCGTCGATGGGCGCCTACCTGCTACTGGCGCGCCGGGTCGGATCGGGAGCGGACAGCCGCTCCGTCCTCGCACTCGGCGTCGCCGCCGGCGCGCTGCTGGCCGCGCCGTGGGGTGTGATCCAAGACGGCCGCACCCTGATCGATCCCGGAGTCCTGGCCGCGGCCACCGTGGTCGCCCTACTATCGGCAGTCATCCCATACTCGCTCGAACTCGCTGCCCTACAACGGCTTTCCGCCGGAATAGTCGGCACACTGCTCACCTTGGAGCCGGTAGTCGCCGCCCTCGCCGGGCTCGTGCTGCTGCACGAAGGCGTATCGGCCCAACGCTGGACCGGCATCGTCTGCATCAGCGCAGCCGCCGCCTATGTCACCTGGCAGAACTCCCACCGCGTGGACACCGGCACCCCGGCCCCGCCTCCCACCGAGCGGCGGACCGATAGCACTTCACCGGGTCGGGCGACTGCACCGGCCGACGAGTACACCGCACCGTCCGGGCCAGGCCCTCGGCTGAAGAAGATGTCCCTCACCCGTCGGCACCCGCGGGTACCTGGCTCGAGTACGGGACGTCTGGTGGGTCTGACGCTGAGCGATCTGAACCAGCCGACGGCGGCGGGCCGAAACTCTGGGGCAAACCGGTGGGCACGCGCCGGGCGACATCTCGAGTAGCTGGTTACGACCGGCGCTTTTCCGTCCAACGAGCGGACAGACGGCGAGCGCACAGCCGCGATGGGAAGCCCCACGACGAAACCACCCAATGCCCGCCGACCACCAGCGTCGTCGACAACCAGTTCGCGACCCCCCGCGTTGCTCGCGCGATCCGCGAGGGTCGCGTGCGGCCATTACGGTGTGGGCGTGGCTATTGAGTTGACGTTGTTGGCGGATATTGCGGTGCGGGGGCGGGAAATTTCGGGGGCGCGGTCTCGGGCTTTGCTGGCCCTGCTGGCGATGGATCTGCGGTCGGGGGCAAGCACGGGGCGGTTGGTCGCGGGAGTGTGGGGCGAGGGTGCGGAGGAGGGGGCAGGGAAGGCGGCCAAGGGAGCGTTGCAGGTGTTGGTTTCGCGGACTCGGGCCCAGTTGGGGGCTGATCTGATTGCGAGTACGCCCACCGGCTATCGGCTGACGTTGAGTGCCGAGCAGATCGATGCGACGGCGCTGGAGGTGCGGGCCGCTGCTGCCGAGCGGCATTTGCGGGCGGGGGATCATATGGCGGCGCTGGATCAGGCGGAGGCCGGGCTGGCGCTGTGGGGCGGGGAAATCGGGGATGCGGGGGAGGATGATCCGGTGTCCGCGTTGCGGATCGAGCGACTGCCCGCATTCCGGTCGCTGTCCATGGTGCGGGCGCTGACCCTGTCGCGGCTGGGGCGGTATGCGGAGGCAGTGGGGCCGCTGGCGGGGCTCGCGGCGGAGGATCCGCGCAATGAGGATGTGCTGGCGGAATTGCTTCGTGCCGAAGCCGATACGGCGGGCGCGTCGGTCGCGCTGGTTCGGTACGACGAACATCGGCGGGTCCTGCGCGACGAGCTCGGCGCGGATCCGGGTGCGGTGCTGCAATCGGTGTACCGGCAACTGCTGCGGGCCAACGAACCGGTGGTGCGGCAGGGTATTCCACATGATCCGAATCCGCTGCTCGGGCGCGCGGACGCTATCGCCACGGTGAACGCGCTGCTGCGCTCCGCGCGCGTGGTGTCGCTCATCGGGCCGGGTGGGTTGGGGAAGACGCGGCTCGCGCACGCGATCGGGCGGGATGCCGAACAGCGCTTGGTTCATCTGGTTCCACTCGCGGGCGTGCTGGACGACGGCGCGGTGGCGGCGGAGGTGGCGGGTGCGCTCGGGATCGGTGACGCGCCGTCGGCCGGACAGCGCAACAGCGTCGTCGCGGGGATCGCGCACACCCTGGGATCGGCCCCGGCCCTGCTTATTCTGGACAATTGCGAGCAGGTGATCGCGGGCGTGGCGGCACTGGTCAGCGCACTGGTGTCGCTGACGCCGGAGCTGCGGGTGCTCATCACCAGCCGAGCTCCGCTCGGATTATCCTCCGAGACAGTGCATCTGCTCCCGGCTCTCACGACCGACACTGCCGTGGAACTGTTCGGCCAGCGCGCCCGTGCGGTGCGCCCGGATATCGAACTGCCGCAGCAGGAGGTGGCGGAGCTGTGCGCGCATCTGGACGGACTGCCGCTCGCCATCGAATTGGCCGCGGCCAGAGTGCGGGTCATGTCGGTCGCCGAGGTGTCACGTCGGCTGGTGGATCGTTTCGCCCTGCTGCGCACTGGTTCCCGGGACGCACCGCAGCGGCACCGCACCCTGCACGCGGTGGTCGATTGGAGCTGGAATCTCCTGGACGAGGACGGACAGGCCGCCATGCGGCTGCTGTCGATCTTTCCGGGCGGATTCACCGTCGAGGCCGCCGACCGGCTCCTCGGCGGTGAGGTGGACGAAACCTGGGAAGCGCTCGAGCATCTGGCCGAACAGTCGCTGCTCCAGGTCGTGCCGGGAGAATCCGGCACCCGGTTCCGCATGCTGGAAACCGTCCGGGAATTCGCCGCCGTCCGTTGCGAAGAAGCGGGCGACGAGGAACGAGCATTGGACGGGTTCCTCACATGGGCAAGGGATTTCGGGCTATCACAGACCGAGAGTGCCTTCAAGGCCTGGCCCGCGCCAACCGCCCTGCGCGCCGAACAAGACAATCTCGTGCGCGCCCTGCGCTACGGTCTCGGTCGCGCCGACGGCCCGACCGTCGCCGCCATCTTCTCGGCCCTGGGCCCCTGGTGGTACGTCGGCTCGCACTATGCGCGTATCGCCGAGGTGGTCGGCGAATGCGTCTGGGTCCTTTCGCATTACAGCCCCGAGCCCGCCTATGTGGACGCCACCCGCACCGCTGCCGCCATCTGCGCGCTGAGCGGTGTCACCCAGGGCGGTTTCGAACTGCGGTCGCTGCTGGTGCTGCGTCGCCTTCCGGCCGCCCCGGCGAATACGCTCATGCGCGCTGTGGCCACGGTATTCGTGGCCGCACCCGAACTGCTCGGCCCCGATACCAGGGCGCTCGATCGTCTGTGCGTGGATCCGCAACCCCTACTGGCGGGCGTCGCCCATACGGTCGCGAGCTTCCGCGCCGAACAGCTGGGCGACCGCGCCGAAGCCCTCGCCGCCACCCGGCGCATGCTCGCCGATTTCGAACGCGCGCCGAACAATTGGATGTGCTACCAGGCGCGCTGCCGCATCGGAAAGCTGGCGCTGCTGTCCGAGCAACCGGATCAGGCACGCGATCAGCTCGAGCTGGCGCTCGAGGCGATCGAGGACCTCGGACCGCGCCCCGACCGCGACGATCTGATGGTCGGCCTGGCCATGGCCGCCCTGCAACTCGGCGATATCGAAGCGGCCCAGAACTGGCTGGTGCGCGTACCGGATTCCGCCGACCCCTTCGCCCGCCCGTACAAGCTGCTCGCCGATGCCGAGATCAGGCTGGCGCGCGGTGACATCGAGGAGGGTCTGTGGCGCTGGCGGCGCATTGCCGAACTGCTTGCCGACGAAGAGAATCCGTTCTTCCGACCGGATCCGCGCGACGTGCAGGTGTGGACGCTGGAAGGCCGCTCGGCGGCGGTGCTGGCACACGCGCGTCAGCACCGGCTGGATCTGGTCGCGGGCCTGGTGGCGGAACTGCCCACCCAGCTGACCGCGCTACTGGAGAATCCCGCGACCCAGCCGGGCGGCCATCTGACCGAGCTGACCGCCTGCGGTGCGGTCCTGCTGGCACTGGCCCTGGTTGATCTCGAACGCGGACAGCCGGCTTCGGCCGTTCGCATGATCGCCCTCGCCGAACGCTTCGATCCGCCGCGCCAATTCCATCCGACCATGTCCAGCAGGAGCATTCGCGAATGCGCCGGGAACGCCGATAAGGCCGCGTATGTCGAGGCGATCTCGACATACGCGACCTTGGCGGTTCCCGAGCTGCGGGCGGCGGCGCTGGCCGTACTGGCGGGGCGAACTAGCGACCCGGCTCGCGGTTGAGCAGTGCGACCGATCCGGCGAAGGCCGCGGCGGTGATGCCGGCGCACCAGGCCATAGCGATCCACGGGCTGTTACCCATCTCGGTGCCCATCAGCAGGCCGCGCAGGGTTTCCATGACCGGGGTGAAGGGCTGGTTCTCGGCAATGGCGGCCAGCCAGCCCGGCATGGAATCGGTGGGGACGAAGCCGCTGCCGAAGAAGGGCAGCAGCATGAGCAGCATGGGCAGATTGCTGGCGGTCTCGACAGTATCGCTGACCAGGCCCATGATGACGGCGACCCAGGTGATGGCGAAGATGAGCATGGTCAGGATGCCCACGGCGGCAAGCCATTCAGCGGGATTGGCATTGGGCCGGAAGCCGATGGCCACGGCCACGCCGAGCACCACCGCGACGCTCAGCAGCGTTTGGATGACACTGCCCAGCACATGCCCGGTCAGCAGTGACGGTCGGAAGATCGACATGGTGCGGAAGCGCGCCACGATGCCCTGGGTCATATCGGTGGCGACCGAGACCGCGGTCGCGGTGGCCGCACCTGCCACGGTCAGCAGCAGAATGCCGGGCGTCACGTAGTTCACGTAATCGGCGCGCCCGCCGGAACTTCCGTCGAGTCCGGCCCCGAGGGTGCCGCCGAAGACGTACACGAACAGGAAGAGGAACACGATCGGCCCGATGATGAGCGGCAGCGTCATGGACGGGTACCGCGCGATGTGCAGCATGCTGCGGCGCAGCATCATGAGCGAGTCGGTGACGGCGTACTTCATGGTGGTGGTGCTCATCGCACGGACTCCTTCGGGCGGCCGGTGAGGGCGAGGAAGACATCATCGAGGTCAGGGGTGTGTACCGAGAGCGCGCTGGCCTGGATGGCGGCGCCGCTGAGGGTGTCGAGCAGGGTGTGCAGGGCGGCGACGCCACCGTCGCTGGGCACCTGCAGGGTGAGTTCGTCCTCGTCGACCGTGGTCGCGCCGAGCAGTCCGGCGGCCGCGGTCAGGACGCGCGGTTCGGTGAACTTCAGGGTGATGTGTCCGCCGGGCACAAGCTGTTTCAGCTCGTCCGGGGTGCCCTGGGCGACCACCTTGCCGTTGTCCAGCAGGGCGATCCGATCCGCTAGCTGATCGGCCTCCTCCAGATACTGTGTGGTGAGGAAGACGGTGGTGCCATTGGCGACCAGTTCCCGCACCAGCCGCCACACCGCCCGGCGACTGCGCGGATCGAGTCCGGTGGTCGGCTCGTCCAGGAAGAGCACCTCCGGATTGCCGACCAGTCCCATGGCGATATCGAGCCGTCGGCGCATACCTCCGGAGTAGGTCGACGCCGGTTTCTTCGCGGCGTCCACCAGATCGAACTGTTCGATCAGATCGGCGACCCGCTGCTTGCGCTCTTTGCGGCCGAGGTGGTGCAGCGTCGCCATCATGGCCAGGTTCTCCGCACCGGTGAGCAGATTGTCGACGGCCGCGAACTGCCCGGTGAGCCCGATGGCCGCCCGTACCGCATCGGGATCGCGGCTGACATCGTGTCCGGCGACCCGCATTTCGCCGCTGTCGGCGGCGATGAGCGTGGTGAGCATCTGCACGGTCGTGGTTTTGCCCGCGCCGTTGGGGCCGAGCAGCGAGAAGATGGTCCCCGCTGCCACATGCAGATCGATGCCGTCCAGCACCACGTGGTCGCCGTAGGATTTCCGCAATCCCGTGGCTGTGATCGCCGGTGAGCGGTTACCTGTCGTCATGTTCTCCTCCTCCGATTCGCGACCCGCGGTCGCTGTTGAGAGAAGAGTGCAGGCCCCCGCATACACGGCGGTTACATCTCGCTTTCACAGGAATACGCCTGGTCGCACCGGTCCGAACGCCGAACGGCCGCCGCATCTCGCGGACGCGGTGGCCGCCCGTGTAAGCGACCGCGCGGCACCTCACCGCTTCGAGGTCGAGAACCCGCACCCAAGCCGACGCTCTCATCGAATCCATGGTCGCCCAAGTCGCGATTACCGGCCCGACCGGCTTGTCCCCACCTTCCGCATCCCCCAACCCGGAAACGACGTTGGGGCCGGTACCGCTTCCGCGGTACCGGCCCCAACGGGAACGGTTCGTACAATGTCACCTTTGGTGGAGCTAAGGGGAATCGAACCCCTGACCTTCTCGATGCGAACGAGACGCGCTACCAACTGCGCTATAGCCCCAGCCGCTCACCGTTACCGGCTTGCGTTGGAAGACTTTAGCAGGTGGCGGGGGGAGTCTCCGAATCGGCTGGTTATGGGCGGTTTTCTCGGGGAGGGCGGTTGGCGTCAGGTGGGGGTGCTGTAGGCCAGTACCACCTGTAGGAAGAGGTCGATCCGGTGCTCGCGGACGGCTGGGTTGTCTGGTTCGAGGAGGCATTGGGTGAGGGTGCCGTCGTGGACTGCCACCAGGGCGCGGCCCAGGGCTCTGGGGTCGGGGACGGTGCGGCCCGCTCGTTCCAGGAGGGTCACCACTATCGGAGTGAGGGCGGCGGCGATGGAGTCTTCGCGGGCGACCATCGCGCGGCGGAGCGCGGGGGTGCGCATGGCGTGTGCGGTGAACTCGGCGGTTATGCGAAACCACTTGTCGTCCAGCGGAACCGCGTGCAGGACGTGTTCCACCACCTGCCGGGGTTCGCGGACCGTCGCGGAGGTGGGGGTGTCCAGCACCGCTTGGACCTCGGTCAGCATGCGTGCCGACCGTTGCTCCCACATGGCGAGGAACAACTCTTCGAGCGAGGTGAAGTTCGAATAGAACGCCCCACGGGTGAATCCTGCCCGCTCACAGACCTGTTCAACGGAACACCGCCCGAAGCCCTCGTCGGCGAACGCGTCGAAGGCGGCGTCCAGTAGCCGCTGTCGCGTCTCGGCTCGCCGACGCCCGGCCTTCGGCCCGGCCATCGTGCCGGTCTCGGCTCCCGCCGCTGCCACGATGTCATCGCCCCTGCTCACGACCGCATCGTATCGAGTCGGGTGTTGGTGGGTATGGCTGGGAGCGCGGCCTTCGGGCCGGCCGCTGACTCAGCGGGCGTTGTATTCGTGCACTTTCGGCGCGGTAGCGACGCGTTCCCGCCCGTGCACAGGAGAAAGTGCACGATTGGGCCGCGCTCGTCATCGGGTCTATCGACGGCCGGGCAGCCCTGCCGCCCGCGCCGCTTCGGCCAGCACGTCTTCCAGCATCGCGGGGGTGAGCAGACCGGTGAAGGTATTCCGCTGACTGACGTGATAGCTGCCGAACAGATGTAGGGGAGCACGGCCGAATGCGGTCGGTGCGAGTTCGAAGTGCGCCCCGTGGCCGAATTTGGGCCGGGGTTTCGGTACCGCCCAACCGGATTCGGCCAGTGCGGGAAGCAGCACCTGCCAGCCCCAGCCACCCAGCGATACGACGGACCGCAGCGTCGGTGCCAATAATCCCAGCTCGGTGACCAGCCAATGGCGGCAACGGTCGCGTTCATCGGGGGTGGGTTTGTTGTCGGGGGGTGCGCAGTGCACGGGTGCGGTGACGCGGGCGCCGAGCAGGCGGAGGCCGTCGCCGACGCGGGTGGCGGTGGGCTGGGTGGCGAGGCCGACCTCGTACATGGCGGCGTAGAGCACATCTCCGCTGCGGTCCCCGGTGAACATGCGCCCGGTGCGATTACCCCCGTGCGCGGCCGGGGCCAACCCCACCACCAGCAGCTTCGCATCCTCGGGTCCGTACCCGGGAACCGGACGGCCCCAATAGGTTTCGTCCCGGAAGGCGGCGCGCTTATCGTGGGCGACCTGTTCGCGCCAGAGCACCAACCGCGGGCAGGCGCGGCAGTCGGCGATGGTGGTGTCCAGCTCGGCGATCGTGCGGCACACACCGATCACTGAACCATGCCCGCTCAGCGGGGCGGGTGGCGACCGGATGAAACCGGCAGACCGGGCATACTTGGCGCGAATAGCCGAAGGTTTGCGATATGGGAAGGGAGCGGTGCATGGCCGACCTCGTGGAGTTCGGTAGCGCCGCCGATGCCGTCCAGAATGTGGGAGATCTGCTGGGCGTCTTCGCATTTGCCATATCGGGTGCGCTATTGGCGGTCCACAAGCGTTTCGACCTGATCGGCATTGTGGTGCTCGCCGTCTGCACTGCTCTCGGCGGTGGCATCCTGCGCGATGTGATTATCGGCGAAACCCCGCCGGTGGCCTTTGACCAGTGGCGTTACCCGCTCACTGCCACCCTCGCCGCCCTGCTCATCTTCTTCTGGCATCCGCCGCGGCGATTCGTTCGCGGACCCCTGGATATGGCCGATGCCGTTGGCCTGGGCATCTTCTGCGTAACGGGCACCCTCAGCGCGTATCAACACGGATTTCCGGCGCATTCGGCCGCAGCGCTCGGCGTGGTGACCGCGGCGGGCGGTGGCGTGATCCGCGATCTGCTCGGCGGCCGCACGCCGAGTCTGTTGCGCCCCGACGAGGAGGTCTACGCCATTCCGGCCCTGATCGGTGCGGCGACCACCGCGGCCCTGCTGCACTTCGACCTCTATACCTACTGGGCGGGCGCACTCGCCGGGGCGGGTGCGTTCGGCGTGCGCGTCCTGGCTCTGCGCCTACATTGGCGCGCCCCGATGGCTCGTCCGCACCGTCGTCGTCGCGGCGACGACTCGCCCGAGGTAGCCGATCCGGCAGGCGAGTCGTGAGACCCCCGCCCCGGTCGTGTCGCCGAGTCCCGGCAAACACCGTTGGTAGCATGTCGATGCTGGCCGACGCGGGCGATATGGATTGCACAGCTGCCCATGCCATCAAACCTCGAGAGAGTTCCTTCCATGCAGTTTGAGATCGTCGAGCGGGACGAGACGTGGGTTGCCGGTCTTCCGGTGCGCAGCCCGAAACGCGCGCTCGGTGAACTGCGCGACCATGATCTGGAGGTCGCCTGGGCGGCGCTCCTGCATCAGGATCTCGGCGGCCCGCTGGCCGCGGCCTATACCGATTACGTCCCCGACCTGGGCACCTACAACACCCAGATCGTGGGCTACCAGTGCACCTCCTTCGATGACGTCACCCGCGGCCACCTGGTGGCCCGGCTGCCGCGCGGCACCTACGCCAAATTCTCGTCGGTCGGCAACTTCCCCCAGGTCATGACCGACCTGTGGACCCAGATCGCCTTCGCGGAGGAGCACAAGCACATCAAGCGCACCTACACCGGCGATTTCGAGTGCTACCCGCACGCCTACAAGATCGATCTGTACCTGGCGGTCGAGCCGTCATGACCTACTCCATCGTGGTGCGCCCCGGCGCGATCTACGGCGGCCTGGTGGTTCCCCGGGTGCGCCCCAGTTTCAAGGTCAGCAACAGTGAACTCATCGAGTTCCTGCGCGACCGCCTGCGCGAGCGCTATGGCGCCGAAAAGCCCCTGGCTACGGTGTTCCTGCCCGATCCGGCGGGCAACTACAACGTGCTGGTGTCCTACGAGTACCCGGCCGTGGACGAAGCGCCGGTCGGCGACCTGCTGATCCAGGTCCCCAAGGGCGTCTACGCCCGCTTTCAGCCCAATGGCGACTACCACGATCCCGTCGAGGACGTATGGGCGCAGGTCGACGACGCGACGGCCTCCGCGGAGATTACCCGGGCCTACCGTGAAGAGATCGAGATCTGGCGGGGGACCGCCGAAGTCGAGCTTTTCATCTCCATCCTAATCTGATTGCCAATTGTTAACTGAATGAGAACCAACCAGTCTTGTGGTTGAGTTTCATGACTGATAGCAATGGTCTGAGCGGGGTGAGTTTCCGCATCCGCATTAGGGTTCCGGGAGATTTGCCAGACGCCTGGACAATTCCATCCCCGTGGCGGATACTCCCCTAGGTGTCCATGCCGGGCACGGTCGATACATGGCCGTATCGGGGTGGGGACCAGGCAACAGCTTGGGAAACGTGTGCGGTAGTGGAGTGGAACTATATGGCAGTCGAACCGATCGCGGTGGTCCCGGCAGAAGGCCCTGGTGACGGCATGCTCCAATTTCGCGATACGCAGTCCGGGTGTAGGTTCCTTGCGGGCACTCCGCGGGCTCATCCGATCTTGTGGCGCGAATGCATGGACGGAGCACTGCGCGTTTACCAACGTTACGGGTCTGAGGACGCGCTCGAATACGACACGGTCATCGAGGGCCATTCCACTTCTATGTTCTTCGTTGCGTTGGACCCGAACGGAAAGGCCGTCGCGGGCGTGCGCGCGGAGGGGCCGCACAAGCACGTCGACGAGGTGCACGCGGTAGCGGACTGGGCTGGACTGCCCGGCGAGGCCGCGTTCCGCAAGTTGGTCGCCGATCAGATCCCTGAGGGTGTGATCGAAACGAAGGCGGGGTGGACCGCCCGCGAAGCGGAGCATCGCTCCGAATTGGCGGCCGGGGTCGCCAGGGCCATCGTGCACTGCATGGTATTGCTGGGAGTTCGGTATGGAGTGGGTGTTTCACCCGAACATGCCCTTGAGCGGTACCGATCCAGCGGCGCGAGGGCGCCATGGTGGATTCCGGCGGCCTCGTATCCGGATGATCGTTATCGGACTGTGCCAGTGTGGTGGGATTTGCGAACATATCGATCCGTTGCCAGTGTTTCGCAGGTGCGGTTGATCGACGCGGAACTGGCCGAGCTCACGGTCAACGGAAAGGTGCCGCCGGTTGAATGGTTGCGAGGCGACGGACTGGCTCAAGCATGATCGCGGAGTCACCTGTGGCCGGGGAATACCGGCCGCTGCTATTGGATAAATCCAACCCTGAAGACGCTGAACGACTCGCAGCTCTGCGTGCCGATGCGTGTGTCGAATTCACTGATTTGCGCAATTCGCTGCGCCTCGAATTCGAAGGATTGGTAGCGCCGCCGGAATTGTCCGAAGGGCCTCGATCTGACAGATGGGTTTATTATCCGTGGCGGCGCACGGTGGTCGCTCTCCCGGGCCCCGAATTGCTGCGTACGGTTCGTCTCGACCGCAATCGCAACAATCTCACTCGCGACGAACAGGAAACGCTCGGACGTCAAACGGTTGGCGTCGTCGGCCAGAGCGTCGGACATTCCGTCGCGTATGTTTTGGCCTTGGAGGGCATCTGTGGCCGACTACGGCTGGCGGACTTCGACACCCTCGAGCTGGCCAATCTGAACAGAGTGCCAGGTACCTTGTTCGACATCGGGGTGAACAAGGCCGTTGTCGCTGCCCGGCGGATAGCCGAGCTCGACCCGTACCTACCCGTCGAAATCTTCCACAACGGGATCACCGACGAGAACCTTGATGACTTCCTCCATGGACTGTCTATTGTCGTCGAGGAATGTGATTCGCTCGATACCAAGGTCGCGGTGCGTGAAGGTGCCCGTCGCCACCAGCTGCCCTTGATCATGCAATCCAACGACCGAGGGCTGCTAGACGTGGAACGCTTCGACCTGGAACCGACGCGCCAACTGTTCCACGGGCTCCTCGGCGATGTCAGTGGCGCAGACCTGCGGGGGTTGTCCACCCGTGATAAGGCCCCCTATGTCATCCGAATACTGGACGGTCGCAATCTGTCCGACAAACTCGCGGCCAGTATGGTGGAAATCGGGGAGACCCTGAACAGTTGGCCACAGTTCGGCGGCGAAGTGCAACTCGGTGGCGCCACCGTTGCGGCTGCGGTGCGCCGCGTCGGGCTCGGTCAAAAACTGCCCTCCGGGCGAACCAGGGTCGACATCGACCGCTGCTTGAATGAACTTGCCGAACCAGCACCGGACAGTCGACTCGAGTGGGTCGAGGACCCGATTGAGTCGACTGTGCAGGAATCGGGAATCGCGGCCGTGCTTTCATGTGCCCAACGCGCGCCCTCGGGTGGCAACGCGCAGCCATGGATGCTCGAGGTGGATGGCGACACGGTCACTATCGCGCTCGCGCCCGAACGCACATCGATTATGGATATCGGCTACCGCGGTAGTGCGCTGGCAGTGGGGGCGGCGCTATACAACGCGCGCGCCGCTGCCGCTGCGCAAGGTTTGCTGGGGCAGAGCGAATTCCGGCTTGGCGGACCGGCGCTCCTTACGGCGGCGCTGCGACTCGGAGCCGATTCAGATCCCCAACTAGCCCGGGATTATCCTGCGCTACTCGCCCGGCAGACCAATCGGCAGCTCGGCACCGGAGCGCCAGTCGCGGAGTCGACGCTGGATGCGCTCGCCGCCACAGCAAAAGCAGCTGGCGCGGGTCTGCGCTGGCTGACCGGGCGGGTCGATATCGACAGTGCCGCGCAGGTGTTTGCGGACTCCGACCGTGCGCGATACCTGACGCCCCAGCTGCATCAGGAAATGTTCGCTGAGTTGCGATGGCCCGGCGACGACCTGCGAACCGGTCTGGACCTGCGAACAGTGGAACTTCCCCCCGATGACCTAGCCATCCTCGAGATCGTCCGGCGGGCCGACGTGATGGACCAACTGCGCGCGTGGTCGGGCGGTGTCACGCTGGGAAACAGCACCCGCGATCAGGTGCGGTCCAGTTCGGCGGTTGCGGTGGTGACCTTCTCGGCCCCACCGCCGGGCGATCTCGCCGAATTGGCTGCGTATGCGCGGGTGGGTGAGGCGGTCCAACGCGTGTGGATCGCCGCGGAACAACAGGGACTGGCAGTGCAACCAGTATCTCCGGTGTTTCTGTTCGCAAGACGCCCCGGTGACTTGCATACGGTTTCCCCGGAGTTCGCCGATACACTAGCGTCACTTCAGGGCCGCTTCATGGACCTGTTGGAAGTGCCTGAAAGCGAAACGCTGGCGTTGGTTCTTCGCCTCAGTTATGCGGCGGAGGTCTCGGCTCGCAGCAGGCGCCTTCCGACACCGGGCGCGGACACCCGCAGTTAGTGCGATCGGAGACTAGGTGCCTCGGCGAACGCTCGACTCATTGGTGACCCAGGTCGCCTCCGAGTTGATGGCGGTCGACGCCACGACCATGGCGGCGGCGAGTGAACGGGTGCTCTCTTGGCTGGTCGACCATTTCGATGTCGATTTCAGCTTCCTGCGCTACACCGACGAGGAACGTCGTGCTTCGGTGCTGATCGCGGAATGGCCGCGCCGACCTGCCTCCGGTGAACCGGATCCCTTGCGGATCGCCTATTTCGACGAGAGCCCGTCGCTGTTTGTGAAGCTCGAGCATGCGACGGAGCCGATGATCATCCGGCCCACCCCTGAATTCGCCGACTATCAGAACCTGATCCAGCGATCGGCCGGAATGGCTGCCGTATCCGCTGCCGCTGTGCCTCTGGTGTCGCGTGACGTGCCCACGGGTGTGTTGGGGTTCATCAAAGAGGGCGATCGGGAATGGAGTACCCGAGAAATAAACGTGCTCAAGGCAATTGCTGCGCTTTTCGCGCAACTGCAAGCGCGTGTAGCGGCTGAGGAGCGGCTTCGCTACATCGCAATGCATGATGATCTTACCGGGCTCGCGAACCGGAGATCCCTACTCGAACATATGGAAGATCGGCTACGATCCGGCAATCCTGGTCCGGTGGCGGCCTTCTTCCTGGATCTGGATAGATTGAAGGCGCTCAACGATTTTCTGGGGCACACCGCGGGTGACAACTTCATTCAGACCCTGTCCACGCGACTACGGGAGAATCTCGATCCCGCCGATATGATCGCCCGCCTGGGCGGCGACGAATTCGTCATCGTGCCCGCCAAGCCGATGGACGCCGTTGCTGCCGAGGAAGCGGCCTCGCTGATCCGCCATCTCATCGGCCAACGGGTGACCGTGGGTGGGGAGAGTGTGAGTCGCGGTGCGAGTGTTGGTGTGGCACTGGGGATTCCAGGTGAAACCACGGTGGCGGATGTGCTGCGGCGCGCCGATCACGCACTGCTGTCCGCGAAATCCAGTGGCGGCAATGGGGTCGCCGTGTTCACCGACGCCATGCGCGCCCAGTTCGAACTGCAGGACGATGTGGAGCTGAACCTGCGCGGTGCGGTCGCGGATGGTTCGTTACTGCTGCACTATCAGCCCGAGGTGGATTTGCGCACGGGGCGCGTGGTTGCGCTGGAAGCTCTTGTGCGGTGGCAGCATCCGACGCGCGGTATGTTGCCGCCGGGGGCGTTCGTGGGGGTCGCGGAGGCCACCAATCTCGCGGGTGAGCTGGGGCGCTGGGTGATTCGTTCGGCGTGTGAGCAGTTCGCGAAGTGGCGGCGGCGTGGGCTGGCGTCGAATGTGGTCATTCGAATCAATGTGTCGCCGGTGCAGCTGGTGAGCCTCGACTTCGTCGAGACCATGGAAGATATCCTGCGGCGGTTCGGGATCGACGGTTCGTCGGTCTGCCTGGAGATCACCGAACATGTGGTGGTGCAGGATCTGGCGCGCACCCAGGTGACCCTGCGCGGCCTCAAGCGGATGGGCGTGCAGATCGCCATCGACGATTTCGGTACCGGCTACAGTTCGCTGTCGCATCTGAAGGCACTGCCGGTGGACGCGGTGAAGATCGACCGCGGGTTCGTGCAGCGGCTGGGTGCCAGTGCCGACGATCTCGCCATTGTGAAATCCATTGTGGGACTGGCCGGTTCCTTCGGTCTCGGGGTGGTCGGCGAGGGTGTGGAGACCACCGTAGCGGCGCGCACCCTGGTGGCGCTGGGCTGCTATCGCGCCCAGGGCTTCCTGATCGCGCGGCCCATGCCCGCCGATGAGGTGGAGCAGCATCTGGCGGCGGGGCGGATCGCGCTCGACCTGGACCTACCCGGCACCGGCCGCGCCCCGAACCCCTGAGAATTGGGGGCTCGAACCAGGGATTCGTGGCATGCGACCCAGACATCGCACGTAGTAGCGTGCGGTGGACATAGCGGGCAATTCCGAGGGGAACCGTCGTGCGCGACAAGAGCTTGAACGGCAAGTTGACACTGATCACCGGGGCGGCCAGCGGTATCGGCAGGGCTACCGCCCTGGCTGCCGGGCGGGATGGCGCGCGGCTGGTGCTCACCGACCTGAACGCGGCCGGGCTGGAGGAAACCGTCGAGCTGGTGCGCGCGCCGGGCGGTGTCGTCGAGTACACGCGGGCCCTGGATATCAGTGACTACGACGCGGTCACCGAATTCGCCAAGGATGTGCACGAGCAGCTCGGGACGCTCGATGTGGTCATGAATGTGGCGGGGGTGTCGGCCTGGGGCACGGTCGAGAATCTCGAGCATCGGCATTGGAAGCAGATGGTGGACGTCAATCTGATGGGACCCATCCATGTGATCGAGAATTTCATTCCACCCATGGTCGAGGCCGGTAAGGGCGGGGCGCTGGTGAATGTGTCCTCGGCGGCCGGTCTGCTGGCGCTGCCGTGGCATGCCGCCTACAGCGCGAGCAAGTACGGTCTGCGCGGCCTGTCCGAGGTGCTGCGGTTCGATCTGGAACGGCACGATATCGACGTGCACCTGGTGGTGCCGGGCGGGGTGAATACACCGCTGGTGCAGTCGGTGCAGATCGCCGGGGTGGACCGTGACGATCCGCGAATCCAGAAGTGGGTCGGCCGTTTCCAGGAGCACGCGGTCAAGCCGGAACAGGTGGCCGCGGCGATTCTGAAGGGTATCGCCAAGAAGCGTTTCATCGTCTACAGCTCGTTCGATATTCGCTTCGGCTACTGGTGGGCCCGCAAATTCGCCTGGCCCTACGAATTCTTCATGCGCCGCGCCAACGACCTGTTCAACAGCTTTCTGCCGAAGCGGTAGGTACGCAGGCGTCCTGCTGTGGTTTGGTGCAGGTCTCCGCGGCGTGCACATCGAGGGTGCGGGCGCCCGGGCCTTCTTCGCCCAGGTGGTCGTGGGCGTTGACGAGTTTGCAGGTGCCCAGGGACAGGCAGCCGCAGCCGATGCAGCCGGTGAGGTTGTCGCGCAGGCGGATCAGTTGTTCGATGCGATCGTCGAGGTCGGTGCGCCAGGTGGTGGACAGGGTTTCCCAGTCGCGGCGCGTGGGGGTGCGGCCATCCGGCAGGGTTTCGAGGGCCTTGCGGATTTCCGCGAGCGGAATCCCGACCTGCTGCGAAATGCGAATGAACGCCACCCGCCGCAATGTCTCGCGCGGATACCGCCGCTGATTGCCGCTGGTGCGGCGACTGCCGATCAACCCCTCGCGCTCGTAGAAGTGCAATGCCGACACCGCGACCCCGCTGCGCTCGGACAGCTGTCCCGGGGTCAATTCCTTCGCTTGCCAAGACGCGTGTTGCATACCTGAACACTACTCGAGGTTTTTCAGGGGCGTCGAGTAGGCACAAGCCCCCGCATGGCCCCAATTCCATGCCTTCGGGGCAAATGCGAACTACCGTCGTGTCATGGGAACAGAGGCTGCGTCCCCGGCGCGACCGTTTTCCGTGACCTCCGAGGTCGGTGCGCTGCGCACGGTGCTCCTGCATCGGCCGGGCGACGAGTTGCGGCGACTTACGCCGCGCAATAACGACCAGTTGCTGTTCGACGCCATTCCCTGGGTGGAACGCGCGCAGCAGGAGCACGACATCTTCGCCGAGGTGCTGCGCGGGCGCGGGGTGGAGGTGCTGCTGCTGGCCGATCTGCTCACCGAGACCTTGCGGGTGAGCGGAGCCGCCCGGATCCAGGGCATTTCTGGTGCGGTGGACGCGCGGCGGCTGGGACATGTGCTCGCCGACGAACTCGCCGCGTACCTGCGTACGGTGCCCGCCCCGGAGCTGGCCCAGATTCTCATGGCCGGAATGACTTTCGACGAACTGCCGTTCGGGCCGGACGCCACCTCGCTGGTGCGGCGCATGCATCACGGGCACGATTTCGTCATCGATCCGCTGCCGAATCTGCTGTTCACCCGCGATTCCTCGCTCTGGGTGGGCCCGCGCTTCGCGATTACCTCCCTCGCCATGCCCGCGCGGGCGCGGGAAACCTCGCTCACCGATCTGATCTACGCCTTCCATCCGCGCTTCCTGGGCGTGCGGCGTGCCTACGAATCGCATACCGCGCCCATCGAGGGTGGCGATGTGCTGCTGCTGGCACCGGGCGTGGTGGCGGTCGGGGTGGGGGAGCGTACCTCCCCGGCGGGTGCGGAAGCCTTGGCGCGCAGTCTGTTCGAGGATGACCTGGCTCATACCGTACTTGTCGTGCCGATCGCGCAGACCCGTGCGACCATGCATCTGGACACGGTATGCACCATGGTCGACGTCGACGCGGTGGTGATGTACCCGGCGGTGCAGAACTCGATGTGTGCCTTCACCATTCGTAAGAAGGACGGTGGCGGCGCGATTATCGGCGGCCCGGACCCATTCCTACGTGTGGCGGCCGATGCGATGGGTATCGGCAAACTAAGGGTGGTCGATACCGGTCTGGACGGCGTCGCCGCCGAACGCGAGCAATGGGATGACGGTAACAACACCCTGGCGCTCGCGCCCGGCGTGGTCGTCGCCTACGAGCGCAATGGGATGACCAATGCGCGGCTGGCGGACGCGGGTATCGAGGTATTGCCCATTCCGGGTTCCGAATTGGGTTCCGGTCGTGGTGGTCCGCGCTGCCTGTCCTGCCCGCTATCGCGTGAGGAGGTGTGAGAGACCATGTTGGATATCCCGGTCGACCACAACTCGACGGTGCCGCCCTACGAACAGCTTCGGCAGGGGGTTCTCGCTCGGGTGCGATCCGGTGAGCTGGCCGCCGGGACGAAAATTCCCACGGTGCGCGCGCTGGCGGCGCAATTGCGGCTCGCGCCGAATACGGTGGCGCGGGCCTATCGCGAGCTCGAACAGGACGGCGTGCTCGAAACCCGGGGCAGATTGGGGTCTTTCATCGCGTCCTCGGGGGATCCGACCAGCGATACGGCTGGGCGCGCGGCCACCGACTATGTGGCTGTCATCCGGCGGCTAGGACTCGATGACGAGGCGGCATTGCGGTATCTGCGCGCCGCGCTGGGCGAGGGCAGCGCCAGCCAGTAGTGCCGCGGTATGACGGCGGGCAGGGCCGCCGGATGACGGGCGAGCAGGTCACCGCCAACTGGGCAGCCAGAGCCGATCGTGCCAGTCACCCGGCGTAATCGGATAGGCCGTGAGAATCGGCCACAGCCAGATGAAGTTGGCGATTACCAGCGCCAGATACAGGCAGACGATGAGCAGGCCCAACCCCTGCCGTTCGCTGGTCGGCGTGAACTGCTGCCAGCCCACCGCACCGGTCAGCTGCCGCCCGCTCGGCGCGGCGTGCCCGAGGATATCGCCCAGCACGAGCGCCACCGCCATGGCCAGGAATGGCGCGAGCGGCACCGCGTAGAAGAAGTACATCTGCCGGTCGAGGGAGAGGAACCACGGCAGCAGACCCGCGCCGTAGCCGACCAGGATCGCGGCGTACCGCCAGTCGCGGCGCACCAGCGTCCGCCATATCGCCCAGCCCAGCACCGGCAGCGCGAGCCACCAGATGGCGGGTGTACCGATCAGCATGATGGCCTTCACACACTGCGAGCTCCCGCAGCCGGTGACGCCCGAGTCGGCGTAGTAGTAGAGCATCGGCCGCAACCCCATCGGCCAGGTCCACGGCTTCGACTCCCACGGATGGTGATTGCCCGCCGAATTGGTGAGCCCCTCGTGGAAGCTGAGTACTTCGCCGCCGTAGAACCACAGCGATCGCAGTGCGTCCGGCACCCAGGAGAACAGCCCGTCGCTGCCGACCTTGGCCCCGCCGACCGCCCACCGGTCGTAGCTGGTCTCATTGGCGAACCAGGCCCAGAAGGTCATCAGGTACACCAGTACCGGAACCACCGCCAGGGCGTAGACGGTGGGGCCGAGGTCGCGCAGCGCGGTGCCCTGCCAGGGCATCCGCACCCGGTATCCGCGGCGCGCGGCGATATCGAAGGCGAGGCTCAGCGCGGTGAAGGCGACCACGAAATACAGGCCGGACCATTTGGTTCCGCATGCCAGCCCGAGCAGCACACCCGCTCCGAACCGCCACCAGCGGACACCGAAACGCGGGCCGTAGGGACTGTCCCGGATCCGCCCTTCCATATCGACTTTCGCCATACGGGCGCGTATTTCATCGCGGTCGACAATGAGGCAGCCGAAAGCCGCCGTGATGAACAGTGTCTGGAAGATATCGAGCATGCCGATGCGCGAGGATACGAAGGTGACGCCGTCGGCGATCAATACGATTCCGGCGAACGCACCGATCAGGGTGGACCGCGCCATGCGCCGCACAATGCGAATCACCAACAGCACCAGGATGGTTCCGCATACGGCGGCGGTGAACCGCCATCCCCACCCGTTGTAACCGAAGATGGCCTCACCGATGGCGATCATCTGCTTGCCGACCGGCGGATGCACCACCAGTCCGTAGCCCGGATTGTCCTCGACCCCGTTGCCGGTGAGAATCTGCCAGCCCTGCGGTGCGTAGTGCTTCTCGTCGAATACCGGTGTCTTACCGTCGGTCGGATACCCCAGCATGAGGAATCGTGTGAATGCCGCGATGGCGGTGAGCACCAGCGTGACCACCCACCCGCGCACCCGATCGGTCGGTCCGGGGTCGGTCGAGGGCCGCAACGGTGCCGGACTGGACAGCGCCACCCCACTGCTCGGGGTGGACGGTCGCATATCGGTCACCGGGGTCACGCCCCGATGTTATGTGGTGCGGTCGCGGCGGTCGCGTGCCGGTGAGGACGCCGCGCGGCAGTCCGAGCGGCCGGTGATTCGCCCGACCGTATGCTGTGCGGGGCGGTGGTATCGGATGGTGACGACGAAAAGGAGCACGATGAGCGGCGAGTCGACAGGCCGTCTCGTGCTCGCGGCCACCCCCATGGGCGATATCGGCGACGCCTCCCAACGCTTGCGCGACGCTCTCGCCTCGGCCGAAATAGTCGCCGCCGAGGACACCCGCCGCACCCGTTCGCTGGCCAAGGCCCTCGGTATCGAGATCGGCGGCCGAGTTGTCAGCTTCTATGACCATGTGGAAACCGCCCGTATTCCGATGCTGCTGGAAGAGATCGAGAACGGCCGCACGGTGCTGCTGGTCACCGATGCCGGAATGCCCTCGGTCAGCGATCCCGGCTACCGGATGGTCGCCGCCTGCGTGGAACACCAGCTGCCGATCACCTGCCTCCCCGGCCCCTCGGCGGTCACCACTGCCCTCGCGCTGTCCGGCCTTCCGGTGGAACGCTTCTGCTTCGACGGTTTCGCTCCTCGCAAATCCGGTCAACGCAAGGAATGGTTCCGCACCCTCGCGGGCGAACCCCGAGCCTGCGTCTTCTTCGAAGCGCCCCACCGCCTCGCCGATTGCCTCGCCGACGCCGTGGAAGTCCTCGGCCTCACCCGCCGCGCCGCGGTCTGCCGTGAACTCACCAAAACCTACGAAGAGGTAGTCCGCGGCACCCTGGCCGAATTGGCCGCGTGGGCCATCGAAGGTGCCCGCGGCGAAATCACCGTGGTTCTCGAAGGTGCCCAGCCGGTTTCAGCCAACCCCGAAGATCTGGTCGATCGCGTAGAAGCGCTCGCCGCAAAGGGTCTCCGCCTCAAAGACGCCTGCGCCGAAGTAGCCTCCGCCACAGGCGCTTCCCGCAAAGAGCTCTACGACGCGGTACTCGCGGCCCGCCCGGCCGAATAGTCCAGGGCAGGTGTCGACCTCTGATACCGATCTCGGTGGGGGCTACGGCAGGGCCGAGGCATTGGCCTCGGCATCGACGGTGGGTGCCAACGTCTTCCGTGGTTCCGTAGGGAGTTTTCGGCCCGGCATCCACCAGTTGGCTTCGCCCATCAACTTCACCAGGGCGGGAACGAGGAGCATGCGGACCAGGGTGGCGTCGATGACGAGGGCGATGACCATGCCCAGGCCGAGGAAGCGCATCGGGGTCAGGGGGGACAGCGTGAACGCCCCGGTTATCAGTATGAGAAGGGTTGCGGCGGCTGTGATTACGCGGGCCGTCTGGACGGTGCCGGTGCGGACGGATTCGGTGGTGTCGGCGCCGGCATCGTGGGCTTCCTTCATGCGGGAGAGGAGGAACACCTCGTAGTCGGTGGAGAGGCCGAAGACCACGGCGATAATGAGGACCATCATTCCGGCGGAGAGTGGGCCGGGGCTGATGCCCAACGTATCGGCCAGATGACCTTGGTCGAAAATCCAGGTGAGGACGCCGAAGGTGGCGGCCAGGCTGAGGAAGGCCATGAGTACGGCCTTGATGGGCAATACTATCGAGCGGAAGGTCAGTACCAGCACCAGCAGGGTCGCCGCGACCATGACCAGGATCATCAATGGCATGGCATCGAGGACCGCTGTCACGCTGTCCACGGTCGCGGCACTCTCACCGCCAACGGTCAGGTCGACACCGTCGATACGCAGGTCGCGTATGTGTTTCACGGTCTCCTGCGCGGCGGGGGACCGGTCCGGCGCGGCCAGTGCGGTGTGAATGACGGCGGCCTCGTCGCGGGTGCCGATATTGAGCGCCTGCCGCACACCGGGTACCGCGCCGAGTTCGCGCAGCACGGCCGCGACGGTGGCGGGAGCCGGTGCGGTGCCGTCGGTTTCGCGCAGCAGTATGGTGGCACCGCTATTGGCGGCGGGGAAGCCCGCACTCAATTCCTCGACAGCGACCCGGGTTTCATTGCCCGCGGGCAGCGCGGTGTGGTCGACATCGCCGAGCCGAACCCCGGTCAACGGGGCTGCGAGCACGAGCAGCAGTGCGCCGACCGCGAGGGCGACGGTGCCGGGTCGGCGCATCACGGCGGTGACGACCCGACCCCAGAAGCGTTGTGCACGTACCTCGGCGCGCTCGTAGGCGTCCGCGCGCCAACTCCACTTGCGGATGCGCGGGCCGAGCAGCGTGAGGGCAGCGGGCAGGGCGGTAATCGAGAGCAGCGCGGCCAAGGCCACGGCCGCGATCGCACCGAACCCCAGGGAGCGTAGCACCGCCTGCGGGAAGACGAAGGTACCCGCGAAGGCGCACATCAGCAGTAGCGCGGAGCAGGTGACCGTCCGGCCCGCCGTGAGCAGTGCCCGGGTGACGGCTTCATCGACCGACCGCCCCTGCGTCAGCTCCTCACGGAACCGCCCGACCACGAAAAGCCCGTAATCGATCGCCAATCCGAGCCCCAGCAGTGAGACGACATTCATCGCGAATACGCTGACCTCGGTGAACTGGGCAATGAGCCCCACCGCGCCCAGCGCACCGATCACGGCGAGCGAGCCGACCGCCACCGGGAGCAGCGCGGCGACTATCCCGCCGAACACCAGCACCAGCACAATCGCGGTGAGCGGTATCGAGATCGCCTCCGCGACTATGAGATCGCGCCGGGACTGATTACTGATCTCATCGGCCAGCGCGCTGTAACCGGTCAGCTGGGTGCTGATACCCGAGACCTTCAGTTCAGCGGCGATCTCGGGAAAGACCGCGATCCGGCGGTTGTCGTCACCGGCCGCGAAGACGACCGCCAGAGCCTGACGACCATCGGCGGAATGCAGGTACTGCTGTCGTGCACTGTTCCAATAGGTTTCGACCGGCCGGTCGAGCAGCGCGGGGTCGATCCGGCCCACCGCCTCCTGAATCCGCGGCCCGATATCGGCGAGGGTCTGCCCCTCGGGCACGGTGTAGATGGCGATGATGTCCGGGTTCTGCGGCCCCAGCGTGTCTTTCACCCACCGGTCGACAGCGGTGGATTCCCCGCCCGGATCGGTGAACCCGGCGGCGCTCACCTTATCCGCGAGTCCGGTCGCGAATACTCCGCACAGCAGGGCGAACAGCACGGCCGCCGCCAGCACCAGTCGCGGGCGGGCGACGACCACCCGCGCCCACGCGGTCATGACGCCGCCGAATCCGATTGTGCGAATTCGGTTTCGAGGGTGTGGACAATCCGGTCCAGCAGGGCTTCGAGACGGTCCGGAATACCACGTCCACTGCGTGCGGAGACGGTGAGTTCGGTCCGCCCACCGGCTTCGGTGATACCGAAAAGCAGCGGCATGGCGACACTGTGCTGCGGCAGGATTCGTACCGAGGTGGGCGTGAAGCCGGGTACCGCGAGTTCGTCCAGGTCGTAGCGACCCATATGGGAAACGGTGGCCGAGGCGAGATTGAAACCCCAGCGCGAGCCGACGACATTCAACACCCGCAGGAGCGAACGCCCCACGACCGGAGGCAGTTTCGTCAGCCCACTATTGTCCATCTGATTGAGCTCCCGGCGCTCCCGCAGACCGGTGCGCTTCAATTCATTGAGCTGCTTGGCATTCACGCCGGGTCGCACATCGAGGAAGAGCGGCAGGGCCAGATTGCCGGTGGACCGCAGCTCCGGATCGTGGCGGCGCAGATCGACCGGAATCATAATGCGCGATTTCGGCCCACCCTCGTCGACGAGAATCGACGCGACCCGCATGAGCGCTCCGGGACCGGTGGCGTGAATGGTGCGGGTGCGCAGTAGATGCCGGTGCTCACCCGGCTCCTGCCGTCCGCGCCCGACAGCGGACCGGAACCTCGGATTCATGAGTGTCGGGCGACCGGGCGCACCCACCTGCCGCACCAGCTCGTAGTCGGCCACCGGGTCGGCCGCGCCCACCGGCTCCTCGCCGCGCAGCACCCGCAACACATCGGTGGCGAACATGACCATGCCCATACCGTCCATGACGCCGTGGAAGACGCGGAATACGATGGTGGTGGTCTCGCCGGTCAGCAGTAGCAGCTCCACCGTCGATTCCGGGGTGGGACCGATCGGGCTGGTGAGCACCGGATCCGCTTCCAGCGCAGGGTATTGCAGCGTGTGCGCGACCACCCGCACCGCGGGTGCGACCCCGCTGTCCACCCACCACTTGCCGTCCCGGATCAGCCGCGCACCGGGATTGGCCGCCGCCGCCACGGCAACCGCACGCCGCAGCTCCTCGGGATCAACCGTGCCCGTACCCTCCACAGCCAGCTGCATGAGGAATGGCGCGGCCAGATCCCGCATCGGGAAGTAGAGGAATTCGGTGGGGGAGATGGGTCGGCGGAAGCCGGTGTCGTTGCTCATAACTCGCCTCTGCTGCGCGGTCACCGACGAGACGGTCACCGAATGTTCTTGGTCAATTCCTCGACGCCGCCCTGGGTTTCGAGCCAGGCCAGGAGTTCGGTCAGTCCGGTCGCCCGATCCACGACCGGCTGATAGCCGAAATCGCGGGTGGCGGCCGAGGTGTCGTAGGTGGCGGTCCGGGTCATCAACGCCACCACGTAGCGCGAAAGCGGCGGCGACCACCGAGTGGCCACATACGGTATGCGCCAGATGGTTTCGATCACCGCGACGACGGCGTTCAGTACCTTCGGATTCGGCTGCCGGGAGGGCTTCGCATAGCCGAGTTCAGCGGCCACTTCGCCGAGGAAGCCCCACACATCGGTCTGCTCCGCATCGGCGACGAAATATGCCTTACCGCCGATATTCTCGGACGCCGCGGCCCGCACGGCGGCTTCGGCGATATTGTCGACATGGCACAGCGAGGCGTGCACCTGCTTGCCGAACGACAGGTCCGGCAGTGATTCTTCGGCGGCCTTACCGAGCAGTCGCACGATGGGACCGCTCCGGTCACCCGCACCCCAAATGGCCCGAGGCCGCAGCGCACAGGTTGCGAAGTTCGCCGAATCGGCTGCCAGCACCGCACGTTCGGCAGCGGCCTTGGTCTCCGAGTAGAGATTCAGGTACCGGCGCGGGTAGGGCAGTGATTCGTCCACGAGAACCTGATCGCCACCATCGCGATCCATCAGCGCACTCGGGCTGGAGATGAAGACGAACTTCGCCGCCCCATTGCGCTTCGCCGCAGCCAGCAGCTGCTCGGTGGCGGTCACATTCTCGGCCCAGAACTGCTGCCGGGTACCGCGCTCATCCACCCGGGCGGCGCTGTGGAACACCACATCCACGCCCTTGGTCGCATTGTCGAGCGAGGCCGTGTCGGTCAGATCACCGGTAATGACCTCGATCCGGTCGATCACCTCCGCGAGATCGCCCAGATTGCTGGTGGGCCGCGCCAAAATCGCCACATCGTAGGAACCGTCGCGGATCAGACGACGCACAATCGCGCCGCCCAGGAATCCGGACGCACCCGTCACCAGCGCCTTCATACTGTGTCCACTATGTATGACCGGAGGCCCTGCGTGGTTACGCAAGCTGCCTCCTCCGGGCCTTGACCGTTCATGCTGGGCTCGCCTCCTGCGTCTTCCACCACGTGAGTCCGAAGATCTGCGTCAGCACGGCCGTCTCGACCGGCGACTTACCGCTGCCCTCGGCCGCGCGCAGCGCGGCCGGGATCTGGGCCGCGTGCACGACGATGCTGAGGAACGCGTCGATCCAGAAGACCGCGCGCAGTAGCCGATTGGCGGGTGCGCGACCGGTCAGGGCGGCCATCAGGCCGATCGCGAGGTACAACCACCCCAGGATCGGGACCGACCGCAGTGCCAGTACTTTCATCGTTTCTCCGCTCCGAGCTGACGTTCCGCCCAGACCGCCAACTGCTCGCGGCCGATCTTGGCATTGTGCCGAATATCGACGGGGAATTTCGGATGGAACAGGAATCGGGAAACCTTGGCGGTGACCTCGAATTCGGCCGCGCGCTGCCGCAGCGCCACGGAGACCGAGTCGACGTCTGCGCCCTGATCGGCCTCCACACACAGCACCGGCTGCTGCCGTCCGCGCTCGCCGACACCGACGAGAGCGGTCCGGGCCACGCCGGGCACGATATTGAAAACCTGCTCGACCTGCACGGTGAACACCGGACCGTCGGCGGTGTGAATACGCTGACTCTTGCGCCCGCAGAACCAGATTCGGCCCTCGGCGTCGAGCCAGGCGAGATCGCCGGTGCGGTGCCAGATCACATCGCCATCGTGAATCTTGCCCGCGACATTGGCCTCCTGCGGCCAGTAGTACCGCGTACTGACATTCGGCCCGGAGACCACGAGCTCACCAATACCATTGGTGGCGTACAGGTCTCCGGATCGCTCGTCGGCATCGGCCCAGGTCGGAATCGGCTCATCGGTAATCGCGACAACCCGTGCCCGCACGCCCGCACTGGGCCGCCCGATACAGGTGCCCTCGCCCTGCTGCGCCCGCACCACCAGCCCGTTGAACAGTTCCCGCGATTCGATGGTCGACATGGGCAGTGCCTCGGTGGACCCGTATCCGGCGTGAATCTCCGCATCCGGGTTCAACACCTCACGCAGGCCCGCGATGCACCAGTTCGGCACGGGCGCGCCACCAGAGTAGATGCTGTGCAGCGTAGGCACTTCCGTGCCCTGCTTCTCCAGATGCCGGAGTAGCGGAATCAGGACGGCGGGTGAGGCGAACATGGTCCGCACCCCGAACCGATTGATGGCATCGACCACATGTGCCGGATCGGTGGAACCGACCTGGCTCGGAATCAGTGGCGGCAGTACACACCGCGAGCCGAGCAGCATATCGAGAATGCCGACCAGCGGCAGCGTAATGAGCGAGGTGCCCGGTGCCACCCGATTGCGGGCCGCATCCACCTGATCGACCATGGCCGAGAGGTTTCCGTGCGTCATCTCGACCGCCTTGGCGGGACCGGTACTGCCCGTGGTGTAGGCGATGAGCAGCAGTTCGTCGTCCGGTGCGGGCACCCGCTCCGGGAGCTGCCCGGCCGGTGTGGTGCCCCAGCTCGCCAGCGTGGGTCCTCCCCAGAACCAACGCTTGCCGACCGTGACCGTCACTCGAACATCGCGGAAGTAGCGCCGGAACAGCACCCGGGCGGCATGTGCGGGCGGAATACCGATAAAGGCTTCCGCATCGACGGCGCGCAGGCACCGCAGCATCTTGGTCAGCCCCATACCCGGATCGATGGCTACGGGTACCGCGCCGATCTTCAACAGCCCCAGCATGATCGCGTACAGCTCGGGGCTGGGCAGTACCAGCACGATGGTGCGGGTGCCGCGACCGACACCGGCGGCCGTGAGCCGCTCGGCGATGGTGTCGGACCAGGCGTCGAGCTCGCGGTAGCTGAGCGTCCCGTAATCCGGCAGCCCGGCCGGGCTCTTACCGTCCGGGAAAATCACCGCCTCGCGGTCCGGCTGGTCGGCCACGACCGCCCGAAAGCGGTCGAGGGCCTTCCAATAGGTCCCAGCGGTCACGCCGTGGCTCCGGCGAGGGCGGGCAGCCGGTAGAGCACGGCCGCGGCGGACGGCCCGGCACCGGCGGCGACGAACAACACCTGGGCGAACTCGCTCAGCGAATCATCCTGCGCCGCAGCATCATAGGCCAGAGACAGGGTGGCAGTGTGCGGGTCGCCCTGCGACAGGTCGGGAGTCCGCACCGCCTCCGCCGCGATACCCAATTCGGCCGCCAGCCGCTCCGGGAACGCCGCGCTCGGCGTGGAGGCAATCAATACCGTTGTGGCGGGATCGAATTCACCCGCCTCGCCGAGCGCGGCCCGAGCTGCCCGAGCGGCGACCGCGAGCAGCCGGTCTTCGGCATCCGGTTCCCGGTCGACGGTCATGAGCCCGCGACCCTGATTGCCCATGGTCGAAATATCGACATAGGACTCGACGGCGGGCGTACCCGCACCCGACACCGTGTGCACCCGGCCGAAGCCCTCCGGCTCCTCGGTGATCTCCAGCAGGAGCGCGGCACCGGAGGTGGCATAGGGGAATTCGTCGTCGCCGACGCCGCGGGACAGCGACGGGTGGGTGTCACCGGAGACCAGCAGCACATGGTCGGCGCTACCGGTAGCCAGTACCGACTGGGCCACCTGCACGCCGTTCAGTACACCGACCGCGCCGTTCATGAGATCGAAGGAGAACGACCGCGGATCTTCCTTCGTGTAGTCGAGCCCGATACCGGCGGCCTTTTGAATCAGCGCCGAGATGGCCGGTTCCACGGTGTTGTTATCGCGGAAGACCCCGGTATTGATCAGCACGCCGACCTGATCGGGCCGCACGCCGGCCCGCTCCAGGCTCTGCTTCGCCGCGCGAGCGCTGTGCTCGACAATGCTGAAGGTGTCGGTGGTATCCCGGCTGGTGCCGGTGGATTTGATGCGCACGCCCATGTCAGACCTTCAGGGATGAAATCGTGGTGGACAGGAACCCGGCGACCACGCCGGAAGCGGCCGGAACCATCAGGACCTTGGATCCGGACGGAATCGACTGCTGGCTGAGCTGATCGTGCAGCACGATGAAATGCGAAGTGGTGGAAGTGTTTCCGTACTTCTCGATGACATTGAGATCTGGCGGCATCGGTACGCCGAACTCGCGCTCGGCGATGGCATTCATGTACGGAATGGCACCCGCGCCGAACTGGTGGTGGATCATGTAGTCGAAATTCTCGTCGGCGAAGCTGCCGCCCTGGTTCTCCAGGTACCCGCCCTGCGTGTCGGTCCACAGCAGGAACCGCGACTCGTTGTGCATCTTCCGGTTATCGGTGTAGAGCGCAACGCCCTGCGACTTCTCACTGGGCATGCCCAGGCAGAGGTGCGAGAACTCCGATGCCGTGGTCAGCTCGATGTAGTGGATCTTGTCGGCGTCGTCGACCGCCTGATCCAATACGACGGCCGCACCGGAGTCACCGACGGTGAGCGAAGCGAATTGCAGATCGTATTTCTCGGATATTTCTTCGACCGCGGTTTCCGCGATAGGCGTGATGGCCTCACCGCTGACTACAATTCCGCGCCGAACAGTGCCCGAACGAATCATTCGATCGAGAATGTAGGTTCCGGTGAGCATGCCAGCGCAGGCATTCGAGAGATCGAAGGCGATAACATCCTCGCGTGCCCCGATAGCACGGCCGATGGCACCGGCGAACGACGGTTCCATATACATCTTGGTGCCGTCTTTACTGCGCGTGATCGAGGTGGAGATGATCACGTCCAGATCGCTGCCAGAGTACTGTGACCTCGAAAGACAGTCCTCCACCGCGTTCATGGCAAGTGTGAATGAATCCTCGAGATTATCGGGCTCGGTCGAGCGGAAGCGCCGTTCCTTAACGCCAGTGATCTTTTCGAGATCGAAGCCGGGTGATGCTTTCAACTGGGATACGAGTTCTTCGGTGGTGACGCGTTTCGACGGTAGATAAGCGCCGATCGCCTCGAATCGAGAATGCGACACGGAAACTCCTGGGAAGTAGGGAGCAATTCATTCGATAGCCGGGATGCATAGAGGCTACCCGACGGTAACTACGTCCGCGACAGCATCGATCGAGGGTAACTGTCTGAGACATATTGGTCGGTCGGTTTTTGTATAACCGCCGGTTGCAGTAAATGTCGCCGGTTGGGCTACCGGTGGATTCGTGATGATGAGCTGGGGATGTCGATGCCGTCGGTGGGCCGTGGACAACAGGCGGTTACCGAGTGCTCGCCCGATCCGGAGTCGATCTCGATTATCGGACTGACAGTTTCGCTGTGAGTGACTTCACCGAGCACGCGCCTGGAAGTGCCCGGTGATCACCGCTGGTCCGTACCGGTCCGAGAGGGCGAGGCAAACTGTCTGGGCGACAGGCATTTTCGCTGTTCACGTGACGGTAGATTTCCCGCACCATTGGCGATTACCGTATGGGAATGCGAATTCGGGCAGCCCTGACCGGCGGTATCGCCGCCATCCAACTGGGAGTTCTCGCGACCGTAACCGGGATCGGACCTGCGGTCGCCGACACCGCCGTACCGGCCTGTGAACAGTGGACCAAGACCACCGTGGCATCCGGCTTCGGCTCGCTGGAGAACCTCGGCTTCGACAACCGCGGCGGACTGCTGCTCTCCGAAATCTCGCTGACCGGCTCCGGCGGGGGAGTTCACCGCCTCGCCGCCGACGGCACCCGCACGCTCGCCGCCACCGTGGAAGCCCCGGGCGGCATAGTCGTTTCCGGCGACACCGCCTATGTGAACTCCGGAAATGCCCTGCGCAGTGGGCTATCCGGCATACCTGACGGCGCCATCCGCGCCATCGACCTGAATACCGGCGCGGTGACCACCGTGGCGACCGGACTCAGTATGCCCAACGGTCTGGCCCGACTCCCCGATGGCGGCTTCGTCGTCAGTCGCGATCTGGGCGCGGACACCACGCTCACCCGTATCGCCCCCGACGGCAGCACCGCGCCATTGGCTCCGCAGCTGACCTCCACCAATGGACTCGCCTATGACCCGGCCAGTCGAAAGCTGTTCGTCTCCACCACATTCGACGCCACCACGACAATCGCCGCCATTGATATCGATCGCCCGGACGTGCCGCCGCTCCGCATTACCGTGCCGGGCCTGGGGCCGCTCAACTCCGCCGACGATCTCACCGTCGGCGCCGACGGTGCGGTGTACGTGGCGTTGAATCTGGCGGGACAGGTGGTACGTGTCGATCCCGATACCGCCCGCACCTGTGTTGTCGCCGAAGGGCTTCCGTTCGTCACCTCGGTGCGGTTCGGCTCGGGTCCGGGCTGGGACTCGCACTCGCTGTACGCCACCAGTTTCCTCGGCACGGTCACGAAACTGACGCCCTGACAGCCCACCCGTCACCTCGGTGCGTAACCCGACGCGCCGGGGCAGCATGCCGGAATGACGGGTGAGGGCGGCTTATGCCTTGGGCTCCACGTACTTCGGGAATACGACCTCCGGCTCGGGCAGCGTGATACCCGGCTCGAGTGCGGTGGCGACATCGGCGAATTCGCGTCCGGTCTGGCCCAGCAGATCCAGAATCTTGCCCGCCGCACCGGGAATCACCGGCTGCACCAGGATCGACACGATCCGCAGCACCTCCATGGTCACGTAGAGCACGGTGCCCTCCCGGGCGACGTCCTCGGGCGTACCCGACTTGGCCAGTGTCCACGGTGCCTGCGACGAGAAGTAGCGGTTCGTCTCGCCGAGGGTCAGCCACAGGTGCTCCAGGCCGAGATGAAGCTGCTGCTGGTCGTATTCGGCGCGCACCTTCTCCAGCAGTCCACGGGCACGGTCGAGCAGCGCCGTGTCCTCCTCGGTGAATTCACCGGGAGTCGGTACGGCACTTCCGAAGTCGCGCGCGACCATCTTCAAGCAGCGCTGCGCCAGATTGCCGTACTCATTGGCCAGATCGGAATTGATCCGCCCCACAATGGCCTCATGGCTGTAGGAGCCGTCCTGCCCGTAGGAGATCTCCCGCAGCAGGAAGAACCGCACCGCGTCCAGCCCGTAGGTGTCGACGAGCTCCATCGGATCGACCACATTGCCGACCGACTTCGACATCTTCTCGCCCTTGTTGTACAGGAACCCGTGCACGAAAACGCGTTTCGGCAACTCGATCCCCGCCGACATCAGGAACGCGGGCCAGTACACACAGTGGAAGCGCGTGATGTCCTTGCCGATGATGTGCACATCCGCGGGCCAAAACTTCTGGAATGATTCGGAATTCGTATCGGGGAAGCCGGCACCGGTGAGGTAGTTGGTGAGCGCGTCCACCCATACGTACATGACGTGCGCCGGATCGCCCGGTACCGGCACACCCCAGTCGAAGGTGGTGCGGGAGATGGACAGGTCCTTCAGGCCCGCCTTCACATAGGAGACGATCTCATTGCGTCGCGTCGAGGGCGCGATGAATTCCGGGTGCCGCTCGAAGAACTCGAGCAGCTTG
The DNA here is from genome assembly GCF_001613345.1 of Nocardia uniformis NBRC 13702. GTDB lineage: Bacteria > Actinomycetota > Actinomycetes > Mycobacteriales > Mycobacteriaceae > Nocardia > Nocardia uniformis. Next base: position 226,660 of record NZ_BDCE01000019.1, on the reverse strand, counting down.
TCCTGATAGTTGGACAGGCGGAAGAAGTAGTTCGACTCCTCGGTCCACTCGACCGGCGTCTTGGTGTCGGTCGAGATGCGGGTGCCGTCCTCGAGGACGGTGGTCTCCTCGGGGGTGTAGAAGGCCTCGTCGCGCACCGAGTACCAACCCGCGTAGGTGTCGAGGTAGATATCGCCACTGGCGGCCATCCGCTCCCAGATGGCGACCGACGCCGCGTGGTGATCGGAATCGGTGGTCCGGATGAACCGATCGAAGGAGATCTCCAGGGCCTTGTCCATGCGTTCGAACACATCGGAGTTGCCCGCCGCGTACTCCGCCTCCGGTACACCGGCGGCCTTCGCGGCCTGCTGCACCTTCTGGCCGTGCTCGTCGGTACCGGTCAGGAAGAACACGTCGAATCCGTCGAGCCGCTTGAAGCGGGCGAGCGCATCGGTCGAGATGTACTCGTAGGCGTGTCCGATATGCGGCGCGCCGTTCGGGTACGCGATGGCCGTGGTGACATAAAAGGAGGGGCGATCGGATGCACTCATGGTGTGTCTACTCTAATCTGCGTGCCCCCAGCCGCTCGCCTCAATATCCCTGGAACCGGTGGTGTCGATGCGTAACACCCGACCCGCACCGGAACCGCCGGAACCGCTGTCCCCCCTGGTGGACGCGCATACGCACCTCGACGCGTGCGGTGCGACCGATGCGGAATCGGTTGCGGCCATTGTCGATCGGGCCGAAGCCGTCGGTGTGCGCCAGGTGGTCACGATCGCCGATGATCTCGATGCCGCCCGGTTCGCGGTCCGTGCGGCGAATTGGGATCTGCGGGTGTTCGCGGCGGTCGCACTGCACCCGACGCGGGCCAACGCGCTCGACAACGCCGCCAAGGCCGAGCTGGAGAAACTCGCCGCTGACGAGCGCGTGGTCGCCATCGGGGAGACCGGTCTGGACTACTACTGGCCCGGCAAACTCGACGGCTGCGCCGATATCGAGGAGCAGGTCGAGGGTTTCCGCTGGCATATAGACCTGGCCAAACGCCTCGACAAGCCGCTCATGATCCACAACCGCGAGGCCGATCACGATCTGCTGGCGGTACTGCTGGATGAGGGCGCGCCCGAGACGGTGATCTTCCACTGCTTCTCCTCCGACGCGAACATGGCCATCGCATGCGCGGAAGAGGGCTATGTGCTGAGTTTCTCCGGCACCGTGAGTTTCAAGAACGCTCATGAATTGCGGGAGGCGGCGAAGCTGGTTCCGGACGAGTTGATCCTGGTGGAAACCGATGCGCCGTTCCTGACCCCGCATCCGTTCCGGGGCGCGCCGAACGAGCCGTACTGCCTGCCGTACACGGTGCGGGCGCTGGCGGAGGTGCGCGAACAGGACCCGGCGAAGCTGGCCAAGATCACGACCGCGAATGCGCGGCGGGTGTACGGAATCTGAGCCGCGTCATCCGGTGTGTCCCCACGTAGGGGGCTCGTCATCTCGGCATGTGTGCGGTCGGGATCCAGGATCACTCATAAGGGGTGTGGATTCCGGCCAAAAGCATGCCGGAATGACGAGGGCGGCTCCGGAATGACGGAGGTAGCTCGCAGGAATTGTGCGAGGTCGGCCCCGACTCGCGCGATGTGGTTTGTCTCACTATGATCTAGCCGAATCGTGACCAACCTGCAGTTCGATATCGGTTCGTTATTGTGAAACACGCCGGTACGCGCGTTTAGGTTGTCAATTCCTAACCCCCTCGTTATCGTACTGTGACCATGCCGGGATTCCCCATGAACGCGTTGATTAAGATCAACTCGTCGCGATCGCCATTGCTGTACGGCGCGATCGCGGCGATGCTCGTCACGCTCATCGTCGGCGCGGGACTGGCCATCCTGAACCACAAGACGGTCACCGTCGTGGTGGACGGCCAGAAAATCACCCAGAGCACCATGTACCTCGATGTGCGCGGTGTGGTGAAGGCGGCCGGATTCTCGATCGACAGCAAGGACGACGTCAGCCCGACGGCGAGTTCGAAGGTCTCCGACGGCGACACCATTACGCTGAACCGGGCCCGCGAGGTCGCACTCACCGTCGACGGCCAGCAGCAGAAGGTGTGGACCACCGCGCTCACCGTCGCCGAGGCGCTGGTCAAACTGAGCCTGCCCAGCGATGTATTCACCTCCCCGGCCCGGCCGACACCGCTGCCGCTGGAAGGCGGACAGCTGCTCGTCACCAGTCCGCGCACCCTCGAACTCGCCGATAACGGCGGCGCTCCCATGCTGGTTCGGCTGGCCGCGCCCACCGTCGGTGAACTACTGAAGGTGCAGGGCCGTCCGCTGGTCAATCAGGACACCGTGGAACCGGCCGCGAGTACCCCGCTCTCCGATGGCATGAAGATCGTCGTCACCCGCCGCGTGGTCGAGAATCACACCGAGCGCGGGCTGGCACTGGATCCGCCGGAAATCGTCATCGAGGATCCGGAACTCAATATGAGCCGCACCGTCGTGGAGAATCCGGGCGTACCCGGCGTACACGACGCGACGTTCGCGGTCTCCATCGTGAACGGCAAGGAGGCGGGCCGGGAGCTGATCGACTCGAACGTTCTCGTCCCGGCTCAGCCGAAGACGGTGCGCAAGGGTGCGAAGCCGGGCACCGAGGTGCCGGAGGTTCAGGACGGGGCCACCTGGGATGCCTTGGCCCAGTGCGAATCCGGTGGCAACTGGGCCATCAATACCGGCAATGGGTACTACGGCGGCATTCAGTTCGACCTGAATACCTGGCAGCGTCAGGGCGGCACCCGCTACGCGCCCCGCGCCGACCTGGCCACTCGCGAAGAGCAGATCGCCATCGCCGAGGTGACCCGTCAGCGTCAGGGCTGGGGTGCCTGGCCCTCCTGCACCAGCCGCATGGGCCTGAGCTGACTCCCGTCCTCCGTCGTTTCGGCTACATCAGCGCACCGCCGTCGACGCGGAGTTCGGTGCCGGTCATATAGCGGCCGTCCTCGGACGCCACCATCGCCACCACACCGGCGATGTCCTCCGGCTTGCCGAGCGCCCCACCCTCGAGCCAGCCCGGCAGTCGCGCCATCAGGCTCCAGTCCGCGTCGGCGGGCACATCCAGCCCGGCTGTGATGGCGGTGCTGATGCCGCCCGGAACGATATTCACCGCGCGCAGACCCTTTTTCGAGTATTCGAGGGCGAGGGAGTGGGTGAGCGCATTGACTCCGGCCTTCGACGCCGCGTACGCGCCCATATACGGGGCGGCACCGAAAGCGCTTGTGGAGGAGAAGTTCACGATTACCGAGTGCTGCGATTCCAGCAGCTGCGGCAGGGCGGCCTGAATCATCAGGAAGGTGCCGGTGAGGTTCACCGTGATCACCTGATTCCAGGTTTCCAGGGGCATCTCGTGCAGGTGTCCGGCGCGCATGATGCCCGCGGCATTGACGAGAACATCGAGCCCGCCGAGGAATTCGATCGCCTCGGTGACGGTGGCGAGGGTCGATGCCTGGTCGGCGACATTCAATTCCATGGTGCGCAACCGCTCGCGCTGGTCGGCAGGGGCGGCCTCCACGGTGGAGGCGAGTCCGGTGGCATTGATGTCGGCGGCGACCAGGTGAGCGCCCTCGGCAAGTAGTCGCAGGGCGATGCCCTGACCGATTCCCGAGCCGGCTCCGGTGACAATGACGCGACGTCCGTCGTATCTGCGGTTCATCGACCGAAATTAGAACAAGTTATAGATGCGGTCAATGGCGCGTGCGGGTTCGGAGGCGGGGTCGAACTGGGCGGCATGCGTGCTGGTTACACGCTGGCAAACCTTGAATCCCTGTTGAAGTCCACCCTGTCCCGGTGGGCAAATTGCCAGAGAACTCTCATCTGGACTGATGATCAACTCCGTTAGGCTTCGACCGGTCGAATAACCGGGTCGGGGCCCAGATGGAGGATTGATGCGAGTGCTCGGTGGATGGACGCGTGCCCTGGCGGCGGCCACGATCTCGGCGAGTGCGCTGCTGAGCGTGCCCGGAGCTCCGGCGCAGGCGGCGGCCGAAGGGACACCGATCACGGTGGCGGCCCAGCCCGCCGGGTGGCGCGGGGCGGCCAACGGCTACTCCGTCGACTACTGGACCACGCGCTCGAATGGTGAAGCGGTGCCAGCCAGCGGTGCGCTCATGCTGCCCGAAGGACCGGCTCCGGCCGGTGGGTGGCCGATCATGGCCTATGACCACGGCACCTCCGGACTCGGACCCGGTTGCGGCGGGCAAAGCGCCTCGAGTGTTTTCAGCCGTCCCCAGGAAGACGCGATTCTCCAGTACTTCGTCGACAAGGGCTTCGCCGTCGTCGCTCCCGACCTGCTCGGCCTCGGTCGGTTCGAGACGGGACCGCACCCGTATCTCGAACTGCGTTCCGAGGCGACGGCGACCATCGACCTGGTGAAGGCCGCTCGCGCCGCCCGCCCCGACCTGTCGCGCAGCTGGGCCGTCACCGGCTTCTCGCAGGGCGGCCATGCCGCGCTCGGCACTGCCAATCTCCAGTCGGCGCTGGCTCCGGACCTCGACTTCCGCGGCACCATCGCCGTCGACCCGTCCTCCGACGTGGAAAAGCTCGTCCCCCTCGGCGGTCCCTACTTCCCCGAGATCCCGGGCACGTCGGGCGCCATGATCAACGGTTTCGTCGTGATGATGTTCGCCGGACTGCGCGAGACCCATCCTGAGCTCGATCTGGACAGCTACTTGACTCCGCTCGGCACGAGCATTCTCGATGAGGCCGGAAGTAAGTGCTTCGCGGATATCGCAAAACTGACACAGGGCGTCGCGCTCGGTGAGCTGTTCTCCCGTCCGCTCGGCGACCCCCGGTTCCGCGCCGCCATCGACACCTACATGACCGTACCCACCAGCGGCTACGACGCCCCGATCCTATTGCTGCTCAATGCCGCCGACACGGTGGTTCCCTCCCCGCTGCACGCCGCTCTGGCCGCTCAGTTCGCCGCCAATGGCGTCGACTTCGCCACCGTGGTCGGCATGGGGCAGCACACCGAGCTCAATCCGGAGATGTGGACGGCGATCGAGAGTTTCGTCGCGCGCGTGCTGTCCACCCCGACCCAGCCCTGAGACGTGACGCCGTCCGACAGCGTCATTCCGGCATGCTTTTCAGCCGAATCCACCACCTCTGTCGGCACACTGAGCGGGTGGATCCCGGCCGAGTGCGGGCCGGATCGACCGGGCGCTCTCGCACCGACAAGCCAGCTGGTTGAATTCCCCCGCCCCAGTCGACCGCGGACTGCGGCGCGGTGGTGTTGGTGCGCTTGCTGTTCGGGTCGGACGACCGGCGGCGTCCGTCGGAGTACTGAGCTCACCGCGAGTGAACGCGGCCGTACCCGCTCCGGGGGGCGGCGATCACGTCCGTGGTGGTCGGTCCTGGAGCGCAGGCATGCCGGTTCGTACTACGTGAGGGCGTGGTGCGCGGGCCGCCCGGCCGGGGTTGATACGTTTGGCGGCGTGTCCGAGCCCGATGTCGCCCGTGGTCAAGCCGCTCTTCTAGGTCCCGCCGAAGTGCGGGAGCTGGCCGACCGGCTGGGCGTGCGCCCCACCAAACAGCTCGGCCAGAACTTCGTCCACGACGCCAACACCATGCGCCGCGTCGTGACGACAGCCGGAGTTACTCGCGACGATGTGGTCATGGAGGTCGGCCCGGGACTCGGCTCGCTGACCCTCGCCCTGCTCGATATGGCGGACCAGGTCATCGCGGTGGAGATCGACCCCGTCCTGGCCCGCGCCCTGCCCGACACCGTCGCCGCCCGGGCCCCCGAGCTGAAGAACCGCCTGACGGTGGTTCCCGCCGACGCCATGAAGGTCACCGCCGCCGACCTCCCCGCCGCCCCCACCGCCCTGGTGGCGAACCTCCCCTACAACGTGGCGGTCCCCGTCCTCCTCACCCTGATGGCCGAATTCCCCACCATCCGAACAGCTCTGGTAATGGTCCAGCTGGAGGTAGCCGACCGCCTGGCAGCCGAACCGGGCGGCCGCATCTACGGCGTCCCCAGCGTCAAAGCGGGCTTTTTCGGCCCCGTCCGCCGCGCGGGCACGGTAGGCCGCCAAATCTTCTGGCCGGTCCCCAAAGTCGAATCCGGTCTGGTCCGAATCGACCGCTTCGAAACCTCCCCCTGGCCCCAGGACGACGCCTTCCGCAAACGCGTCTACGCGGTGGTGGACGCGGCCTTCGCCCAACGCCGCAAAACCCTCCGCGCCGCCCTGGCAGCCTGGGCCGGTTCCCCCGCAGAAGCCGAAAAGCGCCTCCTCGCAGCCGGAATCGCCCCCACCGCCCGAGGTGAAACCCTCGACACCGCCGCCTTCGTCCGCCTCGCCGAACAGGGCTGACCGAGCCAGCCGCCAACTTCATCCGGTGGGCCGCCGCATACGGCTCGGCGTCGCTGTGGGATGGGCTTGGCGGGCACGGCCGTCAGACAGTAACCGACAGCCCAGCCACGATGTCGGACGCTGCCGAGCCGTCGCGGTCCGTGCGGACGGTGACGGTCAGCTGGACCAGGTACTGGTCGTCGTTGGCGCTCACGATGAGGTAGCGGTTGTATGCCCACAGCGTCAGTGGTGGGACCGCGTAGGTGCCGGTGATGGCTGAAGACGGGTAACCGTCGAATTCGCCGATGTGGGTGTCGAGTTCGTGCCATTCCGGCAGCCGGCGGGCGTCGGTGAAACCGCAGGCGAGCAGGGTTTCGGGGTCGACCGGCTTGGAGAAGTGCGCGATCATCAGGACGGCGTTGTCGGCCCAGCCGTCCTCGGGCGTGGTGGCCCACACGCCGGAGGTCCCGGGAAACATGGTCCGGTCCAGCTGCTGCCAACCATCCGGCACCGGGAACGAAACCCGCGGTGCCCCAGGTGCATCGGGGTCGACCGCAGAGACCATAACGTCGGTCGCGGTCAGGTATTCGGCAACACTGAGCAGCCCATCGGGGCCGGTGGGGGCAGTCAAGAGATGTCCTCTGGGCTCGATTGTGGATAGCTGGGGGCGAGTCTGCCATGGTGCGTCGGCCGTCGGGCGGTTGGGCGAGCCGGAGTATGACGAACGGACCGCTCAGGCATCCGTTTGGGATGTTGAGCGGTCCGTTCGGATTCGTTGGATTACTTGAAGCGGCGCAGGCGGAGGCTATTGCTCACTACGAAGACGCTGGACAGGGCCATGGCGGCTCCGGCGAGCATGGGGTTGAGCAGGCCGGCCGCTGCCAGGGGGATGGCGGCGACGTTGTAGCCGAAGGCCCAGAAGAGATTGCCCTTGATGGTGTGCAGGGTGGCCCGGGACAGGCGGATGGCTGCCGCCACTGTCCGGAGGTCGCCTCGGACCAGGGTGATATCGCTGGCTTCGATGGCTACGTCGGTGCCGGTGCCCATGGCCAGGCCCAGGTCGGCCTGGGCCAGGGCGGCGGCGTCGTTGACACCGTCGCCGACCATCGCCACTACCTTGCCTCGGTCCTGGAGCTGCTTGATGACGTCGAGTTTGTCGCTGGGCAGGACCTCGGCGATCACCTCGTCGATACCGACCTTGTCCGCGACGGTGCGGGCTGCGGCGGCATTGTCGCCGGTCAGGAGGACGGGGGTGAGGCCGAGGGCCTTCAGGTCCGTAATGGCTTCGGCGCTGGTGGGTTTGATGGCGTCGGCAATCACCAGGACACCGCGGGCCCGACCGTCCCAGGCGACCAGGATGGCAGTGTGTCCGGCTTTTTCGGCCTGCGACTTGGCCTCGGCCAGGGGCTCCGGCACCGACACCGACCAGTCGTCGAGCAGTTCGGTGCGTCCGATGACGACCGCCCGCTCACCGACCAGGCCCTGCACACCCTTGCCACCGTGGGATACGAACTGCTCCACGACTTCCAGGGACAGACCCTTGGATTTCGCGCCGTCCACCACGGCCTTGGCGACCGGGTGTTCGGAGCCGTGCTCCACCGCGGCGGCCACCGCGAGCAATTCGCTCGAGTCCACGCCATCGGCCGCAATCACTTCCGCCAGCGACATTTTCCCGGTGGTGACGGTGCCGGTCTTATCGAGCACCACGGTATCGATGCGTCGAGTCGATTCCAGCACCTGCGGACCCTTGATCAGAATCCCCAGCTGCGCACCACGTCCGGTGCCGACCAGTAGCGCGGTCGGGGTGGCCAGGCCCAGGGCGCACGGGCAGGCGATGATCAGCACCGCTACCGAGGCGCCGAACGCGGTCGCCACGGCCGCACCGGTACCGAGCCAGAAGCCCAGCGCCGCAACAGAGATGGCGATGACGATCGGGACGAACACACCGGATACCCGATCGGCGAGACGCTGTACCTCCGCCTTACCGTTCTGCGCGTCCTCCACCAGCAGTGCCATCTGCGCCAGTTGGGTATCCGCGCCGACCCGGGTGGCACGCACGGTCAGCATGCCGCCCGCGTTCACGGTCGCGCCGACCACCTGATCGTCGGGGCCCACCTCGACGGGTACCGGCTCACCGGTCAGCATGCTCATATCGAGGGCTGAACTGCCCTTCATCACAACGCCATCGGTGGCGATCTTCTCGCCGGGCCGCACCAGGAACTCGTCGCCGACCTTCAAATCGCCGACCGGGATCCGGACTTCCACGCCACCGCGCAGTACCGACACATCCTTGGCGCCGAGCTCGAGTAGCGCCCGCAGCGCCGAACCGGCCTTCTCCTTGGACCTGGTTTCGAAGTACCGCCCGGCCAGAATGGCCACGATCAGTACCGCCGCCACCTCGAAGTACAGCGCGGCAGTCGAGTCACCACGCGAAATCGTCAGGGTGAACGGGTGTTTCATGCCGGGCGTACCGGCGTTGCCGAAGAACAACGCGTACACCGACCACCCGAAGGCGGCGATGGTGCCCAGCGAGATCAGCGTGTCCATGGTGGCCGTACCGTGCTTGGCGTTCATCCAGGCGGCACGGTGGAACTGCGCACCACCCCACACCACGATGGGTGCGGCCAGGGTCAGCGAAAGCCACTGCCAATTGGTGAATTGCAGCGCCGGAATCATGGCCATGGCCACCACCGGCAGCGCCAGCGCGAGGCTCACGAGTAGTCGGTGCCGCAGCTCCCGAGTGGCGCTGGGTTTCGAATCACTGTCGGCCGACTCGGTTTTCACCGGTTCGGTGGTGTGAACGGCGGCCGTGTACCCGGCCTCGGTGACCTGCTCGATCAGATCGGAGGCGTCGACCGACTCCGGGAAGTTGATCTTCGCCTTCTCGGTGGCATAGTTCACCGTCGCGGTGACGCCATCGATCTTATTGAGCCGCTTCTCGATTCGGGAGGCGCAGGAGGCGCAGGTCATGCCACCAATCTCGAGTTCGACGGACCGTTCAGTGGCTGGCGCGCTCATCAGTGACCTCCTCCGTGTCCTCCGGGCGCGGGTGCGTCCGTGGCGGGTGCGTTTGCCGCAATGGTGAATTCGGCGGTATGAACCGCGTTGTTATGTGAGAAGTCCAGGTACAGGCGGTATTCGCCGCCGGTCGGTGCCTCCGCGTGGAACGCCACCTCGGGGCCGGGTGGCGTCCTGCCCACCTCGCCCTGTGGATGTACGTGCAGGTATGCCAGATCATCGGCCCGCAGCGCCACCAGGTGCGCATACGCGCCCAGGTAGGGCTGTAAATCGGTGACCGGCTTCCCGTTGCGGGCGACGGTGAACTTCAATTCGCCTCCGGCAGTGGACAGATCGCCGGTGAGGGTGACGCGATAGCCGTCCACCTCGGCGGTCCGCGATGCCGGTGGCAGGGGCCGGTCCACCGTGTTCCCGGCGACCGTGAAGGTCCGACTCAGCGTCAGATCGCCCGATCCTCCGCTGGGTGCGAAATCGGCGAACACCCGGTAGGTACCCGGTTCGTTCCACTTCCAATCGATGGACCAGGTGCCGTCGGCGGCCATGGTCGGATGCACATGCCGGAATTGGCTGGCATCGGATCGGGCCACGATCAGGTGCAGGTCCTTCTCGTGCTGTTTGTCGTAGGCGGTCACGGTCCCGTTCGGGCCGGTGATCCGGAAAGTCAGGGCGCCGGGCTGATTCGCGGCGGCGGGTGCGGTGATCTCGCCGAGGGTGTATCCGGACTCGCTGTCGGACAGACCCAGGCTGTCGATGGCCTCGGTTCGGATGGTGTCGTGTTCGGGGGCCGGGCTCGGGTCGCCCACCAGGGCGCCGATCCCGAGCGCGGCCCCGAACAAGACGACCAAGCCGCCGCCGAATGCGGCGAACTTCAGTCGATCGTTCATATCAGTTCGCCACCTCGTAGCCGGCCTCGTCCACGGCTGCGACAACGTCGGCATCCGCGATCGGGGCCGCCGACTCGATCTTGACCAGGCCGCTGGCGAGGTCCACGTCGACACTGGTGACCCCGTCGATCTTGCCGATCTCCTTGGTGACCGATCCGACGCAGTGGCCACAGGTCATTCCGGTGACGGTGTAGGTGCTGGTGGCCATGACGGTCTCCTTCGCTCGCGGTACATCATACGGTGCGGGGGTATCCACAAAATACGGTGTGGGGGTATCCCGACACCCAGAAAGATACCCCCCATGGGTACCTGACGCAAGTGTGTGATCGAAGGAATTCCGGCGATTGTTCAGGCGATCGTCTCCGCCGGCCAGGCACGCATGGCCAATTCCGCGGTTCTGCCCAGCTCAGCGCTGCTCGCACCGTCGCGAGCGCCCTGTGACATGCCCTGCAATACCGCCGCGGTGTAGTGCGCGAGTCCGGCCGCATCGGTATCGGAGGGCAGGATGCCGGTCGCGCTATCGTCGCGAATCCGCTGTCGCAGGGCGGCGAGGATCCCCGCGGGGGCACCGGCCGGTGGATCGACGCCACCGGGCGAGCGCTGCTGTAGCGCCGCTCCCCCTGTCCTTCCGGGGCACTTTGGCCGGGGTCCACCTCCGATGGGTAGTGGATCCCGGCCAAAAGCATGCCGGGATGACGAGGTGTCGGGATGGCGAGGTGTCGGGATGGCGAGGTGTCGGGATGGCGAGGACGACGAGGGGCGGCATGCCTGGGATGACGGGGGTGCTGCGACGCAGTGCTTCGACCTCGCGTTGTGCGCGGTGTCCCGGCACGTGGTCGGAAACTGGCCTCGGAGCGCATTACGCTTTACCCCGTGCTGTCAGTTGTGCCCAGTCCCGTGATCGTGCGCGCCCCGTCGAAGGTGAATCTGCACCTCGGGGTGGGCGATCTGCGCGATGACGGATACCACGATCTCACTACCGTTTTCCAGGCGCTCTCGCTCGGCGACGATGTGAAGATCGCACCCTCGGACACCCTCGCCGTCAAGGTGACCGGGGAGGGTGCGGCAGATGTACCCACCGACCGCACCAATCTCGTCTGGAAGGCGGCCGTGCGCCTGGCCCATCTGGATGGGCGCGCGCCGCTGGTGGAGATCGCCATCGATAAGGGCATTCCGGTCGCGGGCGGTATGGCGGGCGGCAGTGCCGACTGCGCCGCCGCGCTGGTGGGTCTCAATGAGCTGTGGGAGCTGGGTCTGAGCCGCGAGGATCTGTCCGATATCGCCGCCGAACTCGGCAGCGACGTTCCCTTCGCGCTGCACGGCGGCACCGCCCTCGGCCGGGGGCGCGGCGAGAAGCTGCTTCCGGTCCTGTCCCGCAATAGTTTTCACTGGGTGCTGGCGCTGGCCAAGGGCGGTCTGTCCACCCCGGCGGTCTTCAACGAACTGGATCGCCTGCGCGAGGTCGGCGACCCACCGCGCCTCGGCCCGCCGGAGGCCCTGCTCCAGGCCCTCGCCTCCGGCGACCCACATCAGCTCGCCCCGCTACTCGGCAATGACCTGCAAGCCGCGGCCCTCTCTCTGAAACCCGAACTGCGCCGCACCCTTCGAGCGGGCGTGAGCTCGGGAGCGCTGGCCGGAATCGTCTCCGGTTCCGGCCCGACCTGTGCCTTCCTCTGCGACAGCGAGGACGCCGCGGTAGCGGTCGCCGCCGAACTCTCCGGAGCCGGTGTCTGCCGCAGTGTTCGCACCGCCAGCGGCCCGGTCCCGGGTGCACGACGGATCAGCGACCCCTCCGGCCGCGGCTGAGTCGGCTGTCCACCCGCTCGGGTCGAGCTCGCGGTGTCGGCACTGACGTGGGTGGGGCTGCCGACGTCGCGCCTTCGACCTCGGTAGTTCGGTGCGGACGGTCGGCTCGGTCAGCGACTTGTGCCCGATAGTTGGGCATTGCCGCCACCGAGGTGGCGAGGCGACCGGGTCGAGCGGCCCGTAGCCGGTGTCGAGCTGCTCGGTAGGCTGGCTCTCGGCCATCGCCGCATTCGCCGTCGGCACAACCCAGAAGGATCCATGTCCAACCTCATCAACCTTGAACAGGTCAACAAGAGTTTCGGTATCGCGCCGTTGCTCAATGACGTCTCACTCGGCGTGCACGCGGGGGAGCGGATCGGGGTTGTCGGCCTCAATGGTGGCGGTAAGACCACGCTGTTGGAGGTGCTGACCGGGCTCGAGGAGCCCGATAGTGGGCGGGTCAGTCGCATGAGCGGATTGCGGATTGCCGTGGTGACCCAGCGTGGGGTGCTGCCCGAGGGTTCGACCGTGGGTGATGTCGTGCTGGCGGGACTGGCCGAGGATCAGATGACGGATGGGGTCGCCGAACACGAATGGGCGTCCAATACACGGATTCGCTCCGTGGTCGAAGGTATCGGCATTGCCGACCTCGGCATGGACGCCCTGGTCGGCAATCTCTCCGGCGGTGAGCGCCGCCGCGTGGCCCTCGCCGCCGCGCTGGTGCGCGAACTCGATCTGCTGGTCCTCGACGAGCCCACCAACCACCTCGATGTCGAGGGTGTGCAGTGGCTGGCCGAACATCTGCTGTCGCGCCGCAGCGCACTCGTCGTCGTCACGCACGATCGCTGGTTCCTCGATACCGTCGCCACCCGCACCTGGGAGGTGGTGGGCGGCAAGGTGGAAACCTACGAGGGCGGCTACAACGACTGGATCTTCGCCCGCGCCGAACGGTCGCGGCAGGCCGATGTGAACGAGGCGCGGCGACAGAATCTCGCCCGCAAGGAACTGGCGTGGCTGCGCCGCGGGCCGCAGGCGCGCACCTCCAAGCCGCGCTATCGCGTGGAGGCCGCCGAGGCGCTCATCGCGAATGTGCCCGCACCGCGCGATACCGTGCAGTTGGCGTCCTTCGCGCGCAAACGCCTGGGACGGGTGGTGATCGAGCTCGAGGACGTCACCCTCAGCACCCCCGATGATCGTGAACTCGTGCGTGACCTGACCTGGCGGCTCGCGCCCGGCGAACGCGTCGGCCTGGTCGGGGTGAACGGCTCCGGCAAAACCACTCTGCTGCGTGCTCTCGCCGGTGACGGAGAGCTGAAGTCGGGCAAGCGGATTCAGGGTCAGACCATCCGAATAGGCTGGTTGCGGCAGGAACTCGACGATTTGCCCGTCGGTATGCGCGTGCTGGAAGCCGTACAGGATGTCGCGCAGCGAATCATGCTGGGCGATAAGGAGATCAGCGCGGGCCAGCTCGCCGAACGCCTCGGCTTCACCCCGGCCAAACAGCGCACCCCCGTCGGTGACCTGTCCGGTGGCGAGCGCCGCCGCCTCCAGCTCACCCGCATCCTCATGAGCGAGCCCAATGTCCTGCTGCTCGACGAGCCCACCAACGACCTGGATATCGATACCCTCCAGCAGTTGGAGGACATGCTCGACGGCTGGGCGGGCACGCTGGTGGTGATCAGCCACGACCGCTACCTCATCGAGCGCATCTGTGATTCCACCTGGGCCCTGTTCGGTGATGGCAAACTCACCAACCTCCCCGGCGGCATCGAGGAATACCTGAAGAAGCGTGCTGTCCTGATGGGCGGTAAGGCCGGTATCTCCGCGCCCGGTAAGCCCACATCCGGTGCGGCCACGAATTCCGCTTCCTCGGATTCGGCCAACTACCGCGCCGCCCGCAAGGAACTCGCCAAACTCGAGCGCGCCGTCCAGAAGCTCGACGAGCGCGAGCGAAAGCTACACGCCGCCCTCGCCGAAGCCGCCACCACCCCGGACAAACTTATCGCCCTCGGCACCGAACTCAAGCAGGTCCAAGCCGAGAAAGAGGCTGCCGAGGAACGCTGGCTCGAACTCGCCGACGACGCCTGACATAGGGCCCGCTCTACCGCGTAGGCCCGAGATTGCGTCGCCTGTCATCCCGGCGTGCTGTGGCGCCTCTCGTCATCCCGGTGTGCTGTCGGCCGGGATCCAACTCTGGGGCAGCAGGTGTGGATTCCGGCCAAAAGCATGCCGGAATGACGGTGGGCGCATGCCCCGCATGAAGATGGGGGACGGGGTCGAAAGGTGCGGCGCACGCCGCGCCGGTGGAATGCCGTGGCGGTTGCCGGTATTCGCGGTTAGAGCGCCTGATCCAGGCTCGGGACCGGTAGGCAGGTCCGCACGAAACCCCCGCCGAAGCTGGTGAGCTCGATGCTGCGGTAGAGCACCTTGGTGCCGAAGCCGGCTCTTTTCAACAACTTCCGCACCTCGGGTAAGGACTCGAGGAGCTGGTAGCGGTTGGGGTTGCCGAGGGGTTCGCGGCCGAAGTCGAGGAGACCGAGGCGGCGGAGGTTGGTGAGGTATTCGTCGATGCGGCCGGGGTAGCGCAGACCCGCGTCGTCGCCGACGAGATTGAACCGCCCACCATTGCCGGTGCGCCCGGTGCGGACGTCGATGGCCGGTTGCGGACCGTCGAGGTAGAGGTAGCGCACGATCCGGGCTTCGTCGGGGGCGAGCTGATCGAGAATGCGGGCGTAGGCCGGATGGCTCACGTCCGTGGAGTGCAGGTCGGCCGACTGGCGCAGCAATTCCGCACCGCGCGCCCGCAATTCGGTCACCGGGGAGGTTTCGGGAGCGGCCTCGACCTCGGCGGTCGGATGAACGCCGAGCGCGCGGCGCATCGAATCACGCACCTGGGCATGGGCGTCGGAGAGAATGTCGCGCGGCGGCTGCCCGGCCAGACTGCCGCGCAGGACGGTCCCGGTCACGCCGAGCGCGGTACCGAGACCCCAGGACGTCGCCCCGGCCAGCGCCGACCACGCCACCCGCGCCACGCTGCCCACGGGGCCCGCCGCGGGTCGCGCGGGTTCCGGCACCGCGGGTACCGGTGGGGTCGGTCGTACCACGAGTTCGGTGGAAAACTCCGGGTAATCGTCGTTGTCCGAAGCGGATTCGGTCACGTCCATGCTTCCTCTACGGCCAAAACTTCTCTGCTACCTCTGTTCCGAAGACCAGGATGTGAGCGTAGCCCGCGAACAGTCCCAACACGCCGCCATGGACGAACAAAAGCCATTCGTCTTGTTTGATGGCCGAACGCAGCATATCCACGAACTCCGGTGGCTTCAGCGCCGCCATTTGTTTGGCGATGTACTCCGAGACCTGCTTGCTCTGTTGCACATTGAACGCCGGATCGGCGAAGGCGATGGGCGCGATGCGCGCGGCCTCGGACGTGAGTGTCGACTGCAGCGAGTCGTAGTCGCGCCCACCGAGCATGAACCTGACCGCTCCCTTGGCCGGGCCGAGCGCGCGGTCGGCGGCCGGGCGCAGGGTGTCCTCGAGCATCTGGATGGTGCGATCCGAGCGCGGTCCGTTGAGCAGTTCGTCGCCGACATTGGCGATGGTCATGACCTCACGCGACACCAGGTCCGCGTAGCCCTCGGTGATTTCGGGCTGCCGCTTGATGAGCAGGCCCTGCCGCCACGGGCACCACCACTTCGGGTAGGCGGGCGCGAAGATCATATTGATGCCGACCCAGTTCACCACCCAGCCGATAATGATTCCACCGATCGGCAGCACCACCAGGCTCGACCATCCGGTCAGATGCAGGGTGGCGACCAGTAACAGGCCCATGGGTGCGCCGAAGTAGAAGCCGAAATTCTGCATGAATCGTAGCTCTTTCGCGCCGAGCACCTGAAACACGCTGTTGAGCAACTGCGGTCGCGCCTGGAAGTAGCGGATCACCATCTGCTTGACGTCGAGCAGCTGATCGATGTTGTTGCCGAGTTCATCGGTGAGTTCCCGCAGAATATCGGGCAACTGCTGCCGAACACGTTCGTGGATCAACTCCCGCACCTGCGTGGGGAGGTTGTACCAGAGCTGCGGATGTTCTCGCTGCAGGATCTCTTCCACGATGTCGCGAATCTGAACTTCCGCTATCTCGGTCAGATGTTCAGCGAGCTTGTCCGGTTCGAGTTCGCGATAGAAGTCCGCGACACTACCGAGTTTGGCCAGCCCCTTGTCCACCGCGATGGACGCCATCTTGTCGGCGCGCGAAGGAACGATGCCCTGCCAGCCCATCCGTCCGTCGTACTGCAGTAGCGGCAGCACCTGAATCCGCTTGGGCAAGTAGGGAAATACCATTGCGAGACCGGGCGTGCGGATTCCGTGAAACGCGATCGGTTTGAACAGCATCAGCACACCGGTCCAGTTGGTGATGTAGCCGATGGCCCCCGTAAATAATGGAATCGTTATGAGCTCCACCAAAATGGAATGGGGGATAACACTCTGTAGCACGAAACCCTCCTGCCTACCCCTACCCGGTACCAGCCGCTGTACCCGGCACGCTCAAGTTAGCACCCCGTCGGCAGCGGGGCCTTATTGGGAATTCAGGACAGGGGTCCAGTTCCGGTTTGTCTGGTCCGAGATCTCAGTCACACTGCACCTCCGCACTGTTCCGCTATGCGGACTCGCCCGTCAGAATGACGGGCAACACAGCCGTATCGCATTCCCTCGGCGGGTGGCAGGGATCATGTTGGGCGGGTGTCGCCGGGCGTGGACGGGGTAGCCTTCGCATGGCTGCCGAGTTCACCGTGCGTGGGGGGCCGCCGGCAGCAATAATTCTGTGGACGGTTTCGTTCACCTGGCGAACTTCGGAGTAGTGACGTGGCAGACGACAGGACCGGGCAGGAAGTGGTCCGTCCGGGTTCCCGTGCCGTGGAACGCAGCTCGGATGTAGAGCAGCGGCAGATCAGTAATGAGGCGCGGCTGCTTCGCGGCGCTTTCCGGGCGGCCGGGCTGGCGGTCGGTACGGCGGTGCGCAGTGGACAGTGGGCGGTCGGTACCACCGTCGAGGTCACCAAACAGCTGACCCAGGCGGCCATGGACGGCGAATCGTCGGCCGATATCGCCGACCGCACGGGGGCGGCGCTGCGGTCCATCGCGCGTAGCGCACTCGGCGTCACCGAGGGGTCGGTGCGCGAAATCGTCAGTTACGTACCGACTCCCATGGGGCAGAGCCAACCGGCGATTCCGGTGAACGGTTCGCTGATCCGCTCGGTCTCGGCCGATGATCTGCGCCGCCGCGGCGACGCGCTGCTGGCTCGGTCGGCCGATGTCTACTTCACCGAGAACGTGCACCCGGCCTACGACCGCATTCTCGATCAGCTCGCCCCCGATGAGGCGCGCATCCTGCGCTATATGGCTTTGAACGGGCCGCAGCCGTCGGTGGATGTGCGTACCAACCGGCCGCTGGGTATCGGCTCCGAACTGGTGTCGGGGGATCTGACCTCGGTGCCGGAGCAGTCGGGCGTGCGGTATCCGGATCGGTCCCGCCTCTATTTGATCAACCTGAACCGGCTGGGTCTGCTCGCGAACTCCGACGATCCGGTGGTGTTGAGCCGCTATATGGTCCTCGAGGTACAGCCGCTGGTGGAGGCGGCGCTGAAGAAGGCGGGCCGCGCGCCCAAGATTGTGCGAAAGAGCCTGCGCCTGACCGAATTCGGTGAGGACTTCTGTCAGACCTGCTTCAGCATCAGCTCCTGAGCGGCCGTCCGGCATCCCATACCACCTAGATGCCGGGGTGATAGCGAATCGGTACAGATCTACACAATCTCCGCAGAATTCCGCATGCCTGATGGGATTGTGGGAGGTATGGATTCCGATGCCGTCGCCGCGATCAGCCGGCTGAAGTTCCGCTACCTACGCGCCCTCGACACCAAGGCGTGGGACGAGTTCGCCGACACCATGGTTCCGGAGGCGACGGCGACCTATAGCGAATACCTCCAGTTCGAGTCCCGCGACGCCTTCCTCGCGTTCATGCGCAACACCCTGGGCCCACACGTCATTACCGAACACCGCTGCGACCACCCCGAGATCGATATCGACGGCGATACCGCCACCGGCACCTGGTACCTCGCCGACACGGTCCTCATTCCGGGCCACAATATGCTGCTGCGCGGCGCGGCCTTCTACACCGATAAGTACGTCAAATGCGATGACGGCCACTGGCGCATCGCGCACACCGGATACGAGCGCACATACGAAGTGGTGCTCTCGCTCTCGGACCTACCCAGCCTGCGCCTGACCTCGAGCCGCTGGGGCCTGATCGCCCGTGACCCGGCGGATGCGACGCGAACGGAGCCCGCGCCTCCCGACGCCACCATGGGCTGAGCCGCCTGTCATGGATTCGAGCCGGCCGGTCATTGGCTGAGCCGCCCGTCGTGGGCTGGCCGCCTCTCATGGGCTGGGCTGGGCTGAGCTCCCGGTGTGGGCTGAGCTCCCGTCATTCCGGCGTGCTTTTGGTCGGAATCCACCTTCGACCAGGGCGTGGAAATACATGCCGGGATGACGGAATGTCCGCGGGTGAAAGCAGGTGCGCGGTGACGCGGTTGTTCTACTCCGCGCCCGCGACCAGCGGTTCCAACGTCAGGTTCGGCAATTCCTTCTGCACGTACGCCAGCTTCCACTTATCGCCGAACAGCGCCAACAGCACGCCATCGGTGCGGGTGAACACCTCCACGCCGCGCTGACGCGCCAGCTCGACGGCCGATTCGGGATCGGTGCGACGGGCCAGCGAGTACGGCAGTCGATCGAGATGGGTCTTGACGCTGTACTCCGACAGCATGCGGGCCGTGACGACCTCGAACTGCATGGGGCCGACCGCGGCCAGTACGGGGGAGGCGTCGCCGCGCAGATCGTTGCGCAGCACCTGCACAACACCTTCGGAGTCGAGCTGGTCGATGGCCTTGCGGAACTGCTTGTACTTATCCGCGGTGTGGGCGCGCAGGGTGGCGAAGTGTTCCGGCGCGAAGGACGGGATGGGCGGGTATTCCACCTTTTTCTCCGCGTACAGGGTGTGGCCGGGGGCCAGTGCGTTGGCATTGACCAGGCCGACCACATCACCCGGATAGGCGGTATCGACGGTGGTGCGTTCCCGGCCGAAGACGGTGAGCGCGTACTTGGTGGCGAACGGTCGTCCGGTCTGGGCGTGGGTGACGACCATGCCGCGCTCGAATTCCCCGGAGACCACGCGCATGAATGCGAGCCGGTCGCGGTGCGCGGTATCCATACCGGCCTGCACCTTGAAGATGACCGCGCTGAACGGGTCGGTGGTACCGCGCGGGTTGCCGTTCACGTCCTTGCGTCCGTGCGGCGGCGGCGCGAGTTCGACGAGTGTGTCGAGGATCTGGCGCACCCCGAAATTCAGCATGGCGGAGGCGTAGATGACCGGTGAGGTGTGCCCGGCGAGGAACAGTTCCTCATCGTGGTCCTGCCCGGCGGCCGAGAGCAGTTCGCTCTCCTCGGCGGCGGTCACCCACACATCGCCTTCGCGTTGGAGGGCCTGCTCGGGCGTGTAGCTCTCCTCGGGGGCGATGGTCGCGCCGCCCGCGGTACGGGTGAAGTGGATGTACTCGGTCGCCGTACCCTCTTCGCCGCGCCGCAGCAGCCCGCGGAAATCGCCCGCGATACCGACCGGCAGGAAGAGCGGGGTGGGGGTGAGCCCGATGCGGTCGACGATCTCGTCGAGCAGTTCCAGGGGTGCCTGACCCGGCCGGTCCCACTTGTTGATCACGGTGATGACCGGAATCCCGCGGTCGCGCGCCACCTGGAAAAGCTTCAGCGTCTGCGGTTCGAGACCCTTGGCGGCGTCGATGAGCATGACCGCCGCGTCGACGGCGGTGAGCACGCGATAGGTGTCTTCGGAGAAGTCGGAGTGGCCCGGGGTATCCACCAGATTGATGACGCAGTCGCCGTATTCGAACTGCAGCGCGGTGGAGCTGACCGAGATACCGCGCGCCTTCTCCATTTCCATCCAGTCGGAGACGGTGGATTTGCGCCCGGACTTGCCGTGAATCGCACCCGCCTCGGAAATGACCTTGGCGTGTAGCGCGAGGGCCTCGGTGAGCGTGGATTTACCGGCGTCGGGGTGCGAGATCACCGCGAAGGTGCGCCGCCTCGCCACCTCTTCGGCCAACCGCCGGGGGACGGTGTCGGTCGGGGTAGTCGGGGAAGTCACGGGAGCTCCTTCGGGGCATCGGCAACCGCTCCAGAGTACCGGGAGAGGGAATTCTCGACGCGGGGGAGGTGTGGGCCATTTACCCCGAGGGCACGCGCTCACCGGATGGTCGCGTCTATCGCGGCCGCACCGGCGTGATCCGGGTGGCCATGGCGACCGGCGCACCGGTCGTTCCGGTGGTGCTGTCCGGCACCGATCGCGTCCAGCGCCGCAGTCAGCGCTGCGGCCACTTTCACCGCCGCCCGTGATCTGCCCCGGCAGGAGCGGCTGGCCTCGTAGCCCACCGGCTCACGCTGGTGATCTCGAGGTCGAGATGCGGTGCGGGGACGCTGGTCGTACGCTACGAATGGAGTGCGCACGCGCACGTCACGCGCACAGGGGGTGCGATTCGGGCCGAAGTCTGCCCGTGTTAAGGTCTTCGGGTTGTCTCGGCGAGGGAGGGCATTCGTGCCCACCGTGATCGACGCGGCTCGGCAAGCTGGCCGATCCATGTTCGTTCCTTTCGCCCGACGAAAGACCAACATCAGCCGGGGATGGGTCCCCTGGTGGAGCAGCTGACAGAGTCCGAGCCGTAGGAGTAGACCACTCATGTCCGACGCGAATCTTCTCGCAGCCACCGTTCGCACCGAATTCGGCAAGGGCGCTGCCCGCCGTACCCGCCGCGACGGCAATGTCCCGGCCGTGCTGTACGGCCACAATGAAGTTCCGCAGCACCTGTCGGTGGACGCGAAGGCGTTCGCCGCTGTCCTGCGTGAGCACGGCACCAACGCCATCCTGAACCTCGACATCGAGGGCAAGAAGCACCTGGCGATGACCAAGTCCGTGGTCGTTCACCCGATCCGCCGCTACATCGAGCACGCCGACCTGCTGGTCATCCGTCGCGGCGAGAAGGTCGTCGTCGACGTGCTCGTCGAGATCACCGGCGACGCCGCCTCGGGCACCCTGGTCACCCAGGAGACCAACGTCCTCTCCGTCGAGGCCGATGCCATGAAGCTGCCGGAGTCCATCGAGGTCTCCGTCGAGGGCCTCGAGCCGGGCACCCAGATCACCGCCGGCGGCATCACGCTGCCCGCCGGTGTCACCCTGGCCGGTGACCCGGAAGCCCTGATCGTCAATGTCATCACCGCCCCCGCCGCCGAGCCCACCGCGGCCGAGGCTGCCGAGGCCGCCGCCGACGCCGCTACCGCCGAGGCCGCCGAGTAATACTGCTTCGCAACGGTTCTCGTAAAGACACCGTCGTGACCGAGGCAACTGCCGGGCCCGCGCTCGTCATCGGACTGGGTAATCCCGGACCCGAATACGAGCGCACCCGGCACAATGTCGGTTTCCTGGTCGCCGACGCGCTCGCGGAGCGCGTCAGCGGCCGTTTCACCGTGCACAAGAAGTCCGGCGCGGACCTCCTGGAAGCGCGTTTGGACGGGCGCAAGGTGCTGATCGCCAAGCCGCGCACCTATATGAACCTGTCCGGCCGTCCGGTGGCCGCGCTGGCCCGCTTCTTCTCCGTGCCGCCCACCGAGGTCATTGTCGTGCACGATGAACTCGATCTGCCGTTCGGCAGTATTCGGTTGAAGCGCGGCGGTGGCGAAGGCGGCCACAATGGCCTGCGCTCCGTCTCGCAAGCCCTCACCACCAAGGACTATCTGCGGGTTCGTTTCGGTATCGGGCGTCCGCCCGGCCGACAGGATCCGGCCGATTTCGTTCTGAAGCCGTTCGCCGGTCCGGAGCGCAAAGAGCTTCCAGTCATTGTCGAGCAGGCTGCCGACGCGGTGGAACTACTCGTCCGGGTGGGCCTGGAGCCCGCGCAGAATCAGCTGCACTGAGCCAGATTTAGCTGCACTGAGCCAGATTTAGCTGCGCTGAGTCAGATTTAGCTGCACTGTGCCGGATTCGGCTGCGCTGAACAGATCGGCCCGTCAGCGTCGGGCCAGCTGGTCCAGGATCAGGTCGACGAAAACCTTGACGGCGCGCGATGTTTCGCCGTGCCGAGTGGCGCAGTACCAGGTGCGCCGCTCCGGTACCGCACCCACACGCACCAGAGTCACATCGCTACGGTCCCGTACCCGATCGGCCACCCACTGCGGCATGACCGTCACCGACTCGCCGGCCGCGACGATTTCCACGACCACATCGAATCCGGTGGCCAGCGTGGTCAGTTTGCCGTAGTGCGCACCAGTCGGAATCGGTAGCGGCGGCGCTGGAATGCGTTGCTGGTCATAGGAATCGGGAAGCACGATGTGCACACCCTCGAAGTCGGCGACGGTAATGTAATCGCGCTTCGCCCACGGGTGCCGGGCACTCACCACCGCGCGCATCTCGTCGTCGAACAGTCGCTCCAGCCGCACCCGATCCACCCGACGATCCAGTTTCGCCATGAGCGCGATATCGAGGCGGTCGTCGAGCAGCGCGTCGATCATGTCGTCATCGCGAATGGGCTCGACCCGCACATCGGTGCCGGGGGCTCGATGCCGGAACGTATTGAGCGCCGACGGCATCCACTCGAAGCTGGCCGCGCACTGGGAGGCGATCCGTACCGGCCGCCCCTTTCCTTCGCCGAGTTCGCGCAGATCCAGTCGCGCCGAACGTAATTCGCCGAGCGTGCGGCCCGCCGCCTGCAACATGCGCTGACCGGCATTGTTGGGCACCAGATTTCGCCCGCGCCGATCGAAAAGCGGCATACCCAGCCGTTCTTCGAGGCGGAGCAATCGCTGGCTGAGCGCGGGCTGGCTGACATAGAGGTGACGAGCGGCCGCGGTCAGCGTGCCCTGACTCCCCAGCGCCTCCAGGAGTTCCAGATCGCGGATATCGACATCCATAACTTCAGCTTATACCTCCTATTCAAACTAAGTCGTGGTGTTATGTGTTCACGGTTCCTAGCGTAGGTGTCACCAGCTGAAAGGAACTGTCCATGACCACGATCGCCATCGTCTTCCACAGCCGATTCGGCCACACCGGCGTCCAGGCCGAGGCGGTGCGAAGGGGTGCGGCATCGGCACCGACTGCCGAGGTCCTGCTTGTTTCCGTCGACGACTACGAGCACGCCTGGGAGGCCATCGACGCCGCCGACGCCATTGTCTTCGGGACGCCCACCTATATGGCCGGTCCGTCGGCTCCATTCAAGGCATTCCTCGACGCGACGTCCGGCCGCTGGGCACAGCAGTTGTGGAAGGACAAGATCGCCGCGGGATTCACCAATTCGGGGGGCGTGAACGGTGACAAGCTGGCGACTTTGCAAGCACTGTCACTGTTCGCCATGCAGCACGGCATGGTGTGGGTGGGTCTCGGACTCCTGCCCGGCAGTTTCGAATCCGTGGGCGATCTCAATCGGCTCGGCAGCTTCCTCGGTGCGATGGCGCATTCACCAGCCGACGCCACACCCGAAATCGCCCCGGGGTCGGGCGATCTGGCCACTGCCGAATACCTCGGTCGCCGGGTGGCCACCGCCGCCGCACGCTGGATGGACGCCCGCGCCCCGATCGAGGTCGCGTCATGAGCGGCGGCGACGCACAGGTGCGTGCGGCGCTCCAGCTCTACTTCGACGGGCTGTACCACAGCGACACCTCGCTCCTGGGCAAGATCTTCCATCCGCAGGCCATCTACGCCACCGCGACCGAAGGGTCACTGACCCGGCTGACCATGGACGAGTACTTCCCAATCGTCGATGCGCGTCCCGCACCCGCGGCACGCGGCGCGGCGCGGCGCGATCGAATTGTTTCGGTGGATTTCGCAGGCCCGGTCACCGCCCTGGCACGCGTCGAATGCGCGATCGGACCGAAGCGATTCACCGATCTGCTGACCATCGTCCACGTGGACGGTCGCTGGCAGATCATCGCCAAGGTATTCCACTTCGATATCGAGGAGAACTGACATGCCGTACGTCAATATCAAGGTCACCGACGAGGGTGTCACCCGGGAGCAGAAGGCGGCGCTGATCGCCGGGGTGACGGACCTGCTGGTCAAGGTCCTCGACAAGAGTCCCGCCAGCACCTTCGTGGTCATAGACGAAGTGGCACTGGCGGACTGGGGCATCGGCGGTTTGCCGGTCGAGGAGTTCCGGCGGTCGCTACCTGCTCTCTGAGCTCAGGACAGATGGTCGGCGGTGGCGGAGCGGCGGAGCTTGCCGGAGGAGGTCTTGGGCAGCGCACCCGGCCCGAGTACGGTGACACTCCGGGGGCGCACGCCGACCTCGGAGAATACGGCGTGCACGATATCGTGCTCGATACGCCGGACCTCCTCGGAATTCTGGTGGTCATTACTCTCCACCACCACGGCGAAACTCTCCCGCTTCTGCCCCGCGTCCAACCGGACCGCCACCGCATTGCCGGGACGAACGCCCTTGACGCGCAGCGCGGCTCGTTCGATATCGGTCGGGTAGATATTGCGGCCGCCCATAATGATGACGTCCTTGATGCGGCCGCACACCACCACCAGATTGTCCTCGGTGAAGTAGCCGATATCGCCGGTATCGAGCCAGCCGTCGGCATCCTGTGTGGAGCGGAAACCCTCGACGGTGGTGTAACCGGAAGTGACCGCCGGGCCGCGCAATTCGATGACACCCACGGAGCGCACCGGCAGTGCTTCGCGATTGGCGTCCACCACTCGACCCTCGAGATTGTCGACCAGATAGCCCAGGGTGGGCAGGCGGCGCACATTGCCGTGATGGTGCTCCGGATCGCGCACCGGCACCGCCTTGCCCAGCGCTTCCAGTAGATCGGCGTCGACGATATCGAGAATTTGTCCACGCCCCGGATCCGGTAGCGAGACGGCGAGGGTGGTTTCGGCCATCCCATAGACCGGGGTCAGCGCCATCGGGTTGAGCCCGAAACGTTTTCCCGCCTCGGCGAGGGCTTCCATGGTGTCGGCGTCGACCGGTTCCGCGCCGTTCCACATATAGCGCACGCTACTGAGGTCCAGCGCGCCGTCCTCGGCATTGCGAAGTTTGCGGGCCAGCAGGGAATAGGCGAAATTCGGTGCGGCGGTGACGGTTCCCCGGTACTTGGAGATGAGTTCGGCCCACAGGATCGGTCGGCGCAGGAAGTCGAGGGGTGTTACGCACACCACCTCCGCACCGAATTGCATGGGCACGCTGAGGAATCCGACCATGCCCATATCGTGGAACAGTGGCAGCCAGCTGACCATGACATCGTCGTCGAGTTGGAATTTCACCCGATCGAACATGGCGTAGGCATTGACGAAGAAACTGCTGTGCGTGATCCGCACCGCCTTCGGTGAGCCGGTGGACCCGGAGGTCAACTGCTGCAGCGCGATATCGGATTCGGAGGTGGGCAGCGGATCGGTATCCTCGCCCGTGCGCAGATCGTCGATGAGCACCACATCGATCCCGCGCTCGAGCAGGATCGGCGCGGCCAATTCGAACGGCGCACCCAGCACCACCGCGCGCGCCTCGATCATCCGCAGCACGGTCTCGGTATCGTGCGCCCACATCTCGAGATCGGTGCGTGGCGTCGGTTGATGCAGCATGGTGATCGAGGCACCGCGCATCCAAATGCCTTGGCACGCGGGCGCGATATCGACCGGCATACCCGCCAGCACCCCCACCGCGTCGCTATACCCGATACCGGCGGCGGCCAAGCCACCGGCCATCCGCCGCGCGATGCGATGGATCTCGCCCCACGTCCGTCGTAAGGGAGCATCGGGCTCCCCGGTTACCAACCCGCGAACGGATGTTCGCGCGGTGGCATACATTTCATCGGTGAATCGGCTCACGTTGAACTCCCTCAACCCTGCGGACCCACGGACAGGACACCTAACTATCCCGCCGAACTGCCGCTCTGTTAACCGTTTTGGACGCACCAGCAGGTTCCCCGTCGATAAACCCTCGTCAACCCTCGCTGAATCCTCGTCGTTCCGGCGTGCTTTTGGCCGGAATCCACCTTGATGAGTAGTGGATCCCGGCCGAAAGCACGCCGGAACGACGGAAGGGGAGCGTACGCGGGATGACGGAGGTGGAGCCTACGCCGGATGACGGGTCGCGGTGTTTCCGCGGTGAGTTCAGGAGGCGAGCAAAGCCACAGCACCGATGAATCGCTCCAACTCCTCGAAGCTGACGAAGCAGTGGGGGGAAGCGCGGACGACCGAGTTCAGGTCGCGGGCCCGCATATCCAGCAGGGTGGAACCGCGGTGGCTGACCGTGACGGTGATGTTCGCACTCGCCAGGCGGTCGCGGATATCGACGGGTTCGTGACCGTCGACGGTGAAGGAGACAATGCCCGCGTGTTGGGTACCGCGGTCGCGAACGGTGACGCCGCCGATCTCCGACAGCGTCTTGCGCAGGTATTCGGCGCGTTCGGCAATGGCCTGGTACACCTGGTTCGGGCCGAGCTCGAGCAGGTAGCGCACGGCGGCGCCCAAACCGAGCCGCGCGGCCACATTGCATTCCCAGAATTCGAAGCGTTCCGCACCGTCGACCAGCCGGTATGTATCGGGACCGGTCCATTCGGCGCTGTGCAGATCGAGGCGCTGGGGTTCCAGGGTCGCCGCGAGCTCCGGCCGCACGTAGAGGAAGCCGGTGCCGCGCGGTCCGCGTAGCCATTTGCGACCGGTGGTCGAGAGCGCGTCCACGTCCAATTCGGCGATATCGAGGGGCAGCTGCCCGGCGGACTGGCAGGCGTCGAGCAGCACCAGCGCGCCCACCCGGTGTGCGAT
This sequence comes from Nocardia uniformis NBRC 13702, assembly GCF_001613345.1. GTDB lineage: Bacteria > Actinomycetota > Actinomycetes > Mycobacteriales > Mycobacteriaceae > Nocardia > Nocardia uniformis. The sequence continues at coordinate 199,782 of NZ_BDCE01000019.1, read as the reverse complement.
GCGGGCGGCCTCGGCGACCGGATTGACCAGGCCGCCATTGCTCGGTACATGAACCAGCGACACCAGCTTCACGCGTTCGTCGACCATGGCGTCGAGCGCGTCGAGGTCGATTTGGCCGCTGCTGTCGCTGGGGATGGGTTCCACCGTCGCACCGGCGTGACGGGCGCGCTGGAGTGCGGCAATGGCATTGCTGGCGTAGTCGGAGCCCGAAATGAGGATGCGGTCGTCGGGGCCGAGCGGCACCGAGTAGAAGAAGTCGCTCCAGGCACGGCTGGCGCTATCGCTGAGCGCGATGGTGGCGGCATCGGCATTGATCAGCTCACCGATGGCCGTTTTGACCGCGTGCAGATCGTCGAGGCGCTCATTGGCGGCCCGATAGCCCCCGACCTCCGCTTCCCGGTTCAGATGTGCGATGGCGGTATCTACGACAATGCGGGGCGGTAGCGACGAGCCTGCGCTGTCCAGGAATACTCGGCCTTCACAACCGGGGGTGTCGGCACGCAGCCGGGCAATATTCTGCATGACTTCGACCATATCGACTGGCCCGAAGCAGACCGATCGGGTTGGCGGGAATCGAACGTATGGCTCGAGCTGTTCCGCATTTAGTCACTTTGTGTGTCGGAGCGCGTCGCTACTCTGGTTTGGTCGGCGTGCGACGCCCCGACTCGCGAGCGGAGGTTCGGCATGGCTGTTACGGCTTCTCATACGGCGCCGCCCGGCGCGGTTGCGCCCGGCTCACGAACGAATCGGTCGCCGGATGCGGGTTTCACCTCCCGGGCGGCCGCCGAGGCGTATGTCGGTGGTGTCTGCTTCAAGCTCGGTCCACCGATGCTCATCGGTGCCGAGCTCGAATGGCTCACCGCGCGTGGTGAGTGCTCGGCATCGAGATCGCGTCCGGATTCGACTGTGCTCGCGGACGCGCTGGGACCCTATGCGCCACAGTCCATTTCTCCTGATTCCCCGGCCGTATCGCTACCCGGGGGCAGCCGGGTCACTCTCGAACCCGGCGGCCAGATCGAACTATCCAGCGCCCCTTTCGGTACCGCGTCACAACTCTGCGACCGCCTGCGCTACGACGCCTCCCTATTGCGGGAGCTGCTCGAATTCCGCGGTATCCGAACAATTTCCGCCGCTGCCGACCCTGATCGTGAGGCCCGGCGGGTGCTGCGACTTCCGCGCTATCGCGCCATGGAACGCTCCTTCTCCGGTATCGGACCCTACGGCGCGCTCATGATGTGCAATACCGCCGCCGTCCAGGTCAGCGTGGATGCCGGGGCCGATGCCGATGAGGTGACGGCGCGCTGGACGGCCCTGTACACCTTCGGTCCGGCGCTGCTGAGCGCGTTCGCCTGCTCCCCGCGCCTGTACGGTGTGCCGCCGGGGGAGTGGGCGTCGCAGCGGATGCGGACCTGGTTGCGCCTGGACAATCCACGGACCCGGCCGCCGGTGCACGAATGGTCGGATCCGATTACCGGCTATGCCCGCTGGGCTCTCGATGTGCCGCTGCTGTGCGTGCGCTCCGACGGCGGTGATTGGGCGGCTCCGCCGGGCGCGACCTTCGCGGACTGGATCTGCGGGGCGCTCGATGACGAGATCGGTCGCAGGCCGTCCACGGTCGATCTCGACTACCACCTGACCACCATGTTTCCGCCGGTGCGGGCGTCCGGACATCTGGAGGTCCGCTATCTGGATACGCAGCCGGGGGAGGGTTGGACGGTGCCGGTCCACGCGGTGGACGCGCTGCTGTCCACACCCGATGTGGTGGCCGAGGCTACGGCCCTGACGGCTTACACGGCGGGCCGCTGGTCCGAGGCCGCGCGGCACGGTCTCGCCGATCCGGAATTGCGGTCGGCCGCCGTGGATCTGCTCGAACTGGCCGCCGCCCACGCCAGTACACCGGAGGCGGCCGCGGAACTGACGGCCGCGGCCCTGCGCTGCAAACGATGTCTGTCGCCGACCGAGGCGCTCGAATCCGGAGGCGGCGCATGAACTCGCGCCACGCCTCCTGGACACCCGCCACCGTTCGTCACGAATTCGGAGTTCTCCCATGACCACTCACCTACCCGGAACCGATCGCGCCGAGACCGAGCGGCTGCGCGGGCATATCGCCGAGGTGCTGGAGCGGGCCCGCAAGCGCACGATCGGACTCACCGATTGCCTGGATGAGGCCGAGCTCGTCGCCCAGCATTCGCGCATCATGAGTCCGCTGGTCTGGGATCTCGCGCATATCGGCAATCAGGAAGAACTGTGGCTGGTGCGCGATGTGGGCGGGCGCGAACCGGTGCGCGCCGATATCGACGAACTGTACGACGCGTTCAAACACGCCCGCGCGAATCGGCCGTCGCTGCCGCTGCTGTCGCCGACCGAGGCCCGCTCCTACGTCGGAACGGTGCGGGAGAAGGTCTGGGATGTGCTCGAGCGCAGCACCTTACGCGGCGGCGACCTGGAGGCCGATGGTTTCGCATTCGGCATGATCGCCCAGCACGAGCAGCAGCACGACGAGACCATGCTGGCCACCCATCAGCTGCGGACCGGGGATGCGGTGCTGTCGGCCCCGCCCACACCCCCGTCGCGGGTGCGGGTGCGCGGGGAGGTCGTGATCCCGGCGGGCGAGTTCACCATGGGCACCGATACCGATCTGTGGGCCCTCGACAATGAGCGCCCCGCCCACCTCGTGCACGTACCCGGCTTCGCCATCGACGCCGCGCCGGTAACCAATGAGCAGTATCTCGAATTCATTGCCGACGGCGGCTACGACCGTCCCGAACTGTGGTCGCGGGCGGGCTGGGCGCACCGTGTCGAAGCCGATCTGACCGCACCGCAATTCTGGGAGCGCGATGGTGGCGGCCGGTGGTGGCGGCGCGGTTTCGGCACCATGACGCCGGTACGCCCCCGCCAGCCCGTCGTACATGTCTGCTGGTTCGAGGCCGAGGCCTACGCCAACTGGGCGGGCAAACGCCTACCGACCGAGGCGGAATGGGAGAAGGCGGCCCGCTTCGACCCGAGAACCGGTGCCTCCCAGCGCTACCCGTGGGGGGACGACGAGCCCTCCGAGCTCACCGCCAATCTCGGCCAACGCCACCTGGAACCCGCCGATATCGGTGCGTATCCGGCGGGCGCGTCCCCGACCGGCGTGCACCAGCTCATCGGCGATGTGTGGGAATGGACCGCATCGGGTTTCGACCCGTACCCGAACTTCCGTGCCTTCCCGTACCGCGAATACTCCGAGGTCTTCTTCGGCGGCGACTACCGGGTCCTGCGCGGCGGCTCCTTCGGCGCGGACGCGGTCGCCTCGCGCGGCACCTTCCGCAATTGGGACCACCCCATTCGCCGCCAAATCTTCTCCGGATTCCGCCTGGCACGAGATCTGCGAGCGGAGGAACGCTGATGTGCCGCCATCTCGGCTACCTCGGTCCACCGATTCCCGTCGGCGAAATCCTCACCCGGGGCCCTTATTCCCTGCGCACCCAATCCTGGGCCCCGCGCGACATGCGTGGCGGCGGCACCATCAATGCGGACGGCTTCGGCGTGGCCTGGTGGGCTCCGCCCACCAGCGCGCCCGCCGATCGCGGCGCGGGCGTGAGCTGGCACGGCGGCACCGCCCCGGACCCGGTGGATGCCGCTGCGGCGGAGGCGGCCCCGCGCCGGGGCGAGAAAGCGGCCGTGCGATCCGGCCGGGCGTCGGACCCGGTGGATGCGGCCGCGGCGGAGGATGCCACGCGCTGGGGCGAGGAATCGGCCGTGCGATCCGGTGGCCGGGTCTCGGACCCGGCGGAGGTGGCCGCAGTGGAGGTGGCCGCGGCGGAGGAGCCCGCGCGTGGAGGTGCTGGCGCGGTCGCGCGATCCGGAGCAGCGGGAGCCGATACCCCGCCGCGCTCGAGGGCTGCGGGCGCGAACGCCGTGGCGGTCGACCGGGCCACTCCCAGCGGTCGGGTGGTCAGCCGATATCGCAATGCCGCTCCGATCTGGACCGACCCCGCTGTCGACGAGGTGCTGCCGCAGCTGGAGTCCGCGGCGGTGCTGGCCGCTGTGCGTTCCGCGACGGTGGGCATGCCGGTGGAGCGCGCGGCCTGTGCGCCGTTCACCCACGGCCGGTGGGCTTTCAGCCACAACGGTGCCATCCCGAACTGGCGTGAAACCCTCACCGCCCTGGCGGCGAAGTTCGATTCGCCGTCGCTGTTGGAGGCGGAATCGCTGACCGATTCGGCCGCGCTGTGGGTGATCCTGTGGGGGTTGCTGGAAACGGATGCGATCGACACTTCGACCGCCTTGCGGCAGGTGGCCACCGCCGTACTCGAACACTCGCCGACCGCGCGGCTGAACCTGCTGCTGAGCGATGGCGAAACCCTGTGGGCCACCACGCGGTACCACTCGCTGTCGGTATTGGTTACCGACAGCGTCGCGGTGCTGTCCTCGGAACCGTATGACGACGATCCACGCTGGCGAGCCATCGGGGATCGGCAGCTGGTGGTGGCGGGGCCGGGACAGCTGACCGTGGAACCTCTGGATATCGAAATGGGAAGGGCTACTTCATGACTTCGGCGACGCTGGAGATCCACCTGACCGACGAAGACCTGACCGCCGCGCTGCGCGAGGATGCCCGGCGCGGGTTGACCGCGACACCGAAGTCGCTGCCGCCCAAATGGTTCTACGATGCGCGCGGTAGCGAGTTGTTCGAGCAGATCACCGAGTTGCCCGAGTACTACCCGACGCGCACCGAATGGGCCCTGCTGGAACGGGTGGTCGGGGAGATCGCGCGCACCGCACAGGCCGAGGTGCTGGTGGAGCTGGGTGCCGGGTCGGCGGCCAAGACGCGGCTGCTGCTGTCCGCGCTCAACGCCGAGGGCCCATTGAAAACCTATGTACCACAGGACGTGTCGACGACGGCACTGCGGGCAGCGGCCGATCAGGTCGCAAGTGAGTTTCCGGGACTCGCGGTACACGGCGTGGTCAGCGATTTCACCGATACCCTGGACAATCTGCCGCGCGGCGGGCGGCGCATGATCGCCTTCCTGGGCGGCACCATCGGCAATCTGATACCGCGCGAGCGCGCCGAGTTCCTGGCCGGAATCCACGATGTATTGGAGCCGGGGGAGCAGTTGCTGATCGGCGCGGGCCTGGTCATCGACCCGGCGGTGCTGGTCCCCGCCTACGACGACGCCGCCGGGGTGACCGCGCAGTTCAATCGGAATGTGCTGCGGGTCTTGAACAATCGCCTGAACGCGGATTTCGATCCCGAGAAGTTCGCCCATATCGCGCTGTGGGATGCCGAGCGGGAATGGATCGAGATGCGCCTGGAAGCCACCGAGGCCATGACGGTCACCGTGCGTGATCTGGACCTGACCGTCGAATTCGCGGCCGGTGAGCAGATGCGTACCGAGATCTCCGCGAAGTTCCGCCGCGCCGGATTCGAAAAGGAGCTGGATACAGCGGGATTCGCGACCGAACAGGTATGGACCGATCCGGATCAGCGGTTCGCGCTGTTCCTCGCGGAACGGCGTTACTGAGATTCTCCACGCGACGTCGCCTGCCGCCCCCCGTCATTCCGGCATGCTTTTGGCCGGGATCCACTACCGACCACAGGTGGATTCCGGCCAGAAGCCCGCCGGAAATGACGAGAGGGTGGGCGACAGCACGCGTTCAAGCTCAGTAGATCCGTTCCCCGTCATCCGGAATGACGGTTGCTGGATGCGAGCGGCCTGGTTGCGGGGTGCTGCCTACTTCTGTGCGGTGACGGCCGCGAGCCATTCGATCAGCGGCCGCATCTCCTCCCATGCCGCTCGCACATGCTTGCCCGCCTCGGGCTTCGACAACCATTTCGGCGCACCGAGATCGCGTCCCGCCGTAATGGATTGGTGCCGCAGCAGTTCGATGCGCGGATGGTCGATGGAGAAGCCCTTCGGCTTCGTTTTCAGCTTATCGCCGCCGATCGTGTACCCGGCCGAATCCAACCGCCCCAGAATGCCTTCCAGCTCCGGCCCGCGTACCTCATCGTCGATGGCGGTGCGCAGCGCGGCCTTCTGCGCGGGCGAGGCGACGTACAGCCCACCCGCCACGAACAGTCCACCGGCGCCGATCTGCACGTACCAACCGCAGGATTCGGCGGCGTGCACCACCGCGCCCTGATGGTTCTTGTAGGGAGTCTTGTCCTTGGCGAACCGCACATCGCGGTACGGCCGAAAGATCTTGGCGGTACCGAAATCCGGTTCGAGTTCGGCGGCCAGCGCCTTCATCGGATCGCGCACCGACTCCTCCCAGACCTGCTTGTGGGTGTTCCAGAAGGTCTTGGAGTTATCGGCCTCGAGATCCTCGTAGAAGTCGAGCCCCGCGATGGGGAATCCGGTGAACCGCTCCATCTCAGTCGGTCATGAATTCGTTGGCACCGACCAGCAGGAAACCGATGACCAAGCCGATGACCATGCAGATACCGGCGGCGAGGGCGGCCCACTTGCCGAGCGGTTCACCCTTGCTGTTGCCGATCAGGCCGAGCACGATGCCCGCGATACCGAAGCCGGGTGGGCAGAACAGCAAAGCTACTGCCGCGCAGACGAATCCGATAATGGAGAAGACCTGGGTGCCACGCTGCTGCGGCGGTGCGCCATAGCCCGAGGGGTAGGGCTGGTACTGCTGACCGTAGCCCGGATGTCCGGCGGGCGGCTGTCCGTACGGCTGCTGCGGATACGGCGGAAATCCGCTCTGCTGCTGTGACGCGCCCGCCGGATAGTTGTAGACCCCACCGGCGGGATACTGCGGCGGCGCTCCCTGACCGGGCGGCGGGAATCCCTCGCCGGGTTGCGGATACGCACCGGGAGGGGGTATCCGACCGGGCGGCGGAACAGCCTGGCCGGGATCGGATGTGCCCTGACCGGACGGCGCGGTGTCCTGACCCGCCGAGGGTGTCACGTCCTGATCGGCCGAAGGCGTCGAGTCCTTCCGCTTCTCGAACATGCCCCCCGATTCGGAGCCGGACCGCGGTTCGTTCGGGTCGTTGGGCGGGGTGCTCATGGTGAGCCCTCCTGACTGGTGATGTGAACGCCTTCCCTGGTTATCACAATGCCCGGGGTTTCGCGAAACACCACTCAGTCGCGGAGGTCGTCCACAATCTCCACGGCAGCCACCTCGGCCGGGCGATCGTCGTCGGAGCGGTGCTCCGCGCGCTGACGACGGCGGGTCTGTTCCTGGGCGAGTTCGCGTTCGATGCCGAGCCGGCCGGTGTCGTCGTTCTCCCGGTTGGTGATGACCAGGTCGTCGGGCGGGTCGGCGATATAGCGCTCGTACTCGCGCACCTCATCGGCCTGATCGTCATCGCCCAGGTCGTAGTCGAGGTCGGGCTCCTGGTCGTCCATATCCAGGACCTCATCCATCAGCTGGTCGTCATCATTGGTCCCGGCCATTCGGCACCACCTCTCCCGCGCTACAGCACACCCGTAGCAAACCGTTGAGAAACCTGCTCGGATCTCAACGCTACCGGAAAAGGGGCCTGAAAACGGCAATCCCCCGGCACTCGCAGCGAATGCCGGGGGACTGCGCGGTCGGAGCTAGGCGTTGCCGTTGAAAAGCCCCGTCACCGAACCATTTTCGAAGACCTCACGAATGGTCCGCGCCAGCAGTGGCGCGATGGACAGCACGGTCAGCTGGGCGAACTTCTTGTCCTCGCTGATCGGCAGGGTATTGGTGACCACGACCTCTTTGGCGCCGCAGGCGGCTAGGCGCTCGGCGGCCGGGTGCGACAGCACACCGTGGGTGGCGGCGATGACCACGTCGAGCGCGCCCGCCTCCTTGAGTACCTTCACCGCACCGGCGATGGTGCCACCGGTATCGATCATGTCGTCGATCAGGATGCAGGTGCGGCCCTCGACCTCACCGACCACGCGATTGGCCACTACCTGGTTGGGCACCAGCGGATCGCGGGTCTTGTGGATGAACGCCATGGGCGCGTCGCTGAGGTTGTTGGCCCACTTCTCGGCGACCTTCACGCGGCCCGCGTCCGGGGACACGACGGTGATGTTGTCCAGCGGGTAGTTATTGCGAATGTGCTCGACCAGCTGCACCTGCGCGTGCATGTGATCGACCGGGCCGTCGAAGAAGCCCTGGATCTGATCGGTGTGCAGGTCGACCGTGATGATGCGGTCCGCGCCCGCGGTCTTGAGCAGATCCGCGATCAGACGAGCCGAAATGGGCTCGCGACCGCGGTGCTTCTTGTCCTGGCGGGCGTAGGGGTAGAACGGCAGCACCGAGGTAATGCGCTTGGCCGAGCCGCGCTTGAGCGCGTCGATCATGATGAGGTGCTCCATGACCCACTGGTTCAGCGGGGCCGGGAAGCTCTGCAGCACGAAGGCGTCGGAGCCGCGTACCGATTCCTCGAAGCGAACGAAGGTTTCGCCATTGGCGAAGTCCCGGGCGGTCTGCGGAGTGACATGAACATTGAGTTCCTTGGCCACCTCCTCCGCCAGCTCAGGATGTCCGCGCCCCGAGAACAGCATCAGGTTCTTCTGGTTATCGGTAGAGAACGCGGTCACTGACGTTCGCCATCCTTTTGCTCGGTGGTCTGACTGGACTTCTCATCGGCCGTTTTCGCCGCGTCGGCCGCGCGGGCTGCATCGGTGCCCGGCCGGTTGCGTTGCACCCAGCCCTCGAGGTTGCGCTGTGCGCCGCCCGATACCGCGAGCGCTCCCGGGGGAACGCTCCTACGCAGCACAGTACCCGCCGCCGTATACGCGCCATCACCCACCGTCACCGGCGCGATGAACATGGTGTCGCTGCCCGTGCGCACGTGTGAGCCGACCACGGTGTGGTGCTTCTTGACGCCGTCGTAATTGACGAAAACGCTCGACGCGCCGATGTTGCTGTGCTCGCCGATGGTGGCATCGCCGACATAGGTCAGATGCGGAACCTTGGAGTGCGCGCCGATATCGGCGTTCTTGGTCTCCACGAAAGCACCGAGCTTCCCGGAGTGCCCGACGACCGTGCCCGGCCGCAGATAGGTGAACGGACCGATATTCGCGCCCGGGCCGATGGTCGCGCCGTCGCCGTGGGTGCGGACCACCCGCGCCGCGTCACCGACCATGACATCGGTGAGTGTGCAGTCGGGTCCGATCTCGGCGTCCTCGCCGATCACGGTGTCGCCCAACAGTTGTACGCCCGGACGGATGATGGCGTCGCGGCCGATGGTCACATTCGCGTCGATCCAGGTATTGGCCGGATCGACAATGGTGACCCCGGCGCGCATATGCCGTTCCAGGATGTAGCGATTGAGAGTGCGTCCGGCATCGGCCAGCTGCACCCGATCATTGACGCCGGTGACCTTGGCGGCATCCACCAGTCGCGCGCCGTGCACCGGGTGCCCGGCCTCGCGCGCCAGCTTCAGCACATCGGTGAGGTACAGCTCGTGCTGGGCATTGGCGGTGGTGAGCCGGGAGATCATGGCGCGCAGTACGGCGGCGTCGAAGACATAGACGCCGGAGTTGACCTCGGTAATGGCGGCCTGCGCCGGGGTGGCGTCGGCGTGCTCGACAATCTCGAGCACGTGGCCCTCGGCGTCGCGGACGATACGGCCGTAGCCGTTGGCGTCGTCGGGCACGAAGGTAAGGACGGTCACCGCGGAACGCTCGGAGTAGCTGCGGTGCTCGTCGAGCAGCGCGGACACCGTATGTCCGTCCAGCAGAGGAACATCGGCGGAGGTGACCAGTAGGTCGCCGGTGAAATCCGTCGGTACGGCGGTGAGCGCGCACTGCACGGCATGACCCGTACCGAGCTGCTCCTCCTGTACCGCCAGGGTGATATCGCGACCCAATTCGGTGGCTACCCGGCCGACGGCCGCGCCCACCTGTTCCCTGTCGTGCCCCACCACTGTGATGAGGTACGCCGGGTCGATCTCGTTCGCCGCATGCAGCGCGTGCGCGAGCATGCTTCGGCCTGCGAGGGGGTGCAATACCTTGGGGGTCTTGGACCGCATTCGCGTTCCGGCTCCGGCGGCGAGAACGACGACGGCGGTCTGCTGTGGCATGGATCTCCCTCGGCTGCCTGTCATCATTGCTGGGCTGTCGTGGTGTTGATGCTTTGCTCCGCCGCCAGGACTCGAACCTGAACTAACTGAACCAAAATCAGTGGTGCTGCCATTACACTACGGCGGATCAACACACCGGCGAACCGTACGGTACGCCGCTGCGTCACGGCATGCGGCACTGATCCTCGCATGAAGACGCCCTCACGTCGAACTCCCCCGCCTCTCCGCGACTTTTGCCGGTCGTTGGGAGCGTGGAGACTGCCGTCGCGGACCTGCGGTTGACGACGTGGCCACGTTCTGGGCGTTCCCGACGAGTTACCCCGAATCATGCTAGATCAGTTGTTGCGTTTGCGAATGCTACAGATCGGCCGCGCGGGTCGTTGAACTTCGGGGCCGATGAGTCTGGAACAGTTGTGGGACAGTCGTATGGAAGTACTAGGGAGGTGGAGCGATGGCTTCGGGTGAAGGAAGCCGGGTGTCGCGCCCACGTATGACTGGTACCCAGCGGCGACAGCAGCTAATCGAGATCGGGCGGGCGCTGTTCGCGGAGCGGGGGTACGACGCCACCTCGATAGAGGAGATCGCGCAGCGGGCCCAGGTTTCCAAACCAGTGGTGTACGAACACTTCGGCGGTAAGGAGGGGCTGTACGCGGTGGTCGTGGACCGCGAGATGTCCACGCTGCTCGATATGCTCATCGCCTCGCTGACCCAGAACCGGTCGCGGGTGCGCCTGGAGCAGGTGGCGCTCGCACTCCTTACCTATATGGAGGAGCGCACCGACGGATTCCGGATCCTCATGCGCGATCAGCCCGCGTCGGCGGCCGAGGGCACCTACTCGAGTCTGCTCAATGAAGCGGTGAATCAGGTGGCGCACATCCTCGCCGAGGATTTCGAGCGCCGGAACTTCGATACGAGTCTCGCGACCCTGTACGCACAGGCCCTTGTCGGCATGGTCGCGACCGCGGCGACGTGGTGGCTGGACGAGCGGCAGCCGTCCAAGGAAGTGGTTGCCGCGCACCTGGTGAATCTGTGCTGGAACGGTCTCACGCACTTGGAGGCCGACCCGAAGCTGGCGTCGGAATGGCCGAGCGGCAAAGGGGTATGAACACTGTCACGCGAAATGTCGGGTATGTACGGGCAGAACTGGACAGTTAACCAGCGAATTGCGAAGGAGGACGGGTCGAATGCTCGAATCGACTGGCACGCGGCAGCCGGATGGTACGGTTCACGCATCCTTCAAGTGCTGTTCGAACTGTGATGTCGGTCAACTTCGGGATGTCGGTCTACTTCAGGATGGCTGGTTTGATGACAGGCGGATCTGATGGCTAGGCAAGCGCGTGCGGAGATCACTCGCGATTCCGTGCTCGCGGGCGCGGCCGATGTCTTTCTGCGGCTGGGCTACGCGAACGCGAGTCTGTCGGAGATCATCGCGCAGTCGAATGTGACCAAGGGCGCCTTGTACTTTCACTTCGGCTCCAAGGAAGAACTGGCTCGCGCCGTAGTCGATCAGGGTAATGAGCGACTGGTCAGCGCATGTCAGGGATTCTTCGATCCGCGGGTGCCCGCACTGGAGGCGTGCATCGGGATCACCTATGTGGTGGCGGACCTGACGATGAACGATCCGATGGTCGGCGCGATGCTGAAACTGACCCACCAGATCGGTGACTACCGCGGCGCCGCCGGGGAGAATATCGCCAAGACTTGGGGCGAAACGCATCGGTTGCTCGCCGAACGCGCTATCGCCCAGGGGGGATCTGAAGTCGGACCTGGATCCGGAGACCATCGGCCTGCTGCTGCAGGAGATGACGACCGGCGTCCACATCGTTGCTGTGAGTACGGATTCCATCGATCAGATGGCGGCGCGGATGGAACGCGCCTGGTATTTTCTGCTTCCGTCGATCGTCGCGGAAGAGAAGGTGGCGTACTTCCGGGAGTTCGCGGCTCGTCGCCTGCGCCGCTACGCGCAGTAGCACGTCCGGGTCGCGTCGCCGTGGGTGGCGGCGGAGACGCGTCGGTGCCAGCCATTAGACTCGGTTGGCCGTCTGCATCGCTCACCCGCGCCCAGGAGTCTGCCTCATGCCCACCCACCGTCCACCTCTGGCTGGATTGGCCGCAGCGGCTGCGGCCGATACCGCATTACAGCAGGTCAAGGGACTTATCGGGCGTGAGTCGGCCATGCTGGTCGCACCCTCGGCGGTGCGGCCCTTCGTCGCGGCGACCATTGCTCGGGAGCGGCCGCTGGTGGTGGTGACGGCCACCGGCCGCGAGGCCGACGACCTGACCGTCGAGCTGGCGGAAATCTTCGGCGACGCCGTGGCGCAGTTCCCGTCCTGGGAGACCCTGCCGCATGAGCGGCTGTCGCCGAGCGCGGATACCGTGGGGCGGCGATTGCAGGTGCTGCGGCGGCTCGCGCACCCGGAGGACACCGTCTACGGGGAGCCGCTGCGAGTGGTGGTGACCACCGTGCGGTCGCTCATGCAGCCGATGGCGCGTGGGCTCGAGGATATCGAGCCCATCGTGTTGCGCATCGGCGCGCAGTACGACTTCGACGAATTGCTCACGCGCCTGGTGGAATTCGCCTACGAGCGGGTTGATATGGTCGGCAAGCGCGGCGAGTTCGCGGTGCGCGGCGGGATTCTCGATATCTTCCCGCCGACCGCGGATCATCCGGTGCGCGTGGACTTCTGGGGTGATGAGATCACCGAGCTGCGGCCGTTCTCGGTCGCCGATCAGCGCTCGCTGTCGGATGTCGACATCGAGGTGGCGATCGCCCAGCCGTGCCGGGAGCTGCTGCTCACCACCGAACTTCGCGAACGCGCCGCGGAGGTGGCGGCCGAGCATCCGGCCGATGCCGCCCTGGTGGAAATGCTGGAGAAGCTGGCGCAGGGCATCCCTGTGGAGGGCATGGAGGCGCTGCTGCCGGTGCTGCAACCCGGTGAGCTGCGCCTGCTCACCGAGGCCCTGCCACCGGAAACCCATGTGCTGCTGTGTGATCCGGAGAAGGTACGCACGCGCGCCGCGGATCTGGTGCGCACCGGTGAGGAATTCCTCGAAGCCTCGTGGACGGCCGCGTCCTTCGGTGCGACCGCACCGCTCGGCGCGCACGGACTGGATCTGGCGGCCTCGTCCTACCGGGGCCTGAATGTGGTGCACGCCGATGCCGAGCAGCGCGGGCTGCCCTGGTGGACACTGAGTCCCCTCGCCGCCGACCATCCCGATGAGATCGCGCTGCCGGTGCTGGCCGCGCCCGCCGCCCGCGGCTCCGATGAACTGATCGCGACCGTTTTCGCCTCGCTGCGCGCCCATGTGACCACCGGTGGCCGCGCGGTCATCGTGGTCGCGGGACACGGTACGGCGCAACGCATTCTGGAACGTCTGCGCGATGCCGACGTGCCCGCCGCCGCACTGGAACCGGGTTCGGAACCGGTGGGCGGACTGGTCGGGGTGCTGTGCGGTTCACTGCACGACGGCATTGTGTTCGACTCCGCGCAACTGGTGGTGATCGCGGAATCCGATCTCACCGGTAACCGGGTCACCGCGCCGCAGGAGGGTAAGAAACTTCCCGCCAAGCGGCGCAACCAGGTCGATCCGCTGGCGCTGCGCGCCGGTGACATGGTGGTGCACGATCAGCACGGCATCGGCCGGTTCGTGGAGATGATCGAGCGCACCGTGGGCGGGGCGCGACGGGAATACCTGGTTATCGAATACGCGCCGTCCAAGCGCGGGCAGCCCGGTGACCGGTTGTTCGTGCCGATGGATTCGCTCGATCAGCTCTCGCGCTACGTGGGCGGCGAAATGCCGTCGCTGTCCAAGCTCGGCGGCTCCGACTGGTCGAATACGAAACGCAAGGCGCGCAAGGCCGTTCGTGAGATCGCCACCGAACTTGTGCAGCTGTACGCCGCCAGGCAGGCGGCGCCGGGCCATGCCTTCGCCCCCGATACACCGTGGCAGCGGGAGATGGAGGACGCGTTCGCGTTCACCGAGACCGTCGATCAGCTCAGCGCCATCGCCGAGGTGAAGTCGGATATGGAGAAGTCCGTACCGATGGACCGCGTGGTGTGCGGCGATGTGGGTTACGGCAAGACCGAGATCGCGGTGCGCGCGGCGTTCAAGGCGGTGCAGGACGGTAAGCAGGTCGCCGTACTGGTGCCGACAACGCTACTGGCACAGCAGCATTTGCAGACCTTCGCCGAGCGCATGGCCGGATTCCCGGTGACCGTCCGGGGGCTGTCGCGCTTCACCGACGCCGCCGACTCGCGGGAAATCCTCGAGGGTATGGCCGCCGGTGAGGTCGATGTCGTGGTCGGCACGCACCGGCTGCTGCAGACCGGGGTGCGGTGGAAGGATCTCGGACTGGTCGTCGTCGACGAGGAGCAGCGCTTCGGCGTCGAGCACAAGGAACACATCAAGGCGCTGCGCACCCACGTGGACGTCCTGACCATGTCCGCCACGCCGATCCCGCGCACCCTGGAGATGTCCCTCGCCGGTATCCGCGAGATGTCGACCATTCTCACCCCGCCCGAGGAGCGGCATCCGATCCTCACCTATGTCGGCGCGTACAACGATAAGCAGGTGGGGGCCGCCATCCGCCGTGAACTGCTGCGCGACGGCCAGGTTTTCTACGTGCACAATCGGGTGTCGTCGATCGAGAAGGCGGCCAAGCGGATTCGCGATCTGGTGCCGGAGGCGCGGGTGGCGATCGCGCACGGTCAGATGAATGAGGACACCCTCGAGAAGACCGTACAGGGCTTCTGGGAGCGCGAATACGACGTGCTGGTGTGTACCACCATTATCGAAACCGGTTTGGATATCTCCAATGCCAATACCTTGATCGTGGAACGCGCTGATGCCCTGGGTCTTTCGCAGCTGCACCAGCTGCGTGGCCGTGTGGGCCGCAGCCGTGAGCGCGGCTACGCGTACTTCCTGTACCCGCCGGAGAAGCCGCTCACCGAAACCGCCTACGACCGTCTCGCCACCATTTCGCAGAACTCGGATCTGGGTGCGGGTATGGCCGTGGCCATGAAGGACCTCGAAATCCGTGGTGCGGGCAATGTTCTCGGTGCCGAGCAGTCCGGCCATGTCGCCGGTGTCGGCTTCGATCTCTATGTGCGTCTGGTCGGCGAAGCGGTGGAGGCCTATCGCGCCGCCGCTGATGGTCGGCCGATCTCCGTCGATGAGGAGGTCAAGGAGGTCCGCATCGACCTTCCTGTCGACGCGCACATTCCGCCCGACTACATCGGCTCCGATCGCCTGCGCCTGGAGGCATACCGCAAACTTGCCACCGCCCAGGACGATTCGGCCATTGCCGCGGTGGTCGAAGAACTTCTCGACCGCTACGGTCCGCTCCCTGTCGAGGTCGGCCGCCTGATCTCGGTGGCGAAGCTGAAGCTGCTGGCCCGCGAGTACGGACTCGCCGAAATCGGCGTCACCGGTACCACCCTCAAGATCGCACCCATGCAGCTGCCCGACTCGAAACAGTTGCGGCTCAAGCGCATCTACCCCAATGCCAGCTACCGCGCCGTCACCGGCGTGGTGCAGCTGCCGCTGCCCCGCGTGGAAGACAGTGTCGGCGCGGACCGCCTGCGCGATGTGCGCTTGCTCCAGTTCGTGGCCGATCTGCTGCTGGCCCTGGACGGCAAAGCCCAGGGCGCGGTAGATCTCACGGTCGAAACCGAGGTGACCGCGGCCCGATGAGCACCCCCACCGACCGCATGACCGAGGCCCTGGCCGAAGCCGTGGACGTCATGGACCGCCTCTGGAATTTCGGCGGCTGGGAAGTAACCCAATCCCACGACACCCTGCGCCCCTACCTGCTGGAGGAGACATATGAACTCCTCGACGCCATCGGGTGCAACGATGCGGAAACCATCCGGGAGGAGCTCGGCGACCTGCTGCTCCAGGTCCTCTTCCACTCCCGAATAGCCGAAGCCGCGGGCGAGTTCACCCTCGCCGATGTGGCCGCCACCCTGGTGGAGAAGCTGACCCACCGCAGCCCCCACCTCCTGGACAACACCTTCGGCGCGGACGCCACCCCCGAGGAAAAGGTCGCCGCCCAGGAACAAGCCTGGGAAGAACGCAAGAACACCGAAAAGTCCCGCCGGTCGTGCCTGGACGGCATCGCCATGGCCCAACCAGCCCTCGCCCTCGCGGAGAAAGTCCTCTCCCGCAGTCGCAAGGCCGGGCTCCCCGACTACCTCGTCCCCGAATCCCTCCGGGTGGTCCACCTCGAACAGGGCGACAGCGCTGAGGAACGTCTCCGCAAAGCCACCCTCACCTTCGCCACCGACATTCGCACCGCCGAGGACGCCGCCGAAACCGCCCGCAGTACCCGCCTCCCCCTCACCGCCGAGGACTGGACCCAATTCTGGCCCCGCACCTGACCCATTATGGCGCGAAGAGTTCGGCCCGCAGCCCCGGGTAAGGATCCACGATGCGTCGGGGGACATCCTCGCGCAGGCGGTATTTGACCTCGAGGAGTACCTCGCCTGCGACATAATGACGGGCCCGGGTCTCACCGCGAGCAGTGAGTAGTCCGGCGTCGGTCAAGGCCTTGAGATCGCGCGAGGCTGTGCGCTCATCGATATCGGCGCGGATCAGATAGCCGTGGCGGCGGATGCGGAAGCCGATCAGCGCATCGTAGAGAATATCGGTGACTCGCTCTGGGAATT
The DNA here is from genome assembly GCF_001613345.1 of Nocardia uniformis NBRC 13702. Classification (GTDB taxonomy): domain Bacteria; phylum Actinomycetota; class Actinomycetes; order Mycobacteriales; family Mycobacteriaceae; genus Nocardia; species Nocardia uniformis. Next base: position 183,108 of record NZ_BDCE01000019.1, on the reverse strand, counting down.
TCCGGTCGTGAACCAACTCGTCGAGCATCAACCACGCGTGTTCAGTGCGGTGCATACGGCCTTCGACCGTCTGGGCTTGGATATCGTGCGCGCGGAGATTGAACTTCATCCACAGGCGGGCGTCTCGGTTGGGTGACCAGGCACCGCCCCCCGTCACGGCGAGTACGCGGTAGTAGTCTTCGGTGTTCACACCGAGCCACTCCTCGATGCTGCAAAACGTGGGCTCGGCGAGGCCGCCACGTGAGGCCACCAGTGTCTGGAGTGCGCGCGCCATGCGCCCATTGCCGTCCCTGAAGGGATGCACCATCATCAAGTTCAGGTGGGCCATAGCTCCGGCGATGATCGGATCCGACTCTGCGGCCAGGGTATCGACGAGTTCCCGCATAAGTGGCGGCACCGTTGTCGAACCCGGTCCCTCGTAAACGGTTTCGCCGCTCGCATCCTCACGTACGTAGATTGGCCCGGTCCGATACTGTCCCGGGCTCTTCGTCAGTTCGTGGCCCAACATCATGAAATGCAGTGCCTTGAGGGTGGATTCGTCGATCGGCCCCGTGCCCTGGGCCATCGTCAGTACATAGCCGAGCGCCTGTCGGTACCCACGAATCTCGGCAAAGGTGCGTTCGTCAGCAGTGAGCGCCTCTTCGTAATCGACGGCGGCGGCGGCATCGTCGGTCTCGACGACGTAACCCTCGATGCTGTTCGAACCGCGGATCGCACGCGCCATGAGGTTGCGGCGCAGCAATCCCGGCCAACGCTTCGGTACACGCATGGCGGATGCCATCGCGTCGCGACGACGGTATATTCCGGCCAGCACTGCCGAATCGGCGTCATCCAGTGTGGGCGTCGCATACAGCACGGCCAACCTCCAATGTCCCGTTGTCTCTAATTTTAGGACACAATTCGTGATTGTGTCTTCAATTTAGAGACAATTGGACATTTGGGTGGCGTTCGGATGTGGACGCCGTAGTCGCGGGCAATGCCCGCGAGGCCGGAGGCGTAGCCCTGGCCGATGGCCCGGAACTTCCACTCTGGTCCGTGCCGGTACAGCTCCCCGAACACCATGGCGGTCTCCGTGGAGGCATCCTCGGTGAGGTCGAAGCGAGCCAGCTCGGCGCCGGTCAGCGCCTCCACGACGCGGATATAGGCATTGCGGATCTGCCCTGATGAGTACGGGCCTCGGTTGTATGTCCGAAAGGTCGAAATAGGGGGAAATAACGGGGGTTTTTGGGGGCTCGGACCCGGTGTGTGGATGGATCGCTCGTCGTACTGTGAGCGCCATGTCATGGCGACGAATCGGAATGGCGATCGTAGTGGCCGGGACGCTGGGGCTCGCGGGGTGCTCCGGCTCTTCCGATAGTCGAGCGGGAACCTTCTACGGACCCGAGCGTGCGCTCGGAAGCGGTACGGCGCGAACGTATGTCGTGCTGGCGGCGGACGGCAATCCCAGCGAGATCGGGTTGCGCTTCAGCCGGGACGCGCTCGAGGGACTGTCCGACCGGGATAGTCATGCCGATGTGTCGGTGGGTACGGGTGTATTCCCGAAATCCGAGAGGTACGAGCTGCCTGCACAGGCGAAGTCGACCGCCTATGACCACGTCGTTGTCGACTGGGCTCCGCAGGGACACGCACCGACGGGGACCTTCGACAAACCGCATTTCGATCTGCGCTTCTACCTTCAGGATCCGGAGGCGGTTGCCGCCATCGATCCCACGGCCGCCGACTACGTCGCCAGTGCGGCCACGCTGCCCGAGGCGAAATACCTTCCGCCCGACTATGTTCCGGCCGGTGATCCGGCCACCGAAACGGTGCCCTATACGGGCCTGCGCTGGCTGGATTCGACCCTGCCGTTCAATCCGCAGACCTTCCAGTTCACCCAGGTCCTGATCAATGGCACGTGGGATGGGCGGTACCTGTTCGTCGAGCCCATGCTCACCCGCGATTGGCTGCTCACCGAACCGCGGTTCGCGGGCGAGCTGAAACAGGCGGAGGCGGTGCAGAAGTCGGGGTACTACGCGTCGGGCTATGCCGTCCGCTTCGACGACGAGCGGCAGGAATACTCGGTCGCCCTGACCGGACTCACCGCCCGTACCGCTTCCTGAACGCGGCAAGCACCCCCTCGGCGGCAGCGCGGCTCACGTCCGCACCGGCGCCGAGGGGTGGCGCCGAGAGAGTGGCGTTCAGATGTGGACGCCGTAATCGCGGGCAATACCCGCGAGGCCGGAGGCGTAGCCCTGGCCGATGGCCCGGAACTTCCACTCTGGTCCGTGCCGGTACAGCTCCCCGAACACCATGGCGGTCTCCGTGGAGGCATCCTCGGTGAGGTCGAAGCGAGCCAGCTCGGCGCCGGTCAGCGCCTCCACGACGCGGATATAGGCATTGCGGATCTGCCCGAACGACTGGTGGCGCATTTCGGCATCGTGAATCGACACCGGGAAGAAGATGTTGGTGATCGTCGGCGGCATGGCCGCCAGGTCGACATTGATCACCTCGTCGTCGCCCTCGCCCTCACCGGTGAGGTTGTCACCGGTGTGCTCGATGGTGCCCTCCGGTGAGCGCAGGTTGTTGTAGAAGACGAAATGCGCGTCCGACAGCACTCGCATATTCGATCCACAGGCCAGTGCGCTCGCATCCAGGTCGTAGTCCGCCCCGGTAGTGGTACGTACGTCCCATCCGAGGCCCACCTGCACCTTGGTCAGATTGGGGGCCTGCTTGGACAGCGAAACATTTCCGCCCTTGGCCAGGCTGACGCTCATGATCTCCTTCCCCGCGGTCCCTTCGAACCGCATCCCCTGATGATTATGGTCGAAATGGGGACCCGTTGTGCGAGTTCATTTCTTGTGATCAGTTGCGGCCGCCCGCCAGGTTGCGCAGTGTCGCCACCCGCTCCTGCAGGTAGTGCAGCTCAGACGGGTCGAGCACGGTGCGCTGGATACCAGTCGTGACCGCGAACGCCGACTGCCGATGATCATCGATGGCCTCGACGTCGATGGCCACCGCCACGTAGTCGGGCGCACCGGGCAGCGGATCGGCGATCACACTCGCCGTGCCGCGGGCGCAGAGCGCCACATTTCCACCGCCGAGAATGAGCAACGCCACATCGGGTCGCTCGCGTAGTCTGGCCAGGGATCCCCTATCGGATTTCAGGCTCAGCAGGATACGTCTGTCACCGGCACGCACCGGCCAGGAGACCGGGATGGCGTGCGGTGCGGGGTCGGCGGTCACGAGGACCGCGATGGTGTCGAGCGGCCACTCCGGGAGGGCTTGCAGCTCGGGATGGTCTGTCGAGGGCTCCTGACGGTGCTGGGCACGCGTTGCCATCTTCGTCACCTCACGATCGATTCACACAGCGGGCTGGACTGCGTGCTTGCAGTGTAAGCCGTTGCGGCGGTGCTCGGCTGGCGTCGGCGATTCGCGCCCTCCCGCCCGGGCGTCCGGTAACGGATGTGAAAACAGCGTCGCACCTGGGGCCTATCCGATTGACTAACCATGACCTCAGGTTGCATCATTCGTTACAGTTCCTCGTCCAGACGAGGTCGCGCGAGTAACCGGCCGATGACCGCCCGGTGAAGATCGTCCGCCAGATCAGTTGGGAATCCCAGCCGGCGTAGACGAACGCAGCAACAGTCCAGAACGACGCGTGCTAGGTGCGGCACGCTCCCAGGGGATTTCGCGACCCGCTCCGGTAAGGGGAGCTCGGGTCCGGCGGCGGGACCGTCGGCCCAACCAAACGTGAGGTGATAGGCGCGACAGAGCGGAGAACGGTGATGGTGGACATGGGTGCCGGGCAGCCGGAGATTGTGGGAATGGTGCCGCGGTCGGTCGCCGCGAATCTGGCGGTGTCGACGGCGGTGATGGACGACCTGCGATATCTGCGGGCCGAGCTGATGGCGGCGGATCTGCCGTTCCTGCTGGTGCGGGATTCGGCGCATCGAATGGTACTGGCGGTGGATGCCAAGCATCGTTCGGCGCTGCGTCGGGTGCTGGGTGCGGCGCTGGTGGCGGGGTTCGTGTGCAATGAGAAGAAGCACAATGTATTTCGGCTCGGTCGCGATCTCGATCCGGCGCACCATGTGGAGATCGAGCTGTGGGAGTACCACGGTGACACCGTGGAGTGCCCGCGTCCGAACGCGTTGACCCGCAATGTTTTCGATTTGGCCGATGTGGAGCAGACCACGGTGCTGCTGTACGAGATGAGCTGGCCGACCCTGGCCGGAATGTTCGAGCCGAACCACACCGATGTCGGTTTCGATATCGATATCGTGTTCTCCTGGGTGGACGGCTCCGATCCCGAATTCCGGGCGCGCCGTGCGGGAATGCTGGCGCAGGTGGTGGTCGGCGAGGGCGATGACGCCGACGCGCGCATCCGGCAGATCGATGAGCTGCGGTACGCGCTGCGATCGGTACGCAAGAACGCGCCGTGGATTCGCCGCATCTTCATTGCCACCGATTCCCAGGTGCCGGAGTGGCTCGCCGATGATCCGCAGGTGACTGTCGTGCGGGCGCTGGACCATTTCCCCGATAGCAGCGGGCTGCCGGTCTTCAATTCCCATGCGGTGGAATGCCAATTGCAGCATATCGAGGGTCTGAGCGAGCACTTCCTGTACTCGAACGATGACATGTTCTTCGCCCGCCCGGTGCGGCCGTCCATGTTCTTCACACCCGCCGGGATCAGTCGGTTCATCGAGGCCGACACCCGCATCGGTCCGGGCCCGAACAATGAGCGCCGCAGCGGATTCGAGAATGCCGCGCGGGTGAACCGGGATCTGTTGCAGCGCCGGTTCGGGCAGGTGATCACCCGGCACCTGGAGCACACGCCGGTGCCCCTGCGCCGCAGTGTGCTCAGGGAGATGGAACAGCGGTTCCCGGCGGATTTCGCGCGCACCCGCGCCAGCCGCTTCCGCGCCGCCACCGATATCTCGGTCACCAATTCGCTCTACCACTACTACGCGCTGCTCACCGGGCGCGCGGTACCGCAGGAGGCGGCGAAGGTGCGGTACGTGGACACCACGCTCTACACCGGACTCGCCTTCCTGGACGGTTTGGCGCGACGCCGCAATGTGGACTTCTTCTGCCTCAATGACGGCAGTTTCCCGGAGGTCCCCGAAGCGGAACGGGTGCGGGCGGTCTCGCAGTTCCTGGAGACCTACTACCCGGATCCGGCGCCGTGGGAGCGGCACGACATTGTCGCGGGGGCGATCACGGCCTTCGAATCCGGCGCGGCGTAAACCTTCGTCGAATCCGGTGCCGTGTAACCCTCGTCGAATCCGGCTGCGGCGTAACTTCGTCGAACCCGCCTGCGGAATAACCCTCGTCATTCCGGCGTGCTTTTGGCCGGAATCCATCGGAACCCGTTGCGACGGCGTGGATCCCGGCCAAAGCACGCCGGGATGACGGGTGTGGGACATACCGGGATGACGGGTGCGGCGTACCGGGATGACGGGTGCGGCGCGTGCCTGGGCATACCGGGGCGACGGGTGCGGGGCGTGCCGGGTGCGGGGGCGCCGGGATGAGGGCCTCAGACCACCGTTTCGCCGTCGGTCTCGGCGGTGTCGCGGCGTTCGACCACGTGCGGGATGCGGGCCGCGGGCGGGATGACTATGCCCGCGTCGGCCAATCGCTGCGCGGCCTGCTCCGGGTCGGCCGGTTCACCCACGGTCGGCCCGGCTCCGATGGGCACCACCGAGTGCACCACGGTATCCGGATAGATGTGCACATAGTTGAAGGCCTGTGCGGCGTCGCGCCCGCGCAGGCCGCCCTGTGCCACGGACAGGTCCTGGCTGTAGCAGGTCGCCGACGCCACCGATACCGGAATGCCCGCGAAGGTGGCATTGGTGGAGAAGTGCAGGTGTCCGGCCAGGATGGCCCGCACATCGGTGCCGTCCAGCACGTCGGCGAGGCGACGCTGATCGCGTAGCTCCACCGTGACCGCGAGATCGAGTACGCACGGCACCGGCGGATGGTGCATGGCCAGGATGGTTCCGAACGGCGCGGGTTCGGCGAGCACATCGCGCAGCCATTGCAGCTGGGCGGCGCTGATCTCGCCGTAGTGGTGGCCGGGCACCGTGGTGTCGAGGACGACGATGCGCAACCCGTCGAACATATGGACTCGGTCATACGGCGTGTCGGAACCCGGCTCATCGAGCAGGTTTTCGCGCAGCGCGGCCCGGCTGTCGTGATTGCCCGCCACCCACACCAGCGGCGCGCCGATGCGCTCGGCGAACGGCTCCACCAGTTTGCGCAGCTTGACGTACGCGCGCGCCTCGCCGTGATCGGCGAGGTCGCCTGTGAACACTATGGCGCTCGGCGTAATACGGCTGGCCTCGGCCTGTTCGAGTAGTTCGGCCAACCGCTGCTCGGCATCGACTTCGCCGTACAGGTCGGCGTCGGCCGCGATCAGGTGGGTGTCACTGAAGTGGAACAGGACATGATCGGGTCTCGGGTACTCGGCGACTCTCGAGATGTACACGGACATCCTCCCCGGCGGTTTCGTATTCGCCTTTGGCTTGCCGATTCCGTCGGCCAGAATAGCGAAGCCGTTTCTTTCAGCGTGCCCTCGCCCAGTGACGACATGCTTGCGGGAAGGTGAGATTTGCGTGTCGGCTCAGCGTCCGAAGCTACTGGCCAGCACGCGTGGAAGCTGCTGCTCACGTGCATCGAGCAGGGCGAAGTAGCGGCGCAGCATCAGGACAGCGGTGACGGCGAGACCGGCGGTCAGCCCCCACCACACCCCGGCCGCGCCCAGATGCAAGGGGTAGGCGAGCAGTAGTGCAGTGGGCAATCCCACAGCCCAGTAGCCGATCAGGGAGAGCCGGAAACCGGCCTTGGTGTCCTTGAGACCGCGCAACAGACCGACCCCGATGTTCTGGGCGGCATCGAAGAATTGCAGCACGATGGCGATGAGCAGCAGGGTGTGCGCCAGCGCGACGGTCTCGCCATTGGCGTCACCCAGGAATGGCTTCAGCACCAGGTTCGGCACCAGCACATAGGCGGCGCCGGTCACCACGACCACGATCGCCGCGTACCGCACCGCCAGCCACGCCACCGCCCGCGCGTGCGGGTACTCCTCGCGCGCCACGGCCGTGCTCACCAGGATGGACGAGCCGTGTGAGAGGCCGATCGCCACCTGGAACACGATGTAGACGATCTGGTAGACGACATTGTGGGCGGCCAGCGCTGCGGCCCCGATACTGCCCATGACCAGCGCCAGCACCGAGAACATGCCCGCCTCGGACCCGTAGGTGAGGGCGATCGGGGTACCCAGCTTCAGTTCCTCGCGCACCGTCGCCAGCTGGGCGGGCCACATGCGAATCGACAGTGCCGCACCGAGTTTCGGGTCGCTGTGCACCATGGCCCAGAACACGCCGAAGGTAATCAGGAAGACCAGTGAGGTGGCTACGCCGATACCGGTCAGCCCGAGCGCGGGAAGTCCGAGCCAACCGTGCATGAGCGCCAGCGCCAGCACCAGATTCAGCGCGACGGAACCGATGGTCACCAGCAGGAGCGCCTGCGGCCGCTGCATACCCACCGTGTACTGACGCAGCACCTGGAACCACAGGCACGGCAGCAGTCCCGGGGCCAGCGCGACCATCATGGGCCGCGCCGCCTCCAGCACCGACTCGTCCTGCCCGAGCCATTGCAGGGCCCAGCCGAGCCCGATCAGCAATATCGCGCCGATGATTCCGGCCAGCGTCGCGATCAGGAAACTCGACCGCACCACCTCGCGCACCTCGTGGTCGGCCGCCGTACTGTGCCCATTGCGGCGTTCCCGGGGCCCTCCGTGGCCCCCCCGTCTCCCACCGCCGCCCTCAACGGACAGCCTTCCGGCTGGCTCGCTCACCCTCAGGCTGCCGCCTCCGGGTCCAGCGCTCACGCCGAGTTTCTCCGCCCGGCTCACCACCGTGGCCACCCGATTACCGGTTCCGGTGATCAATCCGACGCACATGGTGCGAATCTGGTTGAACAACACCAGCGCCAACCCACCGGCGGCCACCTCCCGCACCCCGAGCGTGCCCATGAGCGCGATATTGGTGGTCGACACCGCGACCTGTGCCAGTTGCGTGAATGCGATCGGCGTCGCCAGTGCGGTGAGTCGTCGTCCGTCGGATTGCCGAGCGGCGGAGTTCATTTGGCCGCGGCCCCGTTCGACTGACCGACCAACTCGAGCTCATTGGCGTGGGGCGAAATCGCGGGGGGCGCTGTCTGCCGCTGCGGGGCGGAGGCCGCGGGTGCGGAGGTCGCCGCGGCCGCGGATGCGCGGGTGGCCTCGGCGGCATTCGCAGCGGAGGTCGTTGCGGGTGCGGAGGTCGCCATAGCCGAGGAGGCGGCCGGGGCCGAACTGCTGACCGCCACCGAGGTGGTGGCTGAGCTGTTGACCACTGCCGGGGTGGTGCGCGCGGGTGTGGTGGCGAGCGCCGGTTCCATGCGGCGCTGACGGCTTGCGGGTGCGTAGCGGTCGAGCATTTCGGCGACCTTACGTTCTGTCTCCACGTCCAGGAGATCGCGGTCGCTCATCCAGTCGTCGTCGAAGACCGTATCGAGGTACTTCTCGCCGCCGTCGCCCACGATGGTGACCACCGTGGACTCCGCCGGGAATTCACTGAGGCGGTCGAGCGCGGCGAAGACCGAGCCGCCCGCCGAGCCGCCGATCATCAGGCCGAGTTTCGCGGCGATTACCCGGGCGGTCGCGAACGCCTCCACATCGGATACCTTCACGCCCTCCTCGAGCAGGCCGAGGTCCTCGTCGACGATCTTGCCCGGATCCGCGCCCTCCGGGGTGCCGGTGCCCGACTGCCAGTACGGTCCGGCGGGCCCGCCGAAGGCAATGGAGCCCACCGGTTCCACGCCGTAGAGCAGCGGCTCGAATCCGTTCTCCCGCAGCCGCCGGGCGGTGCCGAACATGGAACCGCCGGTGCCGACCGCGGAGATCAACACATCCACCGTGCCGAGCGCGGCGAGCAGTTCGTCGGCCAGTGCGTAGTAGCCGACGGCGTTGGCGTCATTGTTGTGCTGTTCGGTGAAGTACGTATTCGGTCGCAGGCCCGCGCGTTCGGCGGCCGCGCATTCCTCGGCCGCCATTTTCTCGGCGAGTTCCTCACGCGCCGAGGTGGACAGGCTGTCATTGCCCTCCTCGGCGACGAACACAAGTTCGGCACCCATGGCTTTCATCGCTCGCAATTTGTCCCGGCAGGCGTGGTTGTCGACCACCGCGGTAAAGCGATACCCGCGTTCGGCCGCTACTACCGCCAAACCCAGACCGGTATTTCCGGACGTCGATTCGATGATATGCCCGCCGGTTGCCAAAAGTCCGCGCGCTTCCGCGTCATCCACCATGGCGCGGGCCATGCGGATTTTCGCGGCGCCGGTCGGATTCATGCTCTCCAGCTTCAAGTACAACTTGGTGCCACCGGTGGTGGCGGCCAGCTCGAACAGCGGCGTTTGACCGATAAGGTCTGTCACGCGGGCTGTGACAACCGGCATGAAAGTATCTCCTCGCGATGTGGATGTTTCGATTCTCGGTGCGCATTGCCCGCAACTTCATGGCGGCCGGACGCGCAACCGCTGACACGGCCACTATTTGTCACTATCGCCGCACGTCTACCAGGCGAAACGGTTGTCGGACCCGGTTTGGGCACAACCCGGCTACGCCTCGAGTGAAGCTGAGGGAAACCTTAGTGGAAGGCGTTCGGGGATTGGTCTCGATGGCCGAAATGCGCGCTTGCGTCACCGCTCATCGGCAATGGCCTGCCCGATTCGGGAAGTTACTCGTGGGTCGGGTGAATCGACCGTCCACGTGAATCCCATTCCATCCGCGCGGTCGCGCAGCACCACCTTGGGTGGAATGGGCAATTCGTGGAATGCCGATTCATTGCTGTCCATCTGGTACCCGGCCGTATTCGGGTAGATCAACAGGTCTCCGGTCGACGCTTGCCCGGGTAGCGGGATTCGTCGCCAGCTGAGCATGTCGTCCTCGAGGCAGGACGCCCCGCCGACACAGGTCGGCGTGACCGCGCCGGAGCGCTCCGGCCACAGCACCGGATCGGGCAGGAACTCACTGTCGAACCACTGCTCGGACAGACTCAGGCTGGTGCCGTCCACGGTGAGTACCGAATACGAATGCCCGTGCGCGCTCAGCTCTTTCACACCCTGCACCCGGAATACCGAGCTTCCGGCCCGATCCAGTAGCGCGCGCCCGGGTTCGACGGCCAACCGCAGCCCCTCCCGCCGCAGCCGCCCCGCGAGATCGTCGTGCTCGAGCACCCGCGCCAGCATGGTCGGCCCCGGATCGGGGAAGTGATACGGATAGAACGAATCGGGGGAGGGCCGCTTGTCGCCGTGGAACCACCGGGGATTCACGCCCGCGACAAAGTTCCGCCACGCCTGCTCCGGTACATAGTCGACGCCGAACCCACCGCCGATGGAGATGGTGGTGACCGGATGCCCGAGCCCCCGCGCCTCCCGGCAGCGGTCGATCAGCGCCGCCGCCAACTCGGCCCGCGGTGCGTAGTCGTAGCCGGTGAGATGAAAACTGAACCCCTCCAGCAGCATCGACTCCGGCTCGATCCGGGTGACCGCCAGATCCAATTGCTCCTCGGTCAGCCCGAACCGGCTGTGCGATCCCGGCGGCAGTACCCGCAGCACCACGCGCGGCCGCCGGTCGGCTGCGGCGCGCCCGCCCGGCTCGCCGGGTGTGGCTGGCCCGTTGGAAGTGTCCTGGCTGCTGTTACTGAGGTTCTCCGCGTGATGTCGCCTGCCGTCCCCGTCATCCCGGCGTGCTTTTGGCCGGGATCCACTACTGGCCGAAGGTGGATTCCGGCCAAAAGCACGCCGGAATGACGAGGGGCCGGGGGATATCTCGCGCTCAGGTCCGGTAGTGCCCTGTTCGCTGCGAACGCGCCTCGCGCTCAGTTGGCTCAACCGCTCGAGTTCCTCCAGCGAGTCGATAGCGATGATCGCCCTGTGCCACACCGACAGCCGCAGCAGCTCATCGGATTTGGCGGGCCCGGTGACCATGAGGTCGCCGCCGTCGACGCCGCCGCGCAGGGCGGCGTCGAATTCGGCCGCGCTGGAAACATCCACGCCCACACCGTGTGTGGCGCATTCGGTCACCACGCAGGCCGCCTTATTGGCCTTTTTGCCGTAGTAGATCGCGCCGACCACTCCGGCGCGGTCGAATACCTCGCGGAAGGCGCGAATATTCTGGCCGACCCGGGCGGGGTAGACGACATGGAAAGGGCCGGCCGCCGCAATGGCCATATCGCGCAATAGTTTCGGATCCGCCAGGAGTTGTCGCTCCCAGTCGTCACGGTGCGCGGGCATCGGCGCCGCGGTGATACCGGCGCGGCCAGGCGTGTGCGGACCGGGGGTGAGATCGTGGGCATCGGCGGCGGATTCACGCTCGATGTCATCCGGTTCGGCGACCATGGTCAGGGATTTCACGGTGTTCGTCAGGGTCGGCCCCTTTCGCTGTTGTGCCGAAAGCTGTTCAGTCCCACAGCGACACCTCCGTTCCACGCCCCTCGGCGATGGCGCGCGTAGCCAGTGCGTGTGCGACTGCGATATCGGTGAGCACCAAGCCGCTGTTGTAGACGAAGATGCGTTCGTCATCCGCGGTCCGACCCACCGCACGGCGGCTCAGGATCTGCGGTAGCTCGGCGTCCACCCGACGTAGTCGGCCATCCGGCCCCGCCATATCGGTGCCGGTCAGCGCCATTTGTTCGGCGCTGGTGGCGATTACGCGGTCGGCCTGGACCAGCGTGGACGGTGCCAGCCCGTACCCGACCAGCACCGCCAGCGCGCCGGGTGCGAGGTCGCTCGCCTCCAGGGCGACCCGGGTGCCTGGCCCGGCGGTGGCCAGCACCACGTCGGCGGTGCGGGCGGCGGCGTACGGATCTGGGACTATCTCCAGTTCGGCCTGTGGATGATGGTGCAGTAGTTGCTGATGCACCGATTCGAGGCCCTCGGGGTGGGTGCCGTAGAGCATTAGTCGATTGAGCTGTGGATTGGCGGCCAGCAGATGCGGCAGGGCATTGCGGCCCTGGGTTCCGGTGCCGATCAGCAGCACGCTGCGCGCTTCGGGGCGAATGGTCTCCCGCACCAGCAGTGCCGATACCGCCGGTGTCCGCAGTGCGCCCACGCGGGCGCAGTCCATCATGGCCAGCGGCAGTCCGGTGGCGTCGTCGTAGAGCGTGATCGTGGTGTAGTACTTCTTGGTGCTGCGGTCGTGGTTCGGATCGAACTTGTACGAGGTTTTCATGGCGACCACGCGGCGGCGGCCGTCCCGGCCGAGCATGGCGTAGGCCACCGACCATCCGTCGGGATGGGCGACGCTGAGCTTGCGCGGATTATCCGACTCCCCGGCCGCGAAGGCGAGATACGCGTCTTCGACGGCGCGCACCACCTCGACCGGGCTGATCGGAACGTCCGCGAGATCGCTGCGGCTGAGCACCCGCAGCGGGGTGGGTCGAGAATTCACCTGCGATGTCCTAGGGTCGTGCCGATTTCAGGCCGCATCGCGCGGAACGGTGCGACGATGCGCTGGCCGTACCCGTCCTCGGCGGCTTCGGTTTCGGCGCGGCGGCGCTGCGGCAGCCGGATATTCACCCGCTTGAGCCAGCGGTCGGTGCCGTCGTATCGGGGCCGGAAAGGCACCCGCCCGTGCACCACAACGTCATTGTCCACCAGCAACAGTTCTCCCGGGGCCAAAGCGGCGGTGATACATACCCTTTCGAGTTCCGACGCCAAATGGTCATAGGCGGAGCGGAATTCGGGATCGGCGTCCGCCAGCGGCGTATACGCCGGATCGAAGCGCAGCGTGAGCCGTCCGTCATCGGTCCCGAGGGTGGGCACGGCGGGTGCAGGGGTGGTGGGAAATTCGGTGCCGTAGGACAGATCCGGCAGAATCGGCAGTATCGATTCACTGAGCCGATCGCACTGCCACGGCCGCAATTCCACCCGCCGCACCGATGACACCGTGGTGCCGACCCGATCCGGATTGCGCAGACAGCCGAGCATGAGCAGATTGGCGCGCTCCGGGTGGAAGGCGTCCTCGGTGTGCGGGGCGAGCAGGGTGGTGCTGCTGGCCCCGGTCTGCTCCTCCTCATGCCCCGGACTCGGCACAATATTGTTGACCAGCCGCCCGGCCTGCTGCCCCTGCCAGCCGAAGGGTTCACCGGCGCAGCGCGCCAGCAGCAGCATGGCGATATCGAGCTCGAAGGAGGCCGCGCAGGTGAGCGGGTCGCCGCCCCACGTCGCCGCCTGCTTCCAGTCGATGGGGGTGGGGCCGAGTTCGCCGTCGTCGAGGGGCACGCTCCCGACGATGGTGACGCCCGCGGTGGTGGCGGGCGCGCGCATGGCCTCCCGCACCGCGGCGGGTAGTTCGGTGTAGCGGGCGTCGACGAGGTGAATCAGGGTCGGATTTGCCAGGGTGGAGGAGGTCGCCGGATCGGGACCGAGGGTGACCGCGATCTCATGTGCCAGATCGCGGACGGCCCGCGCGCCGGTGGCCGGAAGTTCGCGTCGTTCGAGTTCCATGGGGTGAAGCGAGTTACGTTCGAAGAGAACGCTTTTCACCAGGGAAGTCCCTTCTTCGCATCGGTGGTGCGTAGACACTCGATGCGCAAACGTACACGTTTGTGTGAGGTTAGGCTAGCCTTGCAATTCGATCGGGCGTGTCGCCAACAAATAGCTAGGGCGCATGACAGGCTAGCGCGGAAGGGTAGCCGAACGCGTGCATTACAGCGATTCCCCGACCGCCCGGTCCGCATTCCTGGCCCCCTGCTCGAACTATCTGGATGATGAATAGGGTGCGTTTCATGAAGGCCGGAATCCGGGCCGCTTCCACTCGCGTCGGCCTTCTCGGTACGGCGTGTGCTCTCGTGCTGCTGACCGGTTGCGGGACAGTTGATCTCACGCCGATTCCGGAGGGATTTCCACCCGGTATCGGAACGCCGCTGCCGCCCATCGATATCGATGCACCCGGTCGGACCGCGCTGCAATTGCGCACCTGGGCCGAGGAGCAGTCCGATGCGCTCGGCATTCCGGTGGTGCAGCTCGAGGCCTACGGGTACGCGGCCGCCGTACTGGCCCGCTCGCGGCCGGCCTGTGGGATCGGTTGGACCACCATTGCCGGCATCGCCAGTGTGGAGAGTCGCCACGGCACCCATCGCGGGGCGCGGGTCGGGGAGGACGGCAGGGTTTCGCCGCCCATTCGCGGTATCGCGCTGGATGGTTCGCCCGGCGTGGCACTGATCAAGGACAGCGACGGCGGCGAACTCGACGGCGATCCGGTGTACGACCGCGCCGTGGGGCCCATGCAGTTCATTCCGGAGACCTGGCAGCGCTGGGGCACGGACGCGAATGGCGACGGTATCGCCGATCCGGACAATATCGACGATGCGGCACTGACCGCCGCTCGCTACCTGTGCGCGAGTGGGGGAGACCTCACCGGAACCGACGGCTGGCAGAGAGCACTACTCACCTACAACCAGTCCAATACCTATATGCACACCGTCCGCGATCGAGCTGCCGCCTACAGCGTCGGTAGGCGGGCCTAACTCATGCGTTAGGCTCGGCATCGCACGGGAATGCCGTGCGACCTGCCGTGCAAGCAGCCGAAGGAGTGTCGTTTCGTGGCCATCATCGAACAGGTCGGAGCTCGCGAGATCCTGGATTCTCGCGGAAACCCCACTGTCGAGGTCGAGATCGCTCTCGACGACGGCACCCTCACCCGTGCGGCGGTGCCTTCCGGCGCGTCCACCGGTGAGCACGAGGCCGTCGAACTCCGTGACGGTGGAGACCGCTACCAGGGCAAGGGCGTGCGCAAGGCCGTCGAGGGTGTCCTGGACGAGATCGCTCCGGCCATCATCGGCCTGGACGCGGTGGAGCAGCGCACCATCGACCAGACCCTGCTGGATCGGGACGGTACCCCGGACAAGTCCCGTCTGGGCGCCAATGCGCTGCTGGGTGTTTCGCTGGCCGTGGCCCGCGCCGCCGCCGAATCCTCGGGCCTGGAGCTCTTCCGCTACATCGGCGGACCGAACGCCCATGTGCTGCCCGTACCCATGATGAACATCCTCAACGGTGGCGCGCATGCCGACACCGGGGTGGACGTCCAGGAATTCATGATCGCCCCGATCGGTGCGCAGACCTTCAAGGAGGCGCTGCGCTGGGGTGCGGAGATCTACCACACGCTGAAGTCGGTGCTGAAGGCTCAGGGCCTGTCCACCGGTCTCGGTGACGAGGGCGGTTTCGCGCCGGATGTCGCGGGCACCCGGGCCGCGCTGGACCTCATCGCCGTCGCCATCGACAAGGCGGGCTACAAGCTCGGCACCGATGTCGCGCTGGCCCTCGACGTGGCCGCCACCGAGTTCTACACCGCCGGTTCGGGTTACAAGTTCGAAGGCGCGGTGCGTACCTCCGCCGAGATGAACGAGTTCTATAGCGAACTGCTCAGCGCCTACCCGATCGTGTCCATCGAGGATCCCCTCGATGAGGACGACTGGGACGGCTGGGTCGCGCTGACCGATCTGGTCGGCGACAAGGTGCAGCTGGTCGGCGACGACCTGTTCGTCACCAACCCGGAGCGTCTGGAAGAGGGCATCGCCAAGGGCGCGGCCAACGCGCTGCTGGTGAAGGTCAACCAGATCGGCACGCTCACCGAGACCCTCGACGCCGTGGATCTGGCGCACCGCAACGGCTACAAGACAATGATGAGCCACCGGTCCGGCGAGACCGAGGACACCACCATCGCCGATCTGGCCGTCGCCGTCGGCAGTGGTCAGATCAAGACCGGTGCCCCGGCTCGCTCGGAGCGCGTGGCCAAGTACAACCAGCTGCTGCGGATCGAAGACGCGCTCGGCGACTCGGCGCGCTACGCCGGTGACGTCGCGTTCCCGCGCTTCGCATTCGAAGGCTGAATAATAGAAGGCTCGGATGCCCAAGAGTTGGGAAAACCGGCTGACTTTCGAGGTGTGAGATGACGGAGCGACGGGCGCGGGGTACCAGTCCGGTAGGACGTGGTGACCGGCGTCCGTCGCGATCCGCCAAATCTCGACCGGCGGCCGGTCCCAAACGAGCCGATGGCTCGCGCACCGCCGCCAGTAAGCGGGCGGCCAAGCGCCGCCCGGCCAAATCGGTGCGGTCCGAACGCACCATTCTCGGCCTGTCCACCGGCCGGGCGATCCTGCTGGCCGCCGTTGTCTGCGCTCTCGCACTGACTCTGGCCGTACCACTGCGCACCTATTTCAGTCAGCGGTCCGAGGCGCAGCAATTGGCCGCCGAGCGGTCGCAGCTGGAGGACGAGTTGTCGCGCTTGCGTGATCGTCGTGCCCAGCAAGAGGATCCGAACTACATCAAGACCGAGGCACGTGACCGGCTGAGTCTGGTCATGCCCGGCGAAACCCCCTACATCGTGCAGGTACCGGGTATCGAACAGCCCGCCGTACCCGCTCAAACCGCGAAACCGCGGGAACCCGACCCCTGGTACACCGAGCTGTGGCGCAGTATTTCCGAGCCACCGCCGGCGCCGATACCGGCCGCCACGCCCGCGCCGCCGCCACCGGGCCCCGCACCCGCACCCATCGAAGAAGGAGCACCGAGGTGAGCGAAACCGAGAATCGGCCTAGCGACCGGGATCTCGAGATCGTCGCCAAGCAGCTGGGGCGCGAGCCCCGGGGGGTGCTCGCCATCGCCTATCACACCCCGGACGGGTTGCCCGCCGTGGTGAAGACGGCCCCGAAACTGCCCGACGGCACACCGTTCCCGACGCTGTACTACCTGACCGATCCGCGGCTGACGGCCGAGGCGAGCCGGTTGGAGACGACCGGTGTCATGCGGGAGATGACCGAGCGGCTCGGAACGGATGAGAAATTGGCCGCCCACTACCGGGCCGCGTACGAGAGCTACCTCGCCGAACGCGATGCCATCGAATCGTTGGGCACCGATTTCGCGGGCGGCGGTATGCCGGACCGGGTCAAATGCCTGCACGTGCTGATCGCGCACTCGCTCGCCAAGGGGCTGGGCGTGAATCCGCTCGGCGACGAAGCGGTGGCGCTGGCGGCCGATAATGGGCTGCGCGGCAAGGCGATTCCGGCCGACTGGCCCACAGCCTCCGAACTGAACCCCGAGGTGTACCCATGACAGACCGGATTGCCGCGATCGACTGCGGTACCAACTCCCTTCGACTATTGATCGCCGATGTCGTCCCGGGCGGGGCGGGATCGGCGACGCCGCATCTGACCGATGTGCACCGCGAAATGCGGATCGTGCGGCTCGGACAGGGGGTGGACGCCACCGGATCGCTGGCTCCCGAGGCCATCGACCGTACGCGCGCCGCCCTGCACGACTACGTGGATCTCATGCTCGACGCCGGAGTGACGCGGGTGCGCATGGTCGCCACCTCCGCCACCCGCGACGCGAGTAATCGCGAGGACTTCTTCGCGATGACCCGGGCCGAGCTGGAGCGTGTCATGCCCGGCGCGCAGGCCGAGGTGATTACCGGTGATGAGGAGGCGCGGCTGTCCTTCGCCGGTGCGGTCGGCGAATTGTCCAGCGCCGAAGGGCCTTTCGTGGTGGTGGATCTCGGTGGCGGGTCCACCGAGGTGGTACTCGGCGATAGCGACGGGGTGGTGTCGGCGTACTCGGCCGATATCGGATGCGTGCGGATTACCGAGCGATGCCTGCGGGGCAATCCGCCCACGCCCGAAGAGGTGGCGTCGGCGCGGTTCTTCGCCTCCGAACGGTTGGCGCAGGCGTTCGGTGTGGTGCCGGTGGAGCGGGCGCGGACCTGGGTGGGCGTGGCGGGGACCGTGACGACCATCGCGGCGGTGGCCCTGGATCTGCCCGAATACGATTCGGAGAAGGTGCATCTCACGCGGCTGGCACTGCCCGAGGTGCGGACGGTGTGCGATCGGCTGATCGGGATGGATCATGACGAGCGGGCGGCGCTCGGACCCATGCATCCGGGCCGGGTCGACGTGATCGGCGGCGGTGCGGTGATTACCGAGGTGCTGGCCGATGAGCTGGCGCGCCGCGCGGGGATCAGCGAGCTCATTGTCAGCGAGCACGACATTCTCGACGGCATCGCCTTGTCCATCGCCTGAACTCGTCCCGCCTCCGGGTCACTCCTGTCATCCCGCCGCCGCTGTCGTCGCCTGTCGGCCCTGAGCGAGTGGTCGTCGCCCCGTCATTCCGGCGTGCTTTTGGCCGGAATCCACCCCGCTCCAGTAGCGAATTCCGGCCGAGAACCCGCCGCAAAATGACCGCCCCGGCAGTGTTGCTGCCAGATTGCCCCATATGGAAGTGTTCTCCCCATGACAGAGGTGGCACAACCTGCGAAACCGGTCTCCGAACGCACCCTGTTCGGGCACCCGATCGGTCTCACGAATCTCTTCGGTGTCGAGCTGTGGGAACGGTTCTCGTTCTACGGCATGCTCACCATCCTCGGCTACTACCTGTACTACTCGGCCACCGAGGGCGGGCTGGAACTGCCGAAGGCCACGGCCACCGGCATCGTCGGCGCGTACGGCGGTCTGGTCTACCTCTCGACTGTCCTGGGCGCGTGGATCGCCGACCGCTTGTTGGGCGCGGAACGCACCGTCTTCTATGGCGGCGTCGTCGTCATGGCCGGTCATATCGCACTGGCTGTCATTCCGGAGCTGGCGGGTGTGGGTGTCGGCCTGGTGCTGGTCGCACTCGGTTCCGGTGCGCTCAAGGCCAATGCCTCCTCGCTCTTGGGCACCCTCTATACGAAGGGCGATCCCCGCGCGGATGGCGGCTTCACCCTTTTCTATCTGGGCATCAATCTGGGCGCGTTCTCCGGTCCGCTGATCACCGGCATGCTCCAGTCGCATGTGGGTTTCCACTACGGATTCGGCGCCGCCGCCATCGGTATGGCGCTCGGGCTGACCCAGTACGTGATCTTCCGCCGCAATCTCGGCGAGCACGGCCGCGATGTGCCGGACCCATTGCCGCGCACCGCCGTTCCGAAGGTGCTGGGTGCGCTGGCGGTGGCCGCGGTGGTCGTCGCCGTGGCGTGGGGGACCGGTCTGATCACCCTGGGCAACCTGCCCGACGTCACCACCGCGGTCATCGCCGCCGCCTCGATCGCCTACTTCGCGCTCATGCTGACCAGTCCGAAGGTCGAAGCGATCGAACGCAGCCGGGTGCGCGCCTACATTCCGCTGTTCATCGCGAATGCGGTGTTCTGGTCGCTGTTCCAGCAGATCTTCACCGTGCTGGCTGTCTACTCCGATGAGCGCATCAACTGGAATGTCTTCGGCTGGTACCCGCCGCCGAACTGGATCGGCTCCATGGAGCCGGTGTGGATCATTACGCTGTCGCCGCTCTTCGCCATTATGTGGACCCGTCTGGGCAACCGCGCTCCGAGCACGCCGCGCAAATTCGCACTCGGTGTGGTCGGTATGGGTGCCGCCTTCCTGCTGTTCACCCTGTTCTCCGGGACCGAGGGCCAATCCGTACCGATCCTCTTCGTCTTCGCCGTCCTGGGCGGCTTCGCGATCGCGGAACTCATGCTGTCGCCGATCGGCCTGTCGGCCACAACCAAACTGGCCCCCAACGCCTTCCGCTCCCAGATGATGGCCCTGTACTTCTTCTCCGTGGGTATCGGTACATCGATGTCCGGCGTGCTGTCGAAGTATTACGACCCGAGCCACGAGTTGGCGTATTTCGGTTTTACCGGCCTGGTGGCCATTGTGGTCGGCATCATCGTGTGGGGTATCGCCCCGTGGGTGAGCCGTCATATGGAAGGTGTGCACTAACCATCGTCCAGGAGGTCGATATATGCGGTATCGAAAGTTGTTGGCATGCGGTGCGATCACCGCTTCTACGCTGGTCGCTGCCGTGAGTGTCGGCAGCTCGACGGCCGCGGCCGAGCCCGTGGCCGACTTCGCGGTCGTCCATACGCTCGGCGACACCTGCTACGGCCAGCTGCGGTCCGGCGTTTCGGTGGTCGGCCCCGGCGTCGCCAGCTTCGGCATGAGCTTCGTGAAGTGGACGCCGACCTTCGGAAGCCCGTGCGGTGTCGGCGTTTCCGTACATTGGCACAACCTCGACTCCGGCGCGGCGGGCGTGGTGTCCGGTTCGATCGTCGACGCGACCACCTGGAACCAGACACCACCCACCGCCTTCCTGGAGGTGCCGACCGGGCCGGGCCGGGTGAGCTTCACCGTCACCACCGACCGCCCACACCTGCCGGTCCCCGCGGCCGCCTTGGCGATTCCCTGAGACGCCGGATGGCGGGTAGCGGCTCGTTCACCGATTAGATTTCGCGGCTCGTCGCGTCGTTATCGGTACCGATGACGGAAGGACCCGATATGAGCAAGCCCGAAGTTCTGCTGGAAGGTGTCGTATTCGGCGAATCGCCCCGCTGGCACGACGGCCGACTCTGGTTCTCCGACTGGGGAGCCAACCAGGTGATCGTGTTGGACGCCGACCGCCGCCCCGAGGTCGTCGTGAGCATCCCGTCGTTCCCGATGTGCATCGACTTCCTGCCCGATGGTCAACTGCTGGTGGTCGATTCGGCACAGCGACGGCTGGTGCGCCGCGAGCCCGGGGGTGCGGTCGTTCCACACGCTGACCTGTCGGCGATCTCGGATAAACCCTGGAACGACATCGTGGTCGACAGCCGGGGCAACGCCTACGTCAACTGCATCGGATTCGACTTCCCCGCTGGGGAATTCGCACCCGGCTTGATCGTCCGCGTCACCCCCGACGGCGACGTCCGCCAGGTAGCCGACGGCCTGGCCTTCCCGAATGGCATGGCGATCACCGCAGACGGCGCAACCCTGATCGTCGCCGAGTCCTACGCCGAACAACTCACCGCCTACGCCATCGAACCCGCCGGCAGCCTCACCAGCCGCCGAGTATGGGCACCAACCCCCGGCGACCACCCGGACGGCATCTGCATCGACGCCGAAGGCGCGGTCTGGTACGCCGACGTAGGCAACCAACACTGCGTCCGAGTCCGCGAAGGCGGCCACATCTGCGACACCGTCGACCTGGACCGCGGCGCTTTCGCCTGCACCCTGAGCCGAGGCACCGACCCCCACCTCTACGTAGTAGCCCAAACCTGGGGCGACCCCGACGCCGCCCCCACCGGCCAGGTCCTATCCTTCCCAGCCCCCGCCCCGGGCGCAGGCCAACCGTAACCGAAAATCACCCCTCCACTATTTCCTGCAAAACCGTACGGCTCGGTAGGCTGACCGACGCGCCCCCGTAGCCCAATTGGCAGAGGCAGCGGACTTAAAATCCGCACAGTGTCGGTTCGAGCCCGACCGGGGGCACCGACCTGCAACGAGATTTGTACAGGTCACAGCCTCGCGGCTACGTCCTCTGCGTCGCAATTTGCAGTGAACGCCCAGGTCGTCTGATGTCGGTTCGAACCCCTGAGGTTGAGCGGCTCGAACCCACAGCATGTCCTGGGACGTGGGAATCGAGTGGTTGTCCGGTGTTCGATAGGCGGGACGGTTACGCAAATCGTGCAGCGCTGCGGCGTCTTCGCTTGCGAGCCAGCTCATTTCAACCGGCTGGCGAAGGTAGCGGCGAGTTCTCGACGTATGCGTTCGCCTTGCTCCCGTCGGCATGATGCCAATGTGTCATTTCTGACTTCTGGTGGGCGCTCGAAGTCAGCAACAACCAACGACCCAATGCGCAGGAAAGAATCGGGCTAAGTGCGCAGGCGACTAGCGGCCAGATGCGCAGTGCAGATGCGGCCAAATGTTCAGCAAAGTAGCGGCCAAGTGCGCATGATCGTGGATACTGGGGGGATGTCGAGTGCCCAGAGATCTGGACTGATCGCCCGGAAAGCCCAGGCCATGGTAGCCGAAGCGTTGGACGACACGCGGGTCGTCACGATCAACGGCGCGCGACAGTCGGGCAAGAGCACTCTAGCCCAGCTCGTGGCCTCGACTCGAGATCCCGTTCGCTCGCTTACCTTAGATGATCACGTCGCATTGCGGGCCGCGGAAGAGGACCCGGTCGGGTTCATCGAGCACGATGGGCTTCTGATCATCGACGAAGTGCAACGAGCGACCGGGCTTTTCCTGTCGATCAAGGCCGACGTGGATGCCGACCCGCGTCCAGGCCGCTTCCTGCTCACCGGCTCGGCGCAGGTTCTCGCGCTGAAGTCACTGCCCGATGCGCTGCCCGGGCGCATGGAGACCATCGAACTGTGGCCCTTTTCCCAGGGCGAGATCGCGGACACCCCGGACCGGTTCATCGATGCCGCCTTCACGCACGGCCACCAACTCACCCATGACTCGGATCTTCGCCGCCGCGACTACCTCGACCGCGCCGCCATAGGCGGTTTCCCCGAAGCGGTCCGACGCACCGACCGACGCCGAGCCGCGTTCTTCGAGAGCTACCTGGACACCCTCATCAAACGTGACGTCCAAGAGATCTCCGCCATCGAACGAACGCCCCAGCTTCGGAAGCTGTTGCAGCTGCTCGCTGTTCGCAGTGCCAACCTGCTGGTCCCCGCGACCCTCTCCGGTGAGCTCGACCTGCACCGCTCCTCCGTCACCCGTTACCTCGCACTGCTCGAAACCGTGTTCCTCATCAAGACCATCCCCGCCTGGTCCGGTGGCGCGACCTATCGCGCGATCGGCACCCCTAAGCTCGCCTTCGTCGACACGGGACTGCTGTGCCACCTCCTCGGCCAAGGACCTGCTCGACTCGCAGACCCGGGCGGCGCAGCCGGCACCGTTCTCGAGAACTTCGTCCTCATGGAGTTGGCGCGCCAACTCACGTGGAGCGACGAGCGCGCGACACTGTGGCACTACCGCACCAAGGACAAAGTCGAAGTCGACGCCGTGCTCGAAGCCGCCGACGGTCGCGTCATCGGCATCGAAGTCAAATCCGCCGCGACCCTCCACAAACCCGACTTCGCCGGACTCCGCCATCTCCAGGAACGACTCGGCGACCGCTTCGTCGCCGGATACATCCTCTACTCCGGACAACATTCCCTGTCGTTCGGCGACCGCCTCCGCGCGCTCCCCATCGAAACACTCTGGAGGGCCGCACCATAGGCAATGAACATGACTGTTCACGCAGGGCGGTCAACTGATCACCGCGACGATCGGCGATGAACTACCTCCATATCGGCGGAAATCAGCAGCTCACGGCGGATTCGCGTCGTTGTAGATGCTGTACGTGCCACCCCCTGGATAGGGCTGATTCGCGGAACCTCACTCGCCGCCGCTAGGTGGAACTGTGGGACAGAACGGGTGTCCCGAGGGATCGATGAGTACCCGCTAGCGATCGGGCGCGGGCTGGGAATCACCCTTGACTGCGCCACATCCGATGGCGGCCTTCTCAGCGACATCGAGGTCGGTGACAAAGAGGTCGAGATGCATCTGCTTGGGCACGTGGGTGCCGGGCCAATCCGGCGGCTTGTGCTCTGCCACGCGCTCGACCTTCAATGTCACACCCTCGCCCTGCAGTACAACCAGTTCGTCTGATTCATAATCGGATCTCGAAATCCAGCAGCTCTCGATAGAACTAGAGGCGCCGCCGCACCTCCTGACTCGTGGAGCTGAAAAGAGCGTACGGATCGGCGACGAGGTCCAGCGTGTGGAGAAGCACGCTGACTCCGACGGCGAGTTTCTCGGATGAGTCGGCCAGGACGGCTTCCAGGCGCTTCCGCTGATTCTTCAACTCGACCAGCTTCATCCGGACTTTCGCCTGCGGCATCGAGCCGTCGGCGATCAGGGCGATGAGGCGGTTCTCCTTCTGGCGTACCGAGTGCCGTTGCGACCGGTTGACTTGCTGTAGATCAGGCGCGAGGATTCGCCGTCGCCATGGCAGCGCGCGCAGAACAGGAAACACGTGAGGTAGTGGTTGTGGGCTCGGTCGCGGCAGCCCCTGGCGCTTCGCTGCCGGAGGACAGCGTCGCCGCGCTGCAGTCAACCGCAGTGCAGAGAAGATCCGATGGAATTGGTGCGGTCAGCGTCGAGCCGTTCTTGTTCGATGCGGGCAACGATGCTGCGCACTGTCCACCCGTCGTGCCTTCCCGTCGCCGTGTGCGTTTCGGCGGTGGCAGTAGCGGTGAGAGACAGGATGATCCACGCCGCCATGCCGCCGATGCCGAGTCCGATCAAGAATGTCCATACGATCGCGATCATCAGGTGGTCCTATTCTGGGAGTCGGGATTTCGGTCGGTTACCGGGTGCCGGGCAAACGGCGTCGACCGGTCGATACTTCGTCTTGAAGGTCGTCGTAGCCGACGGCGAGCTCCGCGAGCGCTTCCCACGCGTCCCACAGGTCGTAGTCGGCGGCGCCGGCCAGTGCGGCGTGGGCGACGGCGGTGAACTCGGAGAGCCGGTCGATGATTGCGCCCAGGCTCTCGGTGTGGAGCCGGGCGCAGCCCAATGATGGTGGTAGCTGGTACGCGACCCAGGTGTCGATGGCGTTGACCAGCTCGCGGCGGCGACCTTCGAGTTCGTCGCGTCCCGTCTGTAGTGCGGTGAGTCGGCGTTGGTGGACGGTGGCCAGTTCGCTGGCCCATCGCAGGACGGGGTGATCGTTGCCGACGATCCCCCGGCACGCGGCCAGGACATGGTCTTTGGCGGGCAGTGGGTTCATCAGTCACTCGCTCGAGTGTCGGTGGCTCGCGGCAGCCGGGCGCAGTGGCGGATTATTTCGAGGAGGACTGCCGCAGAGGGGCGATACCCGGTGTTCGGCAACGCATTCCAGACGCGATACGTGCCTGCGGTATCCGCTGGCGACGGTAGCGCGACCTCAGCGCCTTCTGGGGCGACGGTGACTGATGCACGAAACATCTCCGCGTACAGCAGTAGATCGTCGAGCGGAGTATCGGGCACGGCCAGGAAGGTCCAGCGCTGTGAACGTGGGTGCGCGACAACCGGTCCCACCGCGATGTTGCGAGACTTCATGGTGTCGGTGACGCGCATGCCCAACTCGGTGGGCATCGTAATCGCGGCGACCGAGACTACCTTCAAGGTGATCTGGCCTGTGTCGGGCTTGAGTTGCGCGGGCAGCTCGCAGCGATTGCGGTAATAGGCGCACCTGGATTGCGGCGTATCAGCAGATGCTGTCCGAGCCGTGGATCCCGCTACCGCGGCTCCGCCTTCTCTCGTTGATGAGGGATTCGCCATCCCGCAGTCGCCTGCAGATGGAGGGGTCTCACTAGCACTGATCGACATATCAGTCACCGCCCTGAGGCTCTACATACAGCGAGGAGCTGTATGGATGGGTCGTGTAGTGGCCCACGCCATACTATTCTGTATATATACGGCCTTCAATACATTGGCCGAAGTCAGCATGAGTGCCCATCGACGTAGGATGTATTTGTCAGCCGATACGGCCACTGTGGGAGGTTGAAGATGACGGATCATCGTTCCGATCCAGCGGCGTTGCGATTCCTGATCGGATACGACTTGCGGGTCTCGCGAGAGAAGGCCGGCATGAAACAGGCCGACGCCGCGAAGATTCTCGGCTGCAACCAACCCAAGATCAACTACCTGGAATCGGGTAAGACACAACAGAAGCCGGACGAGGTGGCGGCACTTCTCCGCGCCTACGGCACCGAGGTCGAGCATGTCGACCGAATCACCTCGCTTGCCGGACAAGCCGATCGCACGACCTGGTGGGCCCCGTTCTCGGAGGTGCTGCCGGACTGGTTCCGCACCTTCATCGGGCTGGAAGGGCTCGCCAGCGGACAGTTCGCCTACCGCTCGAAGGTCATCCCTGGCCAGATGCAAACAGAGAACTACGCCACCGCCGTCCTGGAAGGCGGACTGCAGATCGCGCTCATGGACGTCCCCCAAGTGGTGCGCAGCCGCATGGCCCGGCAGCGCCTGATCGGCGACCCGCAACCCCTGCAGATGGTGGCGGTACTCGAGGAAGCCGTCCTGGACCGCATGATCGGAGGTCCGATCGTGATGCGGGAACAACTTCAGCACCTGATCGACCTCATGCGACTGGACAACGTCGAGCTGCGCATCATGCCCACCCAGGTTGCCGTGCACGACGGCATCAACGACGAGTTCATGCTCCTCGACTTCGAATCCGCCCGCAGCATCGGCTATCTGGAGTTCGCGGCAGGTGCCCTTTACGTGCAGGATCAGGACCAAGTCAGGCTGTATAAGATGATGGCCGACCGCATCCGCGCTGCGGCCCTCTCTCCGTCGGAGTCCGCAGACGCCATCGCGGCCCGGATTGCCAGCCTGCAAGAATGAGTTCGGAGCGACCGAAAATGAACACCAGCGCCCTCAAGTGGAGGACATCAAGCTACAGCGGGTCCAATGGCGGCGAATGCGTCGAAGTTGCCTTCGATGGTGACCGGGTGTTCATCCGCGACAGTAAGTACACCCGCAATCCCGTCAACGACCTTGCGGCACAACCCATTATCTCTATGGCAATGGTCGAGTGGCCGACGTTCCTTGACCTCGTTCTGAGCAGCAACTCTGGTGAGCTGAGTGATGGAGTGTCGGTCTCGGTCAATCCCGAAGGCGGGGCCGCGATCTCAGACCACGGCACTACCCTCTCCTACACCGTCGCCGAGTGGGATGCATTCGTCAAAGGTGTCGCCGAATGGCAGTTCGACCATCCGCGGGGTGGTCCACCGTTCGCTTCGGCAACAACTACGCGATGAGCGTTGGGAAGTGAATGAAAACCAGCATCTCCGAGCAGGATCACGCTGTTCAGGAAGTGTGTTCCCCGCACGCGCGGGGCTGAGCCCCACCAGGCCCGACTCGCCGAGGTAACCATGGTGTGTTCCCCGCACGCGCGGGGCTGAGCCCACCGTGACCGCCATGCACAGCCTGGCAGTCCGCACGCTCCCCGTACGCGCGGGGCTTGGCCCACCGGACCGAGCAGTGATCACGTTGCTCGCCGTCCGATGCTAGTTGGGCGCTGATGCAGAAGCGGGTGTTTGTCGAGGCGAAATCCCGTGTGTCGCAGCCAGTTTGCGGGCCGTGCTACCGAATAGTGTAGTAGCACATGTGGATTGGGGCACCCTGGTGTTGCGGTCATGCAGCTTCGTCTCCGGCGGCCGCGGTCCCGTCATAGCCCCTGCTGTTCTGTGCCCGCTCGGCGTGCACAATCGCGTGGCACGATAATTACCCGTCTTGGCGTAATAGTAGGCAGATTCCGTTATTATTGTGCCATGTCCAGTGATAGTCGCGCCTCGGAACTGATCGGGGTAGCAGCCGAACAATGGGGGCTGATAACTAGCCGACAGGCGAGGGCAGTCGTCGGTGCGACTCCTCAGCTACTCAAACGTATGGCCGACACCGGCGTGCTGGAGCGGGTGCATCACGGCCTGTATCGGCTGGCTCGGTTTCCTCATGACGAGCACCTCGACAAACGGGTCGCCTGGGTCGCGCTGGACCCGTCGCGGTTGGCCTGGGAACGTCTCGACGACGAGGTACCGGCCGGTGTGCTTTCCCATCGCACTGCCGCCAATGTGCACCGCGTGGGTGATATGGACGCCGACGTCGTGGAACTGACTGCGACGCGTCGGATCCGGATCTCCGTACCTGATGTCACAATTCACCGTGGTGGGCTGACTCGCACCGACTGGCAGGTCGTCGACGGCATGCCAGTCACAACCGCCGTGCGCACCATCCGTGATCTAGCTGCTGTGCCCACCGACGCCGGCCATCTCGCCTCGGTGGTGCGCGACGTTCTCGTCCGTTCGCTGGCGTCGACCGACGACGTCGTGGAAGCTCTGACTGACTACGCCTTCGGCTACGGACATCGTGCTCTGGACGGGCAAGGGTTCCTGGACGCGCTCATCGAGCAAGCGGGAGTGCCAGCCACCACCCGAGATCTCGCAGAACGGGCGAATCGGGCTGAGCGGAGGAACCGTGAGTGAAGGTGCCCGCAGTCCGCAGGCTGTCCGTAGTAGCGTCACCGACCATCTCGAGAAGCACGCTAAGGCGTCGGGGCAGTCGTTCAATGTTGCGAAGAGGCGGTTCGTCATGTCCCGCTTCCTCGCGCGTGTATTCGCCGTCGACCCGCAACGATGGATTCTCAAGGGCGGCGTGGGGATGATGGTCCGGCTTCCGGAATCGCGCTATAGCCGCGACATCGACATCATGGCTGTCTCTGGCACCGTCGACCCGGTTGCGGACCTGCGGCACGCGGTCGGTCAGCACATCGATCATTTTCGCTTCGATATCGGCCCGGCCACCGCACTGAGCAACGGGAAAGGGGCGACCGTGACAGTAACGGCTCGAATCGGAACCAACACATTCGAGACGTTCAGCATCGACCTCGTCGACTGGCGCCGCCCGCTCGTCGGGCCCGTGGAGCACCACACAATCCCACGCGTAGTCGACACCGACGACTTCCCGCCGGAGACGACGGTGCAGCTCTACCCACTCGCCGACCAGATTGCCGACAAGATCTGCGCAATGTACGAGCTGCATGGTGCGGTGGTGCAGCGGTCGTCGGGCCGCTACCGCGATCTTGTCGATCTGCTGCTGATCAGCATGTTTCTGCAGATTGAACTCGCCCCGGTCGTTGAAGCAGTCGAACGGGAACGGGTGCTTCGCGGTATCGAAAGACTGCCCGCGACCCTGGAAAGCCCCGGACCGGATTGGGATAACGGCTGGCGGAAAGAGGCACAGAGAAGCCCTCTTCCAGAAGAGCATCACGTACTCGATGCCGGACTGTACGCAGCGGGCCGCTGCTACAACCGCGTCCTCGCGGCGCGGCCAACCGTCGAGCATTCCGCCCGCTGGAACCCAGGGCGTGGTGTCTGGGAAGACTGAGTCGCCTACGTGTTTGGGATGGACTTTGTCCGCTCGGCGGTCACTCGCGGTCGGCCCTTCCGCCGAATGGGCGTCCCGCGTTTGTGCAGCGCGCGGTTGATGGTGGTGGCGGGGAGGCCGGTCAGTTTCGCGCAGGCGATGAAGGAGTGGCCTTGGAGGTAGAGCTGTTCGACGCGGTCGATGTCGGCGTCGGTCAGGGGTTGGAACCGTCGCGGGACGTTATGGCGTTGCAGCAGTCCGAGGACCGCGCTCTGCGATATGCGGTAGCGCTCGGCGAGTGCCGTGGTGGACGCACCATCGCGGTATGCGTGGATCAACTCCTCGATCTCGGCTCGCGGGAGTCTGCGCACAATCCGTTGTGGGGTACGTGGGGGTGTGGTGGCCCGTTTTGATCGCCTGTGTGTCCTGGCGCCCTCACCGGTAGCCTTGACCTCGACTTTGGCGCGCACGGTTTCGAGTTCCCGCAGGTCAGCGCGGTTCGAATAACGTCCAGCCAGGTGCACCCTGTTTGCGCGCGGCGAAGTAGTTTCGGCAGCGCATAAGGGTGCGCCCGACAGTCGCGACGGCCTGGTCGGTGAACCTCGGCGACTCCTACCGAGGTCGATGTGCGCAATCTAAGCACCGGTGGGTATCCCTTCACTCTGTGTGTGCAAGTAGCACTCTCAGGATGGGTTGCGGCGGTAAACCGTCGGCTTGCCACGACCGCCTTGTTGTTCGACCAGCCCGGCCGCCCGGAGTCCGCGCAGCGCCTTGCGGATATTCGGGGCCGACAGGGTCAGGGCCGACTCGAGCTCGTTGACGGTTCGCGGCCCGATTACCAGGGCGTCGTAGATCTTCTGCTCGGTCGCATTGAGTTTCGGCGATAGCAGGGGTTTCCGAGCCGAGTGATACAGCACGGCAGTGAATCGAATACCGGCGTCGACATAGTTGGCCGGCGGTAGCGCTGCTTCTTCGAGTGACTCGGTGACAATAGATAGCCCGCTCGCCAACGCCTCGATAACTCGGGCACCCGTATCTGGGGAGCGAACATGCTGACAGATGGCAACCAGCCGGGCGTTGCGCGCCGAGGTCACCGCGTCGCGGCCCAGCCGCTCAACCGTAATGCCGTACAAGCCACCAGGATTGGTGATAACCAATCGGTCCCGGCGCAGGCGGACCTCGATGGCCATTCCCATCGACCAGTGATCCAGATCCCGATGGACCAACGCGTTGCCGATCAACTCGCGAAACGCGATGAGTGGATACTCCGACCGGTCGTGAACGGTTCCGTCGTCGGCGGTCACGATCGCCGTGCCGAAGGTCCGTCGCGCCCAGCCCAACGCCTCGTCGAGCATTCGAGGAATGGGGCCTGTGATCGTTGTCTGGTTGCGGGCGCGAACTTCTGGAGGATCGCCCGGCTGCGACTCCGCCGACGCTTGGATCACGAACCGCGGAAACCATTGCTGCGGATGAAGACCCAGCGCCAGGATCCCGGCTATCGTCGGGCGGCGGTCCGCGTCGAGGACACCCGCACGCAGCAATAACTCCGGATCGTCGGCGAACCGCCCGAGCCCGCGCGGATCGCGGTCCCGCACTGAGCGCACGAATCCCTGGACAAGCTCGGAGTCCAGGTCGGACAAGGTCGCGCCCGCTACTGATTGCCGATCGAACAGCGGTGGATGCCGCGATGCCAGAAACGCCTGCTCCTCCAATTCGGACATCGCGAAGTCGCCGTCGTAGCTGCGAAGATAGGCGGTCCCGGTCGCGGCGACCCGGCACGGTTTCGCTGAACGATCACATTCGTGGACGCGAACCACAACGACAGGTTCGTCATCGACCGTGCCATCCTCGACGAGGATCCGCACGGGCGGCGTGAACGAACGTGCCTTTGTTCCCAAACCCTGCTTCAAGCAATGCACGTCTCCCAGTGGCACCGGTCGGAACCCGGTCCGTTCGTCAAGCCCGAGAATGATCGTGCCCCCGCCGGGCAAGTTCGCGAGCGCACTCAACGTGCTGGTCAACGACTGGGGTAACCCACCCGCCGCAGACTTGACCTCAACATCGACGCGGTCTCCACCCGCCGCACGAAGCTCGGAAACAAGCCCACTCACATCAACCATGGGAAAATGTAACCACATACGGTTACATTTCGAGGCGGATTGGTTACATTTTCTCGTCGTGTATGACCCCCGCACGTTTTACCTGGACGTGTGGGTCTACGGCAAACCTGAATGGAACATCCGATCAAGTGTCGGTTCGAACCCGACCGGGGGCACTGGAGTCGGCATCGGAGCAGGTCGAAGCGTGCTTTCATGCGTCGGTATCGTTCAGGTTCGAAACCGGAGGACTCAAAGTCGCAGGTTGTGCCCGTTTTGGTTCGAACCGCTGGAAAACTTCGGCAGCATCGTCCAATACCCTGTGTGCGAGCCGCGCCTTCGGCGGCGACGAACGTGATCTTCGGGGTCGAATCGTGTCGCCCACGGTCCGACTCGGCAGCTCTTGTTGGTCATCGCGCACGTTCATTATGGTTAGTGGGCGGAGCGGGATCTGGCTCGGGCGGGAGTCTTTCGTTGTCGGGAGGGTGGATCGGCTCCGGGCGATCGCCGAACAGGTAGTCGTGGAAGGCCCGCAGATACTCGTCGAGTTCCTGATGATCGAAGAACCACGTGGAGGTTGGGTCGAACCATTCCTGCGGTGTCGGGCGTCGCGCGATAACGAAGTCGAGGGCTTTGCGCACGACGAGATGCCGAACTCGCGCCCGCGGAGATCAGCGACCGGACCGGGCTCAGCGATGCCGCCGTCCGACGTTGGTTGGGCGCTTATGTCGAAGCGGATGCTTACCGAGGCGGAATCCTGTGTGTCGCAGCCAGTTTGCGGGCTGTGCGGCCGATTAGTAGCACATGCAGATTGGGGCACCTGGTGTTGCAGTCATGCAGCTTCGTCTTCGGCGGCTGCGGTCCCGCCATAGCGCCCTGCTGTTCTGTGCCCACTCGGCGTGTACAATCGTGTGGCAGGATAATTACCCATCGTGGCGTAATAGTAGGCAGATTACGGTATTATCGTGCCATGTCCAGCGATAGTCGCGCCTCGGAACTGATCGGGGTAGCAGCCGAACAATGGGGGCTGATAACTAGCCGACAGGCGAGGACGGCCGTCGGTGCGACTCCTCAGCTACTCAAACGCATGGCCGACACCGGCGTGCTGGAGCGGGTGCATCACGGCCTGTACCGGCTGGCTCGGTTTCCTCATGACGAGCACCTCGACAAACGGGTCGCCTGGGTCGCGATGGACCCGTCGCGGTTGGCTTGGGAACGCCTCGACGACGAGGTACCGGCCGGTGTGCTGTCCCATCGCACAGCCGCCAATGTGCACCGCGTGGGTGACATGGACGCCGATGTCGTGGAACTGACTGCGACGCGTCGGATCCGGATCTCCGTACCTGATGTCACAATTCACCGAGGTGGGCTGACTCGCACCGACTGGCAGGTCGTCGACGGCATGCCAGTCACAACCGCCGCGCGCATGATCGGCGATCTAGTTGCCGCGTCCCACCGACGCCGGCCATCTCGCCTCGGTGGTGCGCGACGTTCTCGTCCGTTCGCTGGCGTCGACCGACGACGTCGTGGAAGCTCTGACTGACTACGCCTTCGGCTACGGACATCGTGCTCTGGACGGGCAAGGGTTCCTGGACGCGCTCATTGAGCAAGCGGGAGTGCCAGCCACCATTCGAGATCTCGCAGAGCGGGCGAATCGTGCTGACCTGGCGCATCCGGCTGCGGTCTCAGAGTCCGCCCAATTCCTACCGCGGCCGAGCAATGTTCCTACTTCAAGGAAGGCAGTCGATGGTGATCGTGCCTGGCTCGGAGCGGAGGAACCGTCGGTTCGTTAGTCGCCTCCGACTTGGACGATCCGTATCAATTCGCACCCATCATCCCATCGTAGGGGTACGATTTAATGCATGATTCCCCCTGAGTCTTCGAGGCTGGTCACCAGGTTGGGAGGGCTGCCGCCGACCTTCACTTCGGCGCAGGCGCGTCAGGCGGCGCTTTCTTCGAGGGACCTATCGGTGCTGTTGGCCGGTGGCGATGTCGATGAACTGTCACGAGGGGTCTACCGCCGCGCCGATGCCCCGGAGTCCGCGCATCTCGATCTGCTCGCGGTGTGTGCGCGGGTGCCGCATGCCGTGGTGTGCGGTGAGTCCGCGCTCGCGCTGCACGAGTTGATCGATGACATTCCTCGGGCAGTGCATATTGCCGTGGCGCGGGGTGCCCGTCGTCCGTCGATCTCGTTTCCCCCCGTTGTTGTCTCTCAGTACTCGGCAAGGACTTTCGGGCTGAATGTCGAGCGTTACGAGGCGGCTCCAGGAGAAACGATACCGGTGTATGACCCCGCTCGCTCCGTCGTTGACGCCATGCGTCATCGTCACCGCATCGGTGAGACTCTCGCGTTGGCCGCACTGGGCCGCTACT
This sequence comes from Nocardia uniformis NBRC 13702, assembly GCF_001613345.1. Classification (GTDB taxonomy): domain Bacteria; phylum Actinomycetota; class Actinomycetes; order Mycobacteriales; family Mycobacteriaceae; genus Nocardia; species Nocardia uniformis. The sequence goes on along the minus strand of NZ_BDCE01000019.1, from coordinate 149,906 downwards.
TGCGTCGTGTCGGCTCCGCGGGTGTGGCGGATTTGCAGCGCATTGCTGGCGAACTGAATGCGATGTCGATAATCCGCCCCGCTGTCGAGGCGGTGATCGCCTGATGGTCAAGCCTGCACGCGACAGCACGGCCGGTCGTGTCTACAACGACCTGCGTAATCTGGCCCGCCGTAACGGCCGGTCAACCGACGAGCTCATGGTCGAGTATGTGCTCGAGCGCTTCCTCTACCGACTGTTCGTGTCGCCGCTGGGCGGCCGGTTCTTTGTTCTCAAGGGTGGACTACTCCTCGCCCAGTTCGGTGCTCGCCGTATGACCCGTGACATCGATATCCTCGGGCGTTCCTTCAAAGGCGATGAGGACGAGATCATCCGACGAATCTCGATGATCGCGGCGACCGAGGTGGATGACGGCGTCGTTTTCGATCCCGGCACGCTGAAGACGGTTCCGATCCGAGAGGACGACGAGTACCACGGATTACGTCTGACGATGGCCGCATCCATTGCTCGGGCGCGTCTCAAACTCCAGCTCGACGTCAGCTTCGGAGATCCTGTCACCCCCGAACCAACGCTGATCGAGTATCCGCAGCAGCTCGGTGGCACCAGCTTTCAACTCTTCGGGTATCCGCTTGCCACGGTCATCGCCGAGAAGCTGTCGACCGCCGTGGCTTTGGGGGATCTCAACACGCGTGATCGTGATTACGCCGACCTGTACCGCCTGGTTTCGGTCAATGACCTCCTCGGTACTGAATTGACGAATGCGCTGGAGGCGACCGCTACCCATCGGGGAATCGCGTTGAGATCGCTCAGCGGCTCGATAGCCCAACTCCCCGAGTTGCGCCAACGCTCGTACGCGGCCTGGCGTCGACGCCAAGGCCCTGCGGTGGCCAGCTATCCCGATCTATTCCTCGACGTGCTCGAACTGGTCGTTGCGTTCGCGGACCCACTTCTCGAGGGCGGGGCGACAGGCCGAACTTGGGTCGCCGGGAGTCGGCGATGGGAAGCCTAGTGCGGCTGGGACGAAGCCATCTTGGGCATGTTGGGCAACCGCGCCACCTGAATTCTGGCCAACGGTTTCCTGCTGATTCTGGGTGATGTGGGCAAGTTCTACCGCCCGGATATGGAGCGGTTGGCCGAACGCACCAAAATGCCGACGCGCGTGCGCTTGATTGTGGTGCGGACCGGTGTTCGTCGGGGCACCCGGTCATGAGCGCTGGTCGCGCGGTCGGCCCTTCGGTCGGATGGCCGTCCCGCGTTTGTGTAGCGCGCGGTTGATGGTGGTGGCGGGGAGGCCGGTGAGTTTTCGCGCAGGCGGTGAAGGAGTGGCCTTGGAGGTAGAGGCGTTCGACGTGGTCGCTGTCGGGGTTGGTACCGCCGCGGGACGTCATGGCGCTGCAGTGAGGAAGGAAGCGTGCCTTTGGGAGGCGACGGGTCCCCGCACCGCCGATCCGGTCTCCGACAATCCGATTCTCGGCTCGGCTCTGCATCGCGACCACTCCCGGGGCGACTGCCTGGTGCTGGTGGCAACCGATCTCTACTTGCCGTGACTCCCAACCGAATCCGCCTAGGCAGAACGCACCGGCCCCACACGACACTGGCCCAGGTGTGGCCCGGCCACCCGCGACTCACCGATTTCGCGTCGACTGAGGAATTCTGATCAGCCGTCACGCCGGATCCGGTGATCCCGGCGACTGCCACCGCCGCGCCGCGAGCGGAATGTGCGGCGCAATGTCGGAACAGGGGGTCGGCGTGCGGTGCGGAAGCTGCCCGAAACGATGATCGACTACGCCGCAGTAGATTCCCCGCCCCCGTGTGCTGGGTCCGCTGTGGATCGTGCCGACTCAGAGCGAAATGCAGCAGTGGATGCAGCGCGAATTCGGTAGGGCTGAGCCGCCCATATCCAGTCCCCGGCTTCGGCGTTGTCGGCGGAGGCCCTGTGGCTCGTGTTCTGTGATCGGAGAGCCGGGACACCGCCCGCGCGGTTCCATCGTACAGATTCGTGAAGCCGACGGAACGCCGATTGCATCGTTCCTGATGACGTAGCGGGCGTGGCGGCTAGACAGTGTAGGAGCCGTCCCGGATGCGGTCTCAGACCGCTTGGCGCAGGCTGGTTTTGATATTGTCGGTGTGCTATCGACGCCGGAAGCGGGCGGTCGAGCGGCTCGATATGGGCTGTGCATCAGAGGGGGGCACGACGATGAAGGTTTCAGCGGAGGACCTGCGGCAGGCGGCGGGGGTTTTCGACGGGATGGTCACCGGTGTGGGAAAACTGCCCGACGATGGCGCCGGGGAACTCGCCAGGCCTATGGAGCGGGATAACGGGCGAGACGTTGATGGCCGGGTCGCGGACCGCGTCGGTGCTCGACCGTGTCGAGTCGGTCCGCGCGAACGCGGCGAAGAACGTCGGCGACCGCTACGGGCAGTTCGCGAGCCTGCTGCGGTTGGCCGCGGATTCCTACACCAACGCCGATGCCGAGGCGGCGACGTGGTTCTACGCGCTGGGTGATTTCAACAGCGGCCAGGCTCCGGCGTGACCGATCCGGTCCCGCCGACGGTCAGCCAAGTCCTGAGCTGGCAAATAAAGATCGACTCGACTGCACTGACCGCCGAGACGATCGCTCGAGAGCTCCGCGGTCTGGCCGACCGGATGAATTCCACCATCGACGGTTTGGACTGGTCGGGGGAGGGGCGCGCGGGCGCGGATTACCGCTCCGATCGCGAACACCAGCAAATGGGGGCGCTGGCCACCGAATTCGATGACCTCGCCGCCCAATCCCGCATACACCACGCCAATCTCGACCATATGGTGTCGACCGCGAAGACTGCGGTCGAAAGCTTGCGCGACAACAGCTTCAACGGGGTCAACTTCTACAACGTCGCCGAGGACTGGACGGTTACCGACGGCACCGACTGGAACACCCTCTACGCGGCGGCGGGCGACAACCAGGACACCATCAACCAGCTCGACAACATCAAGTCGGTGCGGGAGAACACGGCCACCAACGAAACCATCAGATTGCAGCAGCTGGCCCGCGATATCGGGATCGAGGACGCGGCGACCGCCGACGCGATCGGCAACATCCTCGACGGCATCGAACAGCTCGCCCCGGAAACCCCCGCCGACGGGCTGACGCCGTCGGCGGCCGAGGAGGATGGCAAAGCCATCGCTGACGGCACCGCCACCGACGAGGAGATCGCGAGGATCTCCGAGCGGCTGGCCGAATCCGGACTGACGCCAGATCAGCTGGCGGCACTCGAGCGCGGCGAAGAGGTAGACGTGCCACCGGCGACGCTGGCCTACCTCCACGCGTTCTACGGCTACGCCGGGCGCGACGGGTTGCTCCAGTTCTCCGATCAACTGGCGAAAACCAATACCCCGCAGGCGAAGCAGTTGCGGGAGGATCTGGGCGACGGGCTGATGGTCCTGTCCAATGAGAAGATCGTCACCCGTGACAAGGACACCGGAGCAGTCGTCAACCGCGGTGGCTACGACAAACTCCATTCCGAGATCCGCGAACTGGTCGGCACTCGCGCCGGAACGGGAATCAACATGCCCGACGCCAATACTCGGGAACTACCCGACGATTACCGCGCCGGCCTCTTCGGCGACGACAAGGAAGCGGCGTACCGCCAGGATCTGGAGCGATTCGCAAGCCTACTCGGTGCGTCGGAGAAGGAGTATCAGCCCGGGGAGCGCTTCGGGATGGAGCTGACCCGCCAGGCGGCGCATCAAGCGATTCTCGCCGATCGGACCGAGGCCGGTCACGACGTGCCCTGGAATGGGGTCGGCGAGCAAACGCTGCAGGAGTTGGTCAGCGTCGGAACCCGCAGTGATGACGCCAACTACGCTCTCATCACCGGCAATGGCGATCCGGAGTTGTTCGGTGTGGGTACACCGGGACAGGACAATGACGGCTACCACCGCGACTCGGTCCTCACCCCGCTGTTGAAACACGAATGGGACGACAACGGCGCGGCGCTGTCGGAGATGTTCACCTGGATCAATGAGGATGCGCGTATCACTGACCCCGGCGACGCGGCGCAGGTCGCGGATGCTAAGCAGGCTGGTGAGGCGGCGTACGGGTTGGCGCAGCTGTTGTCGACCACCGAGTCGGGGCTCAATAAGGAGAACCTCTACGAATCCTGGCTCGACGTGCCCGGCCACGACAAACAGTCTCTCGGTGAACTCAATCCCGTCGCGACCAAGGCCCTGGCCACCGCACTTGCCCCGTACACCCTCGACATGATCGACGCCAACGACGAGCTGACCAACACCACCGGCTTCGGCGAGCTCAACCCCGTCGAAGCCGTGCGCGTCATGAGCATCCTCAATACCGACCCCGACGCCGCCACGATCATCAACAGTGTCGCGCTGGCCGAGGCCGACCGCATCGACGGCATCTACGCCGACCAGGCCGCCAACGGCAAACCGAACCACCTGCTCGGCACCCAAGCCGGTGACCTGCGCTGGCTCGTCGACTCCGGAATCGACGCCGAAATCGCCGACCGCACACAGAACGCCCAGGACGCCGACACGTCGAAACAACAGAAGTACGCTGCCGCCTACACCGCGGCGCAGATCTTCGCGGCGGGGTTCGGTCCCGAAGCCGCCGCCGGGGTGGCGCTCACCGAGTTCTTCAAGAATGACATCACCTCGAACGACGGGACTTTCGTCAACCCGTTCCCGGACGTGAAGCTCACCGCCGACGGCACTGACTACACCAATTACAACCCCGCTGAAATCGGCGATGACAACAACCGCATGTACGCCATGGTGCAAGGACTTGTCAACGGCGGTCACCTGGACCCCGCCACCCTCCCGCCGGAATTCCGCAATGCCGACGGGACTCTCAAATCGTGGGTGGGCATGAGTTCAGATAGGAACTCCGATCCACAATTGCGCGGCCCCATAAACGATGGGCTAAAGGAGTTGCCGCAGATTCTCACCGATGGAGGGGTGGGGCTTGACGGGAGGTTCGCCTATACCGTGGCGGCAATGGAGGCAGCCAAGAAGCTCGATGACGAAGTCCTGCATCCAGATAGCGGCGATAACCAGAACGCTCTCGACAACGTTCTGAAGAAAGACAGCGCTAATGCCGGCAACGCCAACCGATGGAGAAACCGAGATTGATTACCCGCGACTGTCTCCGCGCCGCAGGGGCGTCGGCGATCCTGCTCGTTGCCGCCTGCTCCGCCAGCCCAAGCGCGCCACCCGAGCAGACCAGCCCACCGGGCTATCGACCGCCCGATGAGGTCCACAACGCCACTGTTGTCTGGTCCGCCGAGCCTCACATCAACCTGTTCGCCTCCGACCCGACCATTGTCCGCGCAGCCGCTGAGGCACTCGAGGTCGGCCAACTCGCCGGACCCGACAAGTCTTATCCCGGGTTCGACGAAGCCGTCACCGATCCTACAACTCGGGGAATCTACTTCCGAAAGGCCAACCGTGACACGGTGTACGGCACCCTGTACAAGCACATCCTCGACATCACCCCCACCGACACCGGATTCATCGCCTACACCTGCGAATCGTTCAAAGACTTCGCAGTCGAGCGGGACGGCAAGTACAACACCTCCCGCAGTCGTCGTGGTCACTCGCAGACCATCAGTTTCGTCCGCACGAAGTGGGATAGCAGCGGACTACCTCTCACGATAACCTCGGCTCCCACGACGACCCTGCCTACGACGCCGAGTCCCGCACCCGGTCCCCCCGAATGGCAAGCGCCCGAAGACAATCTGTTTACGGGCTGGATCATCGATCCAGGAGTTCCCGGAGACTACGACAGCCAACGGTGCGTCCCGTGGGTGGCGACTCTCGACCCGGATGCTCCGGCCGAACCCGAAACTATCACCACCGACACCCCGCCCGAAACATTGCCCGCGTACCCCGGCTGGCCTCGGTACCGACACTGATGAACACCGTGGAACCGCAGGCCCCGTGTTCATCGACCGATCACCGCCCCGAACCCCAGACACCGCCCGGAAGGCCGCATTGTGACCGAGCACCTGCCACGTGATCTCGTGGCCGCGTTGATGCAGCAAAAGCCGAAACCGACGACACTGCCGGGCCAGGAACCCGCTCCCGCAAACCCGCCGACCCCGGGCAAACCCCAATACGACCAGAATGATGTGCCCATCGGCGACGACCCCGACTACCCGGAAGCGGTCGCCTACGAAGACTGGCACGCCAACGAGACCTGGTCGATCAAAGCACCGGAGTACTGGGCATGACACGTCTTTACGCCTCGATCATGGCGGTTCCCGCCGCCGTCGCCCTGCTGGCGGTCAGCGCCTGCAGCGCGACCAGCACAGGAACCCCGATAGCGGCAGAGTCGTCCACCACGACCTCCGCCCCGGACAGCATCATCGGGATCCACGCGGGCGAAGTCGTCGATGACGAGTGCCTGCTCACCGCTGCTGAAGTCGGTGCGCTGACCGGTGCCAGCGTCGACGAAGGGACGAACGTCGAGACCTCGGTGCCCGGTATCGACCGCCGATGCGAGTACCGCCGCTCCGATGGTGACAGCGATTTCCCGGTGGCGTCGATCAATATCGCTCGCCTCTGGCAGAATGTGGCTTTCGACGACCTCATTGCCATGTTTCGCGGACCCGGTTCTCGCGAGATCCCCGGGGTCGCCCGAGCAATGTTGGTCTGGGACGACGGTCGTACTCCGAACGCCGGGATATACACCGACACACTTGCCGTAGCACTGGATATCAATCTCACCGACCCATCGGGTCCGGCGACCGCACCGACCGACGATCAGTGGAAGGCGGCGGCACAGCGGATCATTGCCGGACTACCGACATAGCGACGCCACATATCGAAGATTTTCTGGTGACCTGCTTACCCGCCGGGTGGCGGACAGAGTTCCCCCTGCCGTTCGAGCTGAAGTCGGGCAACAGCCGCGCTGGTGGCGGGACTTTGCTACGAAGATTCGCTGCTAAGTCGGCGGTCGGCGCGCTGGTAGCCGCTGCCCCGGACGCCGGCATCCAGGTAGGTGTCCGCCGCATCATCGAGATCGGCTTCGGCCATGCTGACCGGTAGATATCCGCCGGGCTTGACTGCGGCGTGCAGAACCGAAAGCGCCTGCTGGATACCAGAGTCGGGGCAGCATTGGCAGAGAGAAGAATGCAACCGCGCCATCGAATCCAGTGTCGGTGAACTCCAAGTCGACTGCGGAAAGCGGACCGCACGGACAGCGGGTTGTCGCTCCTTAACTGTCTGACCGGCGCTGGATTCGCCGAGTTACCTGGGTATCAGCGGAAATTCGCAGCTCGCCACGCACCCGGTTTGTTGTCGATGCTGTACGTGCCACCCCAGGTGCACGACGGGGGTACGGCTGATGCCATCACCCACACCGGGACAGTGAGCCGACGATGTCGCACTGCGGCGCAGCCGCGTTGCGGCAGTCGGGGATGTCATGAACCATGCATACGAGCACCCCCGAACCGAAGGAGCGCTTCGTGACCACCGACAGGTTCCCGCGCGCTGGGCGGACATTGCAGGTGCACACCACCTCCGAGGCCAGTCGATCGTGGGACGATCCGGTCGGGCCGTTCCCGCCCCGACTGCACCGGCTGTCCTACGTCCTGGCGGTGAACGCCACCGGTTGCTCGGAATATCATGAGGTGACCCTGATTTCGATCGTCGCCTACACCGATGGATTCACTGTCTCGCTGCGGGTCCGGTACCCGGTGGGAGAGGGCGCGACACCGAAGCCGGGTCCCTCACAGGTGACCCTCGGCTACGTCCACGCCATTGCGGTCGAGGCGACGGACGATCTGGGCAACGAGTATCGGTGCACTCCTGTGCTGGGTGGCGGCGCCGGACCGGGAGGGAATTGGCAGGCGTACGGGGAGGTGCACTGCGACCCGGTGATCGCCCCGGATGCGACCACGATCACCGTGCGGGTGCTGCTCCCACCCGGCCACACCGATCAGGCGATTCCAGCGCAGGGCACAGTACCCCTGATGCCTGTTCTCGGGGAGATACCGGCAGCGGCCGGCGCACGGCTCACCGACTCGCCGGCATTCGACGGACCCGCCGCCGACCGCGGCCTCCGCCCGGTGGCCGCGGCGGATCTGCTGTCCAGTGCCGAGTTGCTGGAGGTAAGCGCCGTCGCCCGGAAAGCCCGAGCCTACGGCGTGACGCTGACAGTTCTGTCGATGGAGCGCTACGACCAGGGGCTGCACCTTCGGCTGATCGTCGCGCTCGACGACGACCACCCGGATGTCATTGCCCGGCTCGCCGCCCCCGTTGCCGAAGACCAGCTGCCCTGGATTCTGAACGCCGACCATCTGCATCTCACCGATGATCTCGGCAACCGCTATCCACTCACCACCATGGATGTGGCAGGGGAGCGCGCGCACCGCACCGTATCGGTCACCTCCCCGCTACCCGTCCCTCCCGATACGGTCGGCTTCCGGCTCGACGCACGCGAAATCGTCTGGTGTGGACCACGTTCCGACGGCGCCATGCACGGTGGTGAGCGGATTGTCGCCGACCCCGGCCCGTTCACGGTGATGTTCCCGCGTTATCCCGTACATCCGGTGTGACGCGGCCCCGGGGGTCCGTGGGTGAAACCTCCGACGGGCAGCCGACGACGGAATGATCGCGTGGGAGTGGGGCGGCGTCGAGCAGTTCCAGCCCGGTGATGCGAAGTATGTCCGGACCGTCGACGACCTCGAAGCAGCCTACGTCGGGTCGGGTGCGATCAGTTCGAGGTTCGGGAAGTAGGTCCGGAAACGAGCCGCGTCACGCGTCAACAACCGATAGCCCGCTACCGCAGCGTGCGCACCGATGTAGAAATCCGGTAGCGGACTTCTCTTTTCGCCTCCACGGCGGCGATACGCCACGAATGCCTTGCTCGCCACGAACCCAGCCGGATAGGGCAGGTCCATCCGCCCCAATTCCGACTCCGGCAACGCATCGTCCAATTCCTCGATGGTGTCGAATCCACCAGCGACCTCGGCGTAGATGATCGGATTGATCACGGTGGCTCCGAGGTCACGGGCATCGGCCAACGCGTCGTCAGACCAGTCGGCCCACTTCGGGTCGTCTGTGAGGATATCGAGGAGCACACATGAATCCACCAGGGTGACTGTATGTTCCGAGACCGCCCGCAAGGCGCTGCTACTCGCCACGGAACAGTTCCATCAACTCATCCGTGCTCATCGACGTGGTCGCGCGCCCGCGCATATGCCCAGTGAGTCGCTTGCCCCGTCGTTGCGCTCCCTCTCGACGCACGATCGCCAGTGTGTTGCCGACCTCGATAACCTCGACCTCGTCCCCTTCCTCCAGCGCGTACTTCCGGCGTAGTTCGGCGGGAATGGTCACCTGCCCCTTGCTATTGAGTCGCATCGACAACCTCTTCTTCGTACGTATTACATAAGATACGTAGTACTAGCCTCGATCGGGATGACATCGACCAGGATTTCGAATCCTGGGCCTATCGACGCCATACCATCCCCGCTCGGCACGCATCACCACGGTGACCGGCGATATACCTGTCGAACTATCTCTGTATCAGCGGAAGCCCGCAGTTCACGCCGGGTAGGCATAGGTGTAGATGCTGTACGTGCCGCCCCGGGGGCACAAATGCGACATTGCGGGCGGTTTCGATCTCGCAACAGATATCAACAACCGGAGCATGGCGCGCTCACGCCGACCGAGGGACCCTGACCCGACCCTCGTACCGGATCCCCCCGGATCCCAGGGGCATCTCCGGGTGCTTCCCGATAGCGGACACGACTCCGTTCAGCGAGGGTTTTCCATGGCACGAACCGGACAGCGATCGAAGTAATCGATGGTGTGGCTGCATCTGGTCACCTCGAAAGTTGTTCGTGGACCGATTAATTCCGCCATCCCGGCGCGTCTACAAGATCGACCGTGCTGAACCAGCAACAGATGATTCGGAAGGGCAACACATCATGAAGTACACCCTCCTCTACGCTTACGACCCCGCCACGGCCGGTCCGTCCGACGGTGAGGTGCCGGAGTGGATCGAGTTCGACAACCAGGTGAAAGCGGCCGGAATCTTCGTCCACGAAGCCGGATTGCATCCAGCGGCCGACGGCAAGACACTCACCATCCGGGACGGCGAGAGCAGCATCGACAAAATCGCCGCCGGAGACACGGTCGCCGGGTTCTACGTCATCGACGTGCCGGACGAGGAGACAGCCGTCTCGTGGGCACAACGCATCCCCACCGCCCGATACGGACACGTGGAGATTCGGCAGGTAGTGGAATTCTGAACCGGCCCCAATTCGCCTCGATAGGGCGATCGACCACCGCTGGGCGGTAGAAGCGCGATCCCGGTACCCACGCCCGGCTCGTCCCCCGCCCGTGCCATGACCCGGTTCATGGCACGGGCGTTGAGGCATTGGGCATCGACCGGCGGCCCGCAAGCGATCAGCCGTCGCCTGCGATAGCGGTAGGAGCCGCGGCGGCGGTTCCAGGTCATAACGAACACGGCCGCGTTGGCCGCTGAGATACCGGACGCCCGTCTCGTGCCGCTCCCCAGACCGGTCACGAGGTGTTCCCGCCGCACACCTGGGACGACGTGATCGGCATCGGGGGCATGCGGATGCGTGAGACGAAGCCCGGGGCGGTCGACGGCCGCAAACTACATGTCGGCGGGCAGAATCCTGAAGTTCGTGAGGCCGTGGGTGAGGGGTGTGATCGTTCGGAAATCGCGTTGGTCCAGCGTGAATATGGTGTCGGTTCCTCTCACAGCCGAGCTGACTCTCACACGGCCCCGCGAGATCGCCCTGTACGGTCGCGCGTTCGATACCCTGGCGAGTCAATCGGTCACCGGTGACGCAGCACGGGCGCTGATTCGGAGGGCCATCAGCGAGCGGCACATATCATCCGCAACAGACGATCTCCCGTAGACAACTCACGCAGCGAATGCACGCCGTCTCGGGCTGTCGTTTCTCGTCACGGAAGCAGGCTTTCGCTGTGACGGTGTGGACGACAAAATCGTGGCCGCCTGGGCAATGGCAGGGACATGGTCGGCGGTGCGCGAAAGATCCCGATGAATGGGATACCCCGTAGTCGATTCGGGCAAATAGCTGCTTCTGTGAGACGCGACACTCCACCTTCCGGTTCTTCGGCATACCTGAAGTGGCGTTCGCCACGATGAAAGGCATTCCCACCCATGCGAATCCGATCTCTTCGATTGTCCATTGCGGTGATGGCGACCGCGGTTGCGGCCACAACCGCTACCACCGGCGTCGCGTCCGCCATCGACTTCGGAAGCTCCGGCAGTGGCTCCGGCAGCGGCTCCAGTGAAATGGTCATCACCCTGGTGCGGCATACCGAGTCCGCCGGTAACGCCTCCGGCCTGATCGACACCAAGGTGCCCGGGCCCAGCCTGACCGCACGCGGCCAGGCACAGGCAGACAAGCTGGCCGTCGAGCTGGCCGACAAGAAGTACGACTGCGCCTTCGCGTCCAATATGGTGCGTACCGAGCAGACCGCGGCACCGACCATCGCCAAGCACGACCTGAGCCTCGACATCAAGCCCGGTTTCCGGGAGATCGAGGCGGGCGAGTACGAGGGCACCCCGGAGGCCGAAGCGCTGTCCGGGTACCTACAGGCGCCGATCAAGTGGCTCTCCGGCGACCTGGACGCACGGATTCCGGGCTCCATCGACGGCAACGAGTTCGACGGCCGCTTCGATGCGGCACTGGTCGATGTGCAGCGCAGCGACTGCACCAACCCGGTGATCTTCTCGCACGGCGCCGCCATCATGTTCTGGTCCATGATGAACGCCGACAACGCCGACCCGAACAAACTCGGCACTGATCCGATACGCAACGGCGGCCGCGTCGTCCTCAAGGGCAGCCCGCAGCAGGGTTGGACGATTGTCGAGTGGTTCGGCCACCCGGACCTCGGCTGATTCACCCATCCGCGCCCCGGATGCCACCGACACAATCGATGGCACCGGGGCGCAGTTGTATCTCTGCCCAGCGTCCCCATGGCAGGCGCGTGGCCAACCCGGTTTGCGTTCAGCGAGCCAATGCCGCCCGGTTGTCCAAAGCAACCAGATCGATGTCTTCGCTGAGTCTGCCGGTCACCAGATGTGTGCGGGCCAGAGCGGTTCCGCCGATGAAGTGCCTCTCGGAGGTATGTATTTCGATGGCTTTTAGCCAACTAAATGCATACTACCGAATCGTTGGATACAATCGCTCAGCCTCCTTCGAGTTCTCGGCGCACGGTAGCGGCGATCCGGGTGAGTGCGGCCTCGAGGTGGCGGCGCTGAGCGGCGCTGAGCGGATCGAATACGAGCCGCTTCACCTGCGCGACGTGTTCCGGTGCGCTCTCCACGAGTTTCTGCCGGCCGGCGCCGGTCAGAGCGGCGAGCGTGTATCGACCGTCGCCGGGGTCGGGTCGGCGGGCGACCCAGTCACGGGCTTCGAAGCGATCCATCACCTTCGACAGGCGGGGCTGAGTGCTGTCGCAGACCCGGGCCAGGTCGCTGAGCCGCATCGTGGTCTCGTCGGCCATGGACAGCTGGGCCAGGACCCCGTACTCGAAATTGGAGATGCCCGCGTCTCGCTGCAGCTGGCGGTCGAGGGCCGCCGGGAGGGCAATAACGACCGTGAGGAGCGCCTGCCACAGGTCCTGCTGGAGCCCGTCCGTCGAACATTTCGCCCCACGGCTGCTCGCCGTCGGCGCCCCCGGTAACCCGACCGGCGCCGTGCGCGCCATCCACCGCATGGAGCTGGGCAATTCCATCCGCTCGGTGCAAATGGATTGAAATACCAACTCTCACAATAACTTTCCGCCCCTCCCAACTGGTCGACGCATTCGGTCGGCGTCGGTGTCAACACACAGAGAAGGCAGTGTCATGAAAGCAGTGCGTTTCCACGAGTTCGGCAGCAGTGCAGTCCTGCGTTATGAGGACGTCGACCGTCCGATTCCCGGCATCGGGCAGGTGCTGGTGCGGGTGGCGGCCACGTCGTTCAACCCGGTCGACGACCACATCCGTGCCGGTGTCCTGGCCGAGATGATCCCGATAACTTTCCCCTACGTGCCGGGGATCGACCTCGCGGGCACCGTCGCTGAACTCGGTGCGGACGTGACCGGCCCAGAGGTCGGCGACCGGGTCGTGGCGATGCTGCCCCTCGACGCCGCCGGCGGAGCCGCCGAATACGTGCTCGCCCCGGCCGACTCCCTGGCCCCGGCGCCCCGGACGACCGAGCTGGTCGACGCCGCGGCGCTGCCGCTGACCGGCCTGGCGGCCTGGCAGACGGTGTTCGAGCTCGCCGAGCTGAAGCCCGGTCAGACCGTCCTGGTCAACGGGGCGGGGGGCGCGGTGGGCAGCCTCGTGGTGCAGCTCGCCGTCGATGCGGGGGCGCACGTGACCGCGGTCGACGCGCCTCAGCACGCCGACCGCCTTCGGGGCTACGGCGCGGACCGGGTTGTCGGTCCACTCGCCCTCGCCGCGGGCCCGGCCGCAGTGGGCGGTCCGTTCCAGATCGTGGTGAACCATGTGCGCGTCTCCCCGCAGGAGCTCGCGCAACTGACGAACTATGTCGCCGACGGCGGGGTCGCTGCCAGCACAGCCGGCCAGATTCCCGAAGACCCCGCTCGGGGGGTGCGCAGCGCGAACCTGTGGGTTCGCAGCGACGGAGCCCAGCTGGCCGAACTGGTCGCCAAGGTGGATGCCGGCAAGCTCCGGGTCCACGTCGCCGCCCACCGCCCGGTGGCGGAGCTGGCCGCCGTGCATGCCGACGCCGGTGCCGGGCGGCTCTCCGGTAAGACGGTCGTGCTCGCTCCCTGAACGCACCCGACCGGGCCGCTCACTGTTCGTTCTCCCGCCGGTGGGCGGCCTAGATGTTTGGCGGCGGGCTGAGGGCCAGCCGCATGGCCTCGTCGGTGCCGATGGGTCGCGGGTGTGCACTAGCCAGGCTCTTGAATGCGTACCGGACGATCTCGGCCCGGGGGACTACCCGCATGCCCGGTGCCGAATGGGCTTCACCGTGAACGCCGCCGTGGCAGCGGGCCACCGCGCGGTAGACATCCGGCTCAGCCACTCTGCAGCAGGTTGCCGATATCGGCCGCGGCGGTCATCAGTACCAGTACCGGAACAATTTTCGGTGGGGGTATGTGGTAGGTGCCGCGGCTGTGTTGCTCGATGATGTTCGCTGACGACAGTGCGCGCACATGGTGATAAAGCTGGCCGGTGGAGGTGAGTCCGACGGCTTCCGCTAACTCAATGCCGGTGCGGGGGCCGTCGAGGAGTGCTTGGACCAGTGCGTGTCGGACCGGATGTCCCAGCGCGGCAAGCACTTCCACGCGAATGCTGGCGGGCAGCTGAAGTACCGATGCCGCGCTGTAGCGGATGGTCCAGTTGAGCTCGCCACCGAAGTCGACATTGCCGTGGTATTCGATGAATCCGCGTGCCGGGTCCTCGGGGTGGCGGCGCCCTTCCAGCGCCTCGATCCGCGCCTCCAACTCGGCGAGCTTGGCATCGACATCGGTCATGGAGCACACGTTAACCGGTGCGACACGTCCGGCTCGGTCATGGCCCGTATGAGCAGTTCCTGCTGGCTGTAACTATTCAGTGCGGCCTGCCAGGTGGTTTCGGGCATGCGGCGATTGAGCAGGACCGCTGTCGCGACGGTGCCGTCAGCTCGGCGCAGATAGATCGCATCGGTCAGGATGCCGGGATACGAACCGCCCTTGAAGCCGATCGCCACGAACCCGTCCGGCGGCGCCTGCCATTCCAGTTGTGCGCGTGCGATATCCGAGCCGGGCCCGAAGCTGCCGGTGGCGATCGAACGGTGCATCGACGCGAGCTGACGCGCCGATGCCGTCGGTGTGGTGTCGGCCCACGCCGCTACCTCGTCGTAGGACGACGGCAGCGGTTTCGATTGCGTCGCATCGCGATACGTCGGGTCGCTGACGTAGCGTCGCGCCGCCGCCCATACGTCGACGACTTCCGGGTCGAGCAGGCGAATCACGTCGCCGAGCTTCGAGGACGGCAGGTAATCGTGCCACCCACCCGCTGCGGCGGCATCGATCAGTGCTTGGTCGCCGAGGCGGTCGCGCAGGTAGTCGGGGACAGCGTTATCGCTTTCGCGGATCATCGCGCTCACCATCTGGTCGAGGGTGACCGTATCGCCGGGCAGGCGGGTCCGTGCCTGTTCGTGCGCGCCCCCGTCGGTTCCGGGAAAGTACCAGCGCTCCCACTCGGTGACGGGGATTCGTTGCCGCGGGTCGAGGGTTCCGGCTGCGACCGCGCGGGCGTAGGCCGCGAGCGGGACGACCTTCACGGCCGATGCGATGGGCTGCTGGTCATCGACGCGACGCTCGACAGCGTTCCCTTTTCCGTCGTCGACGGCGATCGAGATGTTGTTCGGATCTTGGCAGATCTGGCCCAACCATCCGTCGGCCGACGTCACGTCCGCAGTCGGGATCGGTGTGCGCACCTCGTCCACGGCCGCAGGGTTCGAGCACCCTGCGAGCATGGGCAGCGCGGCGGCCACGACGATTGCGAACTTGTGCCGCATTCCCACTCTCCCGTAAATCCGTAATTGCGTAATACCGAACAAGTCGACGATAGCTCGTGTGATGGTCGAAGTCGAGATCGTCTCGGGATGGTGCTCGGTCGCGACTATCCCTTCGCCCGGTAGCGCGTCGGCCGGCGCGGGTTCCGCTCAGCGAGACCGGATTCGGCAGTATCAGCGGCTCACGCGGTCGTGCTGATAAGCACGAACCGCCAGATTCCGCCGATGAAAACGGTGTCTTCATGACGGTGCATCCCGATGACGAGTTCCATCCACCGGCCGATGCCGAGCCCTATTGGACCGAGACGTGCTGGTTCACCTTCACCGTCCCCGAGCGACGGCTCTCAGGGCAGTTCTATCCGTTCTTCCAAACCAATCAAGGGGTGACGTCCGGGGCGGTACACGGTGAACTGCCTGACCGAATGGGCCTTCGACGGCATCACCGCCTATGGCGAAGACCACGACAACTGGAGCGCCACCGGAATCCGCGGCTTCCTTCGCAACCGCACACCCACCGAGTGACGGGGGTCGACCAGACCGCCGCGTGAAGTCGAGCTGCCGTGGGCGCGAAGGTTAGTCGTGCTCGTGAGCGGTAGGGCGGTGGGGGCAGCGGCGGCATTCGAAAATGTAGAGACCACCGGACCTTCCGATGCGCACCCCAACCGGCTCGAACAGAGCCGTCGGGTAGTAGTCGTCGCCTCTGATCGCCGGTGCCGACCGGTCCTGCAGCGGTAGCCACGTGCGCCAGGTCTCGGAATCGTATTCCTCGCTCGGCACCGTGAGCAGATGGTCCATTCGCTGCCCGCATGATTCGCAGTCGGGCCAGACCGGTTCCTGGGACCACCCTGGATAGCCACCGAGTTTGATCCCCGGCGCGGTGGACAGGTGGTACTGGTAGTGCCAACCGGTGTTCTCTCGGAGTTGATCGATCCGGTCTCGCACAGCTGCCCGAGTATCGCGATACATTTCGAGGTCCCAGCTGGGGTACTCCGCCACCTGTTCCGGGTACACCAGGCAGGGTGCCGGGATGTAGTCCTGCTCGGCGGCGTCGGGCAGCGGCGGTGGTTTGCGCTCCGATCCCGCCGCCTCGGAGCTTCGCCAATAGACTTGCGGCCGAGGGCATTCGAGTTCATTGTGATCGAGGGGGCACCACAGGATCTGGAGGATGTCCCGGTCTTCGGGGAAGGGGAAGCCGGGAGCATCCCGCCGCCACACCTGCACGATCGGCACGAGTGGCACCTCGCCGTCGTACGGGTGGTAGGCGTCTATCTCGAAGTGCACCTCGGTACATACCGGCCATGGCTCGGTGCTGGGCCACCACAGCGGACCACCCACCGAACTATCGGTCCCCGACGGTTGACCAGGGCGCGGGTGCAGACGCACCGTGTGCCGGCGCAGCGGAACCAGCTCGGGGAACACCTCCTCGATATTCACGGGTCGAGCCGGTGTGCGATGAGTCATTCGGCATTCTCCTGACGGGTCGAGCCATGCATGCCAGGGCGACCGCGGCGACGGTGATCTCGCGAGTGCACCGTGTTGGGCCGGATCCCCTGCGAAGGCAGGGTAGCGATGCCGTTCGCCGGAGTTCAATATCCAGTGCAGTTCAACTGGTTTCGGTCCTGCGCCGTTCAATACCTCCACACGAAATCCGGTACCAGCGCGATCACATCGTGCAGAAAGTCGGCATAGAACCGCACCTCCTCCGGTCGCAGATTGCCCGCGCGCACCGTGATCGCCCACTGACCTTCGAACCGGAAGCCGACGGTATTCGCGCGGATGTCGGCCAGCAGCCATTCCATGGCCCGGGGATTGAGGACGTCGTAGGCGAAACGCTCACTGGCGGTTTCGATTCGGAAGCGGTCGTTGAACTCCTCGCTTTCCAGCTGTACGCCCTTGCGGCGAGAGAAGATGCCGCCGCCGGTCTCGCGGCTGATGCTCAGTGCCGGACGATGGGTCGGCAGTGCCAGTGCGACGAACTGCCAGGGGTGGACAGTGGTCGAGTCGTTGCTCTTGGTGGAGTAGCGGTATTCCCCGAAGACCATTGCCAGCCCCCGGTGGTGACCGCGGAAGACGTCGTATCCGACCCGGTCGCTGCCGACGCCGAACGGCGCGCGTAGCGAAAGCGCCGCGATACTTCGGTCGTTCGGCGTGTAGTGCAGGCCGTGCTGTTGTGCCCAATGGTGGCGGTGCGCCATCTCGAGCCGACGGGCCTTCTCCCGCTGCGAGGCGCTCACCACGGCGAGGACGACCGCCAAGATGGCCGCCACGAATGGGAAGAGCACCGGCAGCAGCAATAACCATTCCATGACCGACGTCAGTGTGCGGGCGGGAAAGATTGTGGCGGATGCGGAGGTTGGGGTTGCTGCGTAACCTGCGGCCGATACTGCGGATGGGGCTGCTGTCGTACCTGCGGCGGATACAGCGGCTGGGCCTGGTTCCAGATTCCACCGATCCGCGGTGTCTGGCGGGCCTGCTCATCGGTGAGTTCGAAATATTCGGCCGGAGCGAAGGAGAACATGCTGGCGGTGAGACTGGAGGGCATTGTCTGCAACCGCGTATTGTATTGCCGTACATTGCCATTGAAGAACCGTCGCCCTGCGGCGATCCGATCCTCGGTCTCGGCGAGCTGCCGCTGCAGGTGTAGGAAGTTCTGGTTCGAACGTAGCTGTGGATAGCTTTCCGCCAACCCGAGGACGCCGCGCAGCGCACCGCTCAGCGCGGATTCCAGCTGACCCTGACGACCATGACCGACATCCGGCGCATGCCGGCCCTGTATCGCCGCCGTCCGCGCGTTCACGACGGCCAGTAGCGCGTGCTGCTCGAATCCGGCAGCGATGCGGACGGTTTCGACCAGGTTGGGAATCAGGTCATGTCGCCGCTGCAGTTCGACATCGATCTGACGCCACGACTCTTCGAGCATATGACGCTGCCGGACAAAGGTGTTGTACGAAGCGAACACCACGAAGAGGGTGCACATGACGACGAGAACCAATAGGACGAGCGCGGCTGCCATGATCTCAGCTTGGCACTACCCGGCCGGGCAGCCAAGACGAATGCCCGGCCAGGGCTCCGCTTCGACGGAACCTGCTTGGCAGGTCGTGTACTCAGGGTAGTGGCCGGGCGGCTTGGGCGGTCGGTAGGAGTACCTGCCCGGTGACGAACCGACTCCACAGCCCGAACTTCAGCTGTTGTCCTGGTATGGCGAGGGATTCGACATAGCTGTGTGTGCCGGTGTGGTCGGTGTGTACCGCACCGAAGGTGACCCGGAACCGGGTGGTGGACGCGCGCTCCAGCGGAGCCAGTGCGGAGGGTAGAAGCTCGTCGGAGCCGGTTCCGTAGTCGGACCGATAGGGGTCGGCGACGGGTTCGAAGGTGTTCTCCAGGACCGCGCCGGTCGCGGGAATGGTGATCAGGACGCCGCGGTCGCCGCTGGCATAGCGGGTGTTGAACACCGCGACTTCGGCTGTGGTGTGCGGGAAGATCTCGGCGGTACCTTCGCCGACCTTGGAGCCCTCGGGGCAGCCCGCTGGACCGCGGGCGGTGAAGTCCGCGCGATCGCAGGTGGGGAAACGCTCGGCGTTGAAACGGATCGATTTGTCGAACAGGAACACGAATTGACTTGCCGGTGCTGGCTTTTCGCCGGTCTCGGTACGGCTGGTGCGGTCGAATTCGACTCGCACGCCGGTGAGGTAGCCGCCATCCGGTCGGACCGATACCGCCAAGTTGTCGATGTTGGCGGGGCCGTCGACCTCGACTTCGGTCTGGGTCGCGGGTCCGCCGGGGGTGGGTGCGGGGTGAGTAGAGGTGGTTGCCGTCGCGGCACCCGCGGTCAGAAGGCCGGTACAACCGGCCAGTGCGACAACGCTTCTCGCTAGCAGTCTCATATCGATCCTTTCTCGAATCTCTTCGAGATCTATCGAATAGATCGCCCACACGCTAGCATCTCTTCGAGAACTGTAGAAGAGTTTCAGGAATCAGGAGGTGCTGTGCCCCTCGGGCGATGGAAGTCGGTCGACCACCCCGCAATCGAAGATGTGGCGATCGACGATGTCCTGCATGCGCTCGCCGACCCGACGCGGCGGCGGATCGTGCGGATGCTCATTGAAGAGGGCGACCGCCCGTGCGGCACCTTCGGTCTCGGCATGGCCCCGTCCACGATCAGTCATCACTTCAAGGCCCTACGCAATGCGGGGCTGATCCGCCAGTTCGACAGTGGCCGACAGCGAATGAATACATTGCGGCTCACCGAACTCGAAACCAGATTCCCGGGCTTGGTCGATTCGATCCTCGCGCTATCCGAACCGGAGCGGCCGGGCCGCTGAAAGTTCGGCGAATCAGCGCGGTCACAACATTATTGGAGAAATTATGTCGCTGCTCACCGTCGCCAGAATCGCCGCGATCCCGGTCAGTGTGTGGCTGATCGCCGCACTGACGTTCAATGCCGACTACCGCATGGACAATATCTTCGCCGTACCCGACTTCAGCTTCTCGCTGGTGCTGTTGGTCGCGGCATTCCTGCCCCGCCGCTTCGCGGAACCGGCGCTGATGGCCGGCTTCTACTTCGGCTCGGGCGTGATCACCATCGCCGCGCTCAATCGGCTCGACCAGGGCGAGACCGGACAGACCGTGCTGAACCTCGCAATAGCTGCGACATATCTGGCCCTGGCGCTGTCGCTCACCGTGGCGAGCGGACGCATGCGGACGGGGGAGGCGCATGACGTCGGAGTACCCGCGTAGCGATACACACCTCGACGATTCTGGGTGTGCCAGACCCAGGATCAGAAGTTATGGGGAGGATCGTCGCGCGTGGCCGACCATACGAGGGACCGCATTTCGTTCACGAAAGGACCGGCCGCTATGCGTGTTCGCCCGCGTCATCTCCTCCTCGGTGTGACCGTCGCCCTGACCTTGGCCTGCACGGCCACCTCCCCGGCCGAGTCGCCGCCCGCGCCGCTCGACCGCTATCTGATTGCCGGAGATCGCGCGTTCCCCACGGGCCTGGCATACGACCCGGCGACCGGTCACTATTTCGTCGGCAGCGCCGCGAGCGGTGCGCTCTACCGCGGACACATCGACCAGCCGGAGGTGGAACTCTTCTCGCCCGACGGGACCGACGGCCGCGCGCTGACCTCCGGTATGACACTGGACTCGGCGGGCAGGCTGTTCGTCAATGGCGCCAGTAGCAACACCACTCGCATCTACGACTCCGGCAACGCCGAGTTGCTCGCCGAACTCCGCGGCCTCGATGGCGGTTTCATCAATGAGGTTTCCATTGCCGAGGATGGTTCCGCGTACGTCACCGACTCCTTTCTCCCGGTGATCTACCGGATCACCGAGAGCGACGGGCGATGGCAGATGGAGCCCTGGCTGGATGTGGCGGGTACGGCCATCGATTGGGTGCACGGCCAGCACAATCTCAACGGAATCCTGGCGGTGGGCCGGTACCTACTGTCGGTGCAGAGCAATACCGGTCAGCTCTGGCGTATCGACCGCTCGACCCGCGAGGTCGTCGAGGTCGATACGGAACCGCTGCCCAGCGGAGACGCGCTGATCTCCGATGACGGGCAGCGGGTTTTCGTGACGCAGGGCAACCTGTACGCCGCCGGCGACCAGGAGCCCCGGGTCGCCGTCCTGGAGATGAGCGAGAATCTCACCCGGGCCCGGATCGTGGACAGCCTTGTTCCACCGGACGGTTTCCGCCATCCCAGCCAGGCCGCGCTGACCGGGCAGGGGCGCATCCTCGTCGTCAACAGCCAGTACAACCGGTTCGTATCCGGCCAGGCGCCGCAATTGCCATTCACGATCTCCAGCGTTCCGATCGCCGACTGACCATGCTCGGATCGACCCGGGTGCGGCCCGAAACTATTGCCTACCCTGGGGGAGTGGGCCGTAGAGACGATCTCCGTGACTTCCTCAGAACCCGCAGAGCCCGGCTGGCGCCGGCCGATGTCGGTCTGCCGGACGCGGGGCCACGCCGCACTCCGGGATTGCGTCGCGAGGAGGTGGCGGTGCTCGCTGGAGTGGGGGTGTCCTGGTACACCTGGCTCGAACAGGGCCGTGATATCCGGGTTTCCGCACAGGTATTGGACGCTGTCGGTGGCGCGCTGCGCCTGGACGCCTACGAACGTGCGTACCTGTATCGCCTCGCCGGGCTCAATCCGCCGTCCGCGGATACCGCCGCCATCGGCGCGCTCGACCCCGAACTGCACCGAATACTGGATGCCTGGCTGCCGCGTCCCGCCTACATCCTGGACCGACACTGGGGTCTCGCGGCCGTGAACAGCACGGCGCGTGAGGTCTTCGGCCTCAGCGACCGCGACCACAACTGTCTGGTGGCATTCTTCACCAGCAGTCGATACCGCGCCGCCTTCACCCGATGGGAGGAGGCGGCGCCCGACGTTGTGGCACGTTTCCGCGCGGACGCGGGTATGCACCAGGAGGATCCGGTCTTCCATAGGCTGGTGGACCAGCTCAGTACCGCCAGCGATGAGTTCGCCCGGCTGTGGGCCGAACACGATGTCACGGAACTGGGACGGGGCAGCAAGTACATCACCCATCCCTATGCCGGAGAACTGGTCTTCGAGTACACCCGATTGCCGCTCCCGGATCATCCCGGACACCATGTCGTCCTGCACAACCCGGTCCCCGGCACCGGTACACAGGAACGGCTGGGCTCGCTCCTCCGGGGTCCTCGCCGCACCGGTTGAGCACTGGAATTCGGGATGCGAAGGACGCACCCGGGGTGAATCGTCACGCGGATGTGTCGCTGTTTCGCGGGTCCGTTTACCTGATGGTGGCCCGCGCACGGCATGCTGTGGGGAGGCAGGCGAGCGGTAGTGCGCTTGGAACCATTGCTGACCAACAACACAGCAGGATGTGCAGAGCACGTGGTAATGGAAATGACGCAACTTCTCCCTGCTCCGAAGACGGTGAACCGGCAGGTGGCGGTGCCCGATGCAGTACCGACGCGTGGCAGTGACTATGCGGGGTTGTTGCGTCGGGTGCGGCAGGCGGGCCTACAGGATCGGCAGTTGCGGTACTACGGCTGGAAGAGCGCGATTATCGCGGTGGCCTTCGTGGCCGGTTGGGCGGCGTTCGCTGCCCTCGGTGACTCATGGTGGACGCTGGGCGTCGCCGCGTTCCTGGCCGTGGTGTTCGCCCAGATCGCGTTTCTCGGTCATGATGCCGGGCACCGGCAGATCTTCCGCACCCGGCGAGCCAACTATCTATTCGGTGTGATTGCCGGGAATCTCGGTATCGGGCTGAGTATCGGCTGGTGGACCAGCAATCACAATCGGCACCATGCCCACCCCAATACCGAGGATGCCGATCCTGACATTTCCGGGATTCTGGCATTTTCCGGCGATCGGGCGGCGAATGGAAAGGGCCTCCGGCGGTTCATCTTCCGGTACCAGGCCTGGCTGTTCTTTCCGATGTTGCTGCTCGAGGGCTGGAGTCTGCACTACTCGAGTGTGCGGGCGGTGCTGCGGTGGCCGATCCCGAACCGCCGTCTGGAGGGTGCGCTCCTCGCCGCGCATGCCATCGGATACCTCGCCGCGGTGTTCCTGGTTCTCTCGCCGGGCAAGGCGCTGGTCTTCATTGTCGTGCAGCAGGGGCTGTTCGGGTTGTACATGGGCTGCACCTTCGCGCCCAATCACAAGGGGATGGAGGTTCTTTCGGCGGGGGACTCCACCGACTTCCTGCGCCGTCAGGTACTCACGTCCCGCAATGTTCGCGGCAGTTGGTTCACCGACGCGGCGCTCGGCGGCCTGAACTACCAGATCGAACATCACCTCTTCCCGTCCATGCCGCGCCCCAGTCTGCGCCGGGCCCAGCCGATCGTCGCGAACTTCTGCGCCGAGCTCGGGGTGCCGTATGTCGAGACCAGCCTCCTCGACTCCTATGTCCACGCCCTCCGCCATCTCGATTCGGTCGGCCGATGTGCCAGTGATTCGGCATCCGACGAAAATCGTCGACCGGCGGATCTCGTCGGACGGTAGGAGCTTTCGAGAAGCCTTGATCAGCTGAGGGTGCGGAAGAAGTCGCGCACGTCCCCGGCGAGCAGATCCGGGACCTCCATCGCGGCGAAGTGGCCACCGTGGTCGAACTCCGACCGGTACTGAATCAATTGCACTGATATCGCGCCGATTTCGCGCGATACTGATGCGCGAAAGCCGGTGTTGCGGTTGTGAACGTGGGGGAAAGATGTTGAAACGAAGCTGGATTGCCGTTGTCGCGGGCGTGGCGGCGGTAGCGGTCGGTGGCTGTGGCAGCTCGGAGGATGCGACCGGTTCCGCGACGACGTCGCGAGCGAGTCAGGTTGCTACCTCGAGCTCTTCCAGCACATCGACAGCGCCACCGGCACCCCTGCTGAACCGTCGCGCCGAGAACGGCCAGATCGTCCAACAGGATGGCCTGGTGGGGGCGGGGAACCTGACCATCGTCAATGGCAACAGCTCGGATTTCGCGGTGGTGGTGACCAATAGCGATCCCAAGGCGCCGCAGGCGACGATCTACGTGCAGGCCAATTCCGAGGCCACGCTCAGCGGTATCGCGGGCACCTATTTCGTCTACCTGAAGTCCGGCACGGATTGGGACGACGCCACCCTCACCTTCACCCGCGACCGCGACTTCTCGAAGTTCGACGACCCATTCGATGCCGGATCCGATTGGGAGATAACCCTGCAGCCGTCGATCGGCGGCAACGCCAGTACCAGTGACGTTCCCGCATTCTGATCGACGAGCCGCGCGCTACCTGCCGAGCAGGCCCTTGGCGATGTGGGTGACCTGGATTTCGTTGCTGCCCGCGTAGATCATCAGGGATTTGGCGTCGCGGGCGAGCTGCTCCACCTTGTACTCGGTCATATAGCCATTGCCGCCGAACAGCTGGACCGCTTCCATGGCGACCTCGGTGGCGGCGCGGGAGGAGTACAGCTTCATGGCCGATGCCTCGGCGAGGGAGACCTGCTCGCCTGCGGCGGTGCGCTCGATGGCGTTGAACACCATGTTCTGCACATTGATTCGGGCAACTTCCATTTCAGCGAGCTTGAGCTGGATGAGCTGGAACTGCCCGATGTCCTTACCCCACAGCGTGCGGGATTTCGCGTAATCCACGCAGAGCCGGTGACATTCGTTGATGATGCCCAGCGCCAGTGAGGCGATCCCGATGCGTTCGGCGGCGAAAGACTCTTTGGCACTGTCTTTTCCGTCGCCTTTGGCGGGGTTCTCGGTCTCGCCGAGCAGCCGATCCGGGGTAATGCGCACATTGTCGAAGAACAGCTCGCCGGTGGGGGAGGAGTTCATACCCATCTTCTTGAACGGTGGGCTCTGGACGAAACCGGGCATGCCCTTGTCCAGGACGAATGTCAGCACCTTGCGGTCGCGTCGGTCGACGCCGTCTTCCTCGTCCAGTTTGGCGTAGACGACGGTCACGTCCGCGTACGGGCCATTGGTGATAAAAGTCTTGCGGCCGTTGAGGATATAGTCCGCCCCGTCGCGGCGGACATAGGACTTCATACCGCCGAAGGCGTCCGATCCGGAGTCGGGTTCGGTAATCGCCCACGCGCCGACCTTCGCCATGGTGACCAGCTCCGGCAGCCACCGCTTCTTCTGCGCGAGCGTGCCGCGACTGCGGATGGTGCCGACGGCGAGCCCGAGACTCACCCCCATCGACGCCACCAGGCCGAGGCTGATCCCCGCCAGCTCGCTATTGAGAATGACCCCCATACTGCCCGCCCCGCTGAATCCGCCACCCGGCTTGCCCGAGGTCCCGGCCTCCTCCCGCGCGAGAGCCTTCTCGAGCCCCTCCCTCGCCATCTCGTCCAGGCCGAAGGTCGAGTACAGCTTGCGGATAATGTCGAACGGCGGCAGCGCACCACTTTCCAGCTGGTCGACGTGCGGCGCGAGCTCCTTGTCGATGAACCCGCGCAGCGCGTCGCGGAACATCAGGTCTTCGTCGGACCACTTGTACATGTCGTGAACTCCCGAGGGATTGCCGGAACGGTTCCTCAAATATAGAACACGTTCCAATTCGGTTCGGCCCGCACTGCCTATCAGGTCAAGTTGAATTCCGTCGATAGGTCACCTTCCTGCTCGATACGGCGGTCGTCGCGGTACTGCCGGTGCATCCGAAGATAAACAGCCCCCGCACCGGTGAACCACCTCACCAAGGTGGGGTCATCGTCGGGAAAGTTAGCTTTACAGTCTGTCACCCGCAGGCCATATGTGCGTCACCCCGACGGCGAACTATCAGGCGCACAATGATTTCCGCACCCGGCACCAGGGTCTGGACAACCCGCCCGTCGGCTCGGCCCCGGATTCGACGCGAACCCCTCGTCTGCATTCGCGTCGTCCACGAAATTCGCCGATCCCCCCGGGTACCGGGTGCTCGTCACTTGCCTTGGGAGGTATCGCGATGTTCGAATCCTGCCGTTCTCCACACGAATCGGCCCACTTGCTGCGGGGGCGCTATGGGCTCCCGGTGGAGCTGTTCGCCGATCGTCCCTTTCTCACCGTCGGGCCCACCGTCGAGGCGATCAGTCTCCCCGAGCGGCTGTGCCGATCTGTTCGGGACCACCTATCGCACCTACCGGCCACCCCCGCGGTCGCCGATCCCCGCGATCGGAACTGGTCATTCCTGATCGCTCCGCCCGCTCCGTATCACACTGTTCCCCAACAACTTCGCCGCCGACTACTGGCGCACGGCGTTACGGTACCCGAGCCGGGCGGCCGAGTGATGCTGCCGCTTTCCGATTACCCGCTCGGTTGGCACTGGGCATGTGAACCGGAACCCGGTCGACTTCGCCTGCCGAACCGCGCGGTCGTACTGGGTGCGGTACGCCTGGCGATACTCCAGGGAGCCGGTCATGTCTCCGCATGAGCGTGGCATGAGCGTGCCCGCTCGGCTACCGGACTGGCGCGACCTGCTGGCCGCGTTCGGCGGCCATGGTGACCGGGCGGAACGGCACCCTGTGGTCCGCGCGGCGGCAGGGCTGGCCGAACTCCACCGCCGACGTCGCGCTGAACCCGGTCGAACAGCCGAGATCGACTGCTGCCGAATGGAAATCATCGCCGATATCGACAGCTGGGTCAGCGCTCGACCGACACTTACGTATCGGACCCGCGCCCTGCGTTCCGAGTCACTCGGCGGCATTATCGACCGCATGGCGGCCGCTCATGTCCACGCCGATCTCCTGATACATTCCACCGTCGACATTTCCGACGAACGCGTACATGCCGCCTGGCACCGGTTGGCCGCCCTCGCCGACGGCTGGACTGCCCAGGTGGCCGCGCTCGCACACGGTGACCTCCCGCTGCCGCCTCGTCATGCGGCTGATAGCGGGGTCGCCGTCGACCGGCGACGAAGCGCGGAATCCGAAGGGTGCACTCCGGGACGCTCCACGTAGTGGGCTCGCCTGTGCGGGATCGGTGCGCGTGGTCGGTCGAGGGTGCGTAATGCGGTCCCTCGGCTGCGGAGGAATACCGCTACGTGGCGACCCGGTGCCCCTGCCGGTGGTACCGGCGAGCAGTGGGTATACGGCCGGTGGTACCGGGCAGATGGCGAGGTCCTGACTGGGGTACCCGAGGAGTTGCCCGGGGGAGTTTCGCATCCAATATTGGCTTGATGAGTGAAACGCGTTCGGAGCAACCGAATCTGCGCCCCGGGCGGCTCACCGCCGCCGCCAAGAAATTCCTGACCTGGGACCCGAATCCGGACGTATTCGGGATTACCATCCCCTGTCCGGTACCGGTGTCGATGGGGTTGGAACAAGCGCGGCATTTGCTGAACGCGCTGATCGACAATCACGAGTCACTGCGGAGTCGGTACAGCTATGGGGAGGACGCCGCATGTCTCGTAGCACCACCCTCCGGTGGTGAAATCGACAGCGCCAGTATCGATGTGCGTGTGATCGATATCGAGGATGTGGGTCCCGAATCGATCCAGCGGGTGATGGAGGAGGAGACCGCCGAGAACAACTCCCGGCTCGATCCTCCCGCGGGCAGGGTGCTGTGTGCGGCGTTGCTGACGCGGTCTACGGACGTCAATATTCTGCTGCTCACCATTCACCACATCGCCACTGACGGCGTCGCCACCTGGGTGATGTGGGATGACGTCGCGACCTACGTTCGGCAATGGGAAGCGGGCGAACCTATTTCGCTATTGCCGGAGCAGACGACCGCCTCGGAGTGGGCCGCTTTTCTGGACGAATACGCCCGAACACGTACCGGCGAGTTGGACTATTGGCTCGGGACGACCGATATCGAACCCTATGTGACGACCCGGCCGGCGGAACCGGAATCCGCCTACCTCGACGGTGTAATCGAGGGATCTCTCGCGGTGCGTCTGCTCGACGAACTACCCGCCGCGCTGGATGCGTCGTATACCCGAATTCTGCTCGTCGCACTGGGTTTGGCCATCGAGGATGTCACCGGCCGGGCCCGTCCCATCCAGGTGCAGAAGCACGGTCGCTACAGTCGACTCCGCCCGGGCACCGACCTCAGCCGGACGGTCGCCTGGCTCTCCGACGACTATCCATGGCTGGTGCAATCGGTAGCCGGAAGCCGCGGCGAGCGCATGCAGGATGCCATTGCCCACTATCCGAAGAATCCCGAGGATTTCACCCTGCTCTTCTGGCATGCGCCCGAGAACTGGCCGCACGTAGTCGAATTCAATGGTCCGAAGTTCTACTTCAACTTCCTCGGTGATGTCGGCGTGTGGATACCGGGCGCGCATTCCCGCGAACAGGCGCGCCTGACGGTATTCGACCTGAGCATGTTCCTCGGTACGAGTCAGAACGACGGGGTGCAGCGCGTGCACTACTCGGTCCACTCACCGACCGGCGGGATAGGTATAGATCGGGTGAACGAGATCGTGTCGCAGTGGTTGTCGATTATCGAGACGGTGGATGTCGCATGAGCAGAATCATTATCGTCAGCATCGGCAGTCGCGGGGATATCGCGCCATTGACCGGTCTCGGGGTGCGATTGAAGGAGGCCGGACACCAGGTCGTGATGGCCGCGCACTCGGTATTCGATGAGCTGATCACCGGATGCGGGCTCGAATTCCGGGAAATGGCAACCAATCTCGATATCGATATGACCAATCCGGATGTGGACAAGCAGAAGGCGGGATTGAAATTCGCCGTACCCGCCGGTGTCCGGGCCACGGGGGAGGGCATGATCGCGGCACTGCGCGACGAACCCGCCGATCTCCTGCTGCTCCCGCAGTTGACCGAGCTCGCCGGGCTCGCACTCGCGGAGGCCAAAGGTATTCCGGCCATCGGATTGCGCTTCCAGCCGATGTCCGCGACCGCCGCCCATCCACCGTCCTCGATGGGCGTGTGGTCGCTGGGCGGCATCGGCAACCGGCTGGCCGCCGATATCGGCACCTGGCTCGTCGACCGCATCTATGGCGGGGTGGTCGCCGGTTTCCGCCGCGACCTCGGGCTGCCGGCAGTCTCGGTGCGCGAACTCCGCCGTCGCCGCACCGCCGCCGAATGGCTGGTACTGCACGGATATTCGCCCGTCGTGGTGCCGCGCCCCGACGATTGGCGACCCGGCCTGGAGGTCACCGGCTACTGGTGGCCGCCCCGCCCGCTGGATTGGGAGCCGCCCGCCGATCTGGTGGACTTCCTCGATGCCGGACCGGCACCGGTATTCCTCGGCTTCGGCAGCCTGGTCGACAGCACCGCGCACAGTGCCGAAGTATCGGAAATCGTGGGCAAGGCGCTGCGGCAGGCGGGTGTGCGCGGAATCGTGCAGGCGGGCTGGCTGCAACTCGATGTCACCGGCGACGACATCATGACCATCGGCGAGGTCCCGCATGATTGGCTCTTTCCCCGGATGGCCGCGGTCGTCCACCACTGCGGTGCGGGAACCACCGCCGCGGGCCTGCGGGCGGGAGTTCCCGTAGTCGGCGTGCCGTCGTACTCGGACCAGCCGTTCTGGGCGAAACGCCTCACCGATCTGGGGGTCAGCGCGGGCACCATCGCGCACGACCGGCTGTCGGCGGACCGCCTCGCCGCCGCGATCCGCACCGCCATCACCGACCCCGCGCTGCGGGAGAACGCCACTCGCGTGGCTGCTCTGCTCGCTGCGGAGGACGGCATCGGCGAGACGGTGAAAGCCATCGAAGCCCAGCTCGCGGTGAACTCGAAGTCCTGAGGAGAGTTATGAGCAAGATTGTGATCGTCGGAATCGGTACCCGGGGCGACGTCGCACCGCTGACCGGCATCGGGATTCGTCTGCAAGCGGCCGGTCACGACGTTGTCATAGCCGCGCACGAGCCCTATGCGGAGCTGATCGAGAACTGTGGGCTGCGATTTCGCCTGCTGGAGTTGAACTTCGGTTTCGAAGGCAGCTATGCGGAGGTTCAACGCCAGCATGTCGAGGCATTCAACACCCCCGACGGGTTCCGCGTCATCGGCGAGGGCGTGATCACGGCGCTACTGGCGGAATCCGCCGATCTCCTCCTGCTCACACCGTGGGCCGAATTCGCGGGCCACCCGTTCGCCGAAGCCTACGAAATCCCCACCATCGGAGTGCGATTCCAGCCCCTGTCGGCCACGGCCGACCATCCACCGTCGGTCATGGGCGTGTGGTCGGCCGGTGCGACCGGCAACAGGTGGGCCGCCGACCTCGGCGCCTGGGTGGTGGATCGACGCTACCGCGCGGTCGTCGGCGATTTCCGGCGGGAACTCGGTCTGCACAAGGTGCCGGTCCGGGAACTGCGCCGCAACCGAACGGCGGCGCAATGGCCGATACTGCACGGATATTCGCCGCTGGTCGCCCCGCGTCCCGCCGATTGGCGGCCCGGACTCGACGTCGCGGGCTTCTGGTGGCCGGCCCGCCCCACGGATTGGAAACCACCGGCGAACCTGGTGGAATTCCTGGAGGCGGGCCCGGCACCGGTATTCGTCGGTTTCGGCAGCAATATGAACAACGAGAAGCGCGCTGCCGAACTGAGCACGACAGTGCGAACAGCATTGCGCCGCGCCGGTATTCGCGGAATCGTCCAGGCGGGTTGGACCGTTCTCGACGTGGCCGATGAGAACGTGATGAACGTCGGCGAAATCCCCTACGACTGGCTGTTCCCTCGGGTGGCGGCCGCCGTGCACCACAGCGGCGCGGGCACCTGCGCCGCCGCCCTGCGCGCCGGGGTGCCGACCATCGCGGTGCCCCAGAGTCCCGAACAACGGTTCTGGGCACACAGATTCGAGCTACTCGGCGTAACAGCCGGAACCGTTCGCCAGCCCGATCTCACCACCGAATGGCTGACCGACGCGATCGCGAGAGCGGCCACCGACAGTCGGCTCCGCGCGAATATCGCACGCGTCGCCATGCGACTCGACGAGGAGGACGGCGAGGGTGTGGTGCTCCGGACGGTCGAGGCCGTCCTCGAACGATCGGCGACCGTGTGAGTCGCGCGCGGCGGGCCGGTTGAGACGGAGTGGTTGGGCGAGTTGGGCTGCGTGTCGGCCCGCTGTCTGTGAGAGTTGACGCCGAAGGAGTGAATCGTAACGGAGGAGACCCGTGCTCGACATCAGCATCCTTACCTGGGCCGTCACCATCGGCCTCATCCTCGCCCTGCTGGCCGTCGATCTGATCGCCGCGGCGGTGAAGCCGCATCGGGTCGGATTCCGTGAGGCCACGGCGTGGTCGGTGTTCTATATCGCCGTCGCTATCGCATTCGGGGCGTGGTTCACCGCGCGGTACGGCAGTGGATTCGGGGCCGAGTACTTCGCCGGGTATGTCGTCGAGAAGAGTCTGTCGATCGACAATCTGTTCGTCTTCGTGATCATTATGACCACGTTCGCGGTGCCGGAGGAGCACCAGCACAAGGTGCTCACCTTCGGCATTGTGCTCGCCCTCGGTATGCGCGCGATGTTCATCGCGCTCGGTGCGACGCTGCTGGCCCTGTTCTCCTTCATGTTCCTGCTGTTCGGACTGCTGCTGATCTTCACCGCGGTACAGCTTTTCCGACACCGCGACGAGGACCCGGATATCGACGACAATGTGATGGTCAAAGCGGCGCGCCGGTTGCTGCCGGTCACCGACGACTATGTCGGCGGCAAACTCGTCACCCGCGTCGACGGCCGCCGGATGGTGACCCCGCTGTTCGTCGTACTGATCGCCATCGGCAGCATTGATCTGCTCTTCGCGCTCGACTCCATACCGGCGGTCTTCGGCGTGACGAAGGAGCCCTATATCGTCTTCGTCGCCAATGCTTTCGCGCTGCTCGGCCTGCGTGCGCTGTACTTTCTCGTCAAGGGTTTGCTCGATCGGCTGGTGTATCTGTCCGCTGGCCTGGCGGTGATCCTGGCGTTCATCGGCGTCAAGCTCATCCTGCATTGGGCGCATGTCGATATCGATACGCGGGTGCCCGAGATCTCGACCGCGTTCAGCCTGGGCGTGATCATTGTCGTGCTGGTGGTCGTCACGGTGGCGAGCCTGATCAAGACGCGTCAGGATCCGACCGTCAAGGCGCATGCCGGTTCGCTGCGCGCGCACCCTTCGACGTTGACCGACAATGCGGAAAGCCACACCGGCTGACGGAATTACCTGAGTAGGTTGATTATCTGGCGGTACGCGGCGCGGGTCGGGGGTGCCAGCCGGGTCCAGGTGATCGGGCCGCCCGCGGCGAGGTGATGGTCGTAGGGGATTTCGGTTACGGCGCGGACGAATTCACCCAGATAGGCGCGGGCGTGCTTGGCGACCGACGGGCCGTCGCTGGGGTGCTGTCTGGTCACCACGATGACGGCGTCTTCCAAAATGTATTGGCTGTAGTTGTCGTCGAGCCAGATCAGGGCCGGTCTGAGCCGGTTCACGGCGTCGGGACGGGCGGCGAGGGTGATGACCAGGGTGATCCGGGAGTCCGACAGCAGCGGGGCGATCATGCGATTGGAAACCGGAGCACCACCGTCGTAGACGGGTAGGCAGCCCGCATCGGAGAGGTCGCGATGCACGGAGGCATAGGTTTCGCGCAGCGGTAGCGCTTCCGGCCCGCGCGGCAGCACCCCCACCCGGGCGCTGTTCTCACCGCACGCCTCGAGGACGGTGGAGGAGAGCCCGCGATGGCTCATACTCAGCCAGGTCTGCACGGTGCCGGACGGGTCGATCATGTCGCAGCCGCGACGGGCGAGGTCACCACCGGTCGGGGTGGCATCGACCACGATCGGCGAGCGCTCCTTGTATCCGTAGGAGGCCGCCGACGCGATTCCCAGTGCTGTGGTGGTGGAGCCCGCACCTCCGGAGCTACCCATCACCAGTACCGGTGGCAGGTTGGCCCACAGCAGAATTCCGTCACCGCCGTGCAGCCGCACCACATCGGTGGGCGTCCCGGGCGGGGCCGGACGGAGCAGCCGGGCCAGATCCGTCGGAGTGGAGGAGAGCTTCGCGGGATGATCGGGGAAACGGTCGAACACTCGAGATTCCTTTGTGCGTGCGACATTCGGATCTGTGGAATCGCCGGATGGCGCCGCGTCGTCGAAAGCGGCGGTCAGCCATCGCGTGAACGATCAGTAGCGCGCCGGAAGATCCTCCGCTCGTCCGACACCACACCGTGTCGACGAGATCCCCCTGCGCTACGACATATTCGATGAAGTCTTCGGTTTCTGCCCCCCGCATACCCCCTACGGTCACACGTCGAAAACACAGCTCAAAAGAGTTGGAGTGCAATGCCTTTCAGCGTCGCTAGATAATACACCGATCGTGTGATCGTGAGGGTTCGAAGAGAATTGTGGGAATTGCTTGCCCGCTCGCCCCTATCGCGCACTCGTCAGAAAGTCCACAGTCGACTCGAACGCCTCGTTCACCCGGGCGGTGTCGCCGGTGGAGATGAGATCGAGTTGCAGGCCGCGTATTTGGGCGAGCAGGAATGTGGCTGTGCGGGAACGGTTCTCCGGCGGCCATTGATAGCGGGCCAGTTCGCGTTCGATGACGGTGAGCCAGTCGGTGACGAGGCGTGCGGCCGGATGGTGCGGAGTGCGCGCGGCGACGGCGACGAGTTCGAACAGGATCAGGAACTGGCGTTGTTCGCGCGGCTGGCACAGGTGGTTCCAGACGGCGCGCAGCAGGGCGGCGGGAGACTCGACGCGGCGGATCTCCGCGGCGAGCAGGCGCTCTTCGAAGTCGGTGCGGATATGTTCGAGGACCTCGTTCACCAGGGCGTCCTTGGTGGCGAAATGTCTGATCAAGGTGGCGTGACTGATGCCGAGGGCCTGGGCGACCGGGCGCAGGGAGAGATCACTGATGCCATGGTCGAGGACGTACTCGGTGGCGGCCGCGAGTAGTTCCGGGCGGCGATGCCGAAAGCGCAGCGCACGGCCGTCGATCTTGTTCTCGCTCACCGCAGGCAGCTTATCCGGTCCCCGCATACCGGAAATTTTACCGTTCCATCCGGTTACGTAACCGACCGGTACGGCTATTCTGCAGGGGCGGATCGATCCGTGAGTGAGGAGATGACGATGAGGTTCGACGAATACCGCGCACACGACGCGGTCGGACTGGGCGAACTGGTCGCTCGGGGTGAGGTACGTCCGAGCGAGTTGCTCGAGCTGGCCCTGGACCGCCGCTCGGCCGTCGATCCGGTGATCAATGCGGTGAGTCTGCTGATGGCGGAAACCGGTAAGGAGCTCGCCGAGCGTCCGGCGGGTGACGGCCCACTCGCCGGGGTGCCCTTCCTGCTCAAGGATCTCGTTCAGGACTTCGCGGGATACCCGACCTCCGGTGGCACCGGACCCCTGCGCTCGGTGCGCGCCACGCGACACAGCATTGCCGTCGAGCACTGGGTCGCCGCCGGTCTCGTGATCTTCGGCAAGACGACCACGCCGGAGTTCGGCAGCAAGGCGATCACCGAGACCAAAACGTTTGGCGCTACCCGCAATCCGTGGGATCCGAGCCGCACCCCGGGTGGTTCGTCAGGGGGTTCGGCGGCGGCGGTCGCGGCGGGCATTGTGCCGGTGGCCGGTGCCAGCGACGGGGGCGGCTCGATTCGAATTCCGGCCGCCTGCACCGGATTATTCGGTCTCAAAGCAGGGCGAGGGCTCATTTCGAGTGGTCCGGTATTCGGGGATCCGCTCTTCGGCGCGGTCAGCGAGGGAGTCCTATCGCGCAGTGTGCGCGATACGGCGGTCATGCTCGATATTCTGAGTCCGCCGGATCCCGGCGGGCCATTCACGGTAAAGCGTCCGGATCGACCCTTCCGCGAGGCGGTGACGGAGCCGCCGCGCCGACTGCGCATCGGCTTCACCCACGAATCACCCATGGGCACACCGGTGGATGTCGAGGCGGTCCGCGCGGTCGAGGACGCGGCACGACTCCTGGAAAGCCTGGGCCACACCGTCGAACCGGCCGCACCCGCGATCGACGGCAAGCAGGTGGCGGTGGATTTCATGACCGTCTGGACCGCATCGGTCGCCGCCGAACTGGCGCATGCGTGCCGGGTGAGTGGTGCGCCGCCAACCGATTTCGATATCGATACCCAGGTACTCGCCGCCATCGGCCGCGCGGTCTCGGCTCCGCGACTGATGGAGGCGCATGCCCGCTGGAATGTGTACACCCGCGCCCTCGGTGAATTCCACGCCACCTACGACCTGCTACTCACTCCGACCCTGGCCGAACCGCCGCTGCGTATCGGCCAGAACCGCACCCCCGCCCTGGCCGACACCCTACTCCCGCCACTACTGCGCCTCGGTGTGGGAAGAATACTGTCCCGCAGCGACTTCTACCTGGACCTGATGACCGCGAACCTCGCCGCGGTCCCGTTCACGCAGCTGGCGAATATCACCGGCCGCCCAGCGATGAGTGTGCCGACGCACTGGACCGCGACCGGCCTACCCATGGGCACCCAATTCGTCGGCCCCTCGGGCAGCGAATACCTGCTCCTGCAACTGGCTGCCGAAATCGAGAGTGCGCGACCGTGGTTCGATCGCTGCCCGGACGAGAAGGGTTTGGTGCGGCCGAAGTCG
This sequence comes from Nocardia uniformis NBRC 13702, assembly GCF_001613345.1. Lineage (GTDB taxonomy): Bacteria > Actinomycetota > Actinomycetes > Mycobacteriales > Mycobacteriaceae > Nocardia > Nocardia uniformis. Next base: position 114,420 of record NZ_BDCE01000019.1, on the reverse strand, counting down.
GCTCGCTGAGCGTGGTGCCGGAATACCGCACGTCTCATGGCGAAACCGGCCCGTCATCGCGGCGCGGCGAACCGTCCGTCATTCCGGCGCGCGAACGGGCCCCGCCATTCCGGCGCGCTTCTTGGCCGGAATCCACACTGTGCGGCATGCGCTTTCGGGTGTGGATTCCGGCCACACGCACGCCGGAATGACGCGGGTGTTGCGCGCGGAACCCTTGACCATGCGCTTAGCCGCTGTGCACCGGTCCTGTGCGATGGCACAGGTAGGCCGAAAAACCCCGAATCGCACGGCCTACCGCGCGATTCGGGGTTCGTCTCGTTCGATCAGTCCTTGACCAGTTGGGCCTCGGCCAGTTCCGATTCCAGCCCGTCGATATCGTCGGGCGACTCCTCCGGGGCGCTGGCCCGGTTCGGCAGGAGCACCGCCATGACGATCACGAGGATCGACAGTGCGGCGGAGACGGCGAACGCCCAGCGCATTCCGTCGAGGGTCGCCGTGACCGGCTCGGTGCCGCTATCGATCAGAGCCGTACTGCGGGCGGACATTACGGTCACCACCAGGGCGGTGCCGAAGGCCGCGGCGACCTGCTGCAACGTACCCAGCATGGAGCTGCCGTGCGAGTACAGGTGCGGCGGCAGCGCGCCCAGACCCAGGGTGAAGACCGGCGTGAAGGCCGCTGCCAGGGAGATCATCAGCAGGATGTGCAGGGCCAGCAGTTGCCAGTACGGCATGCTCATCGAGATCTGGGTGAAACCGGCCAGGGCGACGGTAATGCCGATCGAACCGGGGACCACCAGCAGCCGACCACCGAAGCGGTCGAACAGGCGGCCGATTGTCGGGCCGAGCAGGCCCATGGCCAAACCGCCGGGCATGACGAGCAGACCGGTCTGCAGGGCGCTCAGGCCGCGCAGGTTCTGCAGGTAGAGCGGCAGCAGGATCATCGAGCCGAGCATTGCCAGGAACGCGATCGACAGCAGGACGAGCGCCTTGGAGTAGGTGCCGGACAACAGCACGCGCAGGTCCAACAGCGGGGTGCTGGTGCGCTGCAGGCGCAGCTGACGGGCGACGAACACCCCGATGAGGAGCACGCCGACGGTGAAGATCAGCGCCGGGCTGACGACATTGCTGGGCTCGAACTTGCTGAGCCCGTACACCAGGCTGCCGAAGCCGAGCGCCGCGAGCGCCACGCTGGATACATCGATCGCACCGGCCTGCGGTTCGCCGATATTCTCCAGATGCCGCAGACCGAACCAGGTGACCGCACCGGCGATCGGGAGAACCAGCACGAAAAGCCAACGCCACGAACCGACCTGGAGCACCAGGCCCGAGATGACCGGGCCCATGGCCGGAGCCACCGAAATGGCCAGGGTGACATTGCCCATGACGCGGCCGCGGTCCTCTTCGGGAACGACCGTCATCAGGGTGGTCATCAGCAGCGGCATCATGACCGCGGTGCCACCGGCCTGGATGATCCGGCCGAGCAGCAGCACCACGAAGGTCGGGGCGACCGCCGACAGCGCGGTGCCGAACAGGAAGACGCCCATGGCAATGGCGTAGGCCCTGCGGGTCGTGACCCGCTGCAGGAACCAGCCGGTGGCCGGAATGACGGCCGCCATGGTGAGCATGAACGCGGTGGACACCCACTGGGCCGACCGTTCGGTGACCTCGAGGTCGGCCATCAGGCGCGGAATCGCGTTGATCATGATGGTTTCGTTCAGAATCACCACGAACGTCGCGAGCACCAGCAGCCGAATCACGGTCGGTGTCCGCCCACCGGTTCTACTGGCGGATAAAGCGGCGGGCATTCGGGTACCTCCGGGGCGTTCGTGAGAGCGGGGCGACGTGTGCGTGGGCCGAGGTCGAGTCACTGGGCGCTGTCTCGGCGCTACACGAGAACAGACGGGAATAGCTCACTCAACTCATCGGTCGACGGTGAGTATTCCTGTGGGGTACGACAAACTTCACTCGATTTTCGGCGCGCACCGGCCCGGTGGTTCGGTGACGTAGCTCGCTCACCAGTACTTCTGCGGATGCGGCCGGGCGTGAGGGTGAGGATGGTCACGCGGGCCGACTAGGGTGGGCGAGGTGTTCCTTCGACTACTGCTCGTCGCATTGGCTTTCGTCGGTGGCACCGCACTCGTCGCGCCCGCGACGTCCGCTGCCCCCACCGGCACCACTATCGATGACGCTACCTCGGCAAAGCTCGACGAGCTGCTGGCCCTGCGCGGCTCCGGCAAGTCCAAGGGCGAGCTGATCGAACTGCTGTCGAGCCGGTTCCTCGGAACGCCGTATGGCGCGAATATGCTCATCGGCTCGGCGACCCAGCCCGAAGAGCTGGTAATCGACTTCCGGCGGGTCGACTGCTTCACGTATCTGGATTACGTCGAAGCGCTCAGCAGGTCCAGCGATCGGGATCAGTTCGTAGCGAATCTGATCGAGACCCGCTACGCCGGGGGCCGAGTCGATTTCGCGAACCGCAAGCATTTCTTTACCGACTGGTCGCACACCGCGCGGACCGCCGCCACCGACATCACGGCAGCGGTGAGTCCCTCGGCGGTCACCGTTCCCAAGCGCCTCAATGCGAAAGCCGATGGCGGGCAATACCTTCCCGGCATCCCGGTGGTCGATCGCGACATCACCTACATCCCCGGCGCCGCCGTCGACGCGAATGTGATCGGGCAGCTCCGCACCGGTGATTACATCGGTGCGTATAGCGACCAGGCGGGTCTGGATGTCACCCATGTCGGCATCTTCGTCGCGACGCCCGAGGGTCCGGTCTTTCGCAACGCCTCTTCGCTCGCGGCCCACAACAAGGTGGTCGACTCGCCCTTCGCCGATTACGTGAGCTCGGTTCCGGGCATTCTCGTGCTGCGCGCGCAGTAGGGCGTCATTCCAGATTGAGCAGCTTCACGTTCGTGTAGACGAGGTCGTTGCGCCCGTCGACCATTGCGACCTGGACCTGAACGACCGCACCCGAATGCAACGGCTCTTGGCCCGCCGCTCCCGTCAGCGAGACGGTGTCGCTGTGCGGGGTGCCGTCGCAGGTGGGGTCGTCGTGTTCGCCCGATGCGGCGGGCTGTGTCGCATGGGGTGCACCGACCTTGACCATAAGCCATTTCACTCCGGCGCTGGGAGCGCAGGTGTACTCGACCTCGACGCTGCTCGGGGTGGCGGTGGTGACGTCGATAATGCTGGCGGCGACGGAGGGAGCGGCGGCGAACACCACGGCCGCTCCCATCGCCGCGAAAACGGTCGAGCGGCGGGCGGAGCGTTGACAATTCCGAAAGGTGACCATGGATCGTCGATCCTCCTACGTTGGGGAGCCGATCACTGAGCACGATCAAAACAGCACGCGGACCTGACCTTATCGCAGGTCACCGGCGGTGTTCGCCCGCCACGACAGACCTTCGCTCAATCGTTGCGGGCCGCCGCGACCGTGGCGGCAACCGCCTCGTCGAGCGGGGTGGCGGTGACGCCGAAGGTGGTCTCGAAGGCGGAGGAATCGACGATGAAGGGGCGGTCGAATTGGTAGCGGGTCTCCTTCAGCTCGCGTACCAGGGGAGACGCCAGTTCGAGCGCGAAGCGGATCGGTCCCGGTATCGGGGTTACGCGCGGGGCGGGAGCCTCGGCGTGGGCGCACAGTCGCTCGGCCAGGGCGCGGGCGGACAGCGGCGGGTTATTGGGGACATGCCACGGCTTACCCCAGGCTCGCTCATCGGTCGCCACCGTCGCCATCGCCGTGGCGACATCGGGCAGATACGTCCACGAATGCGGCTGGTCCGGGTCGCCGAGGTAGACGGTCCGCTTTCCGGCCAGCAGGGACGGTACGAATCGGGTGCCGACCGGGGTCTGATCGCTCGCCCCCGGACCGAAGTAGTCCGAGCCGCGGACCTCGGTGATCCGGGCGCGGCCCGCCTCGTGCGCGGCGAGCGCATCGGTCCACATGCGAGCCCGGACCTGCCCCTTGGTGCCCGGTGCGGTGAGTGGAAGGTCTTCCGTCATAGGCCCGTTCACGGGGCCGTACCCGTAAAGGTTGCCCGCGGTGACGAGTACCGCATCCGTTGCCTCGGCCGCGGTCAGCAGCGAGGCCGCCAGCGGAGGCCAATCCCGCGCCCAGCGCGTATAGGCCGGACCTGCGCAATTGTGCAGGGCATCAGCACCTTTGGTGATCTGCGTGAGCCGCTCACTATCAGTGACATCGGCCGTGACGCGCTCAGCCTCGGCAGGACCGGACCCCGACCGCGTAACAACCACCACCTCGTGTCCCTGCGCGAGCAGATGCCGCGCGAGATGTGCGCCGACCTGCCCGGCACCGGCGATGACGTGTCTTCCCATGATTCACCCTCATCCAGTTCGTGCCCCCGACAAGACCCTAACTCCCACTGCGTATTTCATGCAGGAAGGACCTGGTGCCCGCTATCGGTTCGGGATCTCGGTATCAGGCAGTTACTGTTCGGCCCTGAATTGGTTGAGACGGGCTGCAGCCTGATCCTTGGTCATTGTCTCGATCTCCTCCGGTGTCAGGTGCACCAGCCGGATCAGTTTCTCGACGACGCCGAGCGGTATGGGCTCTTTGTCGGGGATCGTGACTGTTCCTGGCGTGCGTGCCGGACGAACGCGATCATTGACGCATCTCCAGAATTGAGCCTCGCTGACCTCGAGTTGGTCCTTCAGGATCTGGCACCACATCTTGGGTCCGTAGTCGGTGTTGTCCACGGGCCGTGAGATGCGGGTGCGCAGGACGCGGCCGTCCGGAAGCGGCAGTTCCCAGGTGCTGTGGTGCCTGACCATACCGCCCGTAGCGTTGCGGACCCGTATCCATTCGTCGTTGTGGCAGAACGTTTCGTGGGCCTTCTTGTTGCCTGGGGGAAATTGGGTCACTGTTCGGCCGCCGTCAACCACTCTCTCAGTTGGTCGTCGGTGGATAGCTCCACGAACTGTACGAAGTCGACGTTCTTTCGGTGGTTGAGCGCCGCATGGAGGTGGTCCTGCCAGTCGGCGGCGTACTCGCGCATCGCTTCGATCAAAGCATTGACTGCCGTGTCGAAATCGGGCTCCTCCACCGCCAGTGGAAGACCCGGCAGATATGCCACCCAGTTATTGTTTTCCCGCACTATCTGCGGTTCATGGGCGCTGATGATGTGGGATAGCAGCCACCGGAGTCGCCCAACCTCCACCAGCGCGGAATCCTTCCCCTTTCGGGACACAACGGCCACGTTGCCTTGTTCGGCGGTGGTCAGCATCTGGGCGAAGTGTTCTCTAGCGCTGTTCATGGAGTTGTATCGCTCGACAGACGTGATTCGCTCTACGGTCGTCATCGGTTCTTCGGTCCCCTCTGTCGCAGGCCCATGTACATGATGTACATCATGTACATATTGCTGTCGCCACGCTAGTTGCGACGCGCCACACGGCATGATCCTCGGTGGCCGCATGGTTGCGGTCACCATTGGATGAGGGAGAAGCCAGATCCAGCCCTCGCAGCGCTGAACAAGACTCGAGCGGCGGCGGCACCGCAACAGACTCCTGCATCCGTCGGTGCGCGAACAAAACGAAAGTCGGTGCTGACATGCCGAGTGCGATAGCGATTGCCGCTGGTGGCGGTGTCAATGCGCTCACCGTGCGCAGGGTCGCCGAAATCGTCTCCGCTATCAACCCATCCACTACGGAGGCGCTGCGCGAATTACTTACTCGCCACCGCCCGAACAACTTTCGGCCACCGTTGTACATGGCGGTTGGTCAGTAGCGGTCGTCAATCGAGTCGAGTCCGGATTCGTGTACCGCTCGCGAGGTGGAGCGGGCGGAGCGCCGTCACGACATGCGTCCCGTCCAGGAGTCGACGTATGGCCATAGCCGGTACCGTCGTCCAATCTCACGTGGGATGGTGAAGTGTCAGCTAGCCGATGGCGCCGACCGGATGACGCGGGCGGCGTGGATGGTTCCCAGGATCAGCAGGACGAATGGTGCGCTGGTAATGGTCGCCTCGAGGATCGAGAGCCGTGGGAGGAATGAGGGCTCATGGGGATTCGGGTCGGTGAAGGTCTGCTCGAAGGTGAAGTACACGTTCAGTGCGGCCAGCATGGACGTCCAGATCAGACCGAGTGCGGCGATCACGCGGCCCGCGCGCGGACGTGACTCGAACAGGTACGCGCCGATTGTCAACAGCGCGATTCCCGGGACGAAGAGGACGCCGAGGAACACCACTTGGAACAGCCAGTACGCCGCGAAGGACGGCATCCAGTTGAGCGCGACGGATTCGAAGAAGGCGAACAGTACGAGGCCGATGGCGAACGCGATCGGCGCCGCCGCCACCCACAGTGTGCACCGCTTGGCTCTATCCATACGCCGAGCCTCACACATCGGGGAACGAGCTATGCGCCGTCGTTGCCATCGCGCAGCGAACCGATCATGGTCCGCAGGATTCCAAGCGCGGCCGACTGTTCGGCCTCGGTCAGGCCGGACAGCATTCTGACCTCGACGGACCGTACCGCTGCGCTTGCCTTGTCGAGGCTCCGTCGCCCGCGAGGTGTGAGCCGCGTGGGAAGAACCTTCCCGACGGGTGCCTCCGCGGGCCTGATCACGTAGCCGTCGCGTTCCAGGGCCTGGAGTAGCACGTTCATCGTCTGTCGGGTCACGAACGCGCCCCGTGCGAGTTCGGAGTTCGACAGGCCCGGCCGTTGCGTCAGCAGTTCGAGGCAGGAGTAGTGCGTCACGCTCATTCCGAGCGGGCGCAGCACCTCCTCCATGGCCACGCGGAGCGCGCTCGACGCCTCTTTCAGCAGGTAGCCCAGGGACGTCTCCAGGTCGACGCCGACACCGTCTCGACTCATGTCAGTATTCTGACATACACTGACCTGTGTCAGGAGACTGACACGTAGAGAAGGAGTATCGTCATGCCCGTTACCGGCCCCGATTTCATCTCGCTCCAAGCGCGCGACCTCGACGCTTCGCAGGCGTTTTATGAGCGGTACCTCGGCCTCGTCCGCTCGCAGGCCGGGCCCCCGCACGCCGTCGTCTTCGAGACGAAGCCGATCGCGTTCGCACTCCGCGACGTCGTTCCCGGCACCGATTTCGCATCCGTTGCTCAGCCCGGCATCGGTGCCGCGATCTGGCTGCACGCCACCGACGTCCAGGCCATTCACGATGCTCTCGTCGCCGACGGTCACACCATTGTCTCCGCGCCGATCGACGGCCCCTTCGGTCGGACATTCACCTTCGCCGACCCCGACGGCTATCGGATCACTCTCCACGACCGCGCCTGATAGGCCGACGCCACCGGATGCCGCGGTCCCGCACCGGAGCTAGTCGGGCAACCTGCGCATCTCCAAGAGCGTCAACCCGAGATCGTCTATGCGGGCGAGGATTCCGCGCATGATGGTGCCGTCCGGTACCGGGCCGAACAGGCTCGTGGTCAGGGCGCGGTGGCGACCGGACAATTCCGGGAAGGCGGCCAGGGCGCGTTCGGACAGTTCACCGTCGAGGATGAACTCGTAGCGGCTCGGACTGGATACGATCATCGGCCGGATCCCTTCCGGGGGGCTGGTCGGCAGACCGGGTGGGCTGTCGGTATTCAGCATGCGCCGCGAGTATCGCGCCGCGCCTCACACGTGGCGGGTGAATCCACGGTCAGAGAAGACCGTGACGGCGGGCCTGTTCCAGTGCCGCCATGCGGGAATTGGTATCGAGTTTGGTGTAGATGCCGCGCAGATGGGTTTTGACGGTATTGATGGAGACGCCCAGGTCGTCGGCGATCTGCTGGGCGGTGCGGCCGGAGGGCAATTGTTTGAGCACCGTCAGTTCGGTCTCGGTGAGTGCGGGGGGAGCGATACCGCGGTGCGCCACCGGGTGATGCCGGACCCGGTCGGCGAAACCATTGCGGTGTGCGAACCGGCCCGCGTAGGTATCCAGTAGATCCAGGGCGGCGGGGACGTCGAGGAATGGACGGACCAGATGATCGGGAGTCGCGACGTGCAGCGCGTTCTCCAAGGATTCGTAGGCCTTCAGTGAATTGCATAGGGCCGCTTGGGCTTCGGCGTACAGCAGCCAGATGGTGGTGACGGCCACCGGATAGGTGTCGATTTCGAGCAGCGGTTCCAGTAGTGCGCGCACCGATCGCGGTTTATGGGCCACCGCCGCCAGCGCCGCCTGGCACACCACCACCGAAGGGTCATCACCCAGCACCCGCTGCGCGTACTCGACCAGCTGTTCGGTGGGACGCGGATCCGGTACGCGCAGCAGCGCCCACACCACCGGCGACAGCAGGCCCCGGGTCAGTAGGGGCTCGGAGCGCTCCAGGTGCAGAGCCATGCTGTGTCGCAGTGCCTGTGCGGCCACATGCCGGTTATCGGCGTCATCGAAGCTGATCAGCAGCGCCACCACATGGGCGTGCCCGCCCGGTGCGAGCTCGCCCGACCGCACGCGCGCGGTGAGATCACCGGCGAAATGTCGGCGGGCGGGCTCGTCACCCTGCAAATAGGCCGCCAGGCCGGTCATGGAGATGATCTGCGCGAGATCAGGTGATTCCTGTAGCTCATAATCATTCGCGATATCCAATGCGCGCGAAGCTCTTTCGCGCATGGATGCGATACCGCCCGCCACACCCGCAGCCGCGGCGAGACGGATCATGGAGCGCACCGCCAGCCGGGAATGCCGCGTGTGCGCGGCCAGCGCCAGTCCCCGCCGCAGGTGCCGCTCACCCCCGGCCACATCGCCACGAACCACCATGAGCAGCGCCAACTGCACCGCCGCGTAGCAGTCGATATCGGAGTTTCCGGTCGAGTTCAAACTGTGCGGTGCGGTAATAGCGCCGAGCGAGTCGCCCCCGGCCATGGCCGCGTCGACCGCGACCGCCGCCGACAGCACCCGCAGCCACGTTCTGGGTACGAACGAATCCGCCTCGGCGACATCATTCGGCATGAGTTCCAAATAGGTGGTGGCGGCGGCGATATCGTCGTGCACCAGTGCGTCCACAATCCGCAGCAGGCGAACGTAGGCGTCGGCGGCCAGCGCCGGCTCCACCCGTTCCAGCGCGCCGAAGAGGTGACTTCCCCCGCCGTCGAGAATGAGTCCGAGCGCCTGATCGCGGAGAAACGCGCTCAGCTGCAGGTGATCGGACTGTTCCAGCAGATGCGGCAGCGCCGCCCCGGGTCTGCCGTGGCAGATGTACCAGTGGGCGGTCCGCGCATGCAGGTCCGCCATGGTCTCCGGACCCAGTCCGCGCGCCTCCGCACGCAGATAGGCCCGCAGCATCGGGTGGTAGCGGAACCACAGCTCGTCGCCCTCGGATTCGTAGGCGACGGGGAAGTTCATCCGCTCCAACTCGCCGAGCGCATCGCGAGCGCTACCCCGGTCCGGCAACTCCCGTGCCGTCAGTTGCTCGGCGAGTTCCTCGGTGAACGAGTCGGGAATGCTGGTGCGGCAGAGGAATTCGCGAATTCCGGGGTCCAGCACGGTCATGAGCTCGCCGACCAGGAAGTCGGAGACCGCGTGCGCGGGCCGCGCCAGCACCGCCAGCCCCGTGGCGCGATCCGGTTGCGCCGCAAGGTATATCGCGGCGATTCGGACCAGCGCCGCCCAGCCGCGGGTGAGCCCCATAACGGTATCGAGCTCGCTGTCGTCGAGTGCGCAGTCGTGCTGGGCACACAGCGCGCGAATCTGTTCCCCGCTCAGTGCCAGCTCATGGGTGCCGACCCGGATCAGCCGTCCCAGTAGATCCAGCCCGTGCCAGCGCAGCGGCGGTTCGAAACGGCCCGAAAAAACCACCGTCATGGAGGCGGGCAGATCGTGCAGCAGCTGTTCGAGACCGGCGAGGGCCAGCGGATCGGTAATCAAATGGGCATCGTCGATGATCAATACCGTGGGTGCGACCGGCAGCTCCGCCGGGTCGAGCAGACCGGTGGGAATGTGATCGGTGCCGGGGGAGAGCTCGAGACTGGTGCGCAGTGCGATCCGCAATTCCTCGGCCCGCGCGGTCGGCTCGGTCATGGCGAGCCACGCCACCTGCATGCCCGGCCGGGTATCCAGCAGGTACTCGGCCCAGTCGGAGAGGGCGACGGTCTTCCCGCTACCCGCCGGCGCGCAGACCAGCAGCACCCGCCCGTCCAATGACACCGCGGCGGTATCGAAGCGGTAGCGCAGCTCCGGTCGGACCACCGTCGGGAAGGCCAGCTCGGGCAGGCCGAGCCGCATCGAGATATGACGATTCGGAACCGGCTGGAAGTCTGGCCCCGGAAGGGTGGTCATGCTAGCAACTTACTAGCTATCTATACCGAGTGGTTCGGACGCCACGGCGTAATTTATCCGCGATCTTCGCCCCGATTTCGCTGGTCGTGGTGCGAACTCCGGTCAGGCCGGTCAGGGCGCCTCGAACCGCAGCCAGTGCAGCGGTGAGACCTCGCGAATATGAACGAGGACGTGGAACGCCTCCGACAGCGACTCGACGGCGATGTGCTCGTCCGCGTCGTGATCGGGGGAGTAGATGCCACTGATCGTTCGAGCTGTCGCCGGAGCGCGCCGCCACCGGTCCACCGCCTCCGGGGCCTCGTCGCGCAGGTCGAGCCAGTGGTTCGTCAGGTCGGCCGCGCCGAGCATCGCGTCGAGCCATCCGTCCGCTGGTTCCGGTACCACGGCAATGCCCAGGTCGCCGTGATGGAAGCCGATCGCCACCGATACGTATCCCGCACCCAGCGCCGCCGCGAGATAGCCTCCCGCACTGATGAAGTCGCTGTCGGCGGAGCGGCCCACCCGCGGCGAGAGTGCCGAGACATGCGCGATCCCATCCCAGTAGGCGATCTTTGCGCGAGTGTGGTGATGCCAGTCGAGAATCCGTTGAGCGGAGGGTCCTTCGTCGAAGCCGAAACCGCTGCGGCCCGCCACGCTGTTCTCGTGGAAGTCGACGATCCGCCGGGCGTGCGCGAGTACCTCCTCGGGCGCTCGCAGGGTTGTCACCAGGGCGAGTCCATCCCGAGCGTGGTCGGCGAAGGGGCGGCCCGGATGGGTCCCCTGCGCGCGTTGCACGTGCTCGTCGATGGTGTGTGCCGTGCGTATCGGCGCGTAATGCGAATTCAGCTCCGCCACCGCAGCGGGCGACGTCCGGCGCAGGTGCGCGAGTACCACCTCGTAGTCCGACGGCTCGGCCAGTGTGGGCTCGACGCCGATCACCCGCACCGGCTCGTCGGGATGGGCGCGGTTGAATTCGGCGATCCAGTCGAGGGTTTCGGCCATCTCCTCGGTTCGCCACGGCCGCCAGGCCTCGGACAGCGCACCGCGCGCATCACCCGCGCCGGTGCGGACGTAATTATCGAGACGCTCTCCCGCCGTGGCGGTGTCCTGCACGGCCAGTACGCGGAATCCATGGCGGAGCACCAGCTCCTGGAATACTTGCCGCCGAATCCGGAATGTCTCCCGGGAGAACCGTGTCGATTCGCCGAGCCCGACCACGACCGCGCCGCCGACCGCGTCGGCAATCGCCGCGCCCTCCGCCACCGGCCGGGCGTGGTCTCGGATCCACTGCGGAATATCGGTTTCGGTCGTCATTGCTCTACTCCTTCGAACTTTGATTCCGCAGTCTCACAAAGTAATGGCGCCCAGGGCTACCGGGGCCGCCGAGGCCAGGGCCAACACCGTCGGGACGGGACTTCCCTGGATGTCAGCGGCACGCAGATGCGAGATCACCGCGCCGAGGAAATACAGCACCACGCCGATTCCGGCCGCGATACCGAGCGGCCGATAGGCAATCCCGGCCAGCAGGCCCACGGCACCGGCGAACTCCAGCCCCGCGAGGATCGGGAACCAGTTCAGCGGCACTCCCAGCCGCACCATGGTCGAGGTGATCTCCTCGTCCTTGATGAGTTTGGCGCGGCCGGAGATCACCAGGATGACCGAGAGCAGGATCGCCAGAACGATGTACGCGATGAACATGGGTCTCCTTCAGGAAATACGCGCTGTGGAACGCTTGCGTAGAAGTAAAGTACAACGTGCATAGCATCATGTAAAGTGGTCGTTGTAATTTTCGAGGAAGGTACTGATGAACAGCGCTGATCAGCGAACCGGGCGGCCGCGCAGGGGTTCGGTCGATAAGCGGGAGGCCACCCTGGTCGCCGCCCGCAAGGTCTTCGGCAGGGTGGGATACCTGGGCGCGAGTATCGACATGATCGCCGCCGAAGCCCAAGTATCGACTCGCACGATCTACAACCACTTCACCAATAAGGAACAGCTCTTCGCCCTGGCGCTGACCGAGAGCTCCGGGCAGGTCGCCGCCGCGCACGAGGCGCTCATCGAGCGCTATCTCCATGACGGCGTGACCGCCGCGACCCTCGAAACAGCGCTGGTGGAGCTGGCCAGGGAGTGGCGGCGGCCGGATGCGCGGTTCGCCGAACACTTCGCGATCGTGCGCCGGATTCACGCCGAGGGGGAGGACTTCCCACCCGAACTCGTGGACTCCTGGCGGGAATCCGGTCCCCGGCGGGTCCAACGCGCACTGGTCGGTCACATGGCTCGGCTCGGTGAACGCGGCCTGCTACGCCTCGAGAACCCCGTCATCGCCGCACAGCACTACATCGCGCTCATTACCAATGACTTGAGCGCGGATTCCACCGGCGAACAGTCGGATGCCCAGACTGATGACAATGCCGAAACCGGTGTTCGCACTTTCCTTTACGGCCATCTGCCGCGTGGCTGACCCGGTGTGGAGCCGGGTCAGTCGATGCGGAGGGTGTCGCCGGTGACCGTCACGGTGCGGGTGGTCAGACCTGTTCGGGCGGGGCCCTCCTGAACGGAACCATCCGCTATCCGGAAGCGGCTGCCGTGGCAGGGGCAGTGGATCAGGTCGTCGCGGACGGCGTTGACGGTGCACCGTTGATGCGGGCAGACCGCCGAGAACGCGTGGTATTCACCGGGGGTGGGTTGGGTGATGACGGTGGTGTGGTCGCGGAAGACGGTGCCGCCGCCGACTGGGATATCGGTGGTGGGGACGGTGAAGGAGGTGTGGCCCGCGGCGCTGCTACTGGTGCAGGCGGTGGATCCGAGGGCGACTCCGGCGAGGGTGAGTGCGCAGCCGCCCGCGAGGACCGTGCGCCGGGTGGGGGCGGGTAGGTCGGACACGAAAACTCCTCAGGCGGTGACCAGTAGCCCGGTCAGGTACATGACGACAATTCCGGCGATGATGCCCAGTATGGCGGTGGCATCGGCCCGGTCGTGACCATCGGCCCGGAGTGCGGGGAGGATTTGCAGGATGACCTGGGCGATCGCACCCACGCCCACGCCGAGTAGCATGGCGGCGAGTTCGGCATTGTTGACCGATGCGCCGACGACCGCACCCAGTATGGCGGGGGTTCCGGCGAGCATGCCGAGGCCGAGCAGGGTGAGCAGGCGGACGCGTTCGCGCACCAGCGGCGCGACAATGGCCACGCCCTCGGTGGTGTTGTGGATGGCGAAGCCGAGAATGAGGAAGGCTCCGAGCGCCAATTCGCCGATGGCATAGGCGGAGCCGATGGCCAGGCCCTCGCCGAGATTGTGCAGGCCGATACCGCCGGCGATCATGGTCGCCAGCCGTAGTCCGGAGGCACCGGCATCCTCGGCCCGGGCGCGGCGGGCACGCAGCCAGCGGTCCACGGCCGTCAAGGTCAGGAAGGCGAGCAGTGCGCCCAGCACCACCAGTTCGGCCCCGCCGAACGCACCACCGCCCTCGCGGCCCAGCTCGAGGCCCTCGGTGGTGCCGTCGACTACGAGGAACACCAGCAGGCCCACGGTCACCGCCAGCAGTAGCCGCAGTACGCCACCGCCAGCACGGCGGGCCAAGGGCAGCACCAGCATTCCCAGCAGCACGGGAATCACGCCGACATACACGCCCAGTAGCGCCATCAAACCGAAGAAGGCCCCGTCGGGTTTCGGGGTCTGGACCGCGGCCGGGATCTCGTGCTCGATCACCAATCCGGTGGAGGTGAGCATGGATACCAGATACGGCTGGCCCTCCTGCCACGGATAGTTCAATTCCAGGGTGGCCGAATTCATTCGGCCGATCGCGTCCTCGCCACCGGTGATATCGACGTAGGAGTCATTGACGAAGACCTGGGCGATGGTCACCGGGTCCGGCCCGGTATTGCGCACTGTGACAGTGATGGTGTTCGGCGTGAATACCGTGCGTTCTACGGTCACCTCCTCCACCGGCGGCCCGAGCCGATCGGGCAGTGCCCGGGCGCCCACCAAACCCAGCCCGGCCAGGACCGCACCGATCAGTAGGAAGAGCCCGGCCCATCCGAACCAGGCGGGAACCCGGGATTCCGCTGCGGGAGTGTTGGATTCGACAGGCGATGATTCGGTGCTCATTCGGTCACCTCGAAGAATCCCATCCAGCCCAGGTCCGCGAACTCGGTCTTGTGGGCGTGGAACATGAACTTGCCCGGATGCGGGAACCGCACCTCGCAGATCCCGCGCTGGCCCTGTGCCTGCACCACGGTGTCGGTGAATTCTGTTGGTGTGAGCCGAGTCCCGGTCGGGTAGTACTCGAAGAAGTTGCCGTGCAGGTGGAAGCTGTTGATCGGGTCGTACTCGAGCACATTCACCAGATAGATCCGCACCAGCGCATTGCGTTTCACCTCGACCGGCTCATGCATGTAGTGGAACGGAATCCCATTGACCGCGTACAGCTGATTGCCCTCGCCGTCGAAGGTGGTGTTGAACCCGTGCATCACCATCACCATCTCGTCGGCGGCCGGGCGCGGCTGCGGCGGATCCACGATGAAGGTGCCGTACATGCCGCGCGCGATGTGCTCGGCCAGTGGACCCACATGGCAGTGGTAGAGGTGCAATCCGAAAGGCGTGGCATCGAATTCATAGGTGAACGAGTCCCCGGGATCGATGACCCCCCTGCCGATTCCGGGTACCCCGTCCATATCGGCCGGGTGAATCCCGTGGAAGTGCATGGTGTGCGGGTGGTCGGACCCATTGACGAACGTCACCCGCAAGCGATCGCCCTCGGCGCAACGCAACGTCGGCCCCGGTATGCGGGAGTTGAATGTCCACGCCGGAAAGGTCACGCCCGGAGCGACTTCCACATCCTCGTCACTGGCATAGATCTCCCACTCCCGCAGCGTGCGCCCGCCGGGCAGCCGAGACACCTTGCCGTAGTCGAAGTCGCGCAGGATCTCGGTGGGATCGAAACCATTGGCCTCGTGGTCGACCATCTCGCCGACCCGGAAGGTCGGCCCCTCCACCCCACCCCCGTGACCGGTATGGGTGCCGCGGTGTGGTGGATCCCCGCTCTGCTGAGCGGCAGCTTGCGTGTCGAACAGTCTTGTACTCCCCAGTGCCAGTCCGGCCGCCCCCGCCACCGCACCGCCGACCAGGAAACCCCGCCGTGACGACTGCTTCATCTCGCAACTCCGTAAACAGCTGAAGAACAAAGTTTGGCAGACCTCAACTGGGGATTCAATTGCCCTAACTAATTAACTAGGGAAACCTATATGCAGTGAAATCGTCGCGAACAGCAGCCGCCGGGGACGTACAGTGACGAGCGAGAATCACACTGGCCGGTCACGAGGAGCTCAGCGATGGCCGAGGTGCGGGCGCAGGCGGTCTGGGAGGACCTACCCCCGCCCGACGTGCGGGTGAGCCTGCACGCCATTGTCTCGAATCTGCGAAAACCCTTCCGGGACGCCGGTATCGACGCCCGCGACATCCTCTCGCACATGGGCACCGGCTACCGCCTCGTCATTGCCGACGGCGGCAGCGATGTGCAGCGTTTCCGCGCCCGCCGGGAATCGGGATTGCGCGCGCTGGCCGCCGGGCGCTTCGCGACCGCCAGTGAGGTGCTCTCCGACGCGCTGGCTCAGTGGCGCGGTCGAGCCTTGGCCGATCTGCACGGGCTCGGATTCGCCGACGCCTATGCGACCGCACTCGACGACGAGCGCATCGGCGTCATCGAGGCCCGCTCCGAAGCCGATATCGCCCAGGGGCGCGCCGACAGCGTGGTGGCCGAACTGGCATTGCTGGTCCCCGAACATCCGCTGCGGGAATCGCTGTGGGAGCACCTGATCACCGCGCTGTATATCGCCGGGCGGCAGTCGGATGCGCTGGAAGCCGCTCGGCGCCTGCGCAATACCCTTGCCGCGGAACTCGGTATCGATCCCGGCCCGCGGATTCGCGATCTGGAGGCGCGGATTCTGCGGCAGGAGCCGCTGTCGGTACGCGCTGCGGCGGAGGCGTCGTCCACCCGCGCCAGCACGATTATCGATCGCAGCTGGCACGAACCCAATGCGGTACTGCGGGATCGGGCCGGAAATGTGTACCCGATCTCCGGACCGGTCACCCGGATCGGGCGACTGTCGGATAACGACATCACGCTGCCGGACGGGCGGGTGAGTCGCCATCACGCACTGATCGTGGACAACGGGTTGGCCTGGGTGCTGAAGGATCTGATGTCGTCCAACGGGGTGTACGTGGACGGCGTGCGGGTCGTGGACAGTGTCGTGTTGGCGGGCGGGGCGCTCATTCGGATCGGGGATGTGGAGCTGTCATTCGTGCTGATTCGATCGGAATCCGGCACCGGGGCCTGAAACACTCGACCTGATCTGAAACGCGTTCTAGACATATCGCATTATTTGTCTTACCGTCGATTCATGAGTTCAAAGGCGTCTCAGGAAGTTCGATTCGAGCTGATGTCGGGGGAGATGTGGCGTAACCCGTGGCCGCTGTACGCGGCGCTGCGCGACCACGATCCGGTGCACCGGGTCATCCCGGTGGATCGGGAGTCGGATGACTTCTACGTGCTGTCGCGGCACGCGGATGTCTATGCGGCTGCGCGGGATCCGGAGACGTACTCCTCGGCCTCCGGCCTGACCGTGGACTATCTGGATATCGGGACGGCCATTCCGATCCGGCCGTTCGTCTTCATGGATCCGCCCGAACACACCGACTTCCGGCGCCGGGTGGCAGGCGGATTCACGCCGCGCCAAGTCAACGCGGTGGAACCGGCGGTACGGGCCTTCGTGGTGCAACGCCTGGAACAACTGCGGGCGGCCGGGGGCGGGGATATTGTCGCCGAGCTGTTCAAGCCATTGCCGACCATGGTCGTGGCGCACTATCTCGGTGTGCCCGAAGCGGATCGGGGCAAATTCGACGAGTGGACCCATGCCATCGTGGGCGGTGCGGTGGACGGGGCCACGATTGCCGCCGGTGGCGAACTGCCCTCGGCGGTAGGCGAAATGGTCGGCTACTTCGCCGAACTCATCGCGCGTCGTCGCACCGAACCCGGCGACGACACCATCTCGCACCTGCTGTCCTCGGGGCTGGGGGAGGACGGCGACAATGAGGGTGTGCTGGCCATCCTGGGCTTCGCCTTCACCATGATCACCGGTGGAAACGACACCACCACAGGCAATCTCGGTGGCGCGGTACAGCTACTGCACCAGTACCCCGACCAGCGCCGGCAGCTGGCGGAGCAGCCGGAACTCATCCCCGAGGCGGTGGAGGAATTCCTCCGGGTGACCTCGCCGGTACAGGGGTTGGCGCGCACCACCACTCGCGATGTGGAACTGCACGACACCACCATCCCCGCCGGACGCAAGGTGCTGCTCCTCTACGGCTCCGCCAATCGCGACGAGCGCGAATTCGGCCCCACCGCAGGTGAACTCGATATCCGCCGCAACCCCAAACGCATCATGACCTTCAGCCACGGTCACCACCACTGCCTCGGTGCGGCGGCGGCCCGGATGCAGGCCCGGGTCGCGCTCGAGGAACTGCTGTCGCGCTATCCGGACTTCACCGTCGACCTCGATGGCGTCGAATGGTCCGCCGGAAACTACGTGCGGTGGCCGGTAAGTGTCCCGTTCCGGGCCGCTGCGTAATCTGCGGTTCATGGCAAAGGGAGAAGGTACGAGCCGCGACTGGTTGTCCGACCAGCGCGCCGACCTGGCCGCCGAACGCATTCTGGACGCGGCCGCGCAACTGTTCGCCGAGCGCGGCCCGGCCGGAGTGGGTATGGGCGATATCGCCAAGGCGGCGGGCTGTTCCCGCGCCACCCTCTACCGGTACTTCGATAATCGGCAGGCGGTGCACATCGCCTTCGTACACCGCGAAACCCGCCGCATCGCCGCCCGGGTGCACGAGCGGGTCAGCGGGATCTCCGAGCCGGCCGAACTCATTGTCACGGCCATGCTGACCGCGATTCGGGAGGTCCGTTCCGACCCGATCCTGATCGCCTGGTTCGGTCCGGGTGAATCCGGTCCGGCCGGCCGGATCAGCCAGGATTCCGATGTCATCGAGGCGATCGCCGGCGATCTCTTCGCCCCGGCCGTGCCCGATCTCGAGGAGCGCAGCCGCCTGGCGCGCTGGCTGACTCGCATAATCGTGTCGTTCCTGGCCGCGCCCGGACGTGACGAGGCCGACGAACGCGCCATGCTGGAGGATTTCGTGGCACCGGTCATCACCCGCGCCTTCGCCTGATTCGGTGGGTTAGGGTCGGCGGTTGTGTCTGCTCCACAATCGCTCGACCAGGTCCGTGCCCGTATCGACGCTCTCGACGGGGAATTGATTCGGCTGCTGGCGCAACGCCAGGGTCTCGTCAATACGGCGGCCACCTTCAAGAAGGACGAGCGGGCGGTGCGTGCTCCCGACCGCGTGGCGCAGGTGGTGACGCTGGCGCGCGAACGCGCGACGGTCGCCGGGCTCGCGCCCGACGTCGCGGAAGCCGTGTGGCGGGCCATGATCGGCGCGTTCATCGACCTCGAACTCGATGAGCACGCCGAACTCGCCCAGGGCTGACCGGTTACTGACCACCGGTGGCGGTGACACCGCCATCCACGGTCAGGTGCGTGCCGGTAATGAACGACGCCTCATCGCTCATGAGGAAACGCACCGCGCGGGCCACCTCTTCGGCCGCGCCGAGGCGCGCGAAGACCGAACGCGCGGCCTGCTGCGCGATCACCTCCTCCGGCACATTGCCACGCATCATCGGGGTGTCGATGAAGCCGGGGCAGATGGCATTCACCCGCACGCCGCTGCCGCCCAGCTGGTGGGCCAGGGCGCGGGTCAGGCCGAGCAGCCCGGCCTTCGAGGAGCAGTAGGCCGGTATGAACGCCTGCCCGATGAATGCCTCGATGGATGAGATGCCCACGATCGCGGACCCCGGATTGGTCTGTAGATCAGTGAGTACGGCCTGCGTGATCAGGGCGTGCGCGCGGAGATTCACATCGAGTACCGCATCCCATTTCTCGGCATCGAGATAGCCGACCGGTTCGGCGCGCACGATTCCGGCGGCATGCACCAGCCCGCCGATACTCCCCAGTGCCGAGCGTGTCGGGTCGACAGCGGCTTCGACGGCAGCGGTATCGGTGACATCCAGACCGAGTCCCATCGCGGCGACACCGTAGTTGTCGGTGATCGCGGCGGCGGCAGCACGGGCGGACGCACCCGCCAGATCCCAGAGCGCCACCGGCCGCCCCACCTCGGCCAGGGCGTGCGCGACGGCCAGGCCGATACCGGAGGCGGCGCCGGTGACGATGACACCGGTCGCGGGGGCGGGTTCGAGTTCGGGCATGGGTCCTCCTGGATAGCAATGGGATCGAGCGGGTGCGACAGAATGTGCCCATGTCCTCGTTACCCGCCACCTTCACCACCGTGCACACGCTGAAGAACAGTCAGCGGCAACGGCGCGAACGGCTGTTGGTGGCGGCGTGGGAACTCGCGGCCGAGGGTGGGTATGCGGCGGTGACCATGCACGCGGTCGCCGATCGCTCGCAGGTGGCGCGGGCCACCCTGTACCGGTACTTCGGTAGTAAGGATCAGTTGCTCACCGCGGTCGGGGCGGAGTGGACGCGGCAGGCGAATGCCGCGGTGTGGCGACCCGAGGCGGTCGCGGCGGAATCCGCGGCCGGTGCTGCCGAGCGGGTGGCCGCCTTCCTGGCCGAAATCGTCGAACGCACCGCCCACGAGATGCCGCTCGCCTCGGCGGTGGTATCGGCCGTCATCTCCGGTGACCCGACCGCCGATCGGGAGCGCCGGGTGCTCTACGAGCTCGTGCTGGGGCGGCTCGAAGAGACCATCGGCACGGCCGTCACCGCCGAGGACCGCGCCGAAATCGTCGCTCTGCTGGGGCAATTGGTGCTCGGGGCGGTGACCGGCCAGTGTCTGCTGCACCAGTCCCTCGAACAGGTGCGGGATATGCTGACCGGTGCCGCACATCGACTACTGCCCTGATCGGTAATCGGTGCGGGGGCCGCGCAGGGCTGATCCGAGTGCGGCGGCCAGATCGTCGACGGCCGCGCGAGCCGGTTTCATGGGCATGGCATGGAAGACGTGCCACAGGCCGCGATACTCCCGATGCCGCAGGGGCGCACCGAGTCCGGCCGCATGATCGGCGAACCGGCGAGCGTCTCCGGCCAGAATGTCGTCGGCACCCGAATGCAGCACGATCGGCGGCAGCCCGGTGATATCGCGATGGAGCGGGGACAGTTCGCGACGGCGCGATTGCGGGACATCGGGGAGGTAGGCGTCGAAGAACTGGTGCATGCGGGCGGCGGTGAGCAGGGGTTCGCGACGGCCGTCGCAGGTGAAGGCCAGCGAATCTGTCGACAGGTCGAGCACCGGGCAGATCAGTCCCAGCACCGCCGGCAGGGGTAGCTGTTCGTCGCGTAGCCGCAGGGCCAGATCCAGCGATAGCGTGCCACCGGCCGAATCGCCCACCACCGCAATGTGATCGGGACGGATGCCGCGCTCCAATAGCGCCAGGTAGGCGGCCAGGGTGTCGTCGATGGCGGCAGGATGCGGGTGCTCCGGAGCGAGCCGGTAGTCGAGTGCGTACACGGTGGTATTCATGGCCGCGGCCAGAGCGCCGGTGAGTGGCCGCACCATGCGCGGTGCGCCGATGACGAAACCGCTGCCGTGCAGATACAGGACCGCCGTATCTGCCGGGGCGTCGGCCGCGGTGAGGACTTCGGTTGGCACCCCGCCCAATTCACCGGTGGTGGCCGAAACCCCGTGTGGCGCACGCGCGGACCGGGTGCCCGCCACCACCCGCGCCCGGACTCGCGGCCAATCCGGGGCGGGGCCGAACCACCACGCTCCCACCAGTCGAGATCCCAGGCGCATCAATGAAATCAGCACGGCGAACTCACTTCCCGCTCGCGGCCCGGAAGGCCGATTGTGCGGGGGACACGGTGTAGTCGGCGGGATCCGGTGCGCGCCGTATGAGTTTCTCGTACGCGCCCGGGTTCCACGGCCACAATTCGGGTAGTCCGTCCTTGCCCAGATACCAGCTCTGGCAGCCGGTGGTCCAAATGGTGCCCGGGGCGGCGGCCCGCAGGCGCGCGTTGTAGCGGTCGGTGGCCGCCCGGGTCGGTGCGACGGAGTCGAATTCACCGGCCTGCCAGCGCTTCAACCAGCGCACGATGCGATGGGACTGCGCCTCGGCGACCGCCGTGAGCGGATGGTTGGCGAAGGGACTGTGCGGGCCGACGAGCATGAACAGATTCGGGAAGTCCGGCATCATTACGCCCTCGAAGGCGCGCGGGCCCTCCGCCCAGGCCTGATCGAGGGTGCGGCCATCGGTACCGGTAATCGCCATGGGACGCATATAGGCATGGGAGTCGAATCCCGTTGCCAGCACCAGAATATCGAGATCGTGGCGGCGACCGTCGGCGGTGATCACACCGCGCGGCTGGACCTGCTCGATGCCACTGGTCACCAACTCCACGTCCGGCCGCTGCACCACCTGGTAGAAGCGGTCGGATACCACCAGGCGTTTGCACATGGCCTGATAGTCGGGAGTCAGCTTGCGTCGCAATTCCGGATCGCGCACCGACCGCAGATTCCGCTCCACCACCCACTGAATAACCCTGCGTATCAACCCCGGATGGACGAGGCCCTGCGAAAAGGCCGCGAAGGTAGCCCGATTGCAGCCGTATGCCACCTTGCCCAGCACCGGTAGCCGCCGGTACAGCGCCTTGGCCAGCGGTGAGTAGGCGCGATTGATGGTCGGCAGAATCCACTGTGGCGTCCGCTGGAACATGCTCACCTTCGGCACCTGCCCGGCCAGTGCGCCCACCAGTTGCGTCCCCGTGGACCCGGTGCCGATGACCCCGACCCGCATGTCGGTCAGATCAATGGCGGGGTCCCAGCGCGCCGAATGGATGACCGGCCCCGCGAACTCCTCGAGTCCGGGGATATCCGGCTTCTTCGGATGGTGCAGGAATCCCGTTGCGCAGAGCACGAAGTCGAAGCGCTCGACCTCCCCGCGTGCGGTGGTGACCCGCCAGTCGGCACCGGAGAATTCCGCGCCGACCACCTCGGTCCGGAATTCGGTGCGGCGATCGAGCCCATGTGTGCGTGCCGTCCGGCAGAGGTACTCCTTGATCTCCGAACCGGTCGAATATAGCTGCGACCATTCGGGATTCATGGCGAAGGTGAATTGGTAGTAGCGCGACGGCACATCGCACACCAGGCCGGGATAGGTGTTGTCGCGCCAGGTGCCGCCGAAGTCGGGCCCCTTCTCGAAGATGGTGAAGTCGCCGAATCCGGCCCGCCGCAGCGCGACGGCCGCGGCGATTCCGGATATCCCGGCACCCACGATGGCGATTCTCGGTTGGCGGCGACACGCACCCGCAACAGTCATGGGACGGCAGCCTAGACTCGAGTCTCATTTTGAGCAATGGCCGGTGTGGCATTGGATTTCGGCACGGAAACATCCTTCGCTGGACATTGAGTCATTCGCTAGACGCAGTGTATAGCGAGTGTTACGGTGTGCGCCAGATCACGCTGCGAACCCCGAAGGAATTTCTCATGCGAGCACTCCAGTGGACCGGCCCCGAAACCGTGGAGGTCCGCGATATCCCCGTTCCCGATATCGGTCGCGGCGATCTACTGATCCGCGTCGGCGCGGCGGGCGTCTGCCATTCCGACCTGACCCTGGTGAACTTCCCGGTCCGGCTGCGCGAGGATCCGCTCACCCTCGGCCATGAAGTCGCGGGCACCATCGAGGCCGTCGGCGCGGATGTCACCGGTCGCGAAATCGGGGAACGGGGTGTGGTGTACCTGTTCTGGACCTGCGGTGTCTGCCGAGAGTGCGTGAGCGGCAATGAGAATGTGTGCATCGCCGCCGGGCGCACCGCGATGCCGACCACTCCGGGCTTGACCATCGAGGGTGGAATGGCGGAATACGTTCGTATTCCGGCGACTTCGTTCGTGCCGATCGGCGATCTGGACTTCCTGCAGGCCGCACCCGTCGCCGATGCCGCTCTCACCGCCTACCACGCCATTCGAGGCGCGAAGGAGCAATTGCGTCCCGGCGGGACTGCCGTGGCCATAGGTATCGGCGGTCTCGGCCATGTGGCGTTGCAGATACTGCATGCCATCAGCGGCGTCCGGGTAATAGCCGTGGATGTGGCCCAGGAGAAACTGGACCTAGCCGCCGACTGCGGCGCGGATGTCGGCATTCTCTCCGATAACACTGCCGCCCAACAGATTCTGGATATGACCGGCGGTCGCGGCGCGGACGCGGTCTTCGATTTCGTCGGCCTGGACGCCACCGCCAAGCTCGCTGTCGAGTCCGTCGCTCCCAATGGTGCGTATCGAATGGTCGGAATCGGCGGCGGCGCACCGGAAATCACCGCCGGACCGGCCGGTGGACCGGGTTGGCCATGGGGTGCCTCGGTGCGAAAGTCCCTGGGCGGCACCCGTCGCGACCTCTTCGACTGCGTCGCCCTGGCGCAGGCGGGCAAGCTGCATATGGAGGTCGAGCGCTTCGACCTCGGCGATGGACCGGAAGCACTTCAACGGTTGGACAAGGGCCAGATCCGCGGCCGCGCGGTGTTGGTGCCCTGACCGAACCTCGTCATTTCCCGAACTCGTCACCCCGGCGTGCTCCGAGTCCGTCATCCCGGCGTGCTTTTGGCCGGGATCCACCACCCACGACAGGTGTGGATTCCGGCCAAGCGCGTGCCGGAATGACGAGAGCGAGTTGACTCGGCGGTTGCTGGACCAGCTGGTACGTACCAGTGATACGGTTTCCTGTGACGCCGACAACTCTTGTCTCACGCTGAGACCGGATCTGGCCATCGGGGCATGACCGGCGGTTGTGCCCGCTGGTCGCAATGTAGGCGAACAACTATGGCGCTGGGCGGTCACCCGTCCGGCGCCGAACTGCATTGTTGCCGAGAAGCCAGACATAGGAGACAACATGGCGATATCGGGCCCCGACCGGCATGCGACCGGTCCGGAGTCGGGTCGCAGAAGCGGCCTGTTCCGCACCAAAACGGTCGAGCAATCCATTCGCGACACCGATGAACCCGATGCCAAACTCCGCAAAGAACTGACCGCCGCGGATCTCACCATCTTCGGTGTCGCGGTCGTCGTCGGCGCCGGTATCTTCACACTCACCGCGCGCACCGCGGGCAATCTCGCCGGACCCTCGGTCTCGCTGGCCTTCGTCCTCGCCGCCATCGCCTGCGGTCTGGCCGCGCTCTGCTACGCGGAATTCGCCTCGACGCTCCCGGTCGCGGGCAGCGCGTACACCTTCTCCTACGCCACCTTCGGTGAACTCGCCGCCTGGATTATCGGCTGGGACCTCATTCTCGAATTCGCGCTCGCCGCCGCCGTGGTTGCCAAGGGCTGGTCGCAGTACCTGGGCGTGGTCATGGGTGGGCGTGAGCCGATCATGCACTTCGGCTCGATCTCCTTCGACTGGGGCGCGGTCCTGCTCATCACCGTCCTCGGGCTGCTGCTGGCGCGTGGCACCAAGCTGTCCTCGCGGGTATCCGCGGTGGCAGTCGCCATCAAGCTCGCGATCATCGCGCTCGTGATCGTGGTGGGCCTCATGTACTTCGACAAGGACAACCTCGCCCCCTACATCCCGGAGTCGCAGCCGGGCGAAACCGGCGGGGAGGGCCTGCACCAGTCGCTGTTCTCCTTCGTCACCGGCGCGGGCCACAGCACCTTCGGCTGGTACGGCCTGCTCGCCGCGGCCAGCATTGTGTTCTTCGCCTTCATCGGTTTCGACGTGGTCGCCACCGCCGCCGAGGAGACCAAGGACCCGCAGCGCAATGTGCCGCGCGGAATCCTGGGCTCGCTGGCCATTGTCACCGTGCTGTACGTGGCGGTATCGCTGGTGCTGACCGGCATGGTGCCCTACACCGAACTCCAGGGGAACAGCACCCTCGCCACCGCATTCGCGGCGCACGGCGTCGACTGGGCCAAGAACCTCATCTCCATCGGTGCGCTCGCCGGACTCACCACCGTCGTCATGGTCATGTACCTGGGGCAGACCCGCGTGCTGTTCGCCATGGCCCGTGACGGTCTGATGCCGCGCAAGCTCGCCCACACCGGTGCTCAGGGCACCCCGGTGCGACTGACCGCCATCGTCGGCGTCGTCTGTGCCGTGCTGGCCGGATTCGTGGACTTCGGCACGCTCGAGGAAATGGTCAATATCGGTACGCTGTTCGCCTTCGTGCTGGTATCGCTGGGCGTGATCGTGCTGCGCCGCACCCGCCCCGATCTGCCGCGCGGCTTCCGGGTGCCGCTGGTGCCGCTGCTGCCGATCCTGTCGGTGCTGGCCTGCGCCTGGTTGATGTTCAACCTGTCGGTCGAGACCTGGCTGCGATTCGTGGTCTGGATGGCCGTCGGTATCGCCATCTACTTCCTCTACGGCCGCCGCCACTCATTGCTGGGCAAGGCCGGGAAAGCCGCCGAAACGGCCGAGTAGCAAACTTTCGGTTCTATCTCCGAGGTCACGGTGGTGGTGTGTCGTCAAGACACCACCACCGTGTGTGATGTTCAATTGCTCTGATAATCGAGATTAGCGTCACAGGCACGCCAGCATCACCTCAGCATTCGAGAGGAACCGATTGTGAGCATGCTCCTCGCAGTGCACGACACGGTCACGACGGTCGTCGCACAGATCGGCAATCCGACGCCGGAAACGCCGCCCGTTGCCGACAAACTGATGAAACTGGTCCGCTACTTCAACTGGTTCGTACTGCTGTCGGGCGTCACCGCTATTACCTACGGCGGCGGTCGATTCGCGTGGGAGAAGTGGAGCGGCGGCGGTCTCGATTCACCGAAGATGGTGGCCGGAGCCATGATCGGCGGGGCGACCGCCACCAGCGCGGGCACCATTATGAACTCGGTCATCGGCGCCTAGCTGTCGTTGAACCCCTGCGGGCGGGTGGGTCGAATACGACCCACCCACTTCGCATTTCCCGGGGTCGGTCCGAGCTCTACAGCTGCGTGAGCATGGTGCGCATCTGATCGATCTCGGTCTGCTGCGCGGCCACGATGGCCTGCGCCAAGGTCCGGGCATCCGGGTTGACGCCCTCGGCCAGTTCGGTATTCGACATGGTCACAGCGCCCTGATGGTGCTCGATCATCATGTCCAGCCACTTCTTGTCGAAGGCCGGGCCGGACGCCAGTTCCAGGGCCGTCATCTGCTCGGGCATCATCATGCCCGGCATGCTGCCGTGACCGCCCCCGTGACCGTCCTGGGACGGCGCGGGCTCACCGAAGCTCACCAGCAGCGTGGTGATCTGCTGCATCTCCGGGGCCTGTGCCTGCTCGATGGCCTGTGCGAGCGCCACCACCTGCTGGTTCTGGCTGCGGGTCGGCACCAGCTTCGCCATTTCGACGGCCTGGGCGTGATGCGGATACATCATCTCCAGGAAGGTCACGTCGGCACTGTTGAAGTCGGTGCGCGTGGCGGCGGACGCGGAGGTGCTGGTGGTGTCGTGATTCGTGCTCGGCGTGGACGAACCGGAATCGTCGCCGCTACAACCGGCGGCGATCAGCGCGATTGCCGAAATGCCGGTGATGGCGGCGAGTTTGATACGGGTGGACGTGGCGCGGATATCGGGGAACATGGTCGTACTCCTCTGTGGATGGCTGGAATCGTGATGGAGACACGCGAAAGTTCGCTTCCGCGTGCGTAATACGCGGAAACCGGGTCCATCAGATACGCAGAATCGCCAAGTCGGCCAAGGAGAGAACCGTCCATGGCGGTGGACGTGCACGGCGGATTCGCCGCCATTGAAAGCGCACGGGGGTGTTGTCGCGGTGGGTCGGGCTCACCCAGTGCAGCACGGCCAGGGCGAGAGCGATCGCTATCGCGGTCAGCACGAAGACGCAGCCGTGCAGACTGCCGTGCGACGGTCCGCAATCGCCATCCGGGCAGGCCGGGGCGTCCAGTGCCGCGCCCGAGGGCGCTGCGCCCGCGATTGCCGCGGCAGCGGTGGATACGTCGTGGTGGTCGACGGGCGCGGGGGTATGGGCGATCTCGCGGGATATCGCCGCTGACCCGTGCGGGGCCGCCGTCTCATACGCGGCCGATGCCGTCGCGTCATGCGAAACCAATGCCGTCGCGTGGGCTACCGGAGCGATCGCGTGCGTCGTCCCGTCGGCACTGCCGTGCGACCCGCCGTGGCCCACGGTGAAGACCGCGGAGTGCATGACCACTATCCCGACGAGCAGGGCGAACAGGGCCAGTGCCCGGGCGTACCCGGTCATCCGCGCTGCCTGCCGGTCGACCACGGTGCCAGTTTAGCGACGCTGTCCAGCCTGCCCCTCATACCCCCTGCTGGTATTCGCGCAACAGCGTCGCATCCCCCCGGTGGCCGCCGGTTCCGCATTGTCACACCGTCGGTGTCGCCGCCCGTCCTTCCACCTGGTCGGTACTGTCGCGCAAACCGCCGAGACCCCAGGTGTGTCCGCTTCTGCATTGTCGCGCCGCTCGCTGTCCGGAACGCGCGGGCGCCGCCGACCGCGCATCCGCCGGGGTACGCGGTAGCGTGGCGCGCGTGTCACAGCGCGAACTGGTCATACTCGGAACCGCGAGTCAGGTGCCGACCAAACAGCGCAACCACAATGGTTATCTGCTGCGTTGGGATGGTGAGGGGCTGCTGTTCGATCCAGGGGAGGGGACGCAGCGGCAGATGATCTACGCGGGGGTGTCGGCCACCGATATCACCCGTATCGGCATTACGCACTTCCATGGCGATCACAGCCTCGGATTAGCGGGTGTGGCGCAGCGGATCAGTCTCGACAGGGTGCCGCACGCGGTCGATGTGTACTACCCGGCTTCCGGTGAGCAGTACTACCAGCGCCTGTGTAATTCCACCGCCTACCGCCATGCCGCTGACCTGCGCCCGCGCCCCATTGACGCGGGCGGTGAAATGCCTGCCCCCGATGCGGCTTTCACGCTCCGCGCGGCCCGCCTGTCACATCCGGTGGAGGCCTTCGGCTACCGGCTCGACGAACCGGACGGTCGTCGCATCGTCCCGGAACGGCTGCGCGCACTCGGACTGTCCGGCCCCGTCGTAGGCGAGTTGCAACGCACCGGCCGCATCGAATTCGACGGGCGCACCGTCGACCTCGACGAGGTGAGTGAACCCCGCTTCGGCCAGAGTTTCGCCTTCGTCATGGATACTCGCCTCTGCGACGGTGTCTACGAGTTGGCCGAGGGCGTCGACATGCTGGTCATCGAGGCCACCTTTACCGACGCGGATTCGCTGCTGGCCGAGGAATACGGCCACCTCACCGCCGGTCAGGCCGGAAAGGTCGCCGCCTCCGCCGGAGTCCGCACCCTGGTCCTCACCCATTTCTCCCAGCGCTATCGCACCCTCGAAGAACACCTCGAACAGGCGCGAGCCCAGTTCGACGGGGAAATCGTCGTCGCCGAGGATCTGGCGCGAATCCCCGTGCCGCCCAGGCGGTAGCGGCGAACCCTCGTAGTTCCGGCAGGTGCGAGCCGCCGTCATTCGACGTGCTCGGCCCCTCGTCACCCGGGCGTGCGTGAGCTCCCTCGTCATTCCGGCGTGCGTTTGGCCGGAATCCACGCCCGTGTGGAGAGATATGGATCCGGCCAAACCATGCCGGGGATGACGGGTGGTGACCGGGCAGGTCGCCGACTGCAGTGTCCAACTGCGGTGACCGAGCGGGTGAAACTCGCGGGGATTGTCGGAGCGACTGCGGCATGATGAAGTGCATGGACGCACACGACGAGTTGATCGAACTGGCGGACCGATACTGGGACACCCTGCTGGAGTCGGCACCCAGTGATGCGACCCTGTTGGGGGACAGGCGATTCGATGACCGTATCGAGGATCTGTCGGTGGCGGCCGATGAGCGGCTGCTGGCGGCCTGGCAGGGTCTGCTGGGTGAAGTCGACGCTCTCGATGCTGGGCGGCTCAGTGATTCCGATCGGATCACCCGGAGTCTGCTGCGTGCCGAATTGGCCTCGGCGGTGGAACATTCGCGGTGGCGGCCCGCCGAAATGGCATCCGATCAGATGACCGGCATCCACGCCAATATGCTCACCATGGCGCCGCAGATCAACGCGCCCCAGCCTGAGAATGCCGAGCTGTTGGTCCGGCGCTACCGGCAGTTCGGCGAACTCATGTCCCAGGCGGTGCAACGCTTCCGCGACGGTCTGGCCGCTGGGCGCACCCCCGCCCGCATCGCCATCACACGGTCGCTCAACCAGCTCGACAGCTACCTCGGTTCCGATATCGCCGCCGACCCCTTCGTCACCTTCCCCGGCCCGGACGGCTGGTCCGGCGAATCGGCTTGGCGCGCAGAGCTTGCCGAGGTGGCACGCGATATCATCCGCCCGGCCTTCGCCGCCTACCGCGACGCCCTGGCCACCGAACTCCTGCCCGCCGCCCGCTCCGACGATCAGCCCGGTCTGTGCTGGCTCGGCGATGACGGTGCCGATATCTACCGTCGCCTGCTGCGTCATCACACCACCCTGCCCGACCTCGGCGCGGACGAGATCCACGACCTCGGCCGCACCGAATTGGACAGGTTGCGAAAGGAATACGGGGATGTCGGCGCGCGCCTGTTCGACACCACCGATCTCGGCGATATCTTCACCCGGCTGCGCCGCGACCCCGGCCTGCGCTACGACAACGGCGAGGAGATCATGGCCGATGCCCGCCGCTGCCTGGCCGGTGCCACCGCGGTCATGGGCGACTGGTTCGGGAGGCTGCCCCGGCAGTCCTGCGATATCGTGCCCGTCCCGGATTTCCTGGCCGCGGATTCGCCTGCCGCGTATTACTTTCCGCCCGCCGCCGACAGTTCCCGCAATGGCGCCTACTTCGTCAATCAGTACGACGCCAAGGGTCGCAACCGCTACGAGACGGCGTCGGTGGCCTACCACGAGGCCATTCCCGGCCACCATCTCCAGCTGACCATCGCCAATGAACTCGACCATCTGCCGCGCTTCCAACGGCAGTCCTTCTCGAATACCGCCTTCGTGGAGGGATGGGCGCTCTACACCGAACGCCTCGCCGACGAAATGGGCTTGTACGCCGATGATCTCGGCCGGATCGGCATGCTCGCCGGTGACTCTTGGCGCTCCTGCCGCCTGGTGGTGGACACCGGCCTGCACGCCAAGGGCTGGACCCGCCAGCAGGCCATCGACTTCATGGTCGCCAATGCGCCGGTCGGTATCGAGGAAATCCGCA
Source organism: Nocardia uniformis NBRC 13702 (assembly GCF_001613345.1). Lineage (GTDB taxonomy): Bacteria > Actinomycetota > Actinomycetes > Mycobacteriales > Mycobacteriaceae > Nocardia > Nocardia uniformis. The sequence goes on along the minus strand of NZ_BDCE01000019.1, from coordinate 83,983 downwards.
TCGAGGTGGACCGCTATATCGCCATGCCGGGTCAGGCCGTCGCCTACAAGGTGGGCCAGCTGGAAATCCAGCGGCAGCGCCAGCAGGCGCGGGAACGGCCCGGATCGGCCTTCGATATCAAGGCATTTCATGATGTGGTGCTCGGCTCCAGATCGGTGAGTCTGCCGGTGCTGCGCGAGCTCGTCGCCGCCCTGTGAGGTAGGTGGCGGCCCCTGGGGAATCCGTCTAGGGGGTGGCGCGGTCACCGATAGCGGCCCATGAAAGTCTTCGACTCAGCTAATGAGTCGGGCTAACGAAAGAGGGGTGCTGATGACGGCCACCGACGTCCGCGCCGGTGTCGGCTTCCGATCCGAACGCGGACCGCTGCTCATCTCGCTCATGATGGCGACATCGCTGGTGGCGTTGGATTCCACGATTATCGCCACCGCGGTCCTCACCATCACCGACCAGCTCGGCGGGTTCTCCCAATTCCCGTGGCTGTTCTCGATCTACCTATTGGCACAGGCGGTGACGGTCCCGATCTACGGGAAGCTCGCCGATATGGTCGGGCGCAAACCGATCATGCTCTTCGGTATCGCGGTCTTCGCGCTCGGATCGCTACTGTGCGGCCTGGCCACCAGCATGATCGCGCTCATTATCTTCCGGGCGGTACAGGGTATCGGTGCGGGCGCGGTCGCGCCCATGTCCATGACGATCGCCGGGGATGTCTACTCGGTCGCCGAACGCGCCAAGGTGCAGGGCTACCTGGCGAGCGTATGGGCCGCCTCCTCGGTTCTCGGGCCGCTGCTGGGCGGTGTTTTCGCCGAGTACGTCAGCTGGCGTTGGATCTTCCTGATCAATCTGCCGCTCGCGGCCCTGGCCGCGTGGATGCTGATGCGCAAATTCACCGAGAGCGCACCCCGGCGATCGCATCGCATCGACTACCTGGGGGCCGGGCTACTCACCGTGGGCGCGGGCGGGCTCATGCTCGCGCTGCTGGAGGGCGGCCAGGCCTGGGCGTGGAACTCGGCACAGAGTCTGGCCCTGTTCATCGGCGGCACCCTGGTGCTGATCGGTTTCGGATTCGTCGAGCGCCGCGCCGCCAATCCCATTCTGCCGATGTGGGTGTTCACCCGCCGCGTCGTGGTGGTCAGCAGTTCGATTTCCCTGCTCATCGGCGCGGTCATTCTCGGATTGACCTCGTACGTGCCGACTTTCGCCCAGGGTGTCCTCGGCACCGGCGCGCTCATGGCGGGCCTCACCGTGGGCGCGCTCACCATGGGTTGGCCGCTGGCCGCCTCGCAGGCGGGAAAGGTGTACCTGCGCATCGGTTTCCGTCGTACCGCCGTCATCGGCAGTTCGCTCGGCACGGCGGGTGCGCTCACCCTGCTGCTGGTCACCGCCGAGTCCGGCCTGTTGCAGATCGCGGTCGGCTGCTTCATTGTCGGGGCCGGTATGGGCCTGGTCGCCACGCCGACCCTCATTGCCGCCCAGACCACCGCCGACTGGTCCGAACGCGGGGTGGTCACCGCGACGAATATGTTCTGCCGATCCCTCGGCAGTGCCCTCGGCGTGGCCGTTTTCGGCGCGCTGGTGAACTCCCGGGTCGGCGCCACCGATCACCCGGCCCCGGAGATCCTCGCCCCCGCCATCCACATGGTGTTCATCGGCGTCGCGGTCATGGCGGCCGTGATGGTGGCGGCCTCGACCATGATGCCGCGCCCTCGACAGGCGAAAGATCAGCAACCCGATTAGCCGCAAAATCCGCGTGGGAATCGCGCGGGGTTTTCCGTGTCGCTGAATGGACGCGCGGCTACGACGCCGTTGCTCAGCACAATGAACCGGCCGAATGGGACGGCGCGGCAATGATCTAGCACACTGTAGGTGTGGTTGAGGTCGAGGACGTATTGAGCCGGTTGCGGCGGTATCCCGATGTGGAGGCGGTGAACCTCTACGCGGTCGACGCCGCGGATCGGTTGCTGCTCGATGTTGCCGCCGATTCCCTTGCCGCAGCGGGCAGCGGACGGGTCGCGGTGATCGACGACGGGTACGGCGCGCTCACGCTCGGCGCGATCGCCGCCCACGATCTGCGCGAGGTGCGGGTGCATCAGGACCTGCTCACCGGCGAGCAGGCGCTGGCCAATAATGCCCGCCTGGTCGGACTCAGCGACCGTTACGTCGCGCATGAACTCGGCCGCGGTCTGCTCGAGAATGTGCGCGTGGTGCTGTTGCGACTGCCGCGTGCCCTGTCCGGGCTGGCGGAGATCGCCGACGCCATTGCCCGCTACGCCGATCCACAGGTCGAGGTTTTCGCGGGCGGTCGCGATAAGTACCTGACCCCCGCCATGAACGAGGTACTGGCTGAATCCTTCGACTCGGTGCGCGCCAGTCGTGGACGGCAGAAGTCGCGCGTACTACTCGCCACCGATCCCAAAACCCCGGCGGCACCGCCCTTCCCGGTGCGCAATCGACTCGAGGACCGCGAGCTCGATGTGGTGGCACACGGTGCGGCCTTCTCCGGCTCGCGCCTGGATATCGGCACCCGCTTTCTGCTCGACTATCTACAGCGGATGAAGCCCGATGCCCGCGAGGCCATCGATCTCGGTTGCGGTACCGGCATTCTCGCGGTCGCGCTCGCCAAAGCCCGTCCGGGCCTGCGGGTCACCGCGACCGACCAGTCGGCGGCCGCGGTGGCCTCCACTCGGGCCACCGCCGAGGCCAATGCGGTCGCGGGGCGGGTGACGGTGGTGCGCGATGACGCCATGTCCACTGTGCCCGACCACAGTGCCGATCTGGTGCTGTGCAATCCGCCGTTCCATGTCGGGGCGGCCGTGCACACGGGTTCGGCCATCAAGATGTTCCAGCAGACCGGCCGGGTGCTGCGACCGGGCGGTGAACTGTGGACCGTCTACAACACCCATCTCAACTACCGCGGTGTCATGGAGCGCATGGTCGGGAGGACCGAGGTGATCGGCCGCAATCGCAAGTTCACCGTGACGCGGTCGGTACGCGGCCTGCACGACAGCAGCACCTTCGACAGTGGGTTCGACGACGGCCGGTAAGCCGACCACACGGTCCGGCGAGCAGAATGGACGCATGCCCCGAATCGATCTTCGAATCTTCACCGAACCGCAGCAGGGCGCGTCCTATGACACCCTCCTCGCCGTGGCCAAGGCCACCGAGGATTTGGGATACGACGCCTTCTTCCGCTCCGACCACTACTTGAAGATGGGTGACGGCGACGGGCTGCCTGGCCCCACCGACGCCTGGACCACCCTCGCCGGACTCGCGCGGGAGACCCGGCGCATTCGGCTCGGCACGCTCATGACCTCGGCCACCTTCCGCTACCCGGGCGTCCTCGCCATCCAGGTCGCCCAGGTGGACGCCATGTCCGGCGGTCGCGTCGAATTCGGTTTCGGTGCGGGCTGGTTCGAAGCCGAGCACGCCGCGTACGGCATCCCGTTCCCGGACGAGAAGTTCGCGCGCTTCGAGGAACAGCTCGCCGTACTCACCGGCCTGTGGGGCACCCCGGCGGGGGAGACCTTCAACTACGTCGGCAAGCACTACAGCCTCACCGATTCGCCCGCGCTGCCCAAGCCCGCGCAGGCGAAGATCCCGGTGATTATCGGCGGGCTCGGCGCCAAGCGGACACCGCGCCTGACCGCGCGGTACGCGGACGAGTTCAATATTCCGTTCGCCTCCATCGAGGACAGTGCCGCGCAGTTCGCACGGGTGCGCGGTGCTGTCAAGGAGGCTGGACGCGATCCGGAGGAACTGGTCTACTCCAACGCTTTGATCGCCTGCGTGGGTTCCGACGATGCCGAGGTCGCCCGTCGCGCCGCCGTGATCGGCCGCGAAGTCGACGAGCTGAAGGCCAATGGTCTGGCCGGTAGTCCGGCGGAGGTGGTCGATAAGATCGGCCGCTATGCCGAGACCGCCGGGACCAGCCGGATCTACCTGCAGATGCTGGATCTGAGTGACCTCGACCACCTGGAGTTCATTGCCGATAAGGTCATGAGTCAACTCTGAACGGTAAAGTCCGTTTTGTCCGATGCACGGTGGGTGTCGGGAACCGCTGCCCGCCGTGACACGTTGGAGACTTTAAGAACGAGGCCACGAACTCCGTGCGCCACGACTCCAGAAAGGGACGCGCCTTGCGCACCACAAGCAACCCGGTCTTCAAGAACCTGTCGAAGCAGCAGCCGCAGGGCGGTGGCTACGCCGGCTTCGGGTCGGCGACCGCTGGAGCCGGACAATTCACGCAGCAGCCTTACGGCTATGGCCAGCAGCCGCCGGCGGGTTACCCGCCGTATGGAAACCAGCAGATGCCGGTGCCCACCACGCGGCCCATGACCATCGACGATGTGGTCACCAAGACCGGCATCACGCTCGGTGTGGTCACCCTCGGCGCGATTCTGTCCTACGGCCTTACCTCCGCCAACCACAATCTGGCCCTGCCGCTCGTCCTGGTCGGCGGAATCGTCGGCTTCGTGCTCGTGCTGGTGGCGGCCTTCGGTCGTAAGCAGGACAACCCGGCCATCGTGCTGAGCTACGCGGGGTTCGAGGGCCTGTTCCTGGGCGCGCTGTCGTACATGTTCACCGGCGTCGAATTCGGCGGTGTCGGCGGCGCGGGCATGATCGCGCAGGCGGTGCTCGGCACCTTCGGTGTGTTCTTCGGCATGCTGGTCGTCTACAAGACCGGCGCCATTCGCGTCACCCCGCGGTTCACCCGCATGATCGTCGGCGCCATGATCGGCGTCCTGGTCCTGGCACTCGGCAATATGGTCGCCGCGTTCTTCACCCCGGGCGGTTTCGGTCTGCGCGACGGCGGCCCCATCGCCATCATTTTCAGCCTCGTGGTCATCGCCATCGCGGCGTTCAGCTTCCTGCTGGACTTCGACGCCGCCGATCAGCTGATCCGCGCCAATGCCCCCGCGAAGGCGGCCTGGGGCGTGGCACTGGGTCTGACGGTCACCCTGGTGTGGCTGTACATCGAGATCCTGCGACTGCTGTCGTACTTCAACAACGACTAGGGCCAACTCTCGGGACTCTCAGGGGCTTCGCCCCCGAACCCCGATAAGCGAAACGACTCTCGGGGAGTCCGCCTCACACGAGGCGGGCTCCCCGAGCCGTTCTCGCCGGTGCGGCACTCGCGCTGGTTCTCGTGTCGGGGCGGGAGCCTCGACCTAGCGTCTTACGGAGCTTGAACGTGTAATGTCGCGTCCCCTCGTCATTCCGGCGTGCTTTTGGCCGGAATCCACCTTCGACGAGTAGTGGATTCCGGCCAAAAGCACGCGGGGATGCCAGGGTCGGCTGGCGATATCGTCCAGCTCAGTAGGACGTGGGACTCGCTGGGAGCCCTGGGGTGAGTCGGGGAAATCAGGGCTACCGCCCTCGGGACGAAATGAGCGGGCGGGCACCGGGTTCGGTGCCCGTCCGCTGTCGTGTCCGTCCGCTGTCCGCTCCGCGGAGCGGGAATCAGCGCTGAATCCCGAACTGCGTCAATAGGTCGACTGACTTGTGGTCGTCTCCGCAGCCCTCGGCGAGGATTGCGACGCTGGTGGTGTTCTCGACTCGGAGCGGCAGGATCTCCTGGTATGCGGGGGAGCGGTACCAGTCCATGGCCGTTTGGTATTCGGGGAATTCCAGGATTACGACGGCGGCATTGGCGGGGCCTTCCGCAGCCTTCTGCCGTCCACCGTGGGCGAGGAACTTCCCGCCGTAGGGCGTGAGCGTCTCGTCGATCTTTTCGATGTATTCGATGAGCTCGGCATTGAAGTCGACGTCGTACATGTAGGCGACCGCGTAGGTGGGCATCTGTGACTCCTCGGTGGGAATTGCTCTGCTGCTCTTGATGCTTCCCATTCCCGCGTTCGAAGTCGATTACTCAGCAGGTAATAGCGGGTGTGGGGCAACGCCCCCGCTCTTCCGCCGAACGACTTGGGCCGCCCGACCGTAAGGTCGGGCGGCCCAATCAGCTTCCCAGCCGGGCTGCGGAAATGCCGCGACTCAGCTGAGGCGCTCGATGACCATCGCCATGCCCTGGCCGCCACCGACACACATGGTCTCCAGACCGAACTGCTTGTCCTGGGTCTGCAGGTTGTTGATCAGCGTCGCGGTGATGCGGGCACCGGTCATACCGAACGGGTGGCCCAGCGCGATCGCGCCGCCGGACACGTTCAGCTTGTCCTCGTCCATCTTCAGCTCGCGGGCCGAGCCGAGCACCTGCACCGCGAAGGCCTCATTGATCTCGTAGAGGTCGAGGTCGCCGATGGCCATACTCGCATTGCCGAGGGCCTTGCGAACCGCCTCGATCGGGCCGAGGCCCATGACCTCGGGGGACAGGCCGGAGACACCGGTGGACACAATGCGGGCAAGGGGGGTCAGGCCCAGCGCCTTGGCCTTGGTGTCGCTCATGATGACCAGTGCGGCCGCGCCGTCATTGAGCGGACAGGCGTTACCGGCGGTAATGGTGCCGTCGGGACGGAAGACCGGCTTCAGCTGCGAGATCTTCTCGTAGGTGGTGCCGGCGCGCGGGCCGTCGTCGGTGCTGACAACGGTGCCGTCGGGCAGCGTGACGGGGGTGATCTCCCGCTCGAAGAAGCCCGACTCGATGGCCTCTTCGGCCCGGTTCTGCGAACGCACGGCCCAGTGGTCCTGGTCCTCGCGGGAGATACCGGTGAAGGTGGCGACATTCTCCGCGGTCTGGCCCATGGCGATGTAGACGTCCGGCAGGATGTCGTTCTCGCGCGGGTCGGTCCAGGTGGCGTTCGACTGCGCGGTGGCCGCGGTACGGGCCTCGGCCTCGGCGAACATCGGGTTGTGGGTGTCGGGCCAGCCGTCGGCGGTGCCCTTCGGGAAGCGCGAAACCGTCTCCACACCGGCGGAGATGAACGCGTCACCCTCGCCCGCCTTGATGGCGTGGAAGGCCATCCGGGTGGTCTGCAGCGAGGAGGAGCAGTAGCGGTTGAGGGTGACACCGGGCATGAAGTCGTAGCCCAGCTGCACGGCCACCGCGCGAGCCATATTGAAGCCGGCCTCGCCGGCGGGCTGACCATTGCCCAGCATCAGGTCGTCGATATCGGACGGGGCGAGCGAAGGCACCTTGTCCAGCGCCGCACGCACCATCTGAGCCGCGAGGTCGTCGGGTCGCATGCTCACCAACGAACCCTTGCCGGCGCGGCCGATCGGCGAACGGGCATACGAAACGATGACGGCCTCTGCCATGAGGACTCCTTATTTGCAGGGGGTGAAGAACCACTTCGAATCTACGACGGCCGTGTGAGCGGGGAAACATCCGGTATGCCGGTATCCCAGGCAGTGACGGTGGGATTTCTCACTGGGCAGCTGTTTCGGCGGTTCAGTCGACTGCTTCGGCGGGCGCCGGTTCCGGTGCATCGGCCACCGTGAAGCTCCCGCGTTGCGGCACATTCGGCATATCCGTGTAGACCGTGACGTCGATGCGGCCCGGCCCGGTGTCCTGGAACAACGCGTACTGGATGCTGCCGTAGATACCCGCCACCACGGTCACTCGATATTCGCCGACCGCACCGGTATCCATATTTCGCCAGGCGACCGTGGTGACCGTCTCGCACAGCGGCGCGAACGAATAGGGGCCCGGACCCACTCCGGCGATGGGCAGCGCTTGCACATTGAAGATGGCCCGCCCCGGGAATTCCTTACCGGTCTCGGCCCAGGTGCGAATGCTGCCCCCGCAGTAACCGTTGCGCATAAGGCTTGGTACCTGCGGGAATTCAACGGTCTGCGCGGAGGCGGGTGCGGCCGCGACGACCACCGCGGCGGCGGCGAGACTTACGAGCAAGGCGGGGATGCGAACGCTCGACGGCGACCTCATGCCTCGAGGGTAGTGGCCCGCAATCGCCGCGGGCCCGACGTGCGCGAAGGCCCGGATCTCCTTTCTGCAACGATGGGGGGTATGCGCATCGCTAACCATGTCGTCGATCTGATCGGCAACACCCCACTGGTCCGGCTGAACTCCGTGGTGGGTCCGAACTCGGGACTGGTGGCGGCGAAGGTCGAATACCTCAATCCCGGCGGAAGTTCCAAGGACCGTATCGCCGTCAAGATGATCGACGCCGCCGAGGAAGCCGGATTGCTGAAGCCGGGCGGCACCATTGTCGAGCCGACCTCCGGTAATACCGGTGTGGGTCTGGCGCTGGTCGCGCAGCAGCGCGGTTACAAATGCGTCTTCGTCTGCCCCGACAAGGTCAGCGAGGACAAGCGCAACGTTTTGCGCGCCTACGGCGCCGAGGTCGTGGTCTGCCCGACCGCCGTCGCGCCGGAGGATCCGACCAGCTACTACAACGTCTCCGACCGCCTGGTGCGGGAAATCCCGGGCGCGTGGAAGCCGGACCAGTACTCCAACCCCGGCGGCCCCGAGTCGCACTATGAGACCACCGGTCCGGAAATCTGGGCCGATACCGACGGCAAGGTCACCCACTTCGTGGCGGGCGTCGGCACCGGCGGCACCATTTCCGGCACCGGCAAGTACCTCAAGGAGGTCTCCGGCGGCAAGGTGAAGATCATCGGCGCGGATCCCGAGGGCTCGGTCTACTCCGGCGGCACCGGACGGCCGTACCTGGTCGAGGGCGTCGGCGAGGATTTCTGGCCCAGCGCCTACGACGCGGCCATCCCCGATGAGATCATCGCCGTCTCCGATGCCGATTCCTTCGAGATGACCCGTCGCCTCGCCCGGGAAGAGGGCCTGCTCGTCGGCGGTTCCTGCGGTATGGCCGCGGTCGCGGCCCTGAAGGTCGCCGAGCGCGATCCCGACGCCGTGGTCGTGGTGCTGCTGCCCGACGGTGGCCGCGGCTACCTGTCCAAGATCTTCAACGATCAGTGGATGCAGTCCTACGGCTTCCTGCGGAGCCGCCTCGACGGCTCCACCGAAGAGCCCCTCGTCGGCGATGTGCTGCGCGGCAAGTCCGGCGCACTCCCGGACCTGGTGCACACCCATCCGCAGGAAACCCTGCGCGACGCCATCGAGATCCTGCGGGAGTACGGCGTCTCCCAGATGCCGGTCGTCGGCGCGGAACCCCCCGTCATGGCGGGCGAGGTCGCGGGCAGCGTCACCGAGCGCGACCTGCTCTCCGCGGTCTTCGAGGGCCGCGCCCACCTCACCGATTCGGTGAAACAGCATATGAGCCCCGCCTTCCCTCTTATCGGCTCCGGCGAACCGGTCTCCTCGGCCACCAAGGCCCTGGAGAGCACCGACGCCCTCATGGTCGTCGAGGACGGCAAGCCGGTCGGCGTCATCACCCGCCACGACCTGCTGGGCTTCCTGAGCACGGGAGCCCTCGGCCACTGAGGCTGAATCCGAAGTGAGCTGAAAACGTCAGTGCCGCGCCTACTTTCAGGCGCGGCACTGTGTTGCTAGCCCGCATTGTCTCCCCGTCATTCCGGCGTGCTTTTGGCCGGAATCCACACTCGAATGGGTGCCGCGCAGTCTGGATCCCGGCCAACAAGCGCGCCGGGATGACGGGTGGTTCTTCACGAAACTTGCGGTTCATCCGGTCGCCCGCTGAGCGGCCGCCCGGCACGCAATGACGACGGTGATCCGGCCGCGGTTATGACGGCAGTCGTGCCGCGATGACCCGCCAGACAGCCGTACCCACAGTGCGGTGGGAATCACTACGGCGTGTCCGCCACGATAACTGGCTTTTAACTGCCCGTTCATACTCGGCGAGAACGATCAACTGGCATGAACCGGTGGCAGGTGGTCTCGTGGGCGGCGCTCCTCGTCGTGGTGCTCGGTATCGCGGAACTGCTGGAGCGCACCCGATTTCCCGCACCGCAGATGGTGGTGGCGATCGTGGCCGGGGCGGGGTTGGCGATGATGAGGTGGCTACCCGCGCCGCTGCCGCGTGAGGTGTCGCTCGGGGTGCAGGCCATGCTCGGTGTGCTCATGGGTAGCTATCTCGAGGTGTCGCTACTGTCCACGATCGGGTGGGAGCTGCTGCCGGTTTTGGTGGTGACCGCCGCGACGGTGCTGGTGAGTATCGGAATCGCGGTGGTATTCGCGCGAATTGCCAAGGTGGAGTTGCCGACTGCCACGCTCGGACTGTTGGCGGGTGGATCGGCGGCGGTGGTGGCGGTGGCCGATGAGCTCGAGGCCGACCCGCGGCGGGTGGCGTTCATGCAGTATCTGCGGGTGGCCATGGTGGCATTGAGTGCGCCCGCCCTGGCGGCGATACTCGATGACGGTGACCGGAAAGACTACGGCGCAGCCACATTGGGCGGTTCGGTCACCAATCCCGATCTGCCGCACTGGATGCTCGTCGGTCGCGGCGATCAGGTTGCCGGGCTGTCGATCGCGATTGTGCTGTGCCTCATCGGTATTCGCGTCGGTCGACGGCTGCGCCTGCCGAGTCCCGCACTCATCGGCCCGATGGTGCTCACCGCGCTGCTCACGGCGTTCGGTGTCAGCCACGGCTACGCGCCGACCAACCTGTTGAAGGAATTGCTGTTCGTGCTCATCGGTTTCGAGGTCGGTACCCGGTTCACCCGCAGCGTGGTGGTGGAGATGGCTCGCATGATCCCGGGCATGACCGCCGCTATCGTGGCGCTCTCCAGCCTGGTCGCGGCACTGGCCCTGGGGTTGACCCTGCTGGTGGACCTGGAACTGTCCGACCTGTATCTGGCCACCACCCCCGGTGGAATCAATGCCGTTCTGGCCACCGCCGAGGGTATGGATGCCAATATGCCCCTCATTACGAGCGTGCAGAGCATCCGCCTACTGCTGATGGTGCTGCTGCTTCCTCTGATCATGCGCGCTCTGCGCCGACAATTCGGCCGCGCACGCGCGGTTCCGCGAGTCGATGCCGAGCTGGTGCCGGTTACCCCTTGAGCGCCGCGGCGGTCCGAATCCATGCCGCTGACCGCCGGTAATGTGGTCACGACGGGGGGCGTGGGACGCCCCAAACCGTTAGCCAATCGATTGCGACACGCCGATAAATGGTCAAATTCGACCTTGTCGAGCAAGATACGGTAACTTTTTGAGTGAGCTGCATCACTTTCAGTTTGGAACAGAATGGCCAGGTCAGGGCTGGAATTCGACCAGGTGAGCGAAACTTACATTGGTGAGGTTCACCTGTGGTTCAACTGTAGTTCAGGCGGCGTTCATGTAACGCAATCAAGCTGTGACCTTGCAAGAAACAGACCGCAAGTCTGATTGGCGCGAGGAGTTTGAACGCTGATGCGGAAAACGATGACGACGCCGGTGCCGGGAGGCATCGCGGCCACATTGGCCGTTCACGTCGCGTAGGCAAGTGCACCTCGCGCGCTGCTAGGGATTGAATCCTCTTCGCCCGTAACGGGTTTGAATGCAGCCCCGCATCCACAAACCGATAGCGCACAGCGGGCGCCTCCCGGCGCTCGCGTACTTCAGCGCTGTCCTCCAGGCCAAGCGACGGCCGAGACCGACAAGGAATCCTACTTCGCCATGCCCACAAGAACCCTGAACGCACTGAACTGTCCCCATAAACGTAGCAAGGTGGTTGCCGCCGCCCGTACCGCCAGCGCCGCTGTGCTCGCGGTCGGCGTTTTCGGCGCCATCGCTACCGCTGGCGGTAACGCCACCCCCGGTGAGGTCCAGAAGGTCGCCCTGGCCGAGACCCTCGCCGCCGCCGCCCCTGCCGCGGCCGCTGCTCCGGCCGCCGAGGCGCTGCCCGATACGGCTCCCGCGGCAATGCCCGCCCCCGAACTTCCGGCCCCGGCCCCCGCGCCCGCGCCGGCTCCCGCCCCGGCGTATGAGAACAACCTCGACGGTTGGATCCGCCAGGCGCTGGACATCATGCATGCCAAGGGCATCCCCGGCAGCTACGACGGCATCTTCCGCAACATCATCCGCGAGTCGAGCGGCAACCCGGCGGCCATCAACCTGTACGACTCCAATGCGGCCATGGGCATTCCGTCCAAGGGCCTGCTCCAGGTGATCGACCCGACCTTCGCTGCCTACCACGTGGAGGGCACGCCGTTCGATGTGTGGGATCCGGTCGCCAATATCGTGGCGGCCTGCAACTACGCGGCGCACCGCTACGGCTCGATGGACAACGTCTTCGGCGCGTACTGATCTCGCGTCCCACAGGCGCCCGGACACCCTAATTGGCAACTTTTTCGCAAACTGCCAATTGGGGTGTTCTTCTAGGGGGTATAACCGCCTGTGGAGCTAGTTCTGGCAACCCGGCTGGAACGGATAGCGAAGGGACGGGGTTCATGAACACCTCCAGTTTGGCTATCGATATCCAGACAGGGCTTTCGGACGCCTGGAGTTCTATTGCCACGTTCGTGCCCAAACTGCTCGGCTTCCTGGTCATCCTCATCGTCGGTTGGATAGTGGCGAAGGTGGTCGCGAGCCTGGTGGTGCGAATACTGCACCGCATCGGCTTCGACCGCATGGTGGAGCGCGGTGGCATCAAGGCCATGCTCGCCAATAGCGACTACGACGCCACCGGGATTCTCGGGAAGCTGGCCTACTACGCGATCTTGCTGATCACCCTGCAACTGGGCTTCGGCGTCTTCGGACCGAATCCGGTGAGCACCATGCTCAACGGGATCGTGGCCTGGCTGCCGCGCGCGGCGGTCGCGATTGTCATCGTGTGTATCGCGGGCGCGATCGCCCACGCGGTGATGGATCTGGTCTCGAATATGCTCAGCGGTCTCGAATACGGCCGGATGCTCGGCCGGTTCGCCTCCGTATTCGTTTGGGGCATAGGCATTATCGCGGCGCTCAATCAGATCGGCGTCGCTACCTCGGTCACCATGCCGATCCTCATTACCGTGCTCGCCACCATCGGCGGCGTGCTGGTCATCGGCTTCGGCGGTGGTCTGGTGCGGCCCATGCAGGCTCGCTGGGACCGCTGGCTCAATGCCCTCGAGGGTGAGATGCCCGAGATCAAGGGGCATGCGCAGGCATATCAGCGGGGTCGTGAGGACGCCGCTCGTCAGCGTGAGTCCGCACAGCAGCAGGCTATGCGCGGTCAGCAGCAACCGCCCGGAAAGTGGGCCGATCAGCCGGTGGCGGCCGGCCCGGGGCACGGCGGGCAATACGGTGGCGCACAGCCGGGATACGGTGGGGCGCAACCGGGATACGGTGGGGTACAACCGGGTTCCGGTTCTGCGCCGGGATACACCCAGCGATCCGAACAGCCCGGCCGCGGTGGCGGGCAGTCGGGTTCCGGCGGGTCGATGGGGCAATCCGGCCCCGGTGGACCGACGGAACGCGGTGGATCCTCCGGCCCCGGCGGAATGACGCCGGGTTGGGATCTGCCCCCGGACAATTACTGACCGATCCGACTACGACAGCGGCCGCGTACCCAGGAGGTACGCGGCCGCTGCCACGTCTCCATGCGGCGCCGCGACCTCCATGGTGGTGAGGTGACCCGTCGCGGCTCCGAACTGTCGCGCGGTCAACCGCAACCCGTCGCAGCGTGAGCCATCGCGGGTTCGGTAGGTCGTTTCGATCGGTCCGTGCCACCCCGTCATTCCGATCGGGGCCGTGCGACCCGTCATTCCGGTGTGCTTGTGGCCGGAATCCACCCTCCCGCGGGCGAGCGCCTCAGGCGACCCTGGCGAGTTCACACACGCCAGCCAGTCGCAGGTGTAACCAGTCGGCCCCCACCCAGTCGTGTGGGTCCGCGGGGGCGGCATCGGGCACGTCCAGGTCGTTCCCGAGTAGCCCGCGCGCATATCCGGCCAGCAGCACGCTCGCCGGCACGCTGCGCGAATTCTCCACTCCCATTTCGAGAATGTCGCGAACCGCGGCGGCATGCTGATCCACCAGTGCCGATACCGCCGGAAATTCCGTAGCGGCGACGCGGGCCGGAACTCCGTGTGTGCGGTGCAGGCGTTTCAAAGTCTTGCGTGCCGACACTTCGAGCAACGCGGAGCCGAGCAAAAACACCCGCTCATGCTAGCAATCGTCGGGCATTCGCAACTGTGAGTTTTCGCGCATTGTCGCAAATGGGTAAATCAGCGAAATGCTTTGGATCCGGTGAGCGCCTCGCCGAGTACCAGCTGATGAACTTCCGCGGTGCCCTCGTAGGTGAGTACGGATTCCAGATTGTTGGCGTGCCGCAGTACCGGGTACTCGAGGGTGATGCCGTTCGCGCCGAGAATCGTGCGACATTCGCGCGCGATGGAGATGGCCACGCGAGTGCTGTTGAGCTTGCCCGCGCTGATCTGCTCCGGACGAATCTCATGGCGGTCCTTGAGCCGACCCAGGTGCACGGCGAGGAGCTGTCCGGTGCCGAGTGCGACGGCCATATCCGCGAGCTTGGCCTGGGTGAGCTGGTAGCCCGCCAGGGGTTTATCGAATACCTCACGGGTGCGCGCGTAATCGATTGCGGCGCTGAGGCAGTCGCGTGCCGCACCGAGCGCGCCGAAGATAATGCCGAAGCGGGCTTCGCTCAGGCAGCCCAGCGGTCCGGCCAGGCCACGTGCCTCCGGCAGCACGGCATCGGCGGGCAGCCGCACACCGTCCAATGACAGTTCCGCGGTAATGGACGCGCGCAGCGACAGCTTGCGATGCATTTCATTGGCGCTGAAACCCGGTGCGTCCGTGGGCACTACGAATCCGCGAATAACTTGGCGCTCACCCTCGACGGTCTGCGCCCACACGATCGCGACATCGGCCACCGACCCGTTGGTGATCCACATCTTCGACCCGTCGAGCACCCAGTCGTCACCATCGCGACGCGCCCGCGTGCGCATTCCGCCCGGATTCGATCCGAAGTCGGGCTCGGTCAGCCCGAAGCATCCGATGATCTGCCCCGCGGCCATCCCCGGCAGCCACCGTTGCTTCTGCTCCTCGGACCCGTACTTGTGAATGGCGGTCATGGCGAGTGACCCCTGCACCGAAACCATGCTCCGCACACCGGAATCCACCGCCTCCAGCTCCATACAGGCGAGCCCGTAGGCGGTCCCGGAGGTCCCCGCGCACCCGTATCCCTCGAGATGCATCCCGAGCAGCCCGAGCTTCCCCAGCTCCGGCGCGATCTCCCGAGCCGGGAACGTCCCCTCCTCGAACCAATCCGCCACATGCGGCCGCAGCCGTTCCGCCGCGAAGGCACGCACGGTATTCCGAATCTCCCGCTCCTCGTCGGAGAGCAGGGATTCGAAAGCGAACAGCTCATCTACGGTGACCATGCGCTTCACCCTAGAACCGGGCGTAGTCAACCCACAACGCCGCGCCGCGATACCCACCTGTCATAGGTTCGTCAACCCCGATCGACCAGCATCCGGCGCGCTCGCGCCCGCCTGTGTCCAAACATCATTCCGCCACCCATGTGGCCGAATCCATCCAGACAGCCGCGAAACCACGCATGAGATCTGTTGCGATACGGCAAATGTTGATCCCGGCCACAGGCGCGCCGGGATGACCGGGCAGGTTCCAACATCACGCCGTCAATCAAACAGTTGTCCTGCTCTCGATACGAAACGCAACGACTGATCTCGCAACGGTCGGGGTAACTCGTCGGGTACGCCCGAAATCGGCTCGGCTCCCCACCGCCGGCACGCGTGCACGAGTGTCAACGGCTCTCGGCCGGGCGCTGAAGATTCGGGGAGGCGGGGGAGTGGAGGCGGGACAGCTTCAGGGGCGTGCGTCGAAGAGCTTCAGCAGCGTGGTCTGCCCGAACATTTCGGCGGCGTCGCGGGCCGACGGGCTGCCGCCGTCCGGGTCCGCACCGGCGGCCAGCAGGTCGCGGACGATATCGGGTTCGGCCTTGAAGACCGCGCCCGCGAGTGGGGTTTGGCCGTCGTCATTGGCCCGGTTCGGATCCGCGCCGCGGTCGAGGAGGATCTTGGTGGCGTCGCGGTGGCCGTGGTAGGCGGCCAGCATGAGAAGCCCGTCGCCGCGGGCATTGGTGAGTTCGAGGGGGACGCCCGCGTCCAGGTAGGCGGCCAGTGTCTCGGCATCGCCTCGGCGCGCCAGGTCGAAGATCTTGGTGGCCAGCTCGATGACGTCGTCGTCCGGCTTGGAGTTGTCGGCGTTCTCAGCGCTCATTTTCTCAGTACTACCACGTTGTTCCGGACCCGGTGATCGATGCCGGTGCTATTCCCGCCAGCGCCGCGATTTTGCCCATCGGTGAGGTTGCCCACCGCGAATTCGTGGCGATCGGCCCGCCCAATAGACTCGGCCGCATGAGTGAGCGCAGCGAACGAATCGTCGACACAGCGCGCTTCGCGCATGCCGGAGCGAGCGTCAGCGAGGCTCGGGCATGAGCGATCAGCTGGGTTTCTCCACACGGGCCGTACACGCCGGGTTCGACCCCGACCCGCAGACCGGTGCGGTGAACGTGCCCATCTACGCGAGTTCGACCTTCGCCCAGGACGGCGTGGGCGGTATGCGCGGCGGCTACGAGTACGCCCGCACCGGTAATCCCACCCGGACGGTGCTCGAGGCCAATCTGGCCGCGCTGGAATCGGGCAGTTACGGTCGCGCGTTCGCCTCGGGTATGGCGGCCACCGACTGCGCGCTGCGCGCCAATCTGCGCCCCGGCGATCATCTGGTGATCCCGAACGACGCGTACGGCGGCACCTTCCGGCTGATCGACAAGGTCTTCACCGAGTGGGGTATCGAGTATTCGGTGGCCGCGGTGACCGATCCGGAGCAGGTGGCCGCGGCCATGCGCCCGAATACCAAACTGGTGTGGATCGAGACCCCCACCAACCCGCTGCTCAATATCGGTGACATCGCCGCCATCGCGGAGGTCGCGCATGCCGGTGGCGCGAAACTGGTGGTGGACAACACCTTCGCCTCCCCGTACCTGCAGCAGCCGCTGCTGCTCGGCGCGGATATCGTCATCCATTCGACCACCAAGTACATCGGCGGTCACTCCGATGTGGTCGGCGGCGCGCTCATAACCAATGACCAGGAGCTGGACGCCAAGTTCGCCTTCCTGCAGAACGGTGCGGGCGCGGTCCCCGGCCCCACCGACGCCTTCCTCACCCTGCGCGGCATCAAGACCCTGGCCCTGCGCATGGATCGCCATTGCGACAATGCCGAGACCCTGGCCGAGTTCCTCGCCAACCACCCGAAGATCGCCCAGGTCATCTACCCCGGCCTCCCCGAGCACCCGGGCCACACCATCGCCCAGAAGCAGATGCACCGCTTCGGCGGCATGATCTCGGTCCGCGTTCACGGCGGCAAGGAGGCGGCACTAGACTTCTGCGCCCGCACCAAACTCTTCACCCTCGCCGAATCCCTCGGCGGTGTGGAATCGCTGATCGAGCACCCGGGCGCGATGACCCACGCCTCCACCGCGGGCTCCGCCCTCGAGGTCCCCGCCGACCTGGTCCGCCTGTCGGTCGGCATCGAGGACGTCAGCGACCTCCTCACTGATATCGAGCAGGCGCTCGCTTGAGGTAGTACCGCATCGCCGCTCGACTCGTCCTCGTCATCCCGGCAGGCATCCACACCCTGATCGCGGTGGATTCCGGCCAAAAGCGCGCCGGAATGACGAGAATGTCGTCGCAGTGTCAGCCTATGACAGCAAACGGCCGCTCCGGATGAGATCCGGAGCGGCCGTTCGTGTTTCAGCCTCGGCAGGACGCTCTTCCCGGCGAGATACCGCTCGTGGCCGTGGTGGCGAACCGGTCCGCACCTCCTACGGCACGGTTGGCTCCCACGGTCGCGACGCGATATCCGCTGTGTCGCTGGACGAATCCGAGGGGGTATTGCGGCCTTTCACCGCGATCCCCGGTCCGGTATCGGACCGGTTCGCGCGGAGCGGCCGGGTGTGGCATTCCTGCCCGATCAGCACTGCGGCCCCCGGTCCGGTAGGACCGGGGGCCGCGAAGCCCGAAGTGCTCCGGTCAGCTGTGGTAGGGCTCGGCGCTGACGAGGGTGACCTTCATGGTCTTCCCGTTCGGCAGCGTGTACTCGCGGGTGTCGCCGACCTTCGCGTCGATCAGCGCGCCGCCGAGGGGGGACGCGGGGGAGTAGGTCTCCAGATCGCCCCCGTTCAGACCCTCTTCGCGGGTGGCGATCAGGAAGGTTTCGGTGTCGTCCTCGTCGCCGTCGTAGTAGACCTTGACAACGGAACCCGGCAGCGCGACGCCGGACTTGGTCGGCGCGACGCCCACCTTGGCGTTGTTCAGGAGCTCCTGCAGCTGGCGAATGCGCGCCTCCTGCTGGCCCTGCTCCTCGCGGGCCGCGTGGTAGCCACCGTTCTCCTTGAGGTCACCCTCCTCGCGGCGCTCATTGATTTCGGCCGCGATGACCGGACGGTTGGCAATGAGCGCGCCGAGTTCGCTCGTGAGCCTCTCGTGCGACTCCGGGGTCAGCCAGGTCACGTTCGTCTCAGTCATCTCGATCACTCCCTAGTAGTTGTTCCCGGCGCAGCCGGGATTCCCTGATACCCGTCGCGGCAAACCGCCACGAAGCGGGCACAGCGACAGTCGAGCGGCTGATGCGATCCTGGGGGAGGTTCCCGGTACCGCTGGCCGCCAATGCAGCAAACACGGCTCCGAGGTCCGGAACCGTGTGTCGAATCATTTTAGCACGATTCGGAAATACGCAGGTAGAAGCACCAAAGCGGGTCGCGTATCGGACTTTTCAGCCAGCTCGGAGGTAGCCGGGAACGTTCTCGCTACATCCGTAGATATTGGCCGCGCCCGCGCGAGCGGAGGTGCGGATGATCGTCTCGATCCGAACGGTCTCATTGTCGGAGCCGGAAATCAAAACCTCGCGGCGGCCCACTTCGATATTGTCGGGGTCCAGCGCACGGACATAACAGACGACCGGTTGGTTCGGATCCTGGCGAGTGAGCTTGAAGTCGAGGGTCACCGTGGAATCGTCGACCACGTTGTAGCCGATCCGCGCCGGCTCGATCTCCTGCGGTCCGTATTGCTGATAGCCCAGGTAGGCGACACCGAGGCCGATAACCGCCACGATCGCGCCCACGATAATGAGCAGGAGACGGCTGGTCTTGCGCGGGGCAGTTCCGTACCGGTCGGCCGGTCTTTCGGTCACCACTGCGCGCTCCCGGGGGGTAGGTCGGAACAAATAACAATCGGATGGAACTATAGGGAATGGAGATCGGACACCCCCTGCCTGGACGACTTGGCGGAGAGCATTGAGGTGAAGACTGTGATCGGTGAGGTGAACGAGAAGTGAGTGGACTTCGCCTCATGGCGGTGCACGCCCATCCCGACGACGAATCCAGCAAGGGTGCGGCGACCACCGCGCGCTATGCCGCCGAGGGCCACGAGGTCCTCGTCGTCACGCTGACCGGCGGTGAGCGCGGCGACATTCTCAATCCCGCCATGAACATTCCCGGCATCCTCGACCGCATCTCCGAGGTGCGTCGCGAGGAGATGGCCGAGGCCGCCAAGGCGCTGGGCGTCCAGCAGACCTGGCTCGGGTTCGTCGATTCCGGTCTGCCGGAGGGCGATCCGATGCCGCCGCTGCCCGAGGGCTGTTTCGCGTTGATGCCCCTGGACGAGGCCACCGAGGCGCTGGTGCGTGTCGTACGCGAATTCAAGCCGCACGTCATCACCACCTATGACGAGATGGGTGGCTACCCGCACCCCGATCACATCATGTGCCACAAGGTGTCGGTGGAGGCCTACGAAGCCGCCGGTGATCCGGAGCGCTTCCCGGACGCGGGTGAGCCGTGGACGCCGTTGAAGCTGTACTACAACCACGGTTTCAGCCTGGCCCGGCTCGAGATCTTCTCCGATGAGTACGAGCGCATCGGCGAGCCGTTCCCCATGCAGGACTGGATGGACCGCATGCGCAAGTACGCGGCCGAACGCGGCGACATCATGTCCCGGGTCACCACCCAGGTGGAATGCGCCAAGTACTTTCCGCAGCGCGATGAGGCCCTGCGCGCCCACGCCACCCAGATCGACCCCAATGGCGCGTTCTTCGCCATCCCCACCGAACTGCAGCAGCGGTTGTGGCCGACCGAGGAATTCGAGTTGGCGCAGACTAGGGTGAGCACCGCTATACCGGAGATCGACCTGTTCGCGGGCATCGACGATCAGGAAGCCGACGAGGACACCAACCGATGATCATCACCCTGCTCGCCCAGACCAACCCGGCCCCGACCGGTCCGGAGTTCGGCAAGGCGTCCCCGCTGGGCCTGGTTATCGTGCTGTTGCTCCTGGTGGGCACCGTGTTGCTCGTCTGGAATATGAACAAGCACATCAAGAAGCTCCCCGCGACGTTCTCGCCGGAACATCCGGAGCCGGATCAGGCGGCGGACGAGGGCACCGATCCGGGCGTGGTGCAGCCGGAGGCCGAGGATGCGGCGGCCGAGCCGTCCGAGCGGTCGTTGAAGAAGAATGAGTCTTCGGGCGCGTCCTGAGCTGATAGTGGTGGATTCCGGCCAAAAGCACGCCGGAATGACGGGGTGGCATTGCCACCATCGAGCCCGTTCCGGAACTCCGGAACGGGCTCGACTCGTGAATCCCGTTGTCAGAACGGCCACTCGGCGCGCGCACCGGCCTCGATGAGCGGAATCATCGTGAAGGCAGAATCGCTGAGTCCGCCGAAGGCGTGTCGGTTGTTCGAGCCGCTGGGTGCGTGGCCGTAGCGGTAGCCCGCCAGGTTCCACGTGTACAGCGGCGTCGACGCGGGCAGTGCCGTACCGACATCACCGCCGGTGCCCTGCTCATCGGTGAGGATGACCACGCGGTCGTGGGCGGCGAAGTGCCGCTCGACCGCGCCCGCGGTGTCGGTGCCCGCACCGATGAAGTAGCCGTCGGACTTCCACCGCTCCACCGCGCGCAGCACCGGCTCGTGGTCGCGCATCGGGAAGACCAGCGAATCCGGGTAGTCCCGGCCCTGCCAATGCGTGGCCTGCGAGAACGAGACGATATCGGCCCGCTCGCAACGACCCGCCAAGGCGATGCCGAAGAGAGCGGCGGCGTCCCAGCGGAGCAACGTGCCGTCGGAGGAGAAACCCGAATCCATGGAACCGGAGGTGTCGACCAACACCAGCGTGCGACCCGGGAGTACCGGGACGTTCGCCAGCGATCCCTCGAGCGCCTTCTCCAGAGCGTGACCCCAACGCAGCGACGGTGCCGCACGATACGCCGACAGGAACCGCATGGGCAGCTGCCGGGAACGGGCGACCTGCTCCGGATCTGCCAGGCGCGCAGCGACCTTCGCGGCTACCTCGTCGGAGACTCCGGCCTCATCCCAGTTCCGCAGGTTGCGGAGTTGGGCCATGTAACCCATGGATGGGATGAGCGCCTCCCAGACGGCAGCGTCCATCGGACCCTGTAGCCAACCCGCCACGGATTCCCAGGTCATTCCGGCCGCACGCAATGTGTCTCGCGCCCGATCGGCGTCCTGGAAGAGCGCGCGGCGCTGCTCGACCGGGAGGGCGAGCAACTCCGCCCGGGCTCGCAGCGTGAGCAGTTCGTCCGGGATGGCGTTCTCCCGATTATGGCGGCGGTCGATGGCGTGCGCGAAAAGCGCTCCCTGCCATGGCTTCTCGGCCAGCGGAGCGGGGTGCGCGATTTCGATCACGTCACCGAAGCGGAAGGCTCGGGCGGAGCTGTCCCACTTGGCGAGCGAGCGCTCGTCGTAGAGGCGGCGCACCGCGTCGGCAAGACCCCGCTTCAGCGGCTTCGGCAGGGCGCGACCGTAATTGGCGTGCCAGTAGCCGATGAGTTCACCGGGCTCATCGGCGCGCTGAAGTACGGAATCGACTACCTGACGCGACATTCCGGGCTGCGCGGCATCCAGGCGGGCCTTGGTGAACTCCGCGGCGCCGACGAGGGCGGCCGAACGCATATTCGCCTCGGACCGCAGCCAGCGCAGGAAACGCGCGGTCCACTCCGGATCGGCAGCGGTGGCCTCGCGGACCAGCGCCGCGTAACGGTTGTCACGAGCATCGCCGGATTCGTAGAAGGTGTTCTCCCCGACCATATTCGACACCGCCAACAGGAACAGCTCACCCCGCACCGTGCGCTGGTAGCCTGGCGCACCCTCGTGGGTGCGGCCGGAAGGCACCTGCTCGGAGCGGATAGGCGAGGTCGCGGCGGCGGTAGCGGACGCTACCTTTCCGCGCAGACGGGCGATGTTGAACTTGGCCATAGGAATTCCCCCAATTTGCACAGGGGAGGCAAAATGCGGGTGGCCCGAGGACGAAGCGACGACAGTACTGTTTCTGCCACTGCACCAACGCCGTATCAAGGCGTGCCGGAATCGAACCGGCGCTCCCCGGATCTATCCCAGGTGTGAAGTAACCGTTGTCTGCGCACCGGGCCGGTGCACCGTGCCCCCCGAGTTCTTCTTCTCGCCCACGGACTTTCATTTCACATTGGGAATCCATGATGTAACCGTGGGCTACGCACCGGGAGGTGCTGTGTGTTCCGCACCCGAGGGTGCGGAAGTTTGTGGCGTCCGAGATCGAAGTCGACGACGGTACAAGCCGCTCTGCCAACTGAGCTACCGGGCCCATGAATGGACCCGGGCGGGATTCGAACCCGCGACCTGCCGATTAGGAGTCGAAGTAACCGCTGTCTGCGCACCGGACGCAGTGAACACTGTATCCCCGCGAATTAGGTTGGCGCATCTTATTTTTCGCGACAATCGCGGATGGCCGGAAGTTTGGACGCCCGAAGTACCTGGTACCGATGTGCACCGGGCGCGAGGAGAGACTGTATCGGTCCGACCGATACTCCGCATTCCATTTTCGTGGAGCGCCCGAGATCGAGTCGGTCACAGGGTTGCTCTCCAATTGAGCTTCACCGCGATAGATCGGGGCAGTGAACAGGGATCGAACCAGAAGTACCTGTAGCCTGCGCACCGGGCGCAGGCCACAGAATACTTCGGAGAGATACTCCGCTGCAATGGATTTAGCGGATAGATGGAGTCATTTCGCCACAAGGGAATCCAGTTCGTCGGCGATCAGCAGGGCGGGGTCGAAACCCATTCCGGTGAAATGGCCCGCGAGTTCGAGGGATAGGACGCCGTGGAGTCGGGTCCAGAAGGACAGGGCCCGGTGCAGCGTGGTGGCCGGTACCGAGTGGCCCTCGGCCCATTGGCGATGGTCCTCGAGGTGCGCGTCGAATGGTGTTTCCGGCTGGTTCGACGGCAGCGCCGAGCAGGCCTCGATCAGCACCGTCATGATCTCCGATGAGATCGCGGTGGTGTCGTCGGGCGCTTCGTAGCCGGGGACCGGCGTGCCGTAGATGAGGAAGTACCGCTGCGGGTCGTGCTTGGCCCACTCCCGCACGGTGCGGGCCAGTTCGGCCACGTCCGCGCCGGAGTCGAACGCGGTCCGGACGGCGTCGGCCAGGCTCCGGTAACCGTCGCGAATGAGTTCGGTGATCAGCTCGTCGCGGCTCGCGAAATACCGGTAGAGGGCGGGGCCGCTCATGCCCACCTGCTTGGCGATCGCGTTGAGCGACAGTGCGGATACCCCCGCCGTGGCGATTTGGTCCCAGGCGTGCTGCTTGATCTCCTCGCGCACCTGGGTCCGGTAGCGCTCCCTCGAACCTGTCCCACCGGCTTCCATCGTCAACCGCCTCCTCTCGGGTTCCGCGACACCAGCACCGTCGCGTTAGAGGTTATCACTTTTCTTATTGACACTCACAGATCTGAGTTATAACCTCTAACTAAATCGAGTGCTTCTAACTCGATGGTGACCGAAACCAGCTCTGACGAGGAGAATGATCATGTCCAGCACCCGCCGAAGCCGCCGCAGCCCCGGTACCCGCTCCGCCCGGTTCCTGATCCCACTGGCCGCCACGGTCGCGCTGACCACTGTGGCCGCGTGCGGCAGCGAGAGCGACGATGCCGGTCGCGGGAGCGGTCCGGGCACCACGACCATCGACTCCGCGCAATCGGCCGCGCTGACCTGCGGCGGGGCCGGGATCGATGACAATGCCCAAATTCGTTACCGGACAGAGGCTTTGATCAATGCGCCGCTGAGCACCATCTGGGACCTGCAGACCGATGTGGAACGCTGGCCCGCCTGGCAGCAGCCCGTCACCAGCATGCAGCGCATGGATGAGGGGCCACTGCGCGATGGCTCGCAGTTCCAGTGGACAACTCCCGCGCCCGCCACCGCCACGACCCCCGCCACCACCCTGGTCATTACTTCTTCCGTCCACCAGGTGCGGCCCGAGCAGTGCATTCGCTGGAGCGGTCCCGGAATCGGCGACGGCCTGCGCATCGACAACGGCGTCCATGTCTGGACCTTCACCGAGGTGGAGGGTGGTGTGCTGGTGCGCACCGAGGAGAACTGGACCGGCGCGCAGGTCGAAGCCGATGTACCCACCTCCACCGCATTCCTCGGTGCGGGTCTCGAAGCCTGGCTGCGGGACCTCCGGGCCGCCGCCGAGGCGCACTCGTAGTGACCTGGCTGTCAAAGGGTGCAGCGGGCGTCGGCCGGTGGGGTTCTCAGCTCGATCAAGTAGTCGGCGACAATGCCGTTGACACAGTCGCTGGTGCCGGACAGGGCGATGGTGTGCTGCTCTCCGTCGACGGAAAGTACGGTGCCGCCGAGGGTTTCGGCCAGGCTGAGTCCGCCCTGATACGGGGTGGCCGGGTCGCCGGTGATCGAGATCGTCAATGTGTCGGGCAGACCTTCGATGCCGTCGGCATACGGGTAGCCGAGATTCGGTTCGACGGGCCAGAACTCACAGCCGTCGCGGGCACCGTCCGGGCCTCGGCCGGGGTCCATGAACGCAGTCGATGCTCGCAGGGTGCGCGCTACTTCCGGCGGGTGAGGATTACGCGGTCGGCGAGGATCTCGGGTTGGCCCGGCGGAGCGAAGTGGACCTCCATGGTGGCGCGATCGGCGGATTCGAGGGTGATGACGGTGCGCATGGCGATTGTGCTGCCGACGAACTGCGGGCCGAGCGCGCCGGGGTCGGTGAACTCCCCGGACATGCTGATGTCGCCGTCCGCGGTGCCGCTGCCTCTGGCGCCCTGGTAGTGCATGGTCATCGGGGTGATGTTGTCGACGGTGGTCCACTCGTAGCGGTCGTCGGTGGGTGCGTAGCCGAACAGCCCGAGTCGGTAGTACGGGTTGCCGCCGAGGGTGCCTCCGGCTTCTTCGCGGAGAAAGTTGTTGCCGGTCTCGGCGATCCACTGCCAGCGGGAGGTTATTTCGCCGGTAGTGGGATTGTCGGGGGTGCCACCGGCGACGTAGGTGAATTTCTGGCCGGTCCAGTCACCCACGAGTTGATCGAGCCGCTGATGGCCGGGACTCTGCTGCGTGGTGGCGGCTGCGGTGGACGGTACGGCGGTGTCCGGCGCTGCGTCCTCGGCGCATCCCGCGGACCATGCCGTCAAGGCGGTGAAAGCGGCCGCGACGGTCATTCTCGAGAGCTGTCGATTCATGAAAGTCCTTGTAGCAGAATAGGTTTGTTGCATGCGGTCATTCCGGCCGGGGCTGGACGCAGATCCGTCGTAGCCGCACGACGATCGCGCGCTGCCCGGCGCGTACGCCTCGGCAGCGCGCGCACGCCCTCAGTCGGTGTGGCGCACGACCGGCCAGTCGATCTCGACCCGTCCGGTCTTGTTGAGGTAGTTGGTGAAGACATTGAGGGCCACATTGGCCACTACCTCGGCGATATCGCCGTCGGAGAGGCCGCCGGTGCGGGCGGCGGCCAGTTCGGCGTCGGTGACGTCGCCGCGGTCGCGTACCAGGCAGGTCGTGAGGGCTAGTGCCGCCAGAGCCTTGGGGTCGCTGGCTTCGCCCTTGCGGGCGGCGGCGGCCTCGTCCGCAGTGGCAATCGTCGATCAGACACAGTACCGGCGCGGCCGTCGACAGGTCCGCGAGCAGCGATAGCGTAGCCAGGCCGACCAGCTTGCGATCGATGAATCCGTCTGCGGCCAAACCGAATACCGACATCAGCGTGTCGCGCTGTTCTTCTCGCAGCCGCCCGTACAGCACCGTGGCGGCCATCGGTTATCCGGCCGAGCCGCAGCGAGACGCGACCGGGCGGGTGCGATCGCGGGCCACGAGCGCGGTCATTTCGCCGATCACGCGGAGGCCGCCGCGGGGAGGGCGGCGGAGACCGCGAAGCCGGAGATGGGGGTCGGGCCCGCGGAGAAGGTGCCACCGAGCAGTGCCACCCGCTCGCGCATGCCCCGGATGCCGAATCCGGCTCCTACCTGCGCAGGTGATGTCGACCGGCCGTTATCGGTGACCAGGATCTCGAGCGTTTCGGGGGTGTAGCGAATGCGGACGGTCGCGGTATCCGCGTGCGCGTGGCGCAGCACATTGGTCAGGGCCTCCTGCACGATCCGGTGCACCGCCGACTCGACG
Organism: Nocardia uniformis NBRC 13702; assembly: GCF_001613345.1. Classification (GTDB taxonomy): domain Bacteria; phylum Actinomycetota; class Actinomycetes; order Mycobacteriales; family Mycobacteriaceae; genus Nocardia; species Nocardia uniformis. The sequence continues at coordinate 57,743 of NZ_BDCE01000019.1, read as the reverse complement.
ATCACCGGGACCGGCCGCGCCTCGCCCACCACGTCGAGATCGACGGTCAAGCCGCTCTCGGCGGTCGAGGTGATCAGTTGCCGCAGGCCCTGCAGGCCGGCCAGTGGGGTACGCGGCTGCCCGTCCGGCAACCGGAGCGTGCCGAGGGTGGATCGCAGCTCGCGCAACGCTTCCCGGCTGCTCTGCCGGATAGTCCCGATCGCCGCATCGGCCTGCCGCACCGGGGGAGCGGCGTCCGCGTCCGCCAGCGCCTCGGCCGCCACGCTCGACTGCACGGAAATGACGGTCAGGGTGTGGGCGATGACGTCATGCACCTCGCGGGCGATACGCACCCGCTCCTGCTCCACCCGCCGCTGCGCCTCGTGCTCCTGCTCGACCAGCATCAACTCCGCGCGTTTGGCGGCCTCGCGCTGCCAGCCGCGCCGGGAGCGGACGGTGTCACCGGCCGCGATCGTCGCCTGCATCAGAATCAGGGCGGTGAACAGCTCGTACCAGAGCACATAGGTGGTACCGCTGTCCCAGATCTGCCGAGTGGTCATGAAGGCCGTCAAACCGACGGCGCCGGTGACGGCGACGCGGAGATGACCGGCCTGCGCGGCGGTGAACAGCGCCGCCGCCATCGGTACCGCGATGCCGACCGGTGGGTATCCGTGCACGTAGAACGCCGCCAGTCCGACTCCTACGAACAGCAGTGTCGCCACCGGCCACCGGCGCCGGACCAGCATCGAGGTACCCAGCGCGAGGGCCAGACCACAGGAGACGGCGTCGGGTCGGCCGCTGCCGTCATCGGGACCGGCCAGCAGCGTCATCATCACGACGGCGGTGGTCACGACGAGGCCGAAGCCGAGATCGACCAGGATCCGGCGCAGCCGAGGGGAGAGGAGTCCGACGTATCGGTCACGCCGCTGGAGCATGAGGCAACGATAGGTTTTCCGCCGGTACCGCCGCATCCGGTCGCGGGCGCAGTCGGCGGTCTGCCGCTCTACGTCGAATTACGTAGCGGACCGACAACTTCGACCCGACGACGGTGTATCTCCTCGGCTGTGAATCTGATTCCCGGACATCAACGAGAGGAATTCGCTCCATGAAGCAGACGATTCACGACCGGGTATCCGGAACACCTGTCCGGCGCGGATGGCGTGGCCTGACCGTCGCGGCCCTGCTCGCGGTGGGCCTGCTGGCGGTAACCGCCTGCGGATCGGACGACGACGATCCGGCGCCGCTCGGCACCAGCGACGAGACCGCGGTGCGGGACCTGGAGCGCGAACAGGCGAAGGCATGGGCGGCCGGGGACGGCGACGCCTACGCCGCCACCTTCACCGTCGATGCCGACTTCGTCGGTGTCACAGGAGAACTCATCCAGGGCCGCGACGATATCGCCGCATCGATGCGGCAGGGCTTCGACACCTTCATGAAGGGGACGCGCGTTTCGGTTCCCGACCGGGTCTTCGTGCGCTTCCCCACCGCCGAGACCGCCGTGCTGATCACCTGGACCTGCATCCTGCGCACCGAATCCGACGAATGCAGCCCCCAGGCCGAATCCATCCAGACCAGAGGCGCGGTCAAACAGGACGACAGGTGGCTGTTCACCTCGTACCAGAACACCCGACTCAACGCGACCCCGGGAACCTGATATGAATTCTTCCGGCCGGACTGCCGCCGCACCGCTCATCCAATGTCGCGGCCTGACAAAGACATACGGCGCCGACAACGCCGTCGACAATCTCTCCTTCAGCGTGCCCGCGGGCACCATTACCGGATTCATCGGCGCCAATGGCGCCGGTAAGACCACCACCATGCGCATGCTGCTCGGCCTTGCCGCGCCGACCTCGGGCACCGCGCTGATCCACGGGCAGCCCTATCGGGACCTGGTCGACCCCCGATGCCGAGTCGGTGCGGTGCTCGACGGTCCCGGCGCCCATCCCCGCCACACCGCCCGCACCCATCTGCGGATCCTCGCCACCGCCGCCGGAGTACCGCGCAGCCGGGTCGAGGAGGTGCTCGACATGGTGGAACTCAGCAGGGACGCCGGTAAGCGAGTCGGACGGTTCTCCCTCGGTATGCGGCAGCGATTGGCCCTGGCCGGTGCGCTGCTCGGCGACCCACAGGTGCTGATGCTGGACGAACCGGTCAACGGCCTCGACCCACGCGGCATCCTGTGGATGCGGGAACTGTTGCGCGAGTTGGCCGGTGCGGGGCGCGCGATCCTCGTCTCCAGCCATCTGCTCACCGAACTGGGCGAGGTCGCCGACCGCCTGGTCATTATCGACCACGGCCGCCTGGTGGCCGACGCGACCACCGCGGAACTGTCGGCGGGCGGCCGTTCGCTCGAGGACGTGTACTTCGAGCTGGCGGGTTCGCTCGGCGATACGGGGCGCGGGGCGTCCGGAAAGAAGGTGGCGTCATGAGTCATACACAGCCGACGCGGCCGCACCGGTCCACTACCCGGGTGCTGTTGACGGAAATGCATAAGGCAAGGGCGAATTCGACGATCTGGTGGCTGATGCTGGGCACCGTGGCGTTCGCCGGACTCAGTACCTATCTGATGGTCGCGCTCAGTGATAAGGAGGGCGCGGCCCTGCTGACCGACGACAGCCTGCGGGTGGCGATGCACGGCGCCCTGGCCGGATCGACGCTCGTCGTCGTATCGGGCATTATCGGCATGGCCGGTGAATGGCGTTTCGGGCAGGCCAATCAGACCTTCCTCTCGACCGCGCGGCGCTGGCAGGTCATCGGCGCGAAGGTGGTCGTCTACGCGGGTGTCGGCCTGCTGTACGGCCTGGCCTCGGCCGCTGCCACCCTGCTGTCGGCGTGGGGTGCCTACCGCTCCCAGGAGCTGTCGCTGCCGCTGGACCGTCCCGCGGTATGGCTGGCGCTGCTCGGTGCGACCGGGGCGGCGGCACTGCTCGCGGTGTTCGGCGTGGCGCTCGGCGCGGTACTGCGCAACCAGGTGGTGGCGATTGTCGTCGCGATGGCATGGCTGCTGCTGGTCGAGTCGGTGGTCACCGCGGCGTCCTCGGCGGTCGGTCGCTGGTTCCCCGGGATGGCATCCAGCGCCATGGCGCAGTTCCCCGGCAACGGCGGACTGCTGTCGCCCGCGCTCGGCACACTTGTGTTGTCCGGCATTGTTATTGCCGGACTCGCCGCGGGCGCCACGCTGGTACAGCGCGCCGACATCAGCGCTTGATGCCAACGCTCCACAGCGTTGTCCCGGGGTCCGCACTGCGGGCCCCGGGATTTTCCGCACCGTGTGCTGAGAGCGGGACGCGCGCCACCGGGTGCGACATGCACGGAGCGGACGCCGAGGTCGAGGTGGCGGATGCCACCGATTCGCTACCGGACGGTTCACCCGGCCGGGCCTATGCTGCCTCGAGTAACGCGTCCTGCCGCGGGCTCGACAGTCGAGTAGTAGGCCGACCAGTCGGCCTACTCCGCCCGCCGTATGGATGGCGCAGGTAGGGCACGACAGCTCGTAAATGAACCACCCGACAATGAGTGGAGTCAGACGATGAAACGCACGATCCGGTACCTGACCGCTGCCACCTTCCTCGGCGCGGGTGTGGCCGTCGCCGCCGCGCCCGCCAATGCCGAACACCCCGGCAGCCCCTGCCAGCTCGGATGGTCGAATGTCGAGCCACGCTCCTGCGAGCAGAACAGCTTCAACCTGGCCCCCACCTGGACACTCGGCAATGGTGTGTGCGCGGGCATGCTCTCGACCGGTGGCACCGCATTCGACGGCCCCCTCTACCACTACTCCGAGGCCCCGGGCGCAGTACATTCGGTCGTCCTGCGCATCACACAGGGCTTCTCGCCCATTGGCGAATGGGGCCCGCAACTCCTCGCCTGCGACGTCACCGCGGTAGTCGACTGGCACAACCTCGACTCCGGCCGCACGGGCAGCGTCAGCCGCTTCATCCCGGCCACCCAGCGCTCCGCTCCGGCAATCCTCGTCGCGGATACCGGTCCCGGCCGAGTGCAGCTCACCGTACGAACAGACCGGCCCAATATCCCCGCGACGGCAGAAGTGTTCGTACCGTAGACATCGGCCCGTCGCAGTAAGCCGAATTGCATTGGCCCGCTTCACTTTTGGCTGTCGTATCGAGAACATCGTCTAGTGGTCGGCCAGTCCGGGCCGACGGGGCGGCTCGGTGGTCGTGGCCTTCCGATTGTCGGTAGGCCCTGATGCGAAGGGGCATGAGTACATTCATGCTGATCCCGGGAGCGGGATGCGATGCGGGGTACTGGCGGCAGATAGCGGACGAGCTGCGCGGCCTCGGCCACGAGGCCGTGCCGGTGCGATTGCCGAGCGAGGACGATGCCGCGGGGCTGCGGGAGTACGCAGACGCGGTGGTCGAGGCGATCGGCGACCGTCGGGACGTAGTCGTGGTGGCGCACTCGTTCGGCGGGTTCACCGCACCGCTCGTCTGCGATCGGGTGCCGGTGGAGCGAATGGTGTTGATCTCCGCGATGATTCCGGCCCCCGGCGAGGCCCCGGGGGACTGGTGGGCCAACACCGGGCATGAGACCTCCGATGATGACGATGTGTTCTACAACGAATTCCCGCCCGAGCTGCGGGCCGAGGCGGAGCAGTACGAGCGCGGCCAGTCCGACACCCCGATGAAGCTGCCATGGCCGCTGCCCGCCTGGCCGACCGTGCCCACCCGGTTCGTGCTCTTCCGCGACGACCGCTTCTTCCCCGCCGACTTCATGCGCGAGCTGGTGCGCGAACGGCTGGGCATCGAACCGGTCGAGATGGACGGCGGCCACATGGCCATGATGTCCAGGCCCGCCGAACTGGCTCGCCTGCTGCTCTGACTGCCGGGAGGGCTGTTGCCCGGCGCGACCAGGTGGAACGCCCGTGTCAGTGGTCGTGTCAGTTCGGTGGCGGGGCGGTGTCAGGCCGGACGCTCAAAGTTGCTGGCATGACGAAGAACAACAACTCCTCGACCGATTCGACCTGGACCGGCATGGTGCCGGTCGAAGATACGGCCCTGGCCCGGCGGTCCCGGTATCCCCGTGGTCGACCTCAATGGCCAGTTCGCCACCCAGGGCTACTGGCGCAAGGTCATCGCCGATCTCGGTCCCGGCTTCCGGCACATCACCTATGACGAGCGGGCTCGCGGCAAATCGCGGCGTTCGGCGGACTACTCCTTCGAGGCCGCCGTTCGCGACGTCGATGCGGTGCTGGCGGCCCGGGGCTGGTGGAACCCGGCAGCACGGCCGATGCCGACCCGTCCCGGCTGGAGATTCAGGCACAACGGCGTGCCCAGTGGCAAGCAACGGCGCTTACCGCGGTATCCAATATCTCCCGGCCGGGACGGTCGCGACACTCCCTGAGCGGCCGCGCATAGTTCGATCTTGCATATACGTATACATCTACTTATAGTCAGTGTGTCGTTGAACGCCAACGGTGCCGAATGCCCGCGTTTCGATCGGAAAGACCATGACTGTCCTGCAGCCGACCCGCCCGGGAATGCTCCCCGGCACCAACGCCTACACGGCGTGGGCTGGTCCCTATTCGCTGCCGGGCACGGGACAGCGCAACCGACTCGCCCGCGCCATGCGGTACCTGCGCGGCGACCACGCCTTCGCCCAGCTGATCCGCTTCGCCCTGGTCGGCGGCTCCAGCAATGTCGCCTATGTGCTGCTGTTCATGGCGGTGCACGGCATCGGCCCGCTGGTCGCCAATGTCGCCGGATCGATCGTCAGCACGGTGATCGCGAACGAACTGCACCGGCAGCTCACCTTCCGAGCGGCCGGACGGGTCGGCTGGTTCACCGCGCAATGGGAAGGTGGCGGGCTGGCGCTGATCGGTCTGCTGGTCAGCACGGCGGCCCTGGCCGGTCTCGGGACTTGGGCACCGGGCCTCGCTGAGTTCGCGCAGGCCAGCGCCGTAGTCGCCATCATGGCGGCGGTCGGCGGTATGCGCTTCCTGGCGCTGCGCGGCCTGGTCTTCTGAGGCCGAGGCCGCCGGCGGCCTCGAGCTGCCGGACCTGGAGTTCCTGGTGCGGTGTCCCGATTCGTCGGTGGATTCCGGCCACAAGCACGCCGGAATGACGGGGTGAGTACGCCGTGACCGTTGGTACGGCACTTGGGGAGTCAGGCGGGCGATGGCCTCACGGGTCGCGGCGCCGACCGGCGGCTATTTGCTCCCCGGTGTATAGGGGATACCGTCGGCAGCCGGGGCCACGGCCCTGCCGATGAATCCGGCGACCACGACGAGGGTGACCACGTAGGGGAGCATGCCCAGGAACTCGGTGGGGATCGGATTGCCGGGCATGGTGTTGAGAAACCGTTGCAGGGCGCTGGAGAAACCGAACAGCAGGGCCGCGGTGAGAACGCCGAAGGGGCGCCAGCGGCCGACAATCATCACGGCCAGGGCCACGAATCCGAGGCCCGCGGTCATGTTCTTGCTGAAGGACACATTGTTGGCGATGGTGAAGAAGGCGCCGCCGAAGCCGGAGAGCGCCCCGGCGACGGTGACATTCCAGAAGCGCAGTCGGTTGACGTTGATGCCGGCGGCGTCGGCGGCGGCGGGGTGTTCGCCGACGGCGCGGGTGCGCAGGCCCCAGCGGGTGTGAAACAACAGGAAGGAGACGGCGCATACGCAGGCCAGCGCCACGTAGACGAAAATGTTCTGGTTGAACAGCACCGGGCCGAGGATCGGGATGCGGGCCAGGAAGCCCAGCGAGTCACCGACCCGCTGCACGGTGGCGGGTTGGTTGAGCGAGCCGTCGGCGCGCATCAGCCGCTCGTACAGGAAGCCGGTCAGCCCGAGCGCGAGCAGGTTCAGGATGATGCCGGTGACCACCTGGTTGACCTGGAAACGGGTCGCGAGCCAGGCCAGCAGCAGGGTCGAGCAGATGCCGCTGACGGTGGCGGCCAGCATTCCGATGTAGGCGTTCCCGGTGACCGATGCCAGCAGTGCCGCAGTGAACGCGCCGGTGAGGAACTGGCCCTCGATCCCGAGGTTGATGACCCCGGAGCGTTCGGCGACGACACCGGACAGCGCACCGAAGATGAACGGTAGTGCCAGGAAAAGTGTTGTCGCTAAAACAAATTCGACCGGGAAGCCGACGCCCGGGGTGACCGTCCAGGACAGCGCGGCGATAACGAGCGCGGCGACCGCGCCACCGATCAGGCCGCCGTCGTAGCGCCGCACAATGCTTTTCGGCAGTACCAGCAGGGCGACTCCGGCGAATGCCGCGAGGACACTGAGCGTCGCGACCACCGCGAGCGTCCCGGCCGTCCAGCTCGCATCGAGGGTTTGATCCAGCCGGTAGGTGGTGGTGCGCCCCGTATCGATCAGCAGCAGGCCCAGCCCGCCCAGGACGACAGCGGTGCCGATCAAGCCGTAGCCCGCCGCGGTGCGCCGCCGGAAGACCTGGTCGGACACCGCAACCTGCGGTTCGGTGCCGGTCGATGCCCTCACCAGCCCCTCGCTTCCAGAGTGTTGAGCCCGCCGCGCGGTGTCCGCAGCCGCAGCAGGGTTTTGACCAGGGCGGGTGCGGCGATGAACAGCACGATGGCGGCCTGTAGCAGTGTGGACATCTCCACCGGGATGGCGGGCTGCATATGCAGGGTGCCGGATTTCAGGGCACCGAAAAGCAGTGCGGCGGCGACGATCCCGCCAGGATGCGCGCGTCCGAGCAGCGCCACGGTAATGCCGTCGAAGCCGTATTCCACCGCGGTGCCGGGATTCACCGTGTACGGGTTCAGGCCCAGTGTGAGTGCGGCGCCGCCGAGTCCGGCCAGTCCACCGGCCACGCCCATGGTGGTGGTGAAGGTGCGCCCGATATCCATACCCGCCGTCTCCGAGGCGTGGGCGTTGGCGCCGACCGCGCGGATACGGAAGCCGAAGGTGGATTTGCTGAGCAGCCACCAGGTTCCGGCGGCCAGGGCGAACCCGATCAGTAGCCCGATGCTCACCCGCAGACCCGGCCCGGCCCAGCCCAGCAGCTGCGGCAGTCGGGCCGACTCGGCGACCGGCTTGGAGACGAGTTCCTGGGAGGTGACCGAATGGATGAACGTGGTGCCCAATGCCCACATCAGGAAGTAGGCGGCGATATTGTTCAGCATGATCGACGAGATGACTTCGTGTGCACCGGTTCTCGCCTTGAGGTAACCGGGTATCGCGCCGAGTAGGCCACCCGCGAGGCCGCCCGCCAGCAGTGCCAGCGGAAGATGCAGCAGTAGTGGGAGTTCCACCGCGAAGCCGACGACGAGCGCGCCGAGCATGCCGAACACGAACTGCCCCTGGGCGCCGATATTGAACAGGCCCGCCCGGAACGCGAGTCCGACCGCCAGACCGGTGAACATCAGCGGGGTGGTGTAGGTGAGGGTCTCCGAGAGCGGGCGCAGGACCTGGGCCAGGGTGGCATCGCCCGCGAAATACTGTTGCAGGCGACCGAAATCGACGATCGAGCCCTCGAACAGGTCCTGGTAGGCCGTACTCACGGCATACCAGGAGGAACTGAAAGCATCGCCGGGGCGAGCGAACAGGTAGTTGAAGGTACCGCGTACGCCGGGGTCGGAGACGATAATGAGTACCGCGCCGATGGCGAAGGCCAGCAGGAGCGAGTAGACCGTCACCATGACGTTGTTGGCTTCGGTCACGTAGCGAACGAAGGTGGGGCCGAAGCCCTTTCGGCTCGGCTCGGGGTCCGGATCGACTGTGGTCTTCACGCGTCGCCCGGGGAGTTCTCGAGCCGGTGGCCGATCATGAGCTGTCCGATCTCCGATCGCGGACTATCCGGCGCTACCTCGCCCACGATCTGACCGTTGTAGATGACGGCCACGCGATCGGACAGGGCGAGAATCTCATCCAGCTCCGCGGAGATGAGCAGGACGGCGGTGCCGGTGTCGCGTTCGGCCACCAGCCGGGCATGGATGAATTCGATGGCGCCGATATCCACGCCGCGGGTCGGCTGCGCTGCTACGAGGACCTTTCGCGGACGGGAGAATTCGCGAGCGATGATCACCTTCTGCTGATTGCCTCCGGACAGTGCGGACACCCCTTCCTCGGGGCCCTGGGTGCGAATATCGAACTCCGCGATGGACTTCGACGCGACGGCCCGCACCGCCCGTTCATCGACCACACCGCGCCTGGACAGTGGCGCCTCCCGGTACTGGTTGAGCACGATATTCTCGGCCACGGTGAAATCGCCGACCAAACCGTCGCGGGCCCGATCCTCGGGGATATACCCCAGCCCGGCCGCTATGCGCCGGTACGGGTGCCATCGGGTGACCTCGGTGCCGGCCATCTCGATGGAGCCGCCCGCCGGTGCGAGGGTGCCGAGGATGGCGCGGGCCAATTCGGTCTGGCCGTTGCCCTCCACTCCGGCCAGTCCCACGATCTCACCGGCGCGCACGGTCAGATTCAGGCCGTCCAGCGCCGGAATGCCCCGATCGTCGAGCACGGTGAGATCTATGATCTCCAAAGCCTTTTCGGTCGGCTGGGCGGGTGTCTTGTCGACGGTGAGGGACACCTCGCGCCCGACCATGGCGGCAGCCAACTCCGCCTCACCATCGTCGGGGGACACTTCGGCAACCACCTTGCCGCGCCGGATGACCGTGATCGTGTCGGCGACCGCCTTGACTTCCCTCAGCTTGTGGCTGATGAAGATGATCGACATACCCGACGCCGCCAAGTTCCGCATGATCGTCAGCAATTCGGCGACCTCCGGGGGCGTGAGCACCGCGGTGGGTTCGTCGAGGATGAGCAATTCGGTATGCCCGGAAAGAGCTTTGACGATCTCCACCCGCTGTTGCACACCGACGGGCAGGTTTTCGCAGATGGCATCCGGATCCAGTGCCAGCCCATAGCGTTCGGATACCTCCCGCACCGCGCGACGGGCGGCGGTGCGGTCCAGCATCCCGGCCCGGGCGTGCTCGCGCCCGAGCTGGACATTGTCGGCGACGCTGAATGGGCCGACCAGCTTGAAATGCTGGTGCACCATGCCGATTCCGGCGGCGATGGCGTCGCCGGGCGAACGGAACCGCACCGGCGCGCCATCGATGCGGATCTGTCCGTCGGTCGGTTCCAGGATCCCGTACAGCATGTTCATCAGCGTGGACTTGCCCGCGCCGTTTTCGCCGAGGATGGCGTGGATCTGGCCCGGCGGCACCACCAGGTCGATCGCGTCATCCGCGACGAAATCACCGAACTTCTTTGTCAAGCCGCGTAATTCGAGGCGCATACGCTACGGCTTCGGGGCTGCCGGTGAGGAGACGGCCACCGTGCCCGCGATGATGTCGGCCCGCAGTTGCGTCAGTTCCTGCCTCAACGTGTCCGGGACGGAGCTGTCGAACTCGTGGAACGGCGCCAACTCGACACCCTCGTTGCTCAGCGTGCCCACGTAGCGGCCGTCCTTGGCGCCATCGTCGAAGGCATTGTCGATCGCGACCCGGATCGCGGAGGCGATGTCCTTCATCGACGAGGACAGGATGATCTGCTTGTACTCCGGAACCGCTTGGTAGCCGTCGGAATCCACCCAGATCATGCTCGCGTTACCGGCGTCCTTGATGGCCGAGGCGCCACCGAGGCCGACCGGGCCGGCGACCGGGTGGATCACATCGGCACCCTGGGCGAGGAAGTTCTCCGTCAGTGACCGGCCGGCGCTGGTGTCGTCGAAATTGCCGGTGAACGAACCCTTCTGGGCTTGGGTATCCCAGCCGAGGACCGTGGTACCGGTGTTGTGCACCTCGTTGTACTTGGCGACACCGGCGGCGAATCCGTCCATGAAAATGGTGACCGCCGGAATCTGCATACCGCCCCAGGTGGCGACCTTTCCGGTCTTCGTGGTGCCCGCCGCCAGATAGCCCGCGAGGTAGGACGACTGGGCCGCATTGAACTCCATCGAGTACACATTGGGCAGGTCGACGTGGGAGTCGACGATCGCGAAACGCCGGTCCTGGTTCTCCTCGGCCACCGTGGTGACCGCATCCGCCATCAGGCCGCCGACGCCGATCACGAGACCACAATCGGGGTCGTCGGCCGAGGCCCGCAAATTGGGTTCGTAGTCGGCGGTGCTGTTGGACTGCCGGTAGCTGCCGGAGATCTCCGGGTTGGCGTCGACCGCCGCCTTCACGCCGTTCCACCCGGATTCGTTGAACGACTTGTCGTCCACCCCACCCGCGTCGGTCACCATGCAGGCCCGGAACCGCGCATCGGACGCACCGTAGGTATTGCCGGACCCTTCGGCGTCCTTGTCCGTCGGCGGTGAACCGCAGGCAGACAGTAGCGCGAGCGCGGCGGCGGCACCGCCGGCGGCGAGTGTCTTCAAGGCAGTGGCAGATCTCATCTGCTCACATTTACCCCATCTCGGGTGTGCGGGATTGAACTTGAAACATTGGTTTACACAAACTTCCGGCCGAGGCCGACAGCGCCCGCAATGCGACGCCGAGTTCGAGGACGGTGTGGGGATTGTTGAGCGAGCGGCCCGTCAGCTCCTCGATTCGGCGCAGTCGATAGCGCAGCGAGTTCGGGTGCAAGAACAGTTGCCGACCGGTCTCGACGGCGGAGCCGTTCGCGGTGTACCACGACGGCCAACTCATGGGCCCTGACGTAGCTGGATTCGCTGAGTATGGCGGTGGGTAATGCGGGCTATCGCGGTCGGGAGTTGATTCGCTCCAGGACAGCGGTTTTCGCCGCGGCCCACGCCGGTGAGGTCAGGTCGGCGAAGTCGGCGTGGCCGATGCCGGGGAGGATCTGCGATGTGACGGGATCACCGGCGATTCGCGCGGCAGCCGCGTAACGGCGGCTGTGCTCGACGGATACCACGGTGTCCGCATCGCCGTGAATGACAGTGACAGGCAGCCCGATCGGAAGGTGTTCGATGGGCGAAGCGATCTGGTAGCGGGTAGGTCGCTCGTCCGGCGTTCCGTCGAGCAGAGCCCGGACATATCGGTCGTGACCGTCGGTGACGGCGAGCCGCAGGTCCAGCACACCCGCCAGGATCGTGGCGCTGGCGAGGCGGACCTGCGGATCCGCGCCTGGCGCGTCCGGCCTGTCGAGAGTGTGCCGACCCGCCAACCAGGCGGCCAGATGCCCACCGGCGGAATGACCGATGACATGGACGCTGTCCAGGTTCAGGCAGCCGCCGCAGCCCGGCCGCACGATCGTCGCCAGCGCGTCCGTGGCGGCATCGACATCGGCGAGAGTGGTCGGCCAGCCGCCCGCCCCGCCCACCCGTCGATACTCGATATTCCAGACCGCGACACCGTGCGCGGCCAGATCAGCGGCAAGGGCTTCGGTGTAGGCCAGGTTCGTCTGCTGTTGCCAGCCTCCGCCGTGCATCATCACAATGACCGGCAGGTCGCTCGCATGCTGGTTCGGGAGGTACAGATCGCCGAAGTTGTCGCTGGTATCGCCGTAGGCGAAACGTGTCGACTGCGGTGCTCCCGTCGGTGTCGGCGACTCCCGCGACGTGGGTTTGTCATCGGGTCCGCCGCAGCCGGTGCCCAGCAGAACCGTCATCGCAAGAACCAGTGCCGAGGCCGACGTCCGCATCCAGCCCAGGCTACGGGCTCAACCTTTCGCGCCGGGCCAACGACGCGCACCGTGGGCGCAGCCGCGTACTCGACGTCGTTCGTGCCACGAACTGGGCCGCCCGGCCGCCATTCCCGGAAACCAGCGGACTGTGTCCGTGTCGGCCGACCTGCTGTTCCTTCTTGAACTCACGGAAGTACGGATCAGAAGGTTCTCGATGAAACCTGGAACGCTCCCGGGATAATCAAGAGGAGTTGAGATGCGGAGGACCTCCTCAGCCGCTGGTCGAAGCGGAGTTGTCAGGCGGGATCGGAGACTTCCCGGTCCCGCCTGTCCTGGGTCGGTCGCCGATCAGCGTTGCCGCTGCGATTGTGGTGCCGCTGACGGCCGGGTGGGTATCCATGCCAGCGCGTACAGGCGTGCGTGAAGGCGGCGGTCTCGGAGTGCCCTAGGCGCCGGGCGACCGATCGGGAACTTCGGGCTCGCCGTCGGTCGCGTCCCGATGTTTGATCAGCCTCGACTGATCGGCTCCGCGGTCTTGCCGTCCTCAGCGGATCGTTTCGCATGCTGTGCTTTGACCTCGGCCTGCCACTTGTCGAAGTCGGCCCGCATCACGCTGATCTGGTGTTCGACGGCCTCCCTGGTATCCGACCACCAATTCTGCGCCGCCTCCCGCAGTTCCGCCGCGGTCTTCTCGAGCTCCTTGCCCTCGCGCTCGAAGGTCGCGCCCAACTCCTCCCGCCGAGCTTGCAGCGCGGCGCGGTTCTTCTCCCGCGCCTCGGCCGACGATTCTTCGAACTGCTTCACCTGGGTCGCGAGATCCATCAAAGATTCCGACAACGGTTTCATGCTCGTGTCCTCTCGAAATGTTCTGATCCGCATAGGGATCCGGCAGCTGTCACTGTCCAGCATGGCCTCCTCAGCCAGCTGAACCACAGGGCACAACGTCATCTGAAGTCCCTGATAACGCAGGACCCGAGCGGGCCGGAAACCGACATCGAGTGGCGCGGACATGCGATCGGCTCGCGGCCGGATGCGGTCTGGCTGGTGGGCCTCGCGCGGCCGACGATCATCCAGGGTCTGCGGTGGACCGGAAGGGTATGGCAGTGGGATCGAACGCCGATCAGACCGCGACCGGGATCATGCTCGCGTCGCGATTTCCGTCAGAATCCGCGCGGCGATGCGGGTGGCCGCAGGCGGTGTGGGGCCGGGTTCGTATCCGATCCACCGCCATGCGATCTGATTGGATACAACGTATCCTCTTGCGAAACGGTACATGAAGGGTGAGACGCCCGTTCGGCTCTCGGGGTCGCGGACGCGTGCCGTGATGCCGGCACAGCAAAGATTCGGAATCCCTTGTTCAACAGAGATATTCGACAATACGTCCGAGCGGTCCGGTCGTGGGATCGGCGACCCGGACTATCCCTCCAGGCAGGAGCGAATCCCATGACCGAGGCTGTGTCCCCGGATCCCGCGGGTGCTCCCGCCGCCCCGACCGGTTCGATTGACATCGTCGTGTCCGAGGGCCGCCCGGCCCGCGTCGTCGATCTGACGAAATCCGCGCCACTGGGTTGGTGGCCCGCCATCGCGGTCGGTCTCGTCGCGTTCATCGATCGGCTCGAGATCAACTTGATCGCCGGCGCGCTACCGGCGATCCAGGACCACTTCGGGTTCGGCGATACCGCCGCGGGTGCGATACCGACCGCCGCGAGTCTCGCGGGTGCCGTGCTCCTGTTGCCCGCCGGCCGTCTCGCCGATCGCGCGCCCCGCGTGGTCACCATCTCGATCGTCGTCCTCGTATGGTCACTGTGTTCGGTCTTGAGTGGATTGGCGACCACATTCGTGCTGTTCTTCCTCGTGCGCGTGCTGATCGGTGCCGCCGGACAGCTCTACAACCCGCCCGCGTCCAGCCTGCTTGCCGACTACTACCCGTCCAGCAGCCGCGGCAAGGCGTACGGATTCGAGCGCGCCGGCTACTACTTGGGCCTACCTGCCGGGGTCATCCTCGGCGGCGTGCTCGCCGAGGCGCTCGGTTGGCGCATGGTGTTCTTTGTCGCGGCGGTTCCCGGTCTGCTGGTCGCCGCACTGGTGCTCACCGTCCGGGAACCGTTGCGGGGCTTGGGTGACCGCCTCGACCGTCTCCGCACCGGCGAACCGATGCCAGCTATTGCGCTCCCGCGTCCCGTCTCGCTGCTTCGCGAAGCGCGGGGACTGCTGAGAATCAGAACGCTGGCCGGAGTCATCATCGGCCAAGCCCTGCTCTCGCTCGGGATCGGGGGCGTGTTCTATTGGCTCCCGACACTGTTCGAACGCACCGAAAACCTCGGCTACGACACCGCATCCGGACTCGCGGGCGCGGTCGGCGGTACCGGCATCGTCGTGGGCATCATCGCGGGCAGCAGATTCGGCGACCGTGCCCACGCTATCCGGGCCAGCCGGCGGATCACCGTCGCCACCGTCTTCCTGCTGACCGGCGCCCTCGCCCTTTCGGGCGCTCTGCTCATCCCGGGTGTTCCCGCGCGTGTCACCCTGATCGCTCTGGCCTGCGCCGGATTCGCCGGTGCCATACCGAATCTCACCGCGGTCTCAGCCGACGTGGTTCCCGCCGCCCGTCGTGGCATGGGGTTCGCCCTGCTCACCTTCCTGGTCACTCTCGGTGGCGCGCTCGGCCCATTCCTCGTCGGCCTCAGCTCCGACCTGGTCAGTGCCGCCGGCTACGGTGGTGAACCGCTCGTCTTGGCCATGCTCACCCTGGTTCCGGCGATCTTCGTGTCCGTGGTGGCTCTGCTGAGGATCTCCGATCGATACGAGATCGACGCACGGGCCGCCGGTTGAATCATCAGTCACACCACAACAACCGCCACGACCGTCGCCGCCGCCAGGACGGCGTAGATCGCCGTCGCCACTCGCAATCCGAATCGGAGCAGGTCACGTTCCGAAGTGTCCGAGGTCTTCGCGCGGTCGCCGGCCACGGCCAGGATCAGCATGATCATCGGCAGTGAGGTGAAGACGGCATGTCCCGCTCCACTGTTCTGCACCGCCGCGAACCAGGTGTCGAGGCCGGTTGGGGCGAGCTGCTGCTGCAGTGGCAGCATCAGCGCATTGCCGCCGACATTCGAGCCGGTGACGAAACCGCTGAGCATGCCGAGGGCGGGTGCGGCCAGCGCGACCACGAGGGGCGGGGCCGCGGAGACCGCCGCACCCAGCTGTCCGATCATGCCGCTGTCGGCCATCAGCCGACCGAGAACGACGAAACCGGTCAACGCGAGCAGCGGTCGGCCGACTCTCGCCAGCACGGCGCGCGCGTCCGACAGATTCGGGCGGCCTCGGTCCAGCAGTAAGGCGGCGGCCAGCAACGGCAGGCCAGGTGAGTTCAGCAGCGCGAAGCTGGCACCCCCGGCATGCAGGGTCATGGGCGCGATACCGGCCGCGGTGGCCACGCGCAGCACCGCGATGCCACCCAGGACGAGGCCGTAGGCATACAGGACCGCGAGGGGAGGCAGCAGTCGGCCCGGTATCGGTTCGGTCGGTTCCTCGAGGGCGAGCCCGTCGCGCCGCTGGCTGCCGCCGGAGGTCTTGCCCCGAGCGAATCGGTCTGCGCGGGAGTCGGTTTCGTCGGTCCGCTGCCGTCGGATGACGCACAGCGTCAGTCCGGCAGCGGTCGTGAGCAACCCGGCCAGCACACCCGCCGGAGCGACGATGCCCAGCCGATTGAAGATCAGCAGCCCGGCCGCGAGCAGGCTGCCTGCCGTGGCGGCGAGGATCGCGGTGCGGAAACGGTGCGCCGGGCGAGACAGCAGCGCCGCCCACACGGCCACCAGGGGGAAAATCATGCTGCTGGTGATCGCGGTGGCGGTGCCCAGCGTCGTCGTCGGAAGCCCCGTGAGCTCAGCGCCGATCACGGTGGCCAGGCCGAGCGTGCCCCACGGCATGATGTTCATCCCGAGCATGGCCTGCCGCAGCGCGGTCGGCGGCGGCGCGAGCGCCAACAGGACGGGAACGGTGACCAGCAGCGAAACGCCGAATCCCGTGAGTGCCTCCACAGTTGGGGCGATCCCCACCACCACGAGCGCGACCTTCGCGGGAACGGGCAACGGCAGCTGACGTACCCACTCCCGCAGTGACTGATGCACGCTTCTGCGGGTGAGTACCTGACTGAGATAGACACCGGGCAGCATTACCGCGGCCGCATTGAGCACCAGCAGACCGGCTCCGCCGGCCGCTCCGCTCAGCGCGCTGCCCGGCAGTGTGAACTCCGGCCGCCACCAGATGAGCAGCACTGCCACGACGACACCTCCGGCCGCGGCCCAGTGCGCCGGCCGACGCAATCCCGCGATCGCCCCCAGCACGAATATCAGCGGGAATATCGTCAACGTCCACAGCATCGCTCCCACAAGCCCTTCATCGCGTACAACAGTCGCGACAGAGCTTGACGGTCCGGGCGGGTGGCGGTCTTGAACAAAAATCTCGTGCTCGACGGCTGCGCGAGTGGGCACGAACCCGCCGCCGGGTGTCGGCTCAGGGTCGGATTGCGCCCGGAGTAACTCCGAAATATCGCTTGCAGATCCGGGTGAGATGGGCCTGGTCGGCGAAACCCGCGGTAACCGCCACCTCGGCCGGTGGCCGCCCGGCCAGCAGCAGCCGCCGGGCTCGGTTCGCGCGCAACCGCAGCAGATAGGCGTGTGGCGGCAGTCCGTACGCGGCGCGGAAGGCGGGAATGAGCGAGGCTCGCGGCACCCCCGCGGCAGCGCTGAGCTCCGCGACGGTGACGGCTTCGCTCCACCGGTCGTGCAATAGCTGGCGAGCCACCTCGACGCCCCGGCGCGGCGGGGGATCGGCCGCCGACGCCGGCCCGCGGCGGGAATGCCTGCGCAGCACCGCGTCCAGTCCCGCGAGCAGCAGCGATTCCGCGGTGAGCGGATCGCCGACGTGTTCCTGCTCGCGGTGCACCGCTCGCAGCCGGGTGAACAGCTCGTCGTCGCGCACAGCGGTCTCGGGAAACCAGACCTCACGGGTGCCCAGCCGTTCGCCGGCCAGCTCGTCGACCAACGCGGTGTCGAAATAGAACATCCGATACCGCCACCCGGAGTCCACGGCGGCGAACCCGGTGTGCACCTGCTCCGGATTGATGATCACCAGCTGCCCGGCGGGAATCACGACGTTACCGCCGGCCAGGTGCAGCCCTTCCGCTCCTTCTTCGATGACGCCGACCGAGAGCTGCTCATGACTGTGCCGATCGAAGGCAAACGTCTCGAACCGCGCGGCGAGCAAATCCACCTGAGAGCTCGCCGGCGCTGTCCACAGCCGAGCGTGCTCACCCACCGGATTCACCCGCGAATGCTAGCAATCGTCTTCGGGGATGGCGTCGACTTCGTAGCCGTCACGGTCGCGGTCACGGCGGCGGGGCTGATCGTCTGCCGAGGCTTTCGCTGATCATCTGCCGATAAGCGCTGGTTCGGCGGAGATGGCTCGTATAGCAGCCTCGTCACCTAGCGCCGGGAGAGCGATCAGGAGCTATCCGCCGTTTGTGGGACGACACTCGACGCCGCCTCTGCCACGAACTGGCGAGCCCGGGCCGCCATTCCCCGGAAACCAGCGGATTGTGTCCGTGTCTGCCGACCTGCTGTTCCTTCTTGAACTCACGGAAGTACTCGAATCGGATCAACAGCAGGCCCGAAACGAAGAGCACCACTGTCACGATCGCACCCAGGACCGCCCAGCCGCGGAAACCGTAGGCGGCCGCGGTGATCGTCATACCGAGTGCCGCGATGCCGAGCCCGCACAGGATCAGGGCTGGAAGTTCGCCGTGATCTTCGATGGCATCGCCAGGATGCGGATGCCAATGCTCGCCATTCGCCTTGATTGCGGTCATCCTCACCACTGTCTTGCCTCCTGAACTGCGGAGAATCCCTCCTTATATCCAGGGTGCGCCTGAACGGACCATTACGCGAGAGGGGTTTCAGGATTTTTGCCTCGCCGAGGGAAGTAGCAGGCTCCGCACCGTCTGAGACATCGGCTCCCACCGACAGCACCTTCGGAGAAACTGACCGATATCCCGTTCCCGGCTATCGCGTAGGTCGCATGTTCGGTACCGACCCCTTGCCTGGGTGGACCTGGCCGGTGGATGGGCGCGGCGTCGGAGTTCGCGGGTGCCCCTGGGGGTCAGGACGCGGGGGTTTGCCAGAGCGCGCTGATGGGCATAGCGAGCATCTTCGGTCCGAACGGGAGTGTTTGTTGTCCGGTGTGCAGGACGATTCCGGCGCGAAAGTCGTCGCCGAGTCGTTCGGCCAGGTGACGCAGGCCGCGGAAGTCTCCGGGGCCGACGGTGGACGCCGCTTTGACTTCGATCCCGACTACTTCGCCGCGGCGGTTTTCGAGGACCGCGTCGACTTCGACCTGGTCGCGGGTTCGATAGTGGAAGAGCTCGACGTCCTCGTCCGACCAAGTCAGTTGGCGAGCCAATTCCATCAGGACGAACCCTTCGAGAAGCCCACCGAGCTGGCCGGTGGGCCGCAGCAGGCTTCGAGTGTCCGCTCCTACCTGGTGGGCAGCGATCCCGGAATCGACGAAGGCGAGTTTGGGTGTGGTTGTGGCGCGGCTGCTGATGTTTCGGGACCAGGCCGGGATTCGCTTGATGAGGTAGACCTCCTCGAGCAGTGCCAGGTAGCGCTTCACCGTGGATGCGCCGAGGCCGAGTTCGTTGCTCAAGGTGGCGCTGGAGAGCAGTTGACCTGAGCGGGCCGCGAGCATCTGTACCAGTGACCGCATTTCGGTGGTCCGTTCGATTTCGGAAAGTTGCGCAACGTCCCGTGCGATCAGGTCTCCCACGTAGGAGTTGAAGAAGGTGCGTCGTCGGCGGTCGTTGGTCCGCGCGATCGCCTCCGGAAAGCCGCCTCGGACAACACGTTCGGCGTACTCGGCACGTGGTACAGCCGATTCATGGCGCAGCTGGTCGCCGTGCTCGAAGACCGCGTCGACGAACCGGTCCGCCGCCCCGTCGATTTCTCCCTGGGAGAACGGCCACAACTCGATTGTCTCCATCCGGCCCACCAGAGTGTCAGGCAAGGACCGCAGGCCCAGGACTCGTGCCGAACCGGTCAGCAGATACCGTCCTGGACGAGGGTCGGCATCGACCCGGGCCTTGATCGACAGCAACAGGTCCGGTGCCCGTTGAATCTCGTCGATCACCATCGGCTGTGGGAAGTCGACGAAGCCGTCGGGGTCATCGAGTGCGGCCCGGCGGGTCAGCGCAGTGTCGAGATCGCGCCATTCGATATCGCGATCCTTGGCGACGAGTCGGACCAGGGTGCTCTTGCCGCACTGGCGCGCTCCATTGAGCAGGACTACCCGGGTATCTTCAAGTGCCGCGGCCACGGTGGTTTCGGCATGTCGAGGCAACGCGGGGCCAAGCAGGGTCTGCATAGGAGCTCCCAGGACTCGAATTGATACGGGTGGTCGATTCGACGCTATCCTACTGGTTGATCTGCCGCATATACGTTGGTTGATCTGCCGCAGGGCATATGGTTGATCTGCCGCTGACTGGCACCCGCCGCCCAGGGACCGATGTAGCGGCCGTTGTCCTCGCCGTAGATGCGATCACACCTCCGAGGGCATCAGTCACCACACTCGGGTGCCTGGCGCACATAGTCGGAGCTCTCAACGAAACGCAACTCGTCAGGTTGCGTTTCGGTTGCGTTTCCCTATGGCCTGGAATCTCGCACGGGCAATCTGAAGGGTCTGCAATCTGCCTGGTCTCGCTGGCTGACAGCCAGCGGGCGGGTTTGGATAGGGCTGTCAATCCGTGATGAGAATTCGGGCCGTCGGACATCTACTGTTCATTGTCGGCACTGCGGCGGCGTGCACGATCTCGTGTGGTACGTCCACGCCTGGTTCACCCGAGGCAACCGTTGTCGCATCGTCCTCCGCGCGGGATGTGCCGATCCTGCTGTCGATCGGATACACGAGTTGCCACTTGTGCCATGCGATGACCTAAGGTTGCGAGTTATATTTGCGCAGGTAGATCACATATTTTCGGCAGTATAGGTCATCTGCGTTGCTGCTCCGGGGCGGAGCATGTGCAGGTCGCGGGGATAAGATGGTCCGCGGATGTGGCCGGACCACCAGCGGGATACGGTCGCTTTTCGGGCGATGTTGCAGTTCGGGGCGGACCGGACGGGGTTGCTGCGGGGTACGCGGGTGTCGGGGAGGCCAAGGCGGCAGGTAGAGAAACGCTGTTCGACCGGCAGGCGCAGGTTGGAGGGTGGTGTTGCTACACCCCCGATAGCTGCACACTGGTTGGGTCCGGCGTCGGGCGGCAGGCTCGAACGCATGACCTCCTTTGTTGCTCACCGCAATGGCCGCTCCGCGACTGCCCAGGACTTGGCTCCGCTTGCCTTCGCCGGGTACGCCCACTTCACCGCTATGCAAGTGCGGGACGGCCGGATTCGCGGACTCGACCTGCATCTGGAGCGGCTGCGGAATGCGTCGGCGCGGATGTTCGACCGTGCATTGCCGGACGAGCAGATCCGGGCGTATCTGCGGACCGCACTCGCGGACGGTCCGGCCGACCTGTCGTTGACCGTGACGGTGTACTCACCGGCAGGCGAATTCACTGTCGCCGGAACCGATATCGAGCCCGAGGTGCTGATTCGGACCGGACCTGCCTCGTCGGGGCCGGACGGTCCGCTCGCGCTCGCGGCGATCGAGCACGAGCGGGTCCTGCCCACCGTGAAGCACGTCGGCGAGGTGGCCAAGACGTACTACCTGCGTGAGGCCGTCGGGAAGGGTTTCGACGATACCGCGTTCCTCGACCGTCATGGTCGGTTCAGTGAGGCATCCATCTGGAATCTGGCCTTCTGGGATGGGACCGCGGTGGTGTGGCCGACGGCGGATATGTTGCGCGGCACCACGATGGGAATAGTGCGCAGGCAGCTCGAACGGCTCGGAGTTGCCCAACGTGACCAGGAAATCCGCCTGTCGGACCTCTCGGCGCTGTCCGGTGCGGTGGTCATGAACTCGTGGACGCCGGGCATCGCGGTACACCGAATCGACTCGGCCTCTTTTTCCGAGACAGAAACGTTCGTCGAGCTGCTGCACCGAGCCTATGACGCCGAAACACTCCTCGAGCCATAGGAAACCGTGACGACCGCCTTCGGGACCAGCCGTTCCTCGGTCTCGGCGTCACTGCTGAACCGGACATGGATGACGACGGGACGGCTGGCCTACCTGGCTGCGATCGCGCCGTTCCGCCGTCTGATCGAGGGTGTTGGTCCGTCGTCGAGTCGGGATAGCCGCCCCGGGCAGTCAGCGCGAGGTAGTCGCGGCGGCGGAACTCTGCTGGGTTCGTCTGTATCCGGTGGCCGTGGGCGAAGGCCGCATCGACGAATCCGTCGGGCTCGCTGGTGATCTCGCCTTGCAAGAGTGGAAAGAGTTCAGTGGTCGATCGTAGCTCACACTTGATCATCTGCCGAAACTAATGCCGATCATTTGACCAACATTCGTTGTGTATCGCGCCCGGATGGCTCGGGCGCGGGCGAACTGGTGGCGTGTCTCCGCTCGTCCAGGGCCGACTCGATGCAGCGACCTCGTTGGTGGATGCTTCCGAGTTCGTGCCGCATCGCTACCTGGATCTGAGGGGTCTTGTGAGACGGTGTAGGCATGAATCGGCTTCGGAACGCTACATCTCCGTATCTGCGTCAGCACGCCGACAATCCGGTGCACTGGCGGGAGTGGGACGTCGAGGCATTGGCGGAGGCCGCGGCGCGGGATGTGCCGATTCTGCTGTCCATCGGGTACGCGTCCTGCCATTGGTGTCATGTTATGGCGCACGAGTCCTTCGAGGATGAGGCCACTGCGGCGCTCATGAACGAGAACTACGTGTGTATCAAGGTGGATCGGGAGGAGCGGCCCGACCTGGACGCGGTGTACATGGCGTCGACGGTTGCCATGACCGGGCAGGGGGGTTGGCCGATGACCTGCTTCCTGACTCCGGAAGGGGAGCCGTTCTACTGCGGTACCTACTATCCGAAGACGCCGCGGCATGGGATGCCGTCGTTTTCGCAGTTGCTGACCGCGGTGGGGGAGACGTGGCGGAATCGCCGCGATGAGGTGAGTCAGGCGGCGGCGCAGGTGGCGGATGCGCTGCGGCAGCAGTCCGCGGGGCTGCCCGATAGCTCGGTGGCGGTGAGTGCGGAGCTGCTCGATCATGCGGTGGCGGCGGTGCTGGGGGATCTGGACGCCGAACGGGGCGGGTTCGGCGGTGCGCCCAAATTCCCGCCGTCGGCGTTGCTGGAAGGGCTGCTGCGGGGGTACGAGCGCACCGGTGATGAGCAGGTGCTGCACGCGGTGTCGTTCACGGCCGAGACCATGGCGCGTGGGGGGATCTATGACCAACTGCGCGGGGGATTCTCGCGCTACTCGGTGGATGCCGCCTGGGTGGTGCCGCATTTCGAGAAAATGCTCTACGACAATGCGCTGCTGCTGCGGGCGTACGCGCATCTCGCGCAACGAGTTCCCGCGGGGGCGGTCGAATCGCTGCCGTTGCGGATCGCCCGGGAGACCGCGGAATTCCTCATCGACGACCTCGGTACCGATACCGGTGGATTCGCCTCCGCGCTCGATGCCGACACCCATGTGGCACCGGGGCAGCCCGGTGTGGAGGGCGCCACCTACGTGTGGACGCCCAGCGAGTTCATCGGGATTCTCGGTCCCACCGACGGTGCTTGGGCCGCAGAGCTTTTCGGTGTCACCACGGCGGGCACCTTCGAACACGGCACCTCGGTGCTCACCCGCTACCGCGATCCGCGAGCGGGCGAATACGAACGCCTGGAACGTATCCGCGCGGTGCTGCGCACCGCTCGTGCCCAGCGTCCGCAGCCCGAACGCGACGACAAGGTGGTGACCGCCTGGAACGGCATGGCGATTACCGCTCTCGCCGAAGCCGGAGCCAGGCATTCCCGCGCGGATTGGATGTCCGCGGCGGTGCGGTGTGCCCGGTTCCTGCTCGATGAGCATGTGGTCGGCGACCGAGTGCTGCGCGCATCGCTCGGCGGTGCCGCGGGTACCGCGCCCGGTGTGCTGGAGGATTACGCCTGGCTCACGACCGGTTTGCTCGCCCTGCATCAGATCTCCAGCGAAACCGATTGGCTCACACCGGCGCAGCGCATCCTGGACGCGGCCATTACCCACTTCGCGGATCCGGAGGCCCCCGGCAGTTGGTTCGATACCGCCGACGATGCCGAAACCCTGGTGGCGCGCCCCCGTGACCCTCTCGACGGCGCCACCCCCGCCGGCACTTCCGCCATGGCCGAGGCCCTGCTCACCGCATCCGCCCTCAGTGATCCAGATCGTGCGCTGCGCTACCGCGATCTCGCCGACCGCACCCTGAACCGCGGTGCGATCGCCCTGGCCCGAGCGCCGCGGTCGGCGGGGCACTGGCTGACCGTCGCCGAAGCCGCCGTCCAGGGCCCGATCCAGGTGGCGATCGTCGTGTCCGACGATGACAGCGAAGGCGATG
The DNA here is from genome assembly GCF_001613345.1 of Nocardia uniformis NBRC 13702. Lineage (GTDB taxonomy): Bacteria > Actinomycetota > Actinomycetes > Mycobacteriales > Mycobacteriaceae > Nocardia > Nocardia uniformis. Next base: position 33,738 of record NZ_BDCE01000019.1, on the reverse strand, counting down.
CCGCCGGATTGGCGGTCACCGCAAGGGAATTCGCACCGGGCGGCGCGGTTGTCGTCACCGGAGTAGCCGATTCGGCGCCCCTGCTGGCCAACCGCCATCCGGTCGACGGCCACTCGGCCGCCTACGTCTGCCGCGGCTCGGTCTGCGACCTGCCTGTCACCTCGGCGAACGCCCTCCGTCAGTCCCTCGCGCCCACCCGCGACTGAGTTCGCCTGCACAGGCGTGGCCCGCTCTATCGGCCTGTTCCGCCGGGCCTGCTCGCCTCTTCGCTGCACCGGGCGTGGATCCCGGCCAAAAGCGCGCCGGGATGACGGGTTGCGGGTGGCCTGGACGGGATGACGAGCCTGGCTCGCTTATGCCTGGTGGATACCGGGCGGCGGCGATCGATGTTCGCTGCCGCCGGTCCGCACGGCGTAGGTCAGGGCTTCGGCGCCGAGCGGAAGTGCGCCCCGGCGCGGAGCATGGCGGGCACCGCGATGAGTACCGCCACAATGTGCACGATGCGAAATTGTGCCAGCACCAGCGATTCCGCCGTCCAGTTCACCTCCAGATCGCCGAGGTGCGGTGCGGTGAGCGCGGCGCTCAGCGGGTCGGCGACGAGTGAGGCAAGGCCGACGGTACCCAGGCCGATAATGAGCGTCCAACGTGCCCATTGGGCTCCGGCTGCCATCCGGAAGGCGGCGGCGACGACGGCCAGGTAGATCGCCACTCGAATCGCCAGTATGGGTAGGAGGCCGACCACGTCCGCGTCGGGACGGTCGAGCATGAGTGCGGCGCGGAGCACTGTCTCGCCCACGCCACAGCAGACCGCGATCAAGATGGCTTGCAGCGCAATGGAAACCACGCGAGGCGGCTTAGGCTCGGGCATTGCCGCGAGCCGAGGAAGCGAACCTTCGATCATGCCCTCGACTCTGCGGCGGACGGGCCGATCGGCGGATCACCCCTGAGTATCGATTGCTCCTCACTCAGCGGTATGAGCCGACGGCGGACTATCGGTATCGAATGCCTGGGCGGCAGCGAGGCTGTCCTCGAGACGTGGTGTCGGGCGATCAGGCTGTCGCGGCCATAATCCATTGCCCCCTCGCCGCGCGAGTCCTACAGTCGGCGAGCATGTCGACGCTCATCTTGTATTCGCGCTGTACCGACTCGCCGCAACCGAAGTGCGGCGGGATGTTGGAAGCGACGCGGCTACATGACCAGTAGTCGCCGGGCCGGGGTATTCGCCCCGCCCAATCGAGTCGATATTTCGCGAGCGTTGAACGGCCGTCCGTCGGTGGGGCGGCGGCCGAAAGCTACCCGGCCGCGTCCGAATCGGCCGGGTGCGAGCCATCGCTGAGTAGAAACCCGCTCGAGGTGACGTGAGACTGCGGTGCCGTGGGGGATGGCGCGGTGCGAGTATTCAGCGGTGCGGCGATCTGGCGAGGGGAAATCGATGGGTAGCGAATCGGCGCGGCGGCCGAAGGGGCTGGGTAAGCGGGCCTGGGTGACCACCAAGGTGGTGCGCCGGGTATTGCGTGGATTGGCCTGGTCGAAGTTCGTGCGCGTTACCGTGATCGGGCGTGCGATGGTGCCGAAGACCGGTCCGGTGATTGTGGCCGGTAACCACATTTCGATGTTGGACGCGGTGTTTCTGTGGGGTGCCCTGCGGCGGCGCGCGGTTGCCATCGCCATGGCCGAGCTGTGGTCGTGGCCGGTGGTCGGGTGGTTGGTGCGGCGGCTGGGCCAGATTCCGGTGGTGCGGCGCAATGCCGAGTCCGGACAGAAGGCCATATCGCAGGCGGAGACGATTCTGCGGCACGGGGGTGTGCTGCTCATCTATCCGGAGGGTCGGATCGTCGCGCCCGGGGAGTACGAACCGTATAAGCCGGGTGTCGCGAAACTTGCTCTGGCGAGCGGTATTCCGATTATTCCTGTGGGTACCACCGGCACCGATAGGGTATTGCCGATTCGTCACACCCGTGGCGAGGGCAAGCGGTTCGATCGCTCACAGCAGGTGACGGTTCATTTCGGGCAACCCATAGATCCCGCCGACTTCGACGATCCGGAAAAGTTATTGGACCACTTGCGATTTCGGATCGAGGAGCTCCGCTTCGGGAACGACGGGGGTGCTCACGGCTGAGCCGGTGGCCGCGCCATCGGTCCAGCAGTGGGTGGGTTGTTTGCGCCCGCGCAGCAGAATGGTCTCGTACAGCGCCCAGTGGGCCCGCTCATCGGCCGCGGCGGCGTCGATTACGGCCTGGCTGGCCAGGATTCGGCGTTGTACCCGCTTGGCCTCGGTGGTGAGGCGGGCGGCCTCGTTGACGGCATCGCCGATTACGGTGAACTCCAGCCGGGTGTCGGCACCGATATCGCCCGCGAAGACCAGACCGCGTGCCAGCCCGATACCGACATCGAGTTCACCGCCCGCCGCCACCGCGTCCCGAATCCGGCGGGCGGCGCGCAGGGCGGGAGTGGCGTTGTCGGACAGGGCGATCGGTGCGCCGAAGATACACAGCGCCGCATCACCCTCGAACTTGTTGACCAGACCGTGGTTGTCCTCGGTGGCGGCCACCACGATGGACAGCAGCCGATTGAGTTTGGCCACGAATTCGCCCGGAGCCAGCTCCGTGGACAGTGCCACCGACCCGGTCACATCCACGAAAAGGGCCGTCACCACCCGCATATCGCCGGTCAGCGCCGCACCTCCGGCCAGGGCGCGTTCGGCCACCTCGGTGCCCACATGGCGGCCGAACAGCGTCCGCATGCGTTCGCGTTCGCGCAGATTCGCGGCCATCTCGTTCACCGAATGTTCCAGCCGCCCCACCTCACTCGCGCTGCCGATGGGCACCTGTACATCGAGATCGCCGCGCGCGATTCGATCGAGGGCCTCGCGCAGGGTGTGCATTGGGGTGGCAACCGCGCGCGCCAGGGCGGCCGTGGCGACCGCGCCCGCGGACAGTCCGACGACCGCGAGATAGATGCCGGTGCGAATGCGGTCGCTGGGATCCGATACCGGATCGGCCAGCACCGTAATGAGCATGAGCAGCGGTACGGCTCCGGTGACCGCGAAGGTCACCAGCACCCGCACCAGCACCGTGGAACTCCAGTGCGTGGTGCCGCCGGTCACCGCCGCGACCGTGGGGATGGTGGGCCGGATGAGCCGGTCCACGACGAGATAGGTGACCGCCGCCGATTCCAGGCCACCGAAGACGAACATGGCGAGTACGACCAGGAAGTCACGCTCCGCGGTGGCATGCGCGAACAGCGCGGCCGCGATGATCACGCCCGGAATCCAAATGGCCAGGGCGCGTGCGGTAATCGCGATGGGCAGGGTCAGCAGCCGCCGGGCTTCGCGTTCGGTGGGTCGGCGGCGCTGATCCAGCCAACCGAAGTAATGGGTGCGGTCACGGACGGCGAGCGCGATGCCGATCAATGCGCCGATGGTCGGATAGACGGCCACGGGTGCCAGGACCATGAGCCAGTTGGGCCCGAGTCGGCCCAGGAATCCGGCCAGCCACAGTTCGGTGAGGATGACGCCGAGTCCGGCGATATTGCACGCCATCACGGCGGCGGCCAACCCCCAGCCTGACCGCAGTGCCCACAGGATCAGTCGACTGATCACGTCACGGCGTCCGTCGCGGCGGCCATTGGGCCTGTCGCCGCGGTGGCCATCGGCGCTGTCGCCGCGGCGGCTGTCGGTGCTGTCATGGGTTGTTGGTACTGCCTCGAATCGGTCCGGCTCTTGCAGCCGACTTTAGAGACTGTTCGGGCCGCTGTGCACGTTTGTGAAATTTCGCGCTCAGTGCAGCAGGACCAACCACACCGCGACGTAATGGCACAGCGCCGCGACCACCGTCGCGGCATGGAAGAACTCGTGGTGTCCGAAGACCTCCGGCCACGGGTCCGGCCAGCGGGTCGCGTAGAGGATCGCGCCCACGCTGTAGGTGATGCCGCCGATGAGTAGCAGCAACATCGGCGCGAGTCCCACATTGTGTGTGAGGGTTCCGGCCACCGGCACGATGGCCCACCCGAGCAGCAGATACAGCGGAACCCCGACCCATCGCGGCGCGGTCGGCCACAACAGCTTCAGCGCGACCCCCGCGAGCGCACCAACCCACACCACGGTGAGCAGGGTCGTCCCCGACCGACCGCCGACCCCGAGCAGTGCGAACGGCGTATAGCTCCCGGCGATGAACAAGAAGATCATCGAGTGATCGGCTCGCTTCATATGAATGCGCGCACTATCGGTGGACCAGTTCACCCGGTGATAGGTGGCACTGACCCCGAAAACCCCACAGACGGTCAGCCCGTACACGAGCGTCGACCAGGTCGCCGTCGCCGACACCGTGGTCGCGGTCGCGACCAGCGTCAGCACCGCGATGGCGGCGATTCCCACCGCCCAGGTATGAATCCACCCGCGCATGCGCGGTTTGATCAACGCCTCAACGGCAGCCCCCACCGAGGAAGCGGGCAACGCGGTTTCCGACACCATTACCTCCTGAGTAACCTACGGTACCGTAGGTTAGCGCCCACAGCCCCGTCACGTCATCACTCTGCGGTAGGGGTCACTGACCCGCCTCCCCGGGACTTCAGCGCCCGGCTGAGAGTCGTTGACCGTTGTGTACGCGTGCCGACTGTCGGGTGCCGAGCTGATTTTGGGCGTACCCGGTGAGTTACCCCGAGCTCCCCCGCCTCTCCGGGACTTCAGCGCGTGGCTGAGAGTCGTTGACCGTTGTGTACGCGTGCTGGCTGTCGGGTGCCGAGCTGATTTTGGGCGTACCCGGTGAGTTACCCCGACCGTTGCGAGATCAGTCGTCACGTTCGTCTCGAAGAGAAGGGAAGCCGAATGCGCAAGCGCGTATCTCGAGCCCGGCGCTGAAGTCGCGGGGGAGGTAGGTGAGCGCTGTCCCGGCCAGCCCGCCGCTGTGCGGCGGGGCGTACTGTTTAGCGCCGTGAAGCTTGCGAGTCAGGTGCGGAGTTTTCCCTATCGCATCTACGAGGCCCGGCTGACGAAGCAGTTGGCCGGCAAACAACATCCGCGACATGTTGCGGTGATGTGCGATGGCAATCGTCGCTGGGCTCGGGAGAACGGCTTCTCCGATATCAGCCACGGGCATCGGGTGGGTGCGCTCAAGATCGCCGAGCTGGTCGGCTGGTCCGCCGAAGTCGGTGTCGAGATGGTCACCGTGTACCTGCTCTCGACCGAGAACCTGCGCCGCGATCCCGAGGAGCTGGAGACGCTCTTCGAGGTGATCGCCGATGTTGTCGAGGAACTGTCCGCGCCGGAACAGAATTGCACGGTCCGGATTGTCGGCGCACTGGATCAGCTGCCCGAGGATATGGCGCGGCGGTTGCGCGAGGCGGCCAAGCGCACGGAGGGCCGCGATGGTGTGCATGTGAATGTTGCCATCGGCTACGGCGGGCGGCAGGAGATCACCGATGCGGTGCGCTCGCTGCTGCGCCAGGAGATGGCGGGCGGGGAGACCGGTGAGGATCTGGTGCAGTCGATTACCGTCGATGCCATCGGCCAGCACCTCTACACCTCCGGCCAGCCGGACCCGGATCTGGTCATCCGCACCTCCGGCGAACAGCGTCTGTCGGGGTTCCTGCTGTGGCAGAGCGCGTATTCGGAGATCTGGTTCACCGAGGCGTACTGGCCGGAGTTCCGCCGCACAGATTTCCTGCGCGCCCTGCGTGATTACGCGGCCCGGCACCGCCGCTTCGGGGTCTAATCCTCCCCGCCTCCCCGAATCTTCAGCGCGCAGGTGAGAGCCGTTGACTCCCCCGCCTCCCCGAATCTTCAGCGCGCAGGTGAGAGCCGTTGACTCCCCCGCCTCCCCGAATCTTCAGCGCGCAGGTGAGAGCCGTTGACACTCATGCACGCGTGCCGGCGGTTGGGTGCCGAACCGATTTTGGGCGTACCCGGTGAGTTACCCCGAACGTTGCGAGATCAGTTGTCACGGTTCGTATCGACGAGAAGATCGACAGGGTCTCGAGCTGTACGGGGGGCTACGGCGGGCCAACGGTTGGGTTGCAGTGCAATGGCTTTGGTGTTCGCGGGACTGTCGCTGCCGTACCGTCGGATTGCATGAGCGAGGTGCGCGAGGGCGAGCGGAACCCCGTGGATTCGGTGGGCGGGGTCAGATCGAGTTCCTTTATCTCCTACGAGGAGTTCGGCCGTAGATTCCTGGAATACGCGGCCTCCGAACAGCGCATCAGCGGTGCGTTCGGGCAATTGACCGGCGAGGCATTCGATTTCGGCCCCATCGGGGTGGGTCCGGGGCGGATAGCGAAGCTGTCGGCGACGGTGCGGCTCGGTAAGCCGAAGCTGGACCGTGAAGTGCTGGAGAATATTTCGTTCGAGCTGATGATTCCGCTGGAAGTGGACCTGCTCGTCGATCTCGCGGTGGACCGGTATCCGTTTCACGTGGACGGCAAGATCCATCTGCATCTGACGGTCCGCACCGCCGAACCACTGCGGGTGATTATCGATATCGCCGAACCACGCCCCAGTGATGTGCGCGTCAATGTCGCGAGCGCGTCACGGCGCGGGGAGTTACTGCGCATTCTGGCCAGCGTCGATCACGAGATCCGCCGCTTCGTGGCCCGCTACCTGGCCGAGGAGATTCGCAAACCGCATATTGTGGCCGCCATCGATATCGATGTGGGCGCACGGCTGGACGCTGCCTGGAAGATCTAGAGCTTGCGCAACCGGAGCCGGTTGATGGCGTGATCGGAATCCTTGCGCAACACCAGGGTCGCGCGCGGGCGGGTGGGCAGGATGTTGTCCACCAGATTGGGCCGGTTGGTGTTGTTCCAGATCTCCCGCGCCGCTCCGATGGCCTCCTGATCATTGAATTTGGCGTAGTGGTGGAACGCCGAATTCGGATCGGAGAAGGAGGTCTTGCGCAGCGCGAGAAACCTTTCGATATACCAGTTCTCGATATCCTCGATGCGGGCGTCGACATAGATGGAGAAGTCGAACAGGTCCGAGACCATGAGGCGGGGGCCGGTCTGCAGGACGTTCAAACCCTCGACAATCAGTATGTCGGGTTGCTGCACGCAGTGTTTCTGGTCCGGCAGGATGTCGTAGGCGATATGCGAATACACCGGGGCGCAGACTTCCGCCGCACCGGATTTCACCTCGGTGACGAAGCGCAGAAGTTTGCGGCGGTCGTAGCTCTCCGGGAAGCCCTTGCGGTGCATGAGGCCGCGGCGGGTGAGTTCGGCTGTGGGGTAGAGGAATCCGTCGGTGGTGACGAGATCCACGCGCGGGTGGTGGTCCCAGCGGGCCAGCAGCGCCTGCAGTACGCGGGCGGTGGTGGACTTGCCGACCGCGACACTGCCCGCGACGCCGATTACGTACGGCACCTGGCGGTCCGGGTGTTTTTCGCCGAGGAAGGTGGCGGTGGCGGCGAAGAGCCGCTGTTTGGCGGCCACCTGGAGGTGGATGAGCCGGGCGAGTGGCAGGTAGACCTCGGCGACTTCCTCGAGGTCGATCTGTTCTCCCAGACCGCGCAGGCCCACCAGTTCTTCCTCGGTGAGTACCAGGGGAGTTGATTTTCGCAGCGTGCGCCACTGCTTTCGATCGAATTCCACGTAGGGACTCGGCTCACTCATTCGCGCCATTCAGCCACGACCCTCACCATTGCCATGCTCGGTCCGGTGAGATCCGGTCCATACTCCACGCATGGTCGAATTGTGCTCGGGTCCACCGGCCCGGGGAATACCGGGTGTTGTTACTGGCCAGTAGGGGCCAGTGAGATATCCAACACCCGCGCCGTGTTTGTTCGAGCACGAAACGGGGGACCCGTCGGCGCCGACGCCGAATGCACTGCCATCCAATAAGGTCTTTTCTATGGGAGCGCACGCACTTGTCGACGACTATCTGCGGTTGGGTCTGGCCTTCGACCGGCTCGAAGAAGGGTTCGTCGACGCCTACACCGGTGATCCCGCCCTACGGCACGAGGTCGACAACGCGCCCCCGCCCGCGCCGCGCGATCTCGCGCATCGCGCCGCGAGCCTGCGCAAGGAACTGCCCGAAGCCGGACTCTCCAGCGAGCGCACCGAATTCCTGGATGTGCACCTGCGGGCCATGGAGTGCTCGGCGCGCAAGTTCGCCGGGGACGAGATCGCGTTCGTCGAGGAGGTGCGCGCCTACTTCGATGTGGATATCGCGCCCGGCGACGAGGCGGAGTACCAGGACGCGCATCGGCGGATGGATGAGGTGCTCGCCGGGGAGGGGTCGCTGTTCGACCGGGTGACCGCGCACCGGCGCGCCGATGAGATTCCGCCGGAGCGGTTGCAGGTGTGTGTGGAGGCGTTCTCCAGTGCGCTGCGCGAGCTGGTGCGGCAGCGCTATCCGCTGCCCGAGCACGAATTCGTGGAATACGAAGTGGTGGGGGATAAGCCGTGGTCGGGCTTCAACTACTACCTCGGCAACTTCCGGTCCCGGGTCGCCATCAACTCCGATCTCAAACAGCATATGGCGCATCTGCCGCATCTCATCGCGCACGAGTCGTATCCGGGCCACCACACCGAGCACTGCCGCAAGGAGGCCGGGCTGGTCGCGGCCGGGCAGGCCGAGCAGACGCTGTTCCTGGTCAACACCCCGCAGTGCCTGATGGCGGAGGGCCTGGCGGATCTGGCGCTGAAATCCATCGTCGGCCCCGGTTGGGGGAAATGGGCGCAGGAGATCTACGCCGACCTCGGCCTGCGCTTCGATGGTGAACGGGCGGAACAGCTTTCGACCGCCTCCGCCAAACTGCTGAACGTCCGCCAGGATGCGGCGCTACTGCTGCACGACCGCCGCCAGGACGCCGACACCGTGGCGAAGTTCCTGGAGCGTTGGAGCCTGACCACCCCGGAGCGCGCCCGCCAGTCCCTGCGCTTCCTCTCCTCCCCACTGTGGCGCGCCTACATCAGCACCTACGTCGAGGGCTACCGCCTACTCGGCGGCTGGCTGGACCAGGCCCCCGACGCCGACGACCGCTCAGACCGCTTCCGCCGCCTACTCGACGAGCCGTTGACCCCGGCCGCCGTTCGTCGAATGCGACTGGACCACTGATCTCGCAACGTTCGGGGTAACTCACCGGGTACGTCCACAATCGGCTCGGCTCCCAACGTCGGCACGCGTGCACGAATGTCAACGGCGCTCAGCCGGGCGCTGAAGTTCCGGGGAGGCGGGACAGTGCGCTGAAGTTCCGGGGAGGCGGGACAGTGCGCTGAAGTTCCGGGGAGGCGGGACAGTGCGCTGAAGATTCGGGGAGGCGGGTTAGCATGGCCGGGTACCGCGACTGGCGCATTCGAGGTGGAAGTAACCACCGGGAAGCAACCAAGCCCCGCACCGCGCGCCTGGGTGTTGGGCGGCTCGGGTAACCGGGCACCCCAATCATGGGAGGTCGCGAAATGGATCAGCACCGAGCTGCCGACACGGAGAACCCTCTGCACGAGCCCGCGTCGACGGCCAATAAACTCGGCGGCGTGACCCAGACGACCGCTTCCGTCAACACCCAGTCCCTCGCCGAACTCGATCCCGAGCTCGCCGTCGCGATGGGCCAAGAACTGGCCCGGGAGCGCGACACCCTCGAGATGATCGCGTCCGAGAATTTCGTGCCGCGCGCCGTGCTGCAGGCCCAGGGCAGTGTGCTCACCAATAAGTACGCCGAGGGCTACCCGGGCCGCCGCTACTACGGCGGTTGCGAGGCGGTGGACATCGTCGAGGATTTGGCGCGCAACCGCGTCAAGGAGCTGTTCGGGGCCGAATTCGCCAATGTGCAGCCGCATTCCGGCGCGCAGGCCAATGCCGCCGTGCTGATGGCGCTGATGAATCCGGGCGAGAAGCTGCTCGGCCTGGATCTCGCGCACGGTGGGCACCTGACCCACGGCATGCGGTTGAACTTCTCCGGCAAGCTGTACGAGGTGCACGCCTACGGCGTCTCCAAGGAAGACCACCGCGTCGATATGGACGAGGTCCGCAAGATCGCCCGCGAGACCCGGCCGAAGGTGATCGTGGCCGGTTGGTCCGCGTACCCGCGGCACCTGGATTTCGCGGCCTTCCGGGAGATCGCCGATGAGGTGGGCGCCTACCTCTGGGTCGATATGGCGCACTTCGCCGGTCTGGTCGCCGCCGGACTGCACCCGTCGCCGGTGCCGCACGCCGATGTGGTGTCCTCCACCGTGCACAAGACCCTCGGCGGCCCGCGTTCCGGTCTGATCCTGGCCAAGCAGGAGTTCGCGAAGAAGCTGAACTCCGCGGTATTCCCGGGCCAGCAGGGCGGTCCGCTCATGCACGCCATTGCCGCCAAGGCCGTGGCCTTCAAGATCGCCGGTACCGCGGAGTTCAAGGAGCGTCAGGAGCGCACCATCACCGGTGCCAAACTACTCGCCGAGCGCCTCACCGCCGCCGACGTCAAGGACAAGGGCATCACCGTGCTCACCGGCGGCACCGATGTGCACCTGGCCCTGGTCGATCTGCGCAACTCCCAGCTCGACGGCCAGCAGGGTGAAGACCTCCTGCACGAGGTCGGAATCACGGTGAACCGCAACGCCGTTCCCTTCGACCCCCGCCCCCCGATGGTCACCTCCGGCCTGCGCATCGGTACCGCCGCCCTCGCCACCCGCGGCTTCGGCGACACCGAGTTCGCCGAGGTCGCCGACATCATCGCGTCGGCCCTGATCGGCGGCGACGTGGAGACCCTGCGCACCCGAGTCTCCAAGCTGGCGCAGGACTTCCCGCTCTACGAGGGTCTGGAGGACTGGCGTCTGCTGGGCTGAGCCACCTGGAACGCCGAGTCACCCTGAACGAACAGGGGAGCCCGCCCCGATCACATGATCGCGGCGGGCTTTCCTTCTTGTCCCCGGTCGCGTCAGCCCTGCCCTGGGCTGAGACTCAGCCCCCGCCCCGGGTTGAGACATTGACCATTGGCCTCGTCATCCCTCGCCCCCGGTTGCGTCGTCGCCCACCTGTCTCGTCGGCATTGCCCCGCTCGTCATCCCGGCATGCTTTTGGCCGGGATCCACTACTTGCCTAACGGGTTCCGTGGATTCCGGCCAAAAGCGCGTCGGAATGACGGGCAAGGTCTATCGGCGAAATGACGGGCGGCGGTCTACCAACTCCAGATCTTGCGTGGTCCGCCGGTGAGCGTGGGTGTTTCGGCGGTGACGGTCGTGATCAACTTCTTCGGCTGTGGGTTCACCCAATGCTGTTGCGTCGCACCGTTTCGCAGCACCACCGTCGGCACGGTCTCATTGCCGTCGGCGACCGACCGTACGAAGGCGGCGGCCTCCGGGTCTTCCCAGATATCGACTTCGCGGTGAATGATCCCGTGGCGGTTGAGGACCCGCCGCATTCGGGAGCAGTACGGGCAGCCCGGGCGGCGGTAGACAACCAGCTCGGGTGCGGGGTCGGCGGTCATGGACTCACGCTAGGCGCACCGGTCACCGGTGTCGAGCAGAGCCGTGCGCACCGTGGGCACGCGAGTTTCGTTCCGTTCGTGCGCGGTGCGGACCGGCCGCGGGAGTTCTCGCGCTACGGGATTTCAGCTCAGGAGCGCCTGGCGAGGTAGTCGATGTACATGGGCCGCAGCACCTCGGCGATATCGCCCTCACCGGCGTGCACGTAGTCGTCCAGCATGGGCAGGACGTACTTGACGTCGAGTTCGCTCTCACCGAGATTTCCGGCGGCGGCCTCGGCGGCCGGAATCGACTTGAGCAGGTCCCACAGGAATTTCACGTCGCCGTGGCGCACGGCCGACTTCACGGCGCGGTCGTGCAGTTCCTTGGAGGACAGCTTCTCGAGATCCTGAGCATCGGCCATGGTTCGACTGTATCGGCTCGGGCGCGTGAAATCGGTTCGGGTTCGTGATGCGATGGGTGTGCGTCGCGTCGGGTCAGCAAACCGGCGGCGGTGATCGACGGGTGGGCGCGGATGTGATGGACCGCACTGTTATGCGTGAGTAGGTATAACGCCGAGCCGCGGCGTCGCTGCGCCGGGTGCGCGCGAGGGCGCCGCGCCGAGTTCACCACAGCGGGCGCTCACCGTGCGGCCGGGGCGGCTGCGCCAAGAAGTCGACATTGAAACGTCTTTGCTGGTCACAGCTGTGAAAGAGCCTGATCACGGCCACATTCCAATCTGCCGGGGCCAAGCGGGCGATTCGCCCGAATGCGGCGTGCCTTAACGGGATGTTCACCAACACGCCTGTAATCCGGTGGGCCGGAAGCCCAATTCGGCTGTAGCGTCGGGGGTGCGGGTCGCGTAGAGGTGGCTCGTACGGGAGGTCCTGGTCGTGGCTGAGCAACTCAGTGCGAGGGGGCCGGCACCCGGCCCCAGGGTCGATTGACCTACAGGGCGGACCGGCCCATCTAGAACGCCCGCGCGGGGCCGCGTGGGTGAAAAAGGAGCCCACCGTGACTGATGCACGCTCCGTAAACGCTCCCGCCAGGGATGCTCGCTCCGCGCGCACAGGAAAGGGAGTTCGCGCCTCCTCGCAGTCGTCCGAACTCGGACAGAAAACCTTCGTCGTGGACACTTCGGTGTTGCTGTCCGACCCCTGGTCGGTCACCCGCTTCGGTGAGCACCATGTGGTGCTGCCGCTGGTGGTCATCAGCGAACTCGAGGCCAAACGCCACCACCACGAACTGGGTTGGTTCGCTCGCGAGGCATTGCGCATGCTGGACGATTTCCGAGTTCAGCACGGACGACTCGACCAGGAGATTCCGGTCGGCGTCGACGGTGGGACCTTGCAGGTCGAACTGAATCATACGGATCCGACGGTACTGCCGGTCGGATTCCGCACCGATTCCAATGACTCGCGCATTCTGGCCTGCGCGCTCAATCTGGCGGCCGAGGGCCGCTCGGTTGTGTTGGTATCCAAGGATATTCCGCTGCGGGTCAAGGCCAGCGCGGTCGGTCTGGCGGCCGACGAGTACCACGCGCAGGATGTGGTCACCTCGGGCTGGTCCGGTATGGCGGAACTGGAGGTCGGCTCCGCGGTCGTCGACAAGCTCTACGCCGATTCCATTATCGACCTCGACGAGGCCCGGGATCTGCCCTGCCACACCGGAATTCGACTACTCGGCAATAAGGGCAGCGCACTGGCCCGGGTGACCCCGGATAAGCGGGTGCAGCTGGTGCGCGGCGATCGCGAGGCCTTCGGCCTGCACGGCCGCTCCGCCGAACAGCGCGTCGCCCTCGATCTGCTGCTCGACGAGAGCATCGGGATCGTCTCCATGGGTGGTCGCGCGGGTACCGGTAAATCGGCGCTGGCGCTGATGGCCGGACTGGAAGCCGTGCTGGAGCGTCGATCTCACCGCAAGGTGGTGGTCTTCCGTCCGCTGTACGCGGTCGGCGGCCAGGATCTCGGCTATCTCCCGGGTTCGGAGAGCGAGAAGATGGGGCCGTGGGCGCAAGCCGTCTTCGACACCCTCGAGGGTATCGCCAGCCCGGAGGTGATGGAGGAGGTGCAGGCGCGCGGCATGCTGGAGGTGTTGCCGCTCACCCACATTCGCGGCCGGTCGCTGCACGACTCCTTCGTGATCGTGGACGAGGCGCAGTCGCTGGAACGCAATGTGCTGCTCACCGTGCTCAGCCGTTTGGGTACGGGTTCGCGGGTGGTGCTCACCCATGATGTGGCGCAGCGCGACAACCTGCGGGTCGGGCGGCACGACGGGGTGGCGGCCGTGATCGAGAAGCTCAAGGGCCATCCGCTCTTCGCGCACATCACGCTCACGCGCAGCGAGCGTTCGCCGATCGCGGCCCTGGTCACCGAGATGCTGGAGGAGTTCGGGCCGAACTCCTGATCGAGCAAACAGCAGGCATGTGTTTCACCTCACAGGTATGCGGGTATCTTTCGCCCAAATACCTGCTCGGCGCTGATTTCGGCTAATGACAAGGTATTTGCCGAACCGGTGCCGAGTGTCGGCCTGGCTGCCGAGGGCGCCGCACTGTGCGGCGCCCTCGGACAGTCATCTGCGAGAGGATGGACATGAACCACTTCGCTCGACGCACGGCTGGCATCATCGCGGCGGTCGCTCTGGTGAGCGGGCTCGCCGCGGGCTGCTCCAATGATGACGAGGACGGAAAGTCGTCCGATACCGGAATGGCCACCACCACCGAGATGGCGCAGGCCACCGGGCACGAGGGTGAGCACGGCACGGATACACCGGACACCGACTCCCCGGAAACCAAGATCGCCACGGCCCATGGGGAAGTCACCGTGGCAGGAGCGGTCCTGGAGAAGTACAACGCGCTCGGCGGCCCCACCGGCGTACTGGGCGACCCGATCGCCGACCAGCGGGACGCACCCGGCGGTGGCACCGTGCAGGAGTTCGAGGGCGGCGCGATCTACGGCAGCCCCGCCACGGGCGCCCATGTCGTGTGGGGCGAGATTCGGACGGCATACCTGGCCAGCGGTGGCCCCGGCGGCACGCTCGGCTATCCCACCACCGATGAGATGGATATCGAGGGCGGCAAGCAGAGCGATTTCACCGGCGGAACGATCACCTGGGTGAACGAACAGACCACGGTGACCGAGAAGTAGAGGATTGCCCAACTCTCGGGACTCTCAGGGGCTTCGCCCCTGAGACCCCAGGGGCGGGTCGCGGCTCGCTGCCCTCGCGGGACTGCCCGAAACCCGCGAGGTGCTGGTGGCTTGCGGCGCTGCCCGAATCCACCAGGCACAGCCGCGTGGGTTGGGCTCGAAAATCCTTGGGGCGTGGCGGTTGGCGGTTCGAGCGGGCTTGCGGGTGCCGCCGCTGCGGTCGACGACGTGTGGTCCGGGATGCTGCCGCGGTCGCGTTCCGGACTCGCCGTATCGGTTGCGGACTCGGTGATCGAGCGTGCTGAGTCTTCGCGCGCGCCGACTTCACTCGGCATCGGGTGTGCTCCACGACACGCATTCCGCTGTGCGACACGCGTCACCAACCCGGGTTTTGCGGTAGCCGAGCCGAATTCGGGGGGAAGGTCCCCATGGTTGCCGCGTAGCCGCTAGGTTGTGCTGGTGCAGAATGTTTTGGCCGACCGCGATTTGATGGACCAGCTCACCGACGAGGTGGAAGCCAACCTGACCCGTCATATCGACGCGGCGGCGCATTGGCAGCCGCATGACTATGTGCCGTGGGATGACGGCCGCAACTTCGGGTTCCTCGGCGGAACCGATTGGGATCCGTCGCAATCCGAACTCGGCGAGACCGCCAAGCTGGCGCTCACCGTGAGTGTGCTGGTCGCCGATAACTTGCCCTCCTACCATCGGGAGCTCGGCAAGTACCTGCGTCGCGGCCCGTGGTGGCGCTGGGTCGGTCGCTGGACCGCCGAGGAGAACCGCCACGAAATCCTCATTCGCAACTACCTCATGGTCACCCGTGCGGTGGATCCGGAGGAGCTGGAGCGGCTGCGCCTGGCGCATATGACCCTCGGCTTCCGCCGCCCCTCGATGCATCTGCTGGATGTGCTGGCGGCGTCGGCGTTCGAGGAGATGGCGGCCGCGGTGCGGCACCGCAATACCGAGGCCCTCGACGAGAATCCGATTGTCACCGAAATCGCCCGTCGGCTCGCTGTCGACGACGAGATGCAGGCGGAGTTCTTCGCCAACCTGATCTCGGCCGCATTCGACCTGGCTCCCGACCAGACCATGCGCGCCATTGCCGACCGGGTCGCCGACTTCCGGGTGCCGGAGGTGGTGCTCGCCGACGGCAGCAGCAGTGACGACGCGCTGGCCGCGGCCGGAATCTACGACCGCGCCAAGGAGCCCGAGCTGGTCTTCGGCCCGCTGCTGGCGCAGTGGAAGGTCTTCTCCCGCACCGATCTCGGTGCGACGGGCGAGCAGGCCCGCGCCGAACTGGAGCACCTGCGCCCCTGAGCCTCCCGGCCATCTGAAGCACCTGCGCCCCTCGTCATTCCGGCATGTTTGTGGCCGGAATCCACGCCCTATCCGAAGGTGTGGATCCCGGCCACAAACACGCCGGGATGACGAGGTCGGTGTCAGCGACATGCCGGGATGACGAGGTCGGTGTCAGCGACATGCCGGGACCGGCGTCAGCGCGAGAGTGCCGCGCGGGCGAGGCCCTTCACGGTGCCGCGCAGGAAGTTCTCCCAGCTGAAGTGGTCGTGCCACAGGGCAATTCGGCCATCGACGAGTTCGAAGGTCCCGCACACCCAGAACCCGATCTCGACCGGGCCCATGCGCAGGTAGTCGGTGCGCTCGGTGAGCACCACATTCTCCCCATTGGCGGCGATATGGTGCATATCCACGCGGAAGCCGAACCGATCGTTGCCGAGCTTGCGCAGTATCGAGCGCACCCGGTTGATACCGCGGATATCCGGTAGCGAGGTGTTTCTCCAGACGATGCCGGGGTCGACCAGTTCGATGGCTTCGTCGGCGAGGTTCATCTCCAGCGCGGCGAAGAACTCGCGGACCGTGGTGATGGCGTCCTGCTGCAATTCAGGAAGATCGGACATTCTTCGACTGTAGGCCGCAGTGCCGGGCGGCAACAGGATTACTTGCGTTCGGTGATGAGTGTGCCCAGGCCGTCGAGGATGCGATCGATGCCGAAGTGCAGGGCATTGTCGCGGCCGGTAGCGCCGGGCGGTGTGCTCGCCGCCTCGGCCAAGGTCGCGGCAACTTGCGGGTAGCGCTCACCGTGCGTGGTCAGAATGGCCGACATTTCCTGTTGCAGAAGGTCTTCCGCATCATCGCCGTGCTCGCCCACCTGCTGGACAAGGCTCCGTACGTGGCCGATCAGCAGTACGACGGTGTCGAAACGCTCGGCGGCGGTCAGGCCGGTATCGGCGAGGGTGGCGAGTGCGCTCTCCAGCCAATCCATCTCATGGGGGCCCATCACATGAGCGCCGACGGAGAGTTCGATGCTCCAGGGGTGCGCCCGGACTCGATGGAAGAAGGTCTCGGCCCAGAGGCGTAAGTAATCGCGCCAGGGTTCCTGCGCATCGGAGTGCGGTCCGGGCTCCGGTGGTACGCCCATGGCGGTGTCGAGCATGAGCGCGGTCAGTTCGGCCTTGCCCGGCACATACCGGTAGAGCGCCATCTTGGCGCAGCCCAGGCGTTCGGCCAGGCGCGCCATGGACAGGCTGGTCAGTCCCTCCGCATCGGCGAGCGCGACCGCCTCGGTGACGATCCGCTCCAGGCTGAGGCTTGGTTTGGGCCCGCGCCTGGGTCGCTGCTGGGTGCCCCAGAGCAGTTCGGTCGTGGTCGGTGCGGCCATGCCCACATCCTTCCCGAAATCGCCGTTGACGTCTAACTGCGTCTACCGTACGTTAAAAAGCGTCTAGCAGACGCAGTTACTCGAACGGAGCACTCGATATGCGCAACACCACCGTCCTCATCTCCGGCGCCGGCATCGCCGGACCGGCTCTCGCATACTGGCTCAGCCGCTACGGCTTCGACGTCACCGTCGTCGAGAAGGCCCCCGCGCCGCGGCCCGGCGGCCAGGCCATCGATTTCAAGGGCGCGACGCACCTGACCGTGCTGGAGCGCATGGGCATCCTCGGGGATATTCGCGCCCGGCGCACCGGCACCGCTGATATGTGGTTCGTGGACGCCGAAGGCCGCGAATTAGCGGTCATGTCAGGTGATTTCACCGGCGGCGACCTCGAGATTCGGCGTGGTGACCTGGCCGAGGTCCTCTACGATCACACTGCCGAGGGCTGCGAGTACGTCTTCGGTGACCACATCACCGCGCTCACCGAAACCGCCGACGGTGTGCACGTCGAATTCGCCGAAGCATCCGCCCGCACCTTCGACCTGGTGTTCGGCGCGGATGGAATCCATTCCACCGTCCGGAGTCTGGTATTCGGGCCCGAGCGGAATTACGTCAACTACCACGGCTGGTACTACTGCATCGCGGGCGATAATCGGGTTGATCCGTACGCGCCACCGGAACGCGAAATCGCATACGCCCACAACACTCCCGGACGGCTGGCGGTCGAGGGTGGTCCGAAGTCGCCGCACATGTACATGTTCGCGACGCCGGAGCTCGACTTCCCCCGCGACGATATCGCCGCCCAGAAGCGGATCGTCATCGACAAGTTCGCCGGAATGGGCTGGAAGGTGCCCGATATGCTGGCCGAGCTGGCCGGTCTCGACACCTTCTACCTCGACTCCATCAGCCACGTGCGGATGAAGAACTTCACGGCCGGGCGGGTGGCCTTGCTCGGTGACGCGGCCTACGGCAATACCCTCGCCGGATTCGGCACCGGGCTCGCGGTGGTGGGCGCGTACGTGCTCGCGGGTGAACTGGCCGCGGCGAACGGGGACCAGGCCGTGGCATTTGCGCGGTACGAGGAGATCGTGAAGCGCTATATGCGCAAGATCGATGGTTCAAACCCCGGGCCGTTCCTGGCTCCGAAGACCGCCCGCGGGATTCGTCTCCGCAATTGGTTCCTCGGCTCGCGCGCCTTCGCACTGATGGCGATGTACGGCGACAGGGCAGCTAATGATATCGACCTGAAGAATTACGCCGAATCCATGAGCCCGCGGTGATGGGTTGTCGAATTCCGAAGTGATCGAATCGAATTCCCGGCACAGCACGTGGGTATGGCGGCTTACGCCGCCATACCCAGGACTGTGCTGTTCAAATGATGATGCCCAGTGTCGCCAGAGCAGCGACGAGTCCGGCGGCACCGAGTACTACGAAGAATGCAGCGAGGCTAGTTAACATTGTCTTGTCCTTTCCGGGGGAATCCGCTGTTTTGGCGGACACTCAGCTAATCGGAGGCAATGCGTGATGCGTTTCACATCCGAGCACGGAAAAGAAAAAAACTGGTCGCTGACCCCGGTGATTCTCAGTAGTCACTCCCGTACCAAGCTATTTACCGTCGACTTTCGCCATGGAAAGCACATCCAGACGGCGGTCGAGCTCCTCCAGTGCGAGCTTGTCGTCGATAAGACCACGGTCGATGACGGTCTGACGGATTGTTTTGCGTTCTTTGAGCGCCTGCTTCGCGACCGCCGCGGCTTCCTCATATCCGATGGCCGAATTCAGCGGCGTCACAATGGACGGCGAGGATTCGGCCAGGGTGCGCAGATGCTCCACATTGGCGACCAATCCGCTGACGCACTTATCGGCGAACAGGTGGGAGACATTGGCGAGCAGGCGAATCGATTCCAGGACATTGCGGGCCATGACCGGGATGTAGACGTTCAGTTCGAAGTGGCCGTTGCCGCCACCCCAGGCGACCGCCGCGTCATTGCCGATAACCTGCGCCGCGACCTGGGTAACCGCTTCGGGGAGAACAGGATTCACCTTGCCGGGCATAATGGAGGAGCCCGGCTGCAAGTCCGGAAGCTGGAGTTCGCCGAGGCCGGTGAGCGGGCCCGAACCCATCCAGCGAATGTCATTGGCGATCTTGGTAAGGCTGATGGCGACGGTGCGCAGTGCGCCCGATACCTCCACCAGTCCGTCCCGGGCGGCCTGCGCCTCGAAGTGGTCGCGCGCTTCCGACAGCGCGTCCAAACCGGTCGACTTCTTCAGTTCCACAACGACTTTCGCGCCGAAGTCGGTCGGTGCGTTGAGTCCGGTGCCGACCGCGGTGCCGCCGATCGGCAGTTCACCCAGCCGCGGCAGCGTGGTGAGCATACGCTCGATACCGGCGCTCACCTGGCGGGTGTAGCCACCGAACTCCTGACCGAGGGTGACCGGCACGGCGTCCATGAGGTGGGTGCGGCCGGACTTCACCACTTCACGCCATTCGGTGGACTTGTCCAGCAGGGCCAAGCGCAGGTGTTCCAGTGCCGGAACGAGATCCTTCACCACGGCCTCGGTGGCGGCCAGATGGGTGGCGGTCGGGAAGGTGTCATTGGACGACTGCGACATATTCACGTCGTCATTGGGGTGGACGGTGACGCCATTACGCGCCGCGATGGTGGCGATCACCTCGTTGGCGTTCATATTCGAACTGGTGCCGGAACCGGTCTGGAAGACATCGATGGGGAACTGGTCGTCGTGCTCGCCATCGGCGATCTCGGTGGCCGCGGCGATAATGGCGTCGGCCTTGGTCGCGTCCAGCAGCCCCAGGTCCCGGTTCACCACCGCGCACGCGGCCTTCAACAATCCCAGCGCGCGAATCTGCGTGCGCTCCAAGCCGCGGCCGCTGATCGGAAAGTTCTGCACGGCCCGCTGAGTCTGGGCCCGCCACAACGCGCGCGCGGGTACCCGGACCTCGCCCATGGTGTCGTGTTCGATGCGGTATTCGGTCTCCTCACTCATGGATTCGACCCTATGCCCGAGTCCGGGTTCATGGGGATGCCACGCCTGAGGGGATCGGCACGCCCGAGAGTGGGGTGAGACGGGAATACGACACCGGATGGAACGCGGCGGTGGATCGAACACGGCGGTGGATCGAACACGGCGGCATGCCAGGAGTCACCCGATGCGCCGTGTTTACGACGAGAACAGCATCTTGCCGAAGTTGTTCTTGTGCTTGTGTTTGTAATGTCCGTAGCCCTGACGAGGTGCGCCCCAGACCGGAGCGCCGTACATGGGCGGAGCGCCGAACCGCGGTGTCGCCGGGGGAGCGGAGTACCCGGACTCCATTCGAGTCAGCGCCTCCAGTTCACCGTAATCCAGGAAGATTCCCCGGCAGGCGCCGCACTGCTCGATCTGAACCCCCGCCCGGTTGTAGGTATGCATCATGGCGTGACATTTCGGACACTGCATCCGACTTCAGCTCCCCAATTCAGCAAATACATGCGGGATTTACCATACGGCAGGTGGCATCCGGTAGCACGAATCAACCAAAGCCGTATCCAGCTCATCCAATTCGCGCCCCACCAGCCCCGCTTTGGCCACCGCGATCGCCGCCGTCTGCACCACCAGTGCCCGCGCCGGGATATCCAGGACCGCCCACACATCCCCGCCACCCGGCACCGCGGGTCCACCCGATCGCCGGTAGGCCGTGAGGAACCGCTCCCACGCAACAGGATCGAGAATGCCCGCCGCGAAGAATCCGGCGGGCCGCGCCAGATCCCATACCGGATCCCCGACTCCGAGATCATCCACATCCACCAGCCGCCAGCGGTTTTCGCCTCCGGTCGTGATGTTGCCCCTGGCCGTGACAGCGCCCCCGAGCGTGATGTTGTCTCCGGTCGTGACATCGGTTGCGGGCGTGATGTTGTCTCCGGTCGCGACGTTGTCTCCGGGCGTGACGCTGGATCGTCCGCCGCTC
Organism: Nocardia uniformis NBRC 13702; assembly: GCF_001613345.1. Lineage (GTDB taxonomy): Bacteria > Actinomycetota > Actinomycetes > Mycobacteriales > Mycobacteriaceae > Nocardia > Nocardia uniformis. Next base: position 12,581 of record NZ_BDCE01000019.1, on the reverse strand, counting down.
GGCGGTTGCGCCGCGCGACCGCGCCCCGAGGCGGCGGTGGGCAGGCGAATCAGCTGGCCGAGATGAAAGTCGCCGTGTACCAACGCCTGTCGCCGGGCGGAATGGGCGGGGCGGGGTCCTGATATTTCACCGGGATTTCGCCGGGGGTCCTGGATGGTGTTCTCCCCGTGCTGGAGTGAAGGCAGCCTGCCATAGGCGCGCCACACCACGTCCGCCGCAGCGGGATCCGCGATACCGGTGGCCGCGCGCAGGCGATCCATCGCACGCTGGACACGCTCCGGACCGCCCGCCGCCGGTAGACGGGTTCGCCGGTCGAAGCCGACTGTCGTCGCGGGACTCCGGTCTGCCGCGGGGGTGGGGCTGCCCACCTCGGGGCCGTAGCCGGACGTCACCCGGGTCGGGGTGTCGGCGATCGGGATCGGATGCCGCGCAGTGGGAGTGGACGCGCTCGCATGAGATGCGGTGCCGTCGGTTGCGGGACTCGGCTCGGCGGAGACCGAATCGTCAATGAGGGAGGGCAGCGGGCAGTTGTGCAGGGCGGCGAGGAGAGCCGCTGCTGCCTCCCATGGGGCGGCATCTGGATCGTCGGGGTCGACCGGTTCGCCGTATGGCCAGGCCGAGTACACACGGCCGGAGCGGATGGTCAGGACATCGCCGTCGATCTGCGCGGGCGGCACCAGGATTCGGTGTAAACGCGGGTGGGCGGCGAGGCGCAGACGGGTGTGGAGCGCGGCGGCGTCGGCATCGAACGGGTGGGCCTTCACCACCAGGCCGGCGACGCGCGCGACAACGGCGTCGGCGCGGTCGGACAGCATGGTTGGCTGTCCGACCGCGCCGAGCTGCCTTGCGATGTCGGACAGCGCGATCAGCACCTCGGAGGCGCTGGGCGGCAACGACATTCGCTGGTATTGGAATCAGGGCATGGGCGGGGCGGCCTCGTCGTCACCGACGAAATCCACCGATGCGTATTCGCGCAGCTTCGACAGACGGTGATAGGCATCGACCATGCGGACGGTGCCGGACTTGGCGCGCATGACGATGGACTGGGTGGACGCACCGCCGCCGTAGTAGCGGACACCGCGCAGCAGATCGCCATCGGTGACGCCGGTCGCGCAGAAGAAAACGTCCTGACCGGAGACGAGGTCCTCGGTGCCGAGAATGCGGTCGAGGTCGTGGCCCGCGTCGATGGCCTTCTGGCGCTCCTCGTCATCCTTGGGGGCCAGCTTGGCCTGCAGCGCGCCACCCATACAGCGCATGGCGGCCGCGGCGATAATGCCCTCGGGGGTGCCGCCGATACCGATCAGCATGTCGACGCCGGATTCGGGGCGGGCGGTGGCAATGGCACCGGCCACGTCACCGTCGGAGATGAGCCGGATACGCGCACCCGCGTCGCGCACCTCCTGCATGTGCTGGGCGTGGCGCGGACGGTCCAGGATGCAGACGGTCAGGTCGGACACCGAGGAGCCCTTGGCCTTGGCGACGCGGCGCAGGTTCTCCGCGATCGGGGCACCGAGGTCGATCACATCGGCGGCATCCGGGCCGACGGCGATCTTCTCCATGTAGAAGACCGCGGAGGGATCGAACATGGCGCCGCGCTCGGCGACCGCCAGCACGGAGATCGCGCCCGGCGAACCCTTGGCCATCAGCGTGGTGCCATCGATCGGGTCGACGGCGAAATCCAGCTCCGCACCGGTGCCGTCACCGACCAGCTCACCGTTGTACAGCATGGGCGCTTCGTCTTTCTCGCCCTCGCCGATCACCACGATGCCGCGCATCGATACGGTCGCCACCAGCTGCCGCATCGCGTCCACGGCCGCACCGTCGCCGCCTTCCTTGTCGCCACGGCCGACCCACCGCCCTGCGGCCATGGCGCCGGCCTCGGTGACCCGGACCAACTCCAGGGCAAGGTTGCGGTCCGGAGCCTCGCGGCGGCTGGATGCGGTCATGACAGGTGCCTCCTAGTTTTGACTTACTGCCGCGTAATTGTCGCATTGAGGCCGGACCCGGCATTCAGGTACTCACGTTCCAATTCCGTAGAGGTCGATCACCGGGATGCCGTGCGACGGACCGCCGCCGCTACCTGTGACCGAGGCCGCAGCCCACCGCCGTGGATACTGGGGGCGTGCCGAATACGAAGCCGCGGATCATGAACGACTGGAAAGACCTGTTCTGGTCGCTGCTGCCACTGGTGCTGATCTGCTTGGTCATCGCCGGAATCGCCAGCCAGTGCACGTTCTCCGCGAAGGGGCCGACACCCGGCCAGATCCCGCACTTCGATCTGGACAATTCGCTGGCCGACGATGCGAAACGCATGTCGTTCCCCATCCGCAAGCCCGCGCTGCCGGAAGGCTGGACCCCCAACTCCGGGCACCACGACACCATTACCGGCCCCGGCGGCGGCGCGGTCAGCACCGTCGGCTTCCTCACGCCGCAGGGCACCTACATGCAGCTGACCCAAACAGACGCGGCCGAGGAGGCCCTCGCCAAAAACGTGGTCGGCACCCGCTATGCCACCGGAACCGAGCAAATCGGCGACCGCAAGTGGGTCGTCTACGCCGAACCCGGCACCGAAACCGCCTGGATCACCGATTTCGGCGATGTCCGAATCCTCATCAAGGGCGCGGGCAACGCCGCCGCCTACAACACCCTCGCCACCGTCACCGGCCAAGCCCAACCGCTGCCCCGAGGGTGATCCCCACTCTCGGGGGGCTCTCAGGGGCTTCGCCCCCGAACCCCCGAAGGTGCTGATTCGTGCCGCTGCGGGCAGCGTCCCAGCCTGCAACGTGCTCGCTACCGCGGTCGGCCGGGCCCAACCGTTGTCCCGAGGGTGATCCCTACTCTCGGGAGGCTCTCAGGGGCTTCGCCCCCGAACCCCCGAGAACGCTGATCGTGCCGCTTCTGGTTATCGGGTTTCGTCCCGTGCCCCTGCGGGCGCTGACTCGCGCCGCTTCTGGTTGTCCGGCTTCGCCTCGAATGCTCGCGAACATCAGGCTGCGCCCCCTCGGCTACTCCGGTCGTTCTTCCGCCTGAGCGGAACCGCGCGGGGGAACCGGTGGCGGCGCAGGCTCGGACCGGACCGCCGTGGCTTACCCGGAACTTGTCCGCCATTTCGCTGGCGGTGCCCATCCCGGTCCGCGGCGCTGTGCCGTCTCCCGCTCGCTTCCGCGCCCCTGAATGAAACGCGAGGGGGAACTGGTGGCGGGCGCTACTCGCACTCTGCCGCTGCCGATTCCCTGATCTTGTTCGCGGGCGCTGTGGGCGGGTGCCCCGAGTAGTGGGGGCGTGATCGAGGTCGGGATCGCGGCAATACTCGCCGGATGAGGAAAGTTATTGCCGCTCTTGCCGTTACCGCTACCTTCGCCCTGCCTGCGGGAATCGCGGGTGCCGCGCCGGTGGTGAGCGTGGCCGCTCCTGTTGCCGCGCCGTCCGGGTCGGCTCTCGACACCGGCTCGGCCGATTCGGTCGTGAACGCCTTCTGTGCGCTGATCCACATGCTGAAGATCGGCTCTGTGGACAGCTCCGGCGGTCCGAAGTGCGGCACTCTCTCCTCCTGAGCTCCGCTGGCGCCGACCGAACGGGCACTGGTGGCGGTCGCTGTGCCACCACCGTTTTCCCGGTGACCTGGCTCAGCGGTGGCTGACCACGTTCACGACCTTCCCGTTCGGGTCGCGGGCGAAGAAACGGCGCACGCCCCAGGGTTCGTCGCGGAGCGCGTAGACGATTTCGGATCCGGCGGCCACCATGGCGGCGTGGACCGCGTCGACATCGTCGACCTCGACACTCATATCCGCGTGGTCCGCGGTGTCCGAGCTGAACAGGGTGATCTGGGCGGTCGGATTCGAGGGGCTGGCCAGGGTTACCACCCAGCCGAGGTCCATGACCTCCTCGAAGCCGAGTTCACGGTAGAAGGCGCGGCTGCCCGTCATATCGGTGGTGTGGATATCGGGGACCGCCCGGCGGATGGTCATGGCCTACTCCTGTTCACGTCGCGACAGCGCGTTCTCGACCCGCTGCCGCGCGCCCGCGAGATGCTCCTCGCAGCGGGTGGCGAGAGCTTCGCCGCGCTCCCACAGGGCGAGGGACTCGTCCAGGTCCATACCGCCCTGTTCGAGCATCTTCACCACATTCACCAGTTCGTCGCGGGCGCGTTCGTAGCCGAAGCCGGCGATTTCGGCGAGGTCAGTCTCGGTCATTCGGTGCGGATTCCTTTCGGACGGTACGGGTGCCGAGGGGCTGGGTGCCCAGGGCGGCGGCGGATATCGCGCCGTCGGCCACGCGGATGCGCAGCTGACTGCCGGCGGGGGAATCGTCGATGGAGCGCACCACATGCCGCTCGGTCCCCGAAACCCGTTGCACCACGGCGTAACCACGCGCCAGGGTGGCGGCGGGGCCGACGGCGGTGAGTTTTTCACGCAGATGCCGGGTGGTGGTGGATTCGGCGGAGAGCGCGTGCTCGACCGCGCGCCGGGCGGCGGTACGCAGCCGCTCCGCCTCATCGTACTTCTGGTCGAGCATGCGCAGTGGTTCGGCGAGCACCGGGCGCGAGCGCAGTTGCTCCAGGGCGCGTGCCTCCCGGTTCACCCAGCCGCGCAGTGCGGCGGCGGCGCGCTCGCGCTGTTCACTCAGCAGCGCCATTTCGGCGGCGGCATCGGGGACCACCCGCTTGGCGGCATCGGTGGGCGTAGCGGCGCGCAGATCGGCCACATAGTCGCTGATCGGGTTGTCCGGCTCGTGCCCGATCGCGCTCACAATCGGCGTCTTGGCGGAAACAATTGCCCGGCACAGGGTTTCATCGGAGAACGGCAGCAGATCCTCCACGCTGCCGCCACCGCGCGCCAAGACGATCACCTCCACCTCCGGATGGGCGTCGAGCGCGGCAATGGCCTCCAGGATCTGCGGCACCGCGGTCGGCCCCTGTACGGCGGTATTGCGAATCTCGAAGAGCGCCGCGGGCCAGCGCTGCGTCGCGACCGTCACCACATCGTGCTCAGCGGCCGAGGCGCGCCCGGTAATGAGGCCGATTCGCTTGGGCAGGAAGGGAATCGGGCGCTTGAGGCGGGGATCGAACAGACCCTCGGCCGACAGCAGCGCCTTCAACCGTTCGATGCGGGCCAGTAGCTCACCGATTCCCACGGGCCGAATCTCGGTGACGCGCAGGGAAATCGTGCCGCGACCGGTGAAGAACGACAGCTTGCCGTAGACAATGACCCGGCTGCCCTCCTGTAGCGGCACTGCGGCCTTGCGCAACAGATCCGGATCGCAGGTGACCGAAATCGACATATCGGCCGCCGGATCGCGCAACACCAGAAATGCCGTGCGGGTACCCGGCCGCAAATTCATCTGGGTGATCTGACCCTCCACCCACACCGCGCCGAGTTTGTCGATCCACTGCGCCACCTTGACCGAGATGGTGCGCACTGGCCAGGGGTTCTCGGGGGAACTCGCCTGACGCGCGGTACTCGCGGGTGTCGCCGAACCAGTGTCGCTCACCCCGCCATTGTGGTTGGCGGCACCGACACAGGTCGAACGCACCCGCCGAAACGTCAGTGATAACCAGAAAAGGCGGGAATGGCTTCCGGCCGGAAGGTACGCGGAATGCGGGGCGGGGTTCCGCGGAGACAACACAGCGCCGATCGTCCGGACTCGGTTGACCGGTCGATCGGCGCTGTGTCGGGTCGGTGGCGCTGCGTGAAGTCAGCTCACTTGGACTTAACGGTGGCGATGCGGTTGGTGAGCATGGTGAGGAAGGGCGCACGCGCCTGGGTCTGCTGCTCGTAGCTGAGCAGCTGGGCCAGTTCGTCGACGCTGAGCATGCGCAGACGGGCACGCAGCTGCGCCAGGGTCATGTTCAGGTAGTCGTAGCGGGTGGCGACCTCCGGCTCCACGATCGCCGCGGAGCTGCCATTGCGGCCATTGGTGGACGCCACGGAAGCGGTTGCGGGAACAGAGGTTTCAGCGGGAGTGGCAGCCGCCTCGGCGACCGGCTCCGAAACCTCGGTGCGCTCCGGCGCAGAAGTCTCAGAAGCCTCAGAAGTCTCCGAAATCGCCGCCTCCTGCGCGGTGATTGCGGAATCCTCAGCCGTCGGCTGCGAGATTTCGGCCACTTCCGGTGCCGGGATTTCGGCCGATTCGGGTGCGGCGTCCACGATCGCCGCCGCCGAATCCTCGGGGCTATACAGGTCGAAACGGCTCGTGCGTGCCGATTCCGACGCGGTGCCGAAGGTTTGCTCGTCGTCGGAATCTTCGTCGAAGGTGGCCCACTCCGGCTGCTCCTCCGGGCGGTTGGTCAAGCGGTCGAAAACTTCGTCGCCTTTGAGGGCGAGGCTGGTCACGAACTGCTGCAGGTGCATGAAGTTCTGCAGCATCTGGCTCGCGGCCGTAATGGGCAGGTTCAGTGCGGTCGTCGGTAGCCGCCGGGTTTCCTCGAGGGCGTAAACGGCGGCCCCGGCGGCCACCCGGGCCAGGAAGGGAGGTCGAAACATGGTCCTAGCCTGCCCGAAACGCCGTGTGATGCAAAGAGCACGAGTCCGGGAAAGTCGGAGTTAGCCTTGCCTCCCACCAAATGCGATTCACCCCGCACACGTATTCTGTGGGGCATGTCCTCGGCTATCCCCTTGAACGTCGGAATCACCCGGTCGGCCAGTACGGGTAATGCCGACTCGGCGAAACGCGTATTACTGGCCGAACCCCGCGGTTACTGCGCCGGTGTGGACCGCGCGGTCGAGACGGTGGAGAAGACGCTCGAGAAGCACGGAGCGCCCGTCTACGTCCGCAAGGAGATCGTGCACAACCGGCACGTGGTGGAGACGCTACGGGAGCGCGGGGTGATCTTCGTGGACGAAACCGACGAGGTGCCCCGTGGCGCGGTGGTGGTGTTCTCCGCACACGGCGTCTCGCCGATGGTGCACGAGTCCGCCGCCGAACGCAGCCTGCACACCATCGACGCCACCTGCCCGCTGGTGACCAAGGTGCACCAGGAAGCCAAGCGCTTCGCCCGCGACGACTTCGACATCCTGCTCATCGGCCACGAGGGCCATGAGGAGGTCGAGGGCACCGCCGGTGAGGCCCCCGAGCACGTGCAGCTGGTGGACGGACCCGAATCGGTCGGCAATGTCACCGTGCGCGATGAGAACAAGGTCATCTGGCTGTCGCAGACCACACTGTCGGTCGACGAGACCATGGAGACGGTGAAGAAACTGCGGGAGCGCTTCCCGAACCTGCAGGATCCGCCCAGCGATGACATCTGCTACGCCACCTCGAATCGGCAGACCGCAGTCAAGGCCATGGCTCCAGAATGCGATCTGGTCATCGTGGTGGGCTCGCGCAACTCCTCCAACTCGGTGCGGCTGGTCGAGGTCGCCCTCAGCGCGGGCGCTCGGGCCTCGTACCTGATCGACTACGCCCGCGAACTGGACCTGGCGTGGCTGGAGGGGGTGCGCACCGTCGGCGTCACCTCGGGCGCCTCGGTGCCGGAGATCCTGGTCGAGGGTGTGCTGGAGCTGCTGGCCGAACACGGCTTCGGTGAGGTGCAGCCGGTGACGACGGCCAATGAGACCCTGGTGTTCTCGCTACCGCGCGAGCTGCGCGCGGCTCGCTGAGACAAAGACTACGAACGCCCACGCCCCCGTGCTGGTTCGCACGGGGGCGTGGGCTTTTTCGTAACTGTTGTCAGAACACTGTGTAGCTGTTGTGTAGCGGTTCTAGCCGTCGAGCGCAGTGTGTGTCGGGCCGTCCTGCGGATACCCCTCGGAAAGCCAAATCGCCATATCCACAGCCGAACCCGTGAGCTGTCACACTCTGCGCCGACGTGATACACCGGTGCTGTCGATATCGAGGGCCGACTCGTTACAGCCGCGGATATCTCGGAAGTAGCCGGATGGCGCTTCAGCGCTCGATGCGACCCGAATCGCGGTCGCGGTAGCGGACGTTCGGGCGGGGGTGCGGCGGCACCTCGCCGGTCTGGCCACGACGGCGGGGCTGATCGGTCGGCGGTACCCGATCCGTGCGGGGCTTGCGGCCGTTCACGGGCGGGGTGCGATCGGCGGCCGCCGCCTTCTTTTCCGCGACAGGCGGTTTGCGGTCCGAAGCCGGGCCCTTGCGACCGGCGGCGGTCGGCTTGCGATCCCCGGTCGGCGGTTTGGCCGCGGCGCGCTTGCGGTCGGCGGGAGTCCCCGAGGACGGTCGCTCGGCTCCGACGCGCGGTGGCCGCTCGGCTACCCGGCCGTTGGGACGGCGGCCACGTGGCGCGGGTGCCGGTGTGCGGTCGTCGAATTCATCGTCCCCAGCCGGTTTCGCGCGGAAACGCCGTTTGGCCGGTTCCGTATCGGCCGGACGGGTTCGGCGGGATCGGACGGCATTGCTGTTCGGGCGCGCGCTACGGGAGCGTGGGGTGCGCGACCGAGCGTTACCCGGGTCGGCCTCGCGGCGATGAAGGTAGATCCGGGCCCCGCCGATGGCCAGCACCAGCACGGTGGCCAGCGCCATTACCGGGAAGCGGTTGACCAGCGGAATGGCCAGATTGAAGATCATGTCCTTGAGCCTGAGGCTGCTGGCGTTGCCGAGCATCTGCTGATAGGCCAGCGGCACCGCGAAGAACAGCAGCAGCGGCGGCAGCACCAGGGCGGTGAAAAGACCCCGGAAGCGCACCACCAGCACCGAGAGCACGCATCCCAGCACATACAGCGACGAGAAGGTGCCGGTCAGCTCCGAACCACCCGCGGCGTCGATGAAAAACCCGAGAAAGGTGCAGGTAACGGCGATCAATACCGCCGCTCCGGCGGGGACGCCCGGCACCGACGGCAGAATCGAACTATGCGACGGGGGCACGTCGGCTCGGTCGCTTGGGGTTACTGCCACGTCAAGCACACTAAGGCATGTCGCTATTCCGCGAGGGAGGCGACATCACGCGGCTTGCTATGTGCCTCTTACCCGCGCTGGTCGATACTGTCGGCGTAACCGTCCGCGGTATCACTGAAACCCACCGCTCGCGGCCAGGAGTCAACTCGTCCGATATCCGGGACGGGCGTGTCGGCAATCTCCAATTCATGCAGTTTGCGAGCGGTCACCATGACGCGCGATTCGACCGAGGCAACGGCCTTGTTGAACGCCATCACCGTTTTTCCCAGCTGCGCCCCGAGATCGTCCATATGCCGACCCGCGACGCTCAGGCGGGAGTACAGGTCGCGGCCCAACTGGTGCACCTGCGCCATATCCCGGGTGAGCGCCTCCTGCCGCCAGCTCAGCGCCACCGTACGCAGCAGCGCTACCAGGGTGGTGGGGGTCGCCAGAATCACATTCCGCCCGAAGGCGTATTCCAGCAATCCGGTGTCGTTGGTGAGCGCGGAGTCGAGAAAGGGATCACCCGGCACGAACAGCACCACGAATTCCGGGGAGGGTTCGAACGCGGCCCAGTACTCCTTATCAGCCAGTTGGTCGACATGGGCACGCAGATGTTTGGCGTGCTGGGTGAGTAGCCGCTTCTGTTCGCGCGGATCCTCGGTGGAGGTGGCGTCCAGATAGGCGGAGCACGGCACCTTGGCATCCACCACGATCTGGCGCTCACCCGCCAGCCGCACCACCATGTCCGGGCGTATTACCGAATCGCCCCGGCGGGTCACCTGGGTGTCGAAATCGCAGTGCCGGGTCATACCCGCCAATTCCACGACACGTTCCAACTGGATCTCACCCCAGCGCCCGCGCACCTGGGGATTGCGCAGCGCCGATGCCAATTGACCCGTCTGCGTGGTGAGCTGGTGCGAAATACGCTGCATCCCCGCAACCTGTTCGCGCAGACCCGAATACGCGTTGATGCGGTTGTGCTCGACCTCCTGGATATTGCGGTTGAGCGCGCCGACCGCCTCGCGCAACGGTTCCACCAGATTGCCGATGGCATAGGACTGCCGCCGCGCCGCGTCCTCACTGGCGGCGCTGAGCGACTGCCGTAACAACCGCTCGTTGTCGTTCACGGCCGCGAGGCGCGCCTCCGCCACCGCGGCACGCTGCCCCGCCCGCGCGGCATGCGCCAACCAGCCCACGGCCAGCCCGGCGAGGAAGACCAACAGCAGCGCAAACAGCATCGGTGCGGTCATAGCCCCAGATAGTGACAGATCCGCCTCCCCGTGACTTCCAGCGGCCGACTGAGAGCCGTCTACTGTTACAGATCCGTGCCTGCGGTCAGGTGCCGAACCGATTCCGGGCGTACCCGGCGAGGTACCCCGACCGTTGCGAGATCAGCTGTCCCCTTGGCAAACGAATTGCAATGCATCGGCGGTTTTCGGGCGACTGGCCCGGGTGGCGGTGAAGTTGTCGGCCGTATCGCATACGGTTCTGCGACATGCGGATCCTGCACACCTCGGACTGGCATATCGGGCGCACCTTCCACGGCGTCGATCTGCTAGCCGATCAGGCGTGCTCGCTCGCGGCCATTGCCGCCACGGTTGCCGCGGAGCAAGTCGACGTGGTCGTCGTGCCCGGTGACGTGTACGACCGGTCCATTCCCAGCGCCGATGCGATCGCGGTGTGCAACCGCGGATTCGAGGCCATTCGCGCGGCGGGGGCAACCATCGTGGCGACCTCCGGCAATCACGATTCGCCGACCCGGCTGGGGGCGCTGGGGAGTTTCGCGGCGGCCGGAGGATTGCATTTGCGCACCACCATTGCCGAGGTGGGACGGCCCGTAGTGCTGTCGGACGCACACGGGGAGGTGGCGTTCTACGGCATTCCGTATCTGGAGCCGGATATCACCCGGGTCGAATTGGGTGTGCCGCAGGCGCGTTCGCATGCCGAGATTCTCGACGCGGCCATGGGACTGATTCGCGCCGATCTGGCGGAGCGTAATCGCGCCGCCGCGACAGTGCGGTCGGTGGTCTTGGCGCATGCCTTCGTCGTCGGCGGGGAGGCGACCGGATCGGAGCGGTCCATTTCGGTGGGCGGGGTCGAAACGGTGCCGCTGCGGGCCTTCGACGGCATCGACTATGTGGCGCTGGGGCATCTGCATTCGCCGCAGACGCTCTCGGAATCGGTGCGCTATTGCGGGTCGCCGCTGCCGTATTCGTTCGGAGAGCGGTCGCAGCGCAAAGCGGTGTGGATTGTGGATCTCGCGGCCGATGGGCTGGCACAGGTGCGGCGAATCGATCTGCCGGTGGTGCGCGGGCTGAGTCAGCTCAGTGGCAATCTGGCGGAACTGCTCACCGAACCGGAGTTCGCCGACGCCGAGAATGACTATGTCGCAGCTACTCTCACCGATCATGCCCGGCCGGTGGATGCACTGCGCAAACTGCGCGAGCGCTTTCCGCACGCGGTCCATGTGGAATGGGTTCGGCCCGAGGGGAATCCGGAATTGCGCTACCGTGAGCGCGTGCACGGGCGTCGCGATACCGAGATCGCGCACAGCTTTCTGAGTGATGTGCGCGGCGCACCCAATGACAATGAAATGAAGTGGGTGGAAAGGGCATTGGCCGCCGCCGTGCGGGAACCGGGGCGAGAAGCGGTGGCCGCGGAAGGGATGTTCGCGACCACGGACCCCACCGAGATGACGGCATGAGCCGACACCCGGTCGCAGCGGAAACCGGATTCGAGCGCGATGGGGGAGTTCGACCATGAGGCTGCACCGCTTGGAGCTGACCGCCTTCGGTCCGTTCGCCGAGACCACGGTGGTCGATTTCGACGAACTCGGTGCCGATGGGCTGTTCCTGCTGCACGGGCAGACCGGCGCGGGGAAGACGACCGTGCTCGATGCCATCGCATTCGCCCTGTACGGACGGGTGCCCGGGGCGCGCGGGGAGAGCAAGCGGCTGCATTCCGATCACGCCGATGAGCACACACCGCCGCGGGTGATCCTCGAGGCGACGCTCGGCGGCCGACGGCTGCGACTCATTCGCACCCCGGAATTTCAGCGGCCCAAGAAGCGCGGAACCGGGTGGATCAGCGAACAGGCCGGCGCCACCCTCGAATGGTTGGACGGCCGCGGACTCAACCTCTCGCGGATTCCCGATATCGGCGATGAGATCGTGCGCCTGCTCGGTATGAGCGCCGATCAGTTCTTCCAGGTGGTGCTGCTGCCGCAGGGCGATTTCGCGCGATTCCTGCGCGCCGATAATGAGGATCGCGAGAAACTCCTCGAAAAGCTCTTCGACACCGAACGTTTCGGTACCGCCGAACAGTGGCTCATCGATAAGCGCCGCGCCAGCGCCGCCGATCTCGACACCCGCCGCCAGAGCATCGACCGCCTTATTGCCCAGATCGGCGTGGCCGCCGGTCGCAATGCCACCGAAACCGTCGGCCCCCTCGAAGCGGTCGAATGGTCCCATGACCTGCTGGCGACCGCCCGCGCGGACCTGACCGCCATCACGGCGGAACTCGAACTCCGCCAAACCGATTCGAGCCGGACGCGCACGGTGGCCGAGGGGCAGCGCCGCCTGCACGAACTGCATCGGCGCCTCACCACCGCACGCGACCAACTCGACACCTACGCCGCCGGCGCCCCGCGCCGGGCGGAAGTCCAGATCGAACTCGACCGCGCCCGCCGCGCCGAACCGGTCGCGTCCGCCCTGGCGGAGGCGCGCAGCGCCGCCGTGGCGCTG